>DYDA01000023.1:0-6243 GCA_020718105.1 Micavibrio sp. | reverse complement strand
CCCTCCCTATCCCTCCCCGCGAGGGGGAGGGGACATCAGCGTCCTTGCGGATAAAGCAATCCCAACTCTTGAAGTGCGATGAGTATACCTTCAAAAAAGAGGGAGGGGGGCAGGCGCGATACTCGCTGCTTTTGACTCCCTTTTTTGCCCCTCTTTTCTCCTCAGAAAAAACGCAATAGAATCAACGAATCTTGGGTTTTTTATCGATTCTCAGCCCCAAGAGCGTGGAATAGTGCCTCTCGATCGCCTTCCGCTCAAAGTTAATGCCGTAACCCATTGAAATATAAGAAAACTGACTCGGTTTTGGGCAGTACCTAACCCATTGATTCATAAAGCTTTTGCAATCGTCGCCCGATTTTGGATCGCCAAAAGCAAAAAGGCGTGACGATTGGGAGGCAGGGACTTGGGACTTGGGACTAGGGACTAGGGACTAGGGACGAGGGCACGATTGCGGCGCTTTCTTTGCCCTGACTCCCCCTTTTTTTGCGCTGTGGCCTCTTGTTTTCGCATCATTGTCATCGGCTCTATACCCTGTTATACCTATGCTTGTCGGGACTGCGAGTCGCTGTCCCGTTACTGTGACTAAATGGTTGAGAAGCATGAATTTCCGCATGAGCAGACGCCGCCGCATTTTTGAAGGCAAGGCCAAGGTTCTGTTCGAAGGGCCTGAGCCTGGAACTTTGGTGCAGTATTTCAAGGATGACGCCAGCGCTCCTAACAATCAGAAAAAGGGTATTGTGACAGGCAAGGGTGTCTTGAACAATCGCATTTCCGAATACCTGATGACCAAGCTGAATGATATCGGCGTGCCAACGCACTTTATGCGCCGCTTGAACATGCGCGAACAGCTGATCCGCCAGCTTGATATTATTCCGATTCAAATCGTTGTTCGCAACGTCGCGGCGGGCAGCTTTGCCAAACGCCTTGGGATTCCCGAAGGGACGGCGCTGCCGCGCTCTATCGTTGAGTTTTATTACAAGCAAGCCGACCTGAACAACCCGATGGTCTCCGAAGAACACATCACAGCTTTTGGTTGGGCCAATCCTTATGAGCTGGACGAAATCATGTCGCACACCTTGCGCGTGAACGATTACATGTCGGGGCTTTTCCTTGGCATTGGTCTGCGTCTTGTGGACTTCAAGATGGAGTTTGGCCGCATCTGGGATCACGATGAAATGCGTATCGTGCTGGCGGATGAAATGACCCCTGACAATTGCCGTTTATGGGACATCAAGACGAATGAGAAAATGGACAAAGACCGCTTTGTCGAGGATCTTGGTAAGGTTGAGGAAGCCTATCAAGAAGTGGCGCGTCGCCTTGGTATTTTGCCTGAAGGCTTAAACCCCACGGGCGATAACACGCCAACGAATAACATCACTTCCATTAACGAAAGATAGGTTGCTGGTTATGAAAGTTCGCATTGACATTATGCTGAAAAATGGCGTTTTGGATCCTCAAGGCAAAGCTATCGGCCATGCTTTGGGCACGCTTGGTTTTGCGGGCGTTGAAGACGTGCGTGTCGGCAAGACGATTTTTGTGACGACGCATGAAACGGATGAGACAAAGGCTTTGGCAGCGGGCAAGGCGATGGCTGAAAAGATTCTTGCCAATCTTGTGATCGAAGATTTCACCGTCACGGTTGTGTAAAACCTTCGTTTAAAGTACGCCCTTCAATGGTGGAGATTTCAGGATGAAAGTCGGTCGGGTTCAGTTTCTTTTTCTTGCTTTTCTTATCGGCACGTTGAGCGCGTGTTCATCGTCTCAACCAGATGATGAAACGCTTATGGAACCTCAAATCTATCCCTATCTTCGCCTTTCACCTTCTCCGCCCCCGCCCTCTCCTTTAGAGGTCAAGCCCGAAGCGATCAGCCCGATGCAACAAGTTTGGCGCGGTGGTTATTGGGCGTATGATGGCCAGACGTTCAGTTGGGTTGAAGGTTCCTATATCCTTAAGCCCAACCCTACAGCGGCATGGACATCGGACCGTTGGGAGCGCCGCGCCTTTGGCTGGGCCTTTGTTCCGGGTTATTGGCAATAGGCCATGCGGAATCGTCTTGTCCTTCTCCCGTTTCTTGCCGTTTTGGGTCTGATGCCTGTGACCGCCACCATGGCGGCGGCGGGGAAGTATTACGCGCCGCCTCAGCAATGCAAAACGTCGTTTTTGGTGTCGGATTCGGCATCAAAACAGCTCTTTTCCGGCGCCTTTCAAGAAGCCACGGGAAGCTTTCATTATGATGAAGGTTCGTATGCGTTGAGCCGCCTGCGCTTTGCGATTGATGCACGTAGCTTGCAAGCGTCCCCACCTTCGTTGATCCGCAGCGCCGAGATGTTTGCCATCACGCAACATCCTGAAATTAGCTTTATTTCAGATGTTCCTGTGACGCTTAAGGATGGTGCTGGGGCGATTAAGGGAACCTTGACTCTGCGCGGTAAAAGCCAAGCCGCAACCTTTGATGCCACGCTTGCCAAGGCTGAGACAAGAGGAACGGGAGCCGGTGGGCAACTTCGCCTGACGTTAAGCGGTAAGGTCAAACGCGAAGCCTATGGCATGACTGTTGACCCAACGCCAGAACAGCCGGAAACAGGGCTGGGCGATACGGTTTCCTTGACCCTAGAGATGCAAGCCATCGCCCCTTAAGGCATGGCGTTGATCAAAGCCGAAGCGCTGGGCGATTGCGCCGATACGGTGTGGTTGACCAGAATATCGCGTGGCTTCACGTTAGCCCCATAAACCTGTCTGTTCCACGTATGGCGCGGTGATATGACGGAGCCTTCAAGCGAAGCGCCGACATAAAGCCCTTGTGAGCGCGCAAAGGAATACATATCAGATTTCAGGCCAATCGCTGTGGCCGCATTCACGCCTTTGCCAAGCTCACCCACCGCGATTCCAGCATCGCCACCCAAGGTGACCTGACGATCCAAAATAGCGTTCAGGCCTTTTTCGGTCATGATCGCGATCACAAACTCGGACGAGCTGCCGCCGATTTGAAGGCCAAAGCTGAGGCCGCCCAGTGTATAGAAGGCGGGAGAGCTCCACTTGTTTTGGGCATCGCGTACCAGCATCACGGCATTGCCGCCTTGTCCACCCAGAAGGAAGGCTGCGCGAATTTGGTTGGGAACAATCAAGATGGCTTTGGCGCGTGAGGCTAAATCAACAAGCCCCGGATATTGATTGTCGCTGAGCATCGTTTGGAACGTAATGCGTGAGCGATCCATAAGTTGATCAGGCTCGCTTCCAAACTCGCCCGCGCTACGGCAGGCCGTGAGAGAGACGAGAGCCAAAAGAACCAAAAACAAGGAGCGATGAAAGAAGCGCATAGGGTTTCTCCATTTCCAAAAAAGAACGGGTTATTGTAACGCTAGAATGACGCCCAAGATGGTGATTTCGACGATTTCTTGTAAGGTGCCCATAAGAGGGCCGTTGTAACCGCGCAAATGGTTTGCCCCTAAAAGGGTAACAAGCAACCCCGCGCCCGTCCCAAAGGCCAATGCATAAGTGGCATAAGAGCCCAAGACGGCAAAAGCGATAAGGCCGCCAACAGCAAGCGCCAGCAACATGCGCAGGGCAGGGGGCTGTTGGAAATAATCCGCAACGGGATCAGCCGGAATAGGGCGAAGCCATGAAGCCATCACGACCATCATTGCTCGTGACCAGCAGGCCGAGGTGATGAGCGCCTGAAAGACAACGTCATTATCGCTAAGGCTGGCGATGGCGCCGATTTTCATAATGATCACAAGAATAACGGCAAGGGTTCCATATTGAACCGATCGCTCTTCTTTAAGCCAGCCAACGCCTTGTTCCTTGTCAAAGGTGCGGCCATATTGATTGGCCATGCTGGCGAACTCTTCCTCATGCAAAGCGCGGGTGATCCACAACATGCTGATGACGGCAAAGGCCGATGTGATAATGCCGGGAAGGCCTATTTGCGTCATAATCCAATCAACGCTGGCACCAAAAAAACCGATGATCGCGCCGACAAGGGGAAACCATACCATGGCCTTACGGATAAAGCGCGGCCTTGGCGATTCTTTTAAGCGTAGGTTAAGGCGCGTCAAATAATTGATGGCAATGACGATTTCCATCCACAGCGTTTCTGCCGAAGGCGCGTGCATGGTAATGACAGGCGGTGATTTCAACGGCGTTCCCGAAGGCGCAGAAGCAGGAGCTGATTCGACCGTTTCGAACGGTGTTTGAGCTTCTGGCGAATCGGAGGACATGGGGTCAAGTGGATCAGTCATACTTATAATTATAATGGATTATGGTAAAAACGCAATCGGGAACAAAGGTGAGCCTTTGTTTTTATGGATGGGGACTGCCACACCGATGCGAGTCTTTTCTTTTTTCAAGAACAATAACAAAAGTTAACAACGATTCCCTTGCTTCCCAAGCCATAGGGTGCGAAAAAGAAGTGGTTTTCGGGTGGGCCTTTGACGCCCTTTTTTTATCGTGAGTTGAAACGCCAATGTTTTCCAATTTGTTAGGGTTGCTCTCCGCCGACATGGGCATCGATCTGGGTACGGCCAACACGCTTGTGTACGTGAAGGGGCGCGGCATCGTTTTGAATGAGCCGTCTGTTGTGGCCATTGCGACATCACGTGGCAAGCGGCAAGTGCTGGCTGTCGGTGATGAAGCCAAGCTGATGTTGGGGCGCACGCCCGGTAATATCCAAGCCATTCGCCCCTTGCGTGATGGCGTGATCGCGGATTTTGAAGTCGCGGAAGAAATGATCAAGCACTTTATTCGCAAGGTTCATAACCGCCGCAGTTTTGCGAACCCGCAGATTATCATTTGCGTGCCATCGGGATCGACAGCGGTAGAGCGTCGTGCGATTCAAGAATCGGCGGAGTCCGCTGGTGCGCGCCGCGTGTTCTTGATCGAAGAGCCGATGGCCGCCGCAATCGGCGCGGGCTTGCCCGTCACGGAACCCACGGGTTCCATGGTGGTTGATATCGGCGGCGGCACGACGGAAGTCGCGGTGCTTTCGCTTGGCGGCATTGTCTATTCGCGCTCGGTGCGCGTGGGCGGCGATAAGCTGGACGAGGCGATCATCAACTATATCCGCCGCTATCACAATCTGCTGATTGGTGAGAGTACGGCTGAGCGCATCAAGAAAGAAATTGGCTCCGCTTCACCACCGGAAGATGGCGAGGGGCGCGTGTCGGAAATCAAGGGTCGCGATTTGATGTATGGCGTGCCCAAGGAAATCGTGATCACGGAACGGCAGATTGCTGAAAGCCTCTCTGAGCCTGTCAGCGCGATTTTGGAAGCTGTGAAGGTGGCTCTTGAAAACACCGCGCCGGAACTGGCCGCCGATATCGTGGATAAGGGTATTGTGCTGACGGGCGGCGGGGCTTTGCTGCGTAACCTTGATCTCGTGTTGCGTCATGCGACAGGTTTGCCCGTTTCGGTGGCGGAGGATCCTTTGTCTTGCGTTGCGCTTGGCACAGGCCGCGCCTTAGAAGAAATGCACGTTCTGAAGAACCTTCTTGTCGGCGGGTACTAAGCGCAATACCAACGATCACATGAAATGACTCATGCAAAAACAAACCGTCATCGCGAGGAGGACCCCGCACTTGATGCGGGGGACGACGTGGCGATCCATCTCCTGAAAGGACAAAGAGGGTCAATGGTGGAAAGTGTAGGTGATGGATTGCCACGCTCCCGTTGATCGCTCGCAATGACGGAAATGGTTAGTTTTATGCGTTCGCTGGTATAAGACGTTCTAATGCTGCTATCGGGCTCTTTTTCTCCTTAACGAAAGGGGTATCCTATGCGTCTTCTGACATGGTTTCTCACGCTGCCGATCTTTGTCGCGGTGGTTGTCTTTATCCTTCAAAACCGGCTTCAGGTCGCGATTAGCTTCTGGCCCTTCGATTTCGAAGCTACGATGCCCATCTCCGTCCTCTCTCTGGGTCTTTTGATCGTTGGCTTTGTGATGGGCAGCCTCATGACGGGCGTGGCGGTTTTCCGCTCTGGCTGGCAAGCGCGGCGTTTGCGCGGCGAGGTGGCCAAGTTGCAAGAACAACTTAAAGAAAAAGAAACCGCGCCTCTTCCCTGTGAACCGACGATCCTTTACAAAGGCCGCTATCAAACGGTTTCAACCCTTGAAAAATCTGCGCCCCGTTCTTGGTGGTCGCGCTTGTGGAAGAAAGGATAATATCATGAGGCTCCCCTCCCAAAAAACGGGAGGGTAGAGAATTGACATTGAGCGAAACACCCCTCCCCCCTTGCGGGGGAGGACA
>DYDA01000022.1 GCA_020718105.1 Micavibrio sp. | reverse complement strand
ACTCCTTGCGGATAAATCAACCCCAACTCTTGAAGTGGAAGGTGTATAGACATGAAATCCTCCGAAGAAATTTATTTTTCTAAAATCTAAGAAAATCAATCAGACAGTAAAAAATCAACGCGTGCGCTCGCAAGCCTTCGAAACAACTTTACCCCTTGATTCATTAGGACGATGCGCTGTGAAAGATTTGTCAAGATAATCTTGGCCAGCCTTAGTAGCCGCTTCAAGCGAGGACTTTTGCATGTCAGCTAAAAAAATTTCAATCTCATTAGAAGATGGTTTTAATCCAAATAACTTTCTAAGACTAAACATATTGCCCCCCTCAGGGTGAATATCCTGTGATGCATCAGTATATGACATTCTTATCCCCTTTCCAAAAGCTTTCAGCATAAAACAAGCACTATGTGTCGAATTGTATAGGTTTTTTGGAAGAATGTCAAGATAATTGTTTATTTTCAGTCAGTTAGGCTAACTATTCTTTAATTGGAGAACAAAAGATTAAAAAAGATATGCCATAATGATCGAAAATTTCTCGATTTACCCCCTAACACCCGCCATCGCCAAACAGCGTGGCCATGCCGCACGATGAACCAAAAAGCGAAACAGGGTCATAGCCAGCATTAGGCACAATCCGCAGTGTATGGCTAAGCGCCGTATCGCCAAAGCTTTTGGACAGATACTGCCCATAATTCTTCCCTCGCGTTGTGCGATCCGCGCCTTGGGCCATCGCGGCGCAAGACTGATCCAAATAGTGATCAACAAGAATCTTATCACCCACCAAATAGACCACCGGCTGTTCTGGATAATTCAAACGGATAGCGTTGGCGCCCGCGCTTTTGGCATAAGAACTCAACGCCGCAAGACCATAGGGATAGTTGTTGACGTCTGGACAAGCGGCGGCATCCGGCGCGGCAAAGCGGCCCCTTTCTGGCATAGGACGCGAGGCCGTCAAATAAAGATAGGACGAAGGGTTGGCCGCGATAAAGCTTATGGGCAAACCCTCTTTCTTTAAAACAGAAGGCGCTTTTCCCACCGCCGCGTAACGCTGCACAAAATCGCCCCCTTGCCCATGGCCTGCCAGAACGATCTTTTCCAACATCGAAAAGCGTTCACGATCCGAAAGATATAAAAGCAGAATGTCCAGCGCGGTATAAGAACTAACCCCACGCTGGTGCGCTTCCAACAGAGATTCGCCACCCCATTGCCACCCATCTTCAATGCGCCAACGAGCAACCTGCCTTCCCGAGTCGGGGAGGAACTTTGCAAAGCGAACAATATCGACATCTAAAGGAAACTGCGGCGCGATGATAAGAGTCTTTTCACCTTCCAAACCGGACAAAGTCATCAAAGTTGCTATGCCATCCGCCGCGCCGCGCGTCATGTCGTGAATAAAAACGATCACACGCGTGACTTGTGTTTGATCATCATCAAGTGACACGCTGCTCGCCACAGGCAAAAGCTGCGGTGCCGCTTTCCCACCAAAACCCAAGGGAAGGATTGGAATGAATTGTTTAGGCAGCGCCGCAATGGGAGGAATGCCCCTGCCCCTTTCAGTCTTTTCCCTTTTTCCTTCTGGACTATAAAGCACGTCCTCCCGTTCAACAAAAAGGCCAGCGGCCTCTCTCGCTTGCTTGGTCAAGGCGGGCGGCTTGCTAAGATCAACTGTTTTGGGCGCTTGTTCCGGCCACCCTTCAAACCCATCCCCTTGAACAGAGTCAGTTTCAGAAGAAGAATGGGGATCGATGACAACAGGCGGATCATCGGCAATCATAGGAGCGGTATAAACTTTGTAAGGCGCAGCCGCTTCCTCTTTGCGCGTTGCGTCTTTGGCGGCGGCCTCTTTGTCAGACTCAAGGCGTTTGGCCTTGATCAATGCGGGGGTTTCTGGCGCTTCTGCCTTGGGTTGATTATCGCTATGGCCGCCAATCGTTGACACAACAGAATCAAAAACGCCCGAAACACCATCAAGAACAGAATCAACCGACACTGTTTTATCAACCGGCTTTTCGCCAGAGCCTGTTTTAATCTCGCCAGAGGTTGATAAAACGCCAGCCTGCGCAACCATCGGCAGCCATAACCCCAAAAGAATAAGCCACAGGAAATTTCGCACTTGTTTTAGACTCCCACTCATGGAAAAATTGCGTGCGGGCATAACATCAAGCCACGCTCCACATTAGATGACATAAAGACAGTTCATGACAAGCCCCAAAACAGATCCCGCCCCTTTGCGCGTTGCCGCGCTTATCGACCTTACCCTCTCACCAATGTCGGGAGGCCATGCGCGAGGCTGGGAAAATCTGGCCAAGGCGGCGGCCACAACAAACCTGCCTCTTGACTTCACCGCCTATTTTTCTGGCGATGCGCCAACGCAAGAGTTAAGCGCTAAGGCAAGGATCAAGCACCTCCCCCCTGTCTTTAGCACAAGCCGCCTTAAATTTCTGCCCTACGTTCCCGACAATACGGATTTGGGAAGCTATCATAAAGAGCTTGCCAAAGAGCTGGAGGCTTATGATGTCATCGTCACGACAGATGGCTTCTTCTGTTTCGCTCAAACAGCAGAAAAAGTAAGCCGCAAGCGCGGCATTCCCCTGACAACTTCTTTTCATACCGACACGCCCGCCTATGCGCGTGTTTTTACGCGCCTCACCATTGAAAAACTTTTTGGTCATGGTTGGATTTCAAAATTTCTTCTTGACGTTCTTCACCTGCCGGAAAAACAAGAAGCCGCAAAGATAAAGCGCCTTACCAAACATCTACGCGCCTGTAGCGCGGCGTTTTACAAACGGGATGAAGATAAAAAGATCGCTGCCGCCCTTATAGGCGACGAAAACGTCCACATCGTGCGTATTGGCACGGATCGCTCTCTTTTCGGCCTCCATAAACGTGATCGCGCAGGCGTCGAAATGGACTATGACGTTCCTCATGATTCCATTATTGTCCTTTTCGTCGGAAGGCTGGATGAGGGCAAAAACATTTACACCCTTATCGGCGCCATGGAAAACCTGATCGCCGAAGGTCGCGCCGTCCATTTGATTACGGCAGGCATCGGCCCCGCCGACAAAGACTTGCGCGAGCGCCTTGGCAGCCACGTCTCTGTTGCGGGACAAATCAGCCCAGAGGAAATAGCCCGTCTGTACGCCAGCGCGGACGTGTTCGCCCTGCCCTCGGAAATTGAAATCCGCAACACAGCCTCGGTGGAAGCCATCGTCTCTGGCCTCCCTAGCCTTGTTTCCGAAAAAAGCGGCATCGCCGCGCTGTGCGATAACACGCCCGCCATGTTGGTCGTGCCCAGTGGCGTCGAGGCATGGACAAAAGCCTTGCGCGATGTGACAGGCTCCACCAACACGCGCCTTCATATGGCCAAGGTCGCACGCGCTTATGCCGATACTTCCATTGCGAGTTGGCAAGAGGTTTTAGAAAACGATTTCTATCCTGCGTGGAAAAAGGCAATGAAAGAAAAAAAACAACATGACTGATTTTGGGCGTCATATTCTTATTCTTGTGCCCCATCCCGATGACGAAGTTGTCGCCTGCGCCGCAACGATAGGCCGCGCACAGGCAGAAGGAGCCAAGATTTACACGCTTTATCTAACCCATGGGTGCATCGCGCAAAGCGTCATGTGGCCATGGAAGCGCGGGCATTACCGTTCATCCATCGCCCGCCGCCATAAAGAGGCTGAGATGGTGGCCAAACGTCTTAAAATTAAACCGCTTGCTTTTGCGGATCGTCCTGCGCGGCAAATTGCTTTGACGTTGCCAAGGGTTCTTGAAGAAATTCGTTATGCCCTTGCCTCGCACGATATTGATCAACTGTGGATTCCCGCCTATGAAGGGGGGCATGCCGATCACGATGCGATCAACGGCGCGTGCAGCCTTTTAAAACAAGAAATCAGTATTTTGGAATTTTCAGAATACAATGCCGCTCAAGGGAAAACACATTCAAACCATTTTCCCTCAGCCAACGGTTCTGAAGTTCTTGTCCGCCTGACGGACGAAGAAAAAGGCAACAAGCAAACTCTTTTAAACTTATACGCCAGCGAACGCAGTAACCTTGGCTATGTTAAAACGGATCATGAGGTTTTCCGTCCACTGTCCACCTATGACTACGCCAAGCCGCCGCATGAGGGGACGTTATGGTATGCTCGTTTTCAATGGGTTCCCTTCCGCCATCCTCGCATCGATTTCACGAACCCCGCGCAGGTAAGCGAAGCCATAACGGCCCTTAAACAGAGCCCCTGATATAACGCCGCAGGCCAGCGTTAAAGACAAGGATCGCCGCCGCACCATAAAAAATGATCGCGCCTATCAGCAACGCGAAAAGCGTCGCATCGAACTCCCGCGTCAATTGAACGGGGATATAGGTGATGAATCCGGCAGGAATGATGGTAAAGGCCACAGCCTTCAGCGCAAACGGCTGACCATGCAGAATGTTGCCTGTAAAGATAAGCAGCATTTCGAAAAGCTGATCAGAAAAGCGCGGACTGCCCTTAAGCCAAAACGCCAACGAATACATGATCACAAGCACCGAGAGCAACAGAACCGCCGACATCATCGCCAGAAACAAAAACCACGGCAAACTTGAAACCGGCATATCCCCCAACGTCAGCCACAAAAGAGGGCCATAAAGAATATCGCCAAGGCTAGCGGGCGAGGAAGCGCTCATCAACAACGCGGGCAGCGCGGCGCGTGGGCGCGTGATAAACGCATCCAACGATCCGTCCTGAATCCAGTACGCGATGTTCCGCACGCCGTAAAAGAAAAACATGCAAAACCCAAAGGATGAGGCAAAGATTCCGATAAGCCGCATATAATCGGGCAACTGCCAACCTTTGAGATCACCAACCGATTGAAAGAAGAGTATCCAAATGATAAAGAACATCGTGTTTTGAATCATCATAAAGAACGACATGACAAACAAGCGTTTACGCTGGTGCGTATGTTCGCTCATGTTCGCCATCATCAACGCCCAAAGATAGGAGAGTGTTTTAATCATACCCCCTCCCCCGCTTGAACCTTGCGCAGCACAACGCCGTCAAACCAGCGCAAAACAATAAGAGAGGTGATAGCCCAAAAGACCTGGTGCAAAAACGCAAGCACATAATAGAATGGCGAGAGGTTAAGCGCCCAGCTTCCCGCCGCCGCCAACACAGCGGGAAAGGGCGTGGCCCACATGAAGCCTTTCATCCACAGCGGATAGAACGCCATCGGCCAGATCATCGCGCCGAAAAGGAACACGGCCTTTTGCCAAACCCATGAGGCTGGTTCGGCCTGCACAAACCACAAACACGATGCACCGATCATATAGAATGCGCACTCCATAATCACCGCACCAAGAGGCACGCTGAGCAACATGCCCATCGTTTGAAAGGGCGTCATCACAAACTCACCCGCGAGCAAGGCCGTTACCACCATCATGGGCGCGAACAATACCAAAAGACGCGCCAGCGCCTCGCCATACCAAACCATAACGCGGGTCAAGCTGGTTGGATAAGGGCGAAGCAACGAGAGGCTCATCTGCCCACTTTGGAAATCACTTTGCACCTCTTTAAAGACCCACGAAACGCAGGAAAACAAAATATATTCCGTGATCGCCAAATACCAGATCAACTGCGCATGACTAAAGCCATGTTTGGCCAGATCCTCAGGCGTGATCATTTTAATGATGCCGCTGTAAAACACCATGATCGTCGCGTAAACCAGAAAAGCGCCGACAAACAAAATCTTTTGCTGCATCGTCTGCCTGAACCCATAGGCAACGGCGATCCAAAAAACGCGAAGTGAAAAAGACCACGCCCCCATCACGGCCTCGCCTTCTTCATCTGCTGGTAGATCGTTTTGATAATCTCCTCCAACGGCAAATCTTCGATTGTGATATCGTGCAGCTTAAACCGCTCAAGGCACTGCGACACGATGACCTCCATCCTGACTTGCGTCACGTCCACAGCAAGAACCAGCGTATGATCGCCCCGCGCCTCCACGCTCACATGGGGATGCTCAAACACGGGGCATTCTTCCTCAGTCGTCAAACGCAAGGTTTTCGTCTGGCGATAGTCACGGTGCAGTTTGGGCAGCGTCGTATCCAAAAGCTTTTGCCCGTGATCGATCAGAATCACGCGATCACAGATTTTCTCAACATCATCCGTGTCGTGACTGGTGAGCAGCACCGTCGTCTCAAACTCCTGCACCAAGCGATTCAGGTGATCGCGCAATAACGCTTTGGCCGTCACGTCAAGGCCGATGGTCGGCTCATCCAAAAACAAAACCGAGGGCTGATGAAGAAGCGCCGCCGCAATATCGCACCGCATCCGTTGCCCCAAAGACAGCGTGCGGGCATATTGATTGAAAAATTTGGCAAGGCCAAACACCTCAATCAATTTGTCCGTTTGCTGCTGCGCCGCGCCTTCTTCCAAATCATAAATCTTGGCCAGCAGAGCAAAGCTGTCCTTCACCGGCAAGTTCGGCCACAGGTGCGAGCGCTGGCCAAACACAAGGCCAATCTTTGACGATAGCGCTTGCGTCGCCTCCCACGGCGTCAAACCGCAAACGGAGGCTGTTCCCGCCGTCGGGCACAAAAGCCCCGACAGCATTTTAAGCGTCGTGGATTTACCCGCGCCGTTAGGGCCGATAAAGGCAACTTTCTCGCCCGTTTGAATGGAGAAATTGAGGTCGCGAACGGCGATCAGCTCTTTCGTCTTGGCGGGAGAAAACCAACCGCCTTGGCGTGCTTCCTTATCGCGCACGCGAAAGGTGCGCGTTAAATCCTGTACTTGAATGATGGGATCCGCCATGATCATCTCTGCTTTACAAGAGTGCAAAGATAAGGATCATAGTCACAAACCCATGTTCCTTTCAAGGAAAGCATGGCCATCAGACTCAAGAAAGGGTATAAGCGCACTATGAACGATCCTTTGCTGAACGAACCCTTTGTCAGACTTTTTGTTGGCACGCTTATCGGGCTGGTGCTGGGCAGCTTTACAACTATGCTCAGCTATCGCTTGCCACGCAAAATGTCGATCATCGCGCCGCCGTCAACTTGCCCTTCGTGCGGCACGCGCTTAACGCCTCGCGATCTTATCCCCGTTTTTTCATGGCTGATCGGACGTGGCCGCTGCCGCCATTGCGCCGCCCCCATCGGGGCGCGTTATGTGATGATTGAACTTGTCACAACGGTGGCCATCGCAGCGGCTTTTGTTCTTTTAGGATTTTCGTTGGCGCTGATCGGGGCGCTCATCGCGCTCATTGCCGTGATAACGGCCACAACGATCTATTGCGAGCGCCGCACGCCCCACTGACCCCACGCCTTGCCCCCTGCCCTCTGATTTTTTGCTTTTGGCGATCCAAAATCGGGCGAAGTTCACAAAAGTGTTTTAAATCAATAGGTTAGTATCCACCCAAAATCGAGTCAGTTTTCTTATATTTCAAGGGGTTACGGCATTAACTTTGAGCTGAAGGCGACTGAGAGGCATAATCCCACGCTCTTGGGGCTGAGAATCGATGTTTTTTTACTAACATATTGATAACAAAGCATATCGAAAGAGCACTTTGGGCGGCAGAAAAACGCCCAATTCTCCCGCCTTAATTGACCTTCACATCCACGCGATCCATATCGCCCGAAGGCACGTTCGCGCCCATGGGGCGAACATCCACGCGGCTGCTGGCAATGCCTTTGGTCGTCATAAAATCGCGAATAGCCAAAGCGCGATTAAGGGAGAGGCGACGCGCTTCACGCGGCGTGATCGTGCCATTGGTATCGGAATAAGCCGTCAGCGTGATCCGCGCCCCGCCATTTGCCTTTAAAATGCGAATAAGTTTTTCAACGACCTCAACAGCATCTTTATCCAACTTATCCGACCCTCTCTCAAAACTGATCAAGGACGCTTCGGGTTCTAGCACAAGGCGCGTTCCGGGAACGGTTTTGCCTTCGCTGTCAATCACGGGAGGTTTCAGCCCAGCCATCGGCAACAAAGCATCACGCACAGGTGGCGGCGTGATGGCCGTTGTTCCCTCTGGCAAAGACGGCGCAAAGGAAGGCGTTTCTTGATTTCCCTGCGAGGCGTCTTTTACAGTTTTACTTGACGTCTTAAACGAGGGGAGCGTTCCCGGCTTAAGCGCTGGCAAGACCGCTTTTGAAGACAGTTGCGGCGTCACAAGACCGACAGGCGCGGCTCTTGGCGTTGGCGCTTCATCACCGCTGGAAGAAGGTGTGACCATCGATGGCAAAGCCTGCGTCGATGAGCCCTTACCCGCAAGAGGCGCAACGCAGCTTACCGCGCCACCACCATTCGTTCCCGAACAACTCCATGTCCATGGCCCCTTACCGCTCACGGCGCTGACAATGCCCGCCGCGCATAAGCCGCCCTTAGGGGCCGTCAACGTGCTAACGCCATGTGCCGCGCCGCACATGCCAACGATAGGATCCGGCGGCGTCAACGGCGCGGTACAACTGACCGTCATGCCGCCATTTGCGCCAATACAGCTCCAATTCCAAGGGCCATTGCCGCTCAGCGCCGTTGCCATGCCCGCCGAACACATATCTTCTTCCGGTGCGACAAGTGAGGCCACACCGTTGGCGGAGCCGCACAAACCATTCACCAGCGGCCCCGGAGGAGGAGGCGCTTTGGGCAGAATCTTAGACGTCCCGCACGTGCTGGCGATACCGCCATTCATCCCTGAACACGTCCACGTCCACGGCCCTGCTCCGTAAACGGAACTGGGCATACCGCTGTCGCATAAACCGGAAACAGGGGCTTGATTCATGACGGCATTGGCCGCCGCGCCACACAAGCCATCAACCTTGGTCTGTGCTTGCGAAGAGGCCGAGCAACTCGCGCTTGATCCGCTGCCCGATCCGATGCAGCTCCACAGCCATGGACCAGAGCCGCTTACAGGCGTCGCCGTTCCCGTCACGCAAAGCCCCGAAAAGGGCGCTTCTTTTTGAACAGATCCATTGGTCACACCGCATGCGCCGTTCACGGTCTTTTGCGCTTCACAATTCACCTTGGCCTTTTGCCCGCACGTCCAACTCCACGGACCAGAGCCACGCACAGCGCTGGCCTTGCCCGTCGCACAAAGATCGTCATCGGGTTTCTCGGTTAGGTTTTTCCCATCAGCATTGCCGCAAACCGCTTCTGGCGCAGGAGCAGCCGCAACTGCCTTGTCATTTTTAAGCGCAGCCAACGTTTCCTTTTTAGCCTCTGCCGCCGCTATTGGCGCAGAGCAAGAAACGGCACTAGCGCCCATCGTTCCCGCACAATCCCATTGCCATTCCGTCTTGGCATGCATACGAACGTCGCTGGGCGTTCCCGCCTCACAAAGCTTGGTCTTTGGCTCGTTGGAAACAGGCACACCGGCGGCCTTGCCACACGCGCCCGCGCTTGCGCTAAGCGTCGAACACGAAGCGCTATGCCCCGCATCGTCAGAACAACGCCATGTCCAAGGCCCATCACCTTCTACAGCGCTGGCCTGACCGGAAGCGCAGAGTTTATCGCTGGGCTTGCCAAGCGCCAAAGTCTCAACCGCTTCGCCGCAAGAAATCACGGACTCAACCTCTTCCTGTGTCCCAAGCGAAGCCGTGCAGCTTACCGTTGCACCGCCATTATCGCCAGAGCAAGACCAATTAAACGGCCCCAATCCCGTCACGCGCGTAGCATGCCCCGATGAACAAAGCCCTTCCATCGGCGTTTTGGCATAGGCGCTGCCATGGGCAGGCCCACAAGCGCCATCAATCAAAGTCGAAGCGCGACAGCTGACACTCGCCCCGCCGTTACCGCCCTCACACGACCATGTCCAAGGCCCCGTCCCTGCTACAGAGCTGGCCACACCAGCGTTGCAAAGATCCCCCGTCGGCGCATCACGATGGCCACGCATAGAGGCCGCGCCACAAATGCCGTTATTCTTCAAGGGCGCATGACACGTTGCCGCGCCGCCGCCGTAAAGACCGGAGCATGTCCAATTCCAAGGTCCCTGTCCCGTCACGGCACTGGCATAGCCCGCCGTACAAAGATCGCGCATCGGCAAGCTGTCCGTCCCAACGTCATGAGCCACGCCGCAAACGCCATCCGCCTTGCGCGGCGCGTTACAAGAAGCCGCAATGCCACCGTTAGAGCCGCTGCACGCCCATGTCCAAGGACCAGCGCCATTCACACGGCTAGGTTGGCCTTGCTTACACAAAGCAGAGAGTGGCGCTGTTTGGGCGCCCACGCCTGCGGCTTCGCCGCACTGACCGTCAATGATGGATGCCTCGCTCGCCTTAGCCGCTGCATCCTTCGCTTCCGTCTTTTTAGGCGTTGCCCCCGCCGCAACAGGCGCCGCGCAACTCACCGTCACGCCGCCGCCAAGCCCCTTACAACTCCACCGCCAAGGACCATCGCCTAAAACGGGAGTCGCCATCCCTTGCGCGCACAAATCGCCAGCGGGTTTGCCATCCGCTGCAAGGCCATTGGCCACGCCGCATGAGGCATCGATAATGGATGCTTCCATAGCCGCAGGCACAATAACCGATGCGGCACTGGAAGGCTCTTGCGCCATGGCCGTTGCGACAGGCGAGACGACAACGGACGACGAAGCCGATACCGCTAAAGGTGAGGAAGCAAGCGGCGCAGCGCAATTATTGCTAAGCCACACGTCACGAGCATCCCCCAACGGACAAACGACCCGCGTTTCTCCAACAATTTTTCCGACAAAGTGTGCCGGATAACCGGCATCGGCACACTCACGCGTCCACTTTGTTACACTGGGCTGACAAGCTTTGGCCTCGTCCTCTATAGGAGGAAGCGAAAGATCGGATGCTGAAGCGTTGACCTTCTCGCCTTTGCCTGTCTCTTTTTTCTCATTCCCTATATCAGTCTCATCCGAATCCAAAGAATCCCGATCCGTCGTGGCCGCTTTCTTCTTCGCTTCCTTTTGCTCCACCGGCTCACCAAAAATGCTGGTGAACGGCTCAGCCATACGATCAAAAAGGCTCTTATCCTCGGCAGGCTTGGCCGCCGATTGTTCTAACAGTAAGGGTGATTCAGCCATCTCAGTCGCTTTGGGCGATTCATCCCCCGCAACAGCACCGGCAGCACCAGCATCAGCACCAAACGTCGTTGGCACACGATCACTGGCCGCAACGGCGGATGGCGCGGCGCTCTTCGTCATTTCGGGCGGGAAGACAATATCCATCATCCCATCATCCGTCTTAGAGGCAGCCTTCCCTTCGGCATCATGAAGAGCGGCCTTGTCAGGAGAAACCCATCCCTTAGGCTCTTGCCCAGCGACAAACCCTTCCTTCTTAGAGGGAAGAGAGATCGCCATAGAAGGCGTCTTTTCCCCAGAAGCTTCCATCGCTTCAGGCAAAGCCACCATGCTGTCATCGATTTTAACAGAGGCCGGATCGATAGGTTCTAAATCCGATTTTGGAATCTCGGCATTCTGTCCGGCTTTTTGTAACGCCGTTTTCATCCCCTGCAAAAGCATGAGGCTTGCCGTGCTGTTTTTATCCGTTTTGATTTGAGGCGGAGCCGCTTTCTTGACCGTTGCAGCAGGAAGTTTAGGCGCTTTAAGATCATTCAAAGCAGAAGGCACAGCCGGAACGGCTGTCGTTTTTGGTTTTACTTTTGTTGCGCTTTTTCTTGGCAAAACCATGTCGCCCGCTTTAAGCGGCTGGTTCCAGATCACGCCATCAGGCATAACCCCTTGTCCCGTTGTATCTGGCACAGCTTGATCGATATAAGTTTCAACCGATGCGGCTGGCATTTGCGCACTTGCGCCCATAGGGAAAACCGCCGCCAACGCAAGCGTCAAACCCAAGGCCGTCAAGCAAGATGAGAAGCGAATAGATAAAGACATAGGCAGGGCAACACCCAAGATAGAATCACGACTCCTATTGTTCTAAAGGGTACGCAACCAATAGTCGATAGTCATCAAGGAGATGGTGTTATTTCTTTTGATTATCGTCGCCCCTGCGGCAGGAAGGTCACGAATAGGAAAAGCCCCAGACAACGCGCCCCCGCTCCTCTTGCTTGATTCGCTTTCACGAAACTGTTGAAGAGTGGCGTCTAGCGCCTCGTTTTTAAAGTATATTTGCCCTTACAAAAAAGGAAGTGCTTCACCGCAATGCAATAAGCTCACCCTTATCCGTCAGGACATAAAGGGTTTGCCCCGCAACGATGGGGGGAAGGAAAAAGGGATCGTCCAAATCAATAGCCTGCAAAGCCTTGCCCGTTTCTGGTGCAAAAGAGGCCAAAGAGCCCAAGGAATTGGTGAGCCACAAGCGCCCCCCCGCCAGCACAGGCCCCCACCATGAGACAGGCTTCGAATCCCGATCCGATGGCTTTTTCAATTTTTGAAGAGGCGTCACCCATATAATGCGACCATCTTGGCGCGATACAGCAAGCAGCTCACTATCATTCGTCACAACATAAACGACATCGCCCGCAAGATAAGGCGTGTTGACACCGCCGATATCGGACTCCCACCAACGATTCCCGCGCCGCTCATCAATCGCCGCCATGCGACCACTGTGACTGATGGAATAGACGCCGCCCTTATCCATGGCGGGTAAGCCGCGAATATCGGCAATCGCAGGCAACGCCCCAATTTTTGTCGGAACGGCCAAAACCTCCCCCCAAACCACACGACCGTTTTGTGCCCTTAGGCCAAAAACCTCACCAGAGCTATACGCCACAACGACCGTATCACCCTTCACCGCAGGGCTGGACGAGCCCATTAAAGTCGCGCTTTCCGCAATGCCCTTATGAGCCCAAAGAACAAGGCTGGTTTTGGTGTCCAACATGAAAGTTTCATTTTCAATATCGATCACAAAAAGGCGTTTATCCGCAATCGTCGGCGCCGAGCGAATGGGTTTTCCCAAAACGCGCCGCCAAATAACCGCGCCATCCGTTGCGCGAAGCGCCACAACCTCTCCAAAACCCGTGGTTCCATAAACAACGCCGCCTTCAAAGGCAAGACCGCCGCCCATGGCTTCGCCATCGCGATCAGGCAACGCCGTATCCACCCGCCAAAGGCGATCACCATCCGTTGTATCATAAGCGCTTATGCGACCCTTTGAATCCATCGCATAAAGCGTTTTGCCACTCACAACAGGTGTCGATAAAAGCTTGTAATCACCGCTGGAGCCAGAACCAATACTCGCCGACCATTTCTTGACAGGAGAGGATGAGGCCAAAGCCAAAGCCCCCATAGCGTGCTGAGCATTACCACCGTTTTGTGCCCAATCCGCATTCAACGCTGGCGCAGGAACCTCAACGCGAAAATCAGGAATCTGCCCCGTCAGCTGTTTTTGAGCCTCTTCCAAAACAGCGATGCGCTTACCCGAGCTGGAAGACGCGATAGCTTCTTCCTTCTCTGCTTTATCCGATCCGCAAGCGACCAAAGAAAAAACAAGCAGCATCAAGAATGGATAAGACAGGAAAGACCGCATGGATCGTTTCATCCTTTTATTTCCCCTCACTCAGCCACTGCAAAACATCACTTGCCCGCATCGCCAACGAAGCTGGCGCATCTGGCATCGCCTTAAGCTCGGCAAATAGCTTTCCCGCCTTTTCCTTATCGCCCACGCGAAGAGCCAGATAAGCCGCAAACTCATAAGCCGAAAAACGCCAAGGATTACCCATCTTCATGAGCGGAGCCAAACGCGCCTCAAGAGCGGCGGGATCGCCAGAATCCAACTGCGCCTGCACAGAAAAAAGAGCCGCAAGGTCACGATAAAGAGGCTGGGCAGCCGTATCGGCAGCAAGGCCATCATAAAGGGCGATAGCCTGCTCGCGCTTGTTTTGCTCCAAAGCCACAGAAGCCGCTTCAAACTTTGCAAAAACAGCTAAAGGCTTCTTAGAGGAATCCTTAGCAAACGATTCAAAAGCCGCAATTTTTTCCTCTGGCGTCTTATAGTCCTTATCCACAATCTCAACCAACGCTTGCGTCGCCTTTTGCTCGGTCTGCGTTGTATAATTTTTCCAGCCCGTTATGCCCGCCGTCGCCGCAATAATCGCCAACGCGCCGCCAATCACGAAGGGCGCATATTTCTTCCACAAAGCTTCCATCTGCTTGCGGGCGAGATCGTCATCAATTTCTTGTATAAGGCTGTCGTGGTTTGTAGACTGCATAGGAACCTGTTTGTTCAAGGGGATTGAGAATCTTTTTCAAGTCCCCAACCCTAATCCACCCGAAAGCCTTGTGCAAGCAATGACAGTCGCCCATCTTCCCACCGCCCTCACCGACTCCATCCTGTTTACAGGTGATGTTTTTGTTGAAAAAAAGGCCCTTTTGATGGAGGAAGGGCGAATCATCGATCTTGTTGCCAACGATAAAGTTCCCCCCAGTTTCCAACAGTTCTCTTGCGGCAACCATATCCTCGCCCCCGCTTTTATCGATTGTCAGGTGAATGGCGGCGGCAATGTCCTCCTTAACACCACACCAACATGTGAGGGCATTCTGGCCATCGCGGCCGCGCATAAAAGGACGGGCACGACCCGCCTTTTGCCGACCTGCATCACGGATACGCTTGAAACCATGGACGCCGCCATCAAAGCAACGCGGCAGGCGCGCGCGCAAGACAGCAGCATCCTTGGCATCCACCTTGAAGGCCCCCACATCAGCGTGGAGAAAAAGGGCACGCACAATGCCGCCTTTATCCGCCCCATGAACGATCAAGACCTTGCAGCTTATCACGCGCAAGACGATGAAATTTTTATGATCACGCTGGCTCCTGAACAGGTAACGCCCGATCAGATAGCCCAACTTGTTGCGCAAGGCGTGATTGTCTCGCTGGGGCATTCACAGGCTAACGCGGATCAAGTCAGGGCGGCGCTGACCGCCGGAGCCAAAGGCTTTACACATCTCTTCAACGCCATGCCACCGATGAGCGGACGCGAGCCATCCCTTGCCGCCATCGCGCTTGATCACGCGCCATCTTATGCAAGTCTTATCGGTGATACGATCCATGTCGCGCCAGAGATGATGCGCCTTGCCGCACGCGCCAAAGACAACCTCTTTTTAGTCAGCGACGCCATGCCTCCTACAGGAGCAGAAAAGCCAGAGCCGTTCACTTTGTGCGGCCTTAAAGCCTCTTCGAATGGACAGGCTTGCACCAACGAAAAGGGCGGCTTGTGCGGCGCGAGCCTGACCTTGGGCGAATGCGTACCACGCTGCATCCGCGATGTGCGCCTTGATCCTGAAATGGTTCTTCGCATGGCCGCCACCCTTCCCGCCGCGTTTTTGGGCCTAGGACACCGCTTCGGTAAACTCCTGCCAACTTACGCCGCCGACATCGTCATGCTGGATCACAGCTTCAAAACGCAAAAAGTCTGGCAAGACGGGAAAGAGAGATTTCATCATGCCCATGCCCTTTGACGCTCTCCTTATTATCGATATGCAAAAAGGCTTCCTCAAACAACAGGAAGACCTTGTTCATGCCGTCGCTGCGCTCACATCAAAACATCCTCCAGAAACCACGTATTGGCTTAAATACCGCAATCATCCCGACAGCATGTTTCATCGCCACCTTGACTGGATGGACGTTATGGTTCCGCCCGAAACAGATTTCCCAGATAAGCTTGCCCCCATGGCAGGACAAGTCTTTGAGCATTACGTCTATGGCCTTCCCCAAAGCCTTATAGAAAAACTGAAAGCCTATCCCCGCGTAGGCATCGCCGGAGTTGACACAGATGCTTGCGTCTTTGCGGCCTGCTTCAATTTATGGGATTGTGGCGTTCAGCCCATCATTCTTGCAAATTATTGCAGCTCGTCCGGCGGCTCGATGATTCACAAAGCCGCCCTGTCCATCATGCAAAGGCAATTCGGCGCAGACAGCCTATACTATGACGCGTTATAACGACATGGGGGACACAATAGACCTCTTGCATAACCACCCTCTTTTGTCATCCCCGCGACCTGTCGCGCCATAGCTGCGAAGCAGCGACGGCGGATGCGCGAAAGAAAATGGATGACGGGCGGGGTAATGGAAAGGGCATCCCTCTTCCGTCGCCCACGCTCCCCGCCAATGACAAACCCTTATGCTTTACAGGTTGGGAATTGGGTTTGTGGGTCTTTAACTTCAGGGCGCTTAACCGTTCCCATGGCTTTTATAAAAGCTTCGCGCAAAGTCGCGTCCTTTTTGCAAAGGTCAAAGAGCCGCTCAATCGCCTTGCTGTTACCCTGCTGACTTGCCGCCGCCAACCAGTTTGCAGCCTCCACAGAATCTGTCTTAGTACCAAACCCACCCCCGCAGCATACCCCAAGTTTAAGTTGAGCTTCAGGGTGTCCTTGTTCAGCAGCCATGCGGAACCATTTCACGGCTTTCTTGGGGTCAGCCTTAACACCGATCTGATCACCATAACATATACCAAGAGTAAATTGAGCTAGAGGAAGTCCTTGTTCAGCAGCCATGCGGAACCATTTCACGGCTTCAACATCATCGCGTCCAACACCAAACCCTTTGTGGTAGCTGTCTCCAAGATAAAATTGAGCAAGAGCATGCCCTTGCTCAGCCGCCTTGCGACACCATTCCACGGCTTTCTTGCTGTCAACAGCATCAACACCAGTCCCGTTAGCGTAGCAACATCCAAGATTAAATTGTGCCTGAGAAATTCCCTGTTCAGCGGATGCGCGATACCATTTCACGGCTTTTTTGCGATCAGCCTTAACACCAATCCCGTTAGCGTAGTGGAACCCAAGATTATGTTGAGCTAGAGGAAATCCTTGTTCTGCAGACGCACGAAACCATTTCACGGCTTTCCTAGGGTCAGGCTCAACACCAACCCCCTGATCGTAGCAGGCTCCAAGGAAGTTTTGCGCGCAAGCGTCCCCTTTTTCTGCCTTCGCTTGTAAATAGCCGATGGCGTCGTCCCCCAGCTTCTTCGCGTCACCTCGGTGTTTTAGTTCAGCTTTAGCCTTGGGATCACCCTCTGAACCTTGTTCAAAAATTTGTTCATATATTTCTTTAAAAGAGGCGTTTGTATAATCCGTCATCTCAAAATCTCCTGTAAATACGATGCGAAAAAGATATCATCAGAACGCTCTCTATAGCACGAGCCTGCCTTTTTCATGCTCTTTTTTTACTTTCGCGCCGTCACGCGTTAACCAAAGCGATGGCCGCCATTTGCCGCCCTGCGTTAGCCTCAATCCCCAGCGTTTCACGGCGGTAGCTGAAAAAACGCCCTTCATCCGCGAACGTATCGGCGGGGGAGCCTTCCACGCTTTCCAAGCCCGCCTCATGCAACCGCGCCGCAACGTAAGCGGGCAGATCGAAAAGGAAATGCCCAGCCCTCTGCGCTGGCTTGAAAAACTTTTCGTTCGCGTCGCATTGTGTCAGAAACGGCAACTTGAAATCCGCGCCGACCTCGTAAGACTCCTGCCAGATGCACGGGCCCACGGCGGCCTTGATCGCGCTGCGCTGCGCGCCGAAACGCTCCATCGCCTCCAGCGTGTTTTCGATCACGCCGCCCAAAGCGCCACGCCAACCGGCATGCGCCGCGCCGATCACGCCAGCCGCCCCATCCGCGAACAGGATTGGGGCGCAATCCGCCGTCAAAATGCCGAGAGTCACGCCGCGCTTGCGCGTCACCATCGCATCGGCGGGCGGCTCATGAAGGCTGTCCCACGCGGCGGCGACGGGGATCACCTCGGTTGAGTGAATCTGATCGCACGCAACAAAGACATTGTCCTTCACGCCAAGGGCAGCATTCACGCGTCGCCTGTTCTCGCGTACAAACAAGGGATCGTCGGCCAGCCCAAGCTTACCGTTCAGCGAAGAAAAAACGCCTTGACTGACGCCACCCGTTCGCATGAAAAAGCCGTGCGTAACAGACATCATCGCGTTCAATGTTTTGGCTTTGATACAGTCGATATTTTGCATAAATCCCCCTCGCACCAAAATTATAGCTCTCTTATCACCCTCCCCTTGCGGGAGGGTCGAAAAATTCGACTCCGTAAGGAGACGGATTTTTCGGGGAGGGGTTTGCTTTTGAAACTCCATTGTCTGCCCCCTCCCCGAAAACACTTCGTGTTTTCGACCCTCCCGCAAGGGGAGGGTGACTAGGTTCTTAACGCCTAAAATGTTACGCCACAAAATCTATTCCGCGCTCATGGAAACCCCGCTAAATCCTGAAAGGTCTTGGGCGTCATCGCCATGACCTTAAACAACACGCCCATTTCCTCCGCCGACACAAGGCGGTGAAGCGCCGCATCAATCGCGTCGGCTTGCTCTAACGTGCCGTGCATCTTCAGCTGCCTTGCGCGAAGGTCTATGCCCAAGGCCTTTAAAAACGCGCCCTGCCCGATGATAGGCGACACAAAGACATCTTCTTTTTGCGCCGCAAGGCGCAGCGCCGCAAAATCAACATGCGCCGTGAGATCCACTGCGCCCGCCCGCTCCAGCGGAGGAACGCTGGCATGGCCCGACACGGCTTGCAGTGTATTCGCGCCGCTGTTCTCAGCATAACCATAATCGATAATCAGCGCCGCGCCGCCCTGCGCCGCGATATGGCTGGCCATCGCCTGCGCAAGGCCAATGGCGGCAGGCGATAGCTCATAAAACGAGACGCCTTCGGGCAACGGCAAGGGGACAGTTTGCTCGCCAGCCACAAAAACAAACGCGCCCGCAGCATCAAGCCCCACCAGCCTCTCGCGCCAACCTTCTGCATGGCGCTCATACTGATGGATCGGCATCACGTCGAAAAACTCGTTGGCGATAAAGAAAACGGGATGCTCCGGCAAATCGGACAAATCCGCGCTATGGGTCGGATGATACGCCGCCAATTTTTCAAGTTGCATCGCCTTAAGCGTTTCGTTGCTCTCAATAATCCGCAGCCTCATGCCCGCATGGAAGTTCGGCACTTTGGCCGTAGCCCGCAAAGCATCGGCCAGCAGTGTGCCGCGCCCTGCCCCCAGCTCGATCAACGTAAAGGGGGATGGTGAGCCCTGCGCCTGCCATGCCTCCGCCAGCCACAGGCCGATCAGCTCGCCAAACATCTGGCTGATTTCTGGCGCGGTTGTAAAGTCGCCCGCCACGCCCAGCGGATCGCCCTTAATGTAATAACCATGCGCGGGATGAGAAAGCGCCAGTTGCATAAACCGCGCAACGGAAACAGGCCCTTCCGCCTTGATCACATCGCGCACGATGTTATCCATCGCGGTCATAGTTTTCGCTCTTTCTTAAACGCATAAGCGATCAGGCCAATGCCGAACAAGAACATCGGCACGCACAACAGCTGCCCCATCGTCGCGCCCGCAAACAGAAAGCCAAGCTGCGCGTCAGGCTCGCGGAAAAACTCCACGCCAAAACGAAACAAGGCATAGAGCGTCAGAAACGCGCCCGATAACAGCCCCTCCTTCGCCCGCACCTTGGGGTTAAAGGCCAAGAGCAGCATGATGATCAAAAGCACCGCGCCCTCTAGCCCCGCTTCATAAAGCTGGCTGGGATGGCGTGGCAAATCGCCACCATAGGGAAAAACAACGCCCCACGGAGCCCCTGTCACGCGGCCAAACAACTCGCCATTCACAAAGTTCGCAAGGCGGCCAAGGCCGAGGCCAATCGGCGTCACAACAGCCAACACGTCGGTAAACGCGAAGAAGGAGAGCCCCCGCCTACGCACGAACAAAAGAGCCGCACCGATCACGCCCAACATCCCGCCGTGAAAGGACATGCCGCCGTGCCATACCTGCAACGCCTCTAACGGCTGCGCCATGTAATAGTCAAACTGATAAAACAGGACATACCCAAGACGCCCGCCCAAAATCGTACCGATAACGGCCCACGTCAGGAAATCGTCATAGTCTTTGGCCGTCGGCTTTCCTTTAGGATTCAGGCGCGCCAGCTTCATACACAGCCACCAGCCACCTAAAAATCCAGCAAGGTAGGCCAGCGCATACCAGCGAATCTCAATCGGCCCGACTGAGAAAAAAACGGGATCGATAGAAGGAAACAAAAAAGCAAACATGGGAATCCTTAAGGCATGGACAAAAAAGGAAAGGCTGTTATAACCTGATTAATGGGTTTCTCCGTTTGAAAAACCGATAAAAACATTGTCATTCCCGCGAAGGCGGGAATCCAGCGCCGAGCGTCTGCGAGGCAGATGAGTCAAAAACAGTGTGTTTCTTACATCTTTCTGACTCATGTGCGCCGTGGACACGGCGCAGCTGAATTCCCGCCTTCGCGGGAATGACAGGTTTTTTTGTTTTTCAAAAGGCTCAACTCATAACTCGGGTTGTTATAGCCTATTTCACCATCAAACACCATAAAGGGAAAACAGCGCGATGAAAAAACAAAAACAGCAATCAAGCGGCCTTGATGATTTGATGGCGCTGACAGAAATCGCGGTCAACCTTCTCCTTGGCGCTAAAAAAGAAGCGGCCGTTCACCTGTCCGGTAAGCGCGAGGCCATCGTGCGTAAACTTGATTTGGTGACTCATGATGAGTTTGATGTCGCCTTTGCGATGATCAAAAAAATTCGCATCGCACAAGATGATTTGAATCGTCGTCTTCAAGCGCTTGAAGGAAAGAATCGCGTGTCAAGTCCCCAAAAGAAGCCCGTCAAAAAACAAATTCGCGTCAAAAAATAAATTTACTTTTTGTTAATCAAACCTCTTCGTTTCACAGGGCAAAAAGCGCATTTCAACTGCCTGAAATGATTCAAAGTTCGAGTCAATTGAATCGGTTAGTCCGTAAACGAAAGGATTCGCGCACGCCTCGCACACTGTGACTCAAAACACACGGGCGCGAGTCCTGTCACAAAAAATCGCACGAGACTCTTGCGGCGCAGTTGCACCCTTTGATATTTTTCGAAGTCATTTCAAAAAAGAAGGCTTCCCCACCATGGCGTTCCTTTCGGTTCAAGAGCAAACCCTCTCGCACAATCCTCTCGATACGCTAGAGGAAATCGTCGCAGCCAACGAATGGTTGTTCGATCGCTCTGGCGAGGATGAGTTGACCGTTGAGCTTGCAGGACGCTGGTGTCATTATCGCATGTATTTTGTGTGGCAGCGCGAAGTGGGCGCTTTGCAATTTTCCTGTCAGTTCGATATGCGCATTCCTGAAAGCAAGCGCGGCGACGTGAACGACCTTCTCTCTCTTCTCAACAATCGTTTGTGGCTGGGTCACTTCGATCTGGATATGCAGCAAAACGCGCCGCTGTTCCGCTATACCGTTCTGGCGCGCAGCGATAAGCTAC
This sequence comes from Micavibrio sp., assembly GCA_020718105.1. Taxonomy (GTDB): domain Bacteria; phylum Pseudomonadota; class Alphaproteobacteria; order UBA9219; family UBA9219; genus UBA8914. Next base: position 14,415 of record DYDA01000022.1, on the reverse strand, counting down.
CAGGCGTTGAAACATTGGAAGACCTTGTCGAGATTGCGCTGACGGAGTGCGAGCGCTTCTACCCCGCCTTCCAATTCGTCGTATGGGGTGGCAAGCATCCCACAGAAGCTTTGGCCGCCGCCATGATTGATACGGCAGGACAAGCGTAAGGCCGATTCGCCCTCTCCTTTTTTCGTCGGCTATCAAAAAAGTCACGCTTGCGCTGTTTTTTTAAAAAAGCAAGCTTTTAAGCCAAAAAATATGGTAAAAAAAAGCGTGACAAATTGGTTAAGATTAGTCATATTCATCTTTGTTAACCATACCGCATTCGTCATATGGCTTGATTCTGCGGATACAACCAACAGTTAGCAAGGCATGAGGGAACCCACAATGTCAAACCCAACAAACCCTTTCTTTGATGTCGATTTTTCGAAATTTATGGATATGTCTAAAATGATGGACACTTCCAAAATGGCCGATATGTCAAAGATGATGGATATGTCCAAATTTTCTGATTTCAGCAAAACGATGAGCGAGTGCAAACTCCCCAACATGGATATCGAATCCATGATGGCCGCTCAACGCAAAGGCCTTGAGGCCATCGCGACCAACAACCAGAAGGCCTTTGAAAATATGCAGGCGTATATGCGTCGCCAATCCGATCTGGCGCGTCAAAGCATGGAGGCCACATCGGGTCTTATGCAAGCCGTGATGGCCGCCCCAACCGCCGAAGAAAAAGTGGCCAAGCAAGTTGAGGCCACAAAAACGACGATTGAAGGGTGCGTCTCCAGCCTTAAGGAGCTGTCAGAGCTTCTCTCACAAAGCCATGTTGAAACCATGCAAACGGTCAGCAGCGCCGTTTGTGAAGGGATCGATAACATTAAGGGCATGATGAAGAAATAACCCTTTCGGGCGTTTTCCTCTCTAGACTTTGCAAGTCATAAAAAAGCGCGGTGTTTTTGCACCGCGCTTTTTTCTTTTAGGTTGCTCTTTTATTGAAGCTTCCTACAGTTCATATAAATATTCGTTCCCGTATTCGCCCAACCGCCAGCCCCCGTCATCACATAACCATTGGGGCAGTTCAACAAGGACCACCCTTGATCACCAAAATGAAAGGTTTGAACGGGGCCAAGCGTTGGTTTTGGAATAGGGATACAATTCGCCGCCCCGTTTGTGATCCCCACAAGCATCTGCCCACTGCCACAAGAAGCGACCGTAACCTCATCGTTCACTTTACCGCACTCAACCGTATCCCCTGTCCACCTCAAAAAAGTCTTCCCAGTGGGACAGGTCTTAGCAGCCCCTACGGTTCCGTATGGAGGAAAAAGAACGCCCGCTTGAGAATCTCCTGCGCCCCAGCAGGCAAGAAGCAAAAGCGCCAACAAAGAAAGTGAAAGAGAATATTTCATGGTCATCTCCTGAAAAAAGTAAGAACCCCATCCTATTTAGGCTACCCCAATCTTATTAAGAACGTCATAATTTTGGGTGGCGGCTCGCTTAAAAAAAGCCCCAAAAGCTATAATTCGACAATAAAGCAAAGAGACGAAGCATAAAAAAGAGCGTTCAAGGAAAGTGGCTTACTCGCCCTTCCTTGAACGCCCTTTTCTTAAATCCTATTCAAATCCGTTTTTAGTCCTTCGCGCGCTCAACATAGCTGTTGTCGGCGGTAGCCACAACGACACGCGTTCCAGCCTCGATAAACGGAGGCACCAGAATACGCACACCGTTCGAAAGCTTGGCGGGCTTGTACGATGACGAGGCGGTCTGCCCCTTCACGACGGGATCGGCCTCAACAATCTCCAGTGTCACCTGCGCGGGCAGTTCCACCGAAAGAGGCGATCCCTCATAGGTTTGCACGTTGCAAACCATGCCGTCTTGCAAATACACCGCCGCATCGCCGATGATGTCGGCCTGCACGACATATTGCTCAAACGATTCCTGATCCATAAAGGTATAATCGCCATCGCTGACGAACAGAAATTGCATTTCGTGATCCGAAAGCTGGACACGCTCAACCGACTCTTGCGTGCGAAAACGCTCATTCGTCTTGATGCCCGTGCGGACATCTTTCATATCGATCTGAACGATCGCGTTCCCCTTTCCGGGGATCATAATTTCACTTTTGATCACAACCCACAGTTTGTTGTTGTGTTCCAGAACGTGGCCCTTGCGGACGGTGTTGGCATCAACTTTCATAAAAGTCCTTCATCTTTTGTAATGAGCGAGCACATCATTTTATGATGCGCGGCGCAGTGTGGCTGCCCCCAAGCGCAACTTCAAGCGAAATTATGCAAAAAAGGTATAAAAAGAGAGAAAAAGCCTCTTTTAAGCGAGGGTCAACCCTATGCGTTGGTATCTACCTTATGCGCGGCGGGGCCGCCTTTGGCGACCACAACCATCGCCTCACGCAAAAGCCGATCATGGATCATATAACCCGCTTGCAGAACCGTCAGGATCGTTCCGGCGGGAACGCTGGGGTCGTCCTGCTCCATCATCACTTGATGATAGTGAGGATCAAAAGGCTGACCTGTCGGCTCAACCTTTTTAATCCCAAAACGCTCAAACGCCGAGAGAAGCTGACGCTCGGTCGCCTCCACGCCCATCACCAGATTTCTAAAGGTATCGTTTTGCGCATCGTCCTTAGGCACAGCGTCCAAAGCGCGGCGGAAATTGTCGGCAACAACCAACATTTCCTTGGCAAAGCTTGCGACAGCAAACTTTTGCGCGTCATCGTTTTCCTTTTTCATGCGGCGGCGCGTATTTTCAGTCTCAGCCATCGCGCGAAGAATCTGATCTTTAAGCTTGCCTATTTCATCTTGCGCCATACCCAAGGCATCTTCAGCCGCATCCACAGAGGTTTCAGCTTCCTCAAGGTCACGGACGGCTTGCTGGGGGGCTTCGTTTTGATCTTGGCTCATGGGCGTTTCCTGTTTCTTTACCTGTAAGGTGTAATGATAGAGTCCTTCATGCCCTATCTGGGTTCTTTTGCCAACCGATTCAAGCCCCTTTTTTGACAATGACGCCTCCCTTCCCCTTTTTTCCTGCCGAGCATATCGCCATCCTGTCTGGCCGCGAGGTTATTGGCGATGGCCTTATTAAACTGCCTTTTGTCCGCGCTTTACGCGCCGCTTGGCCGCAAGCCACCCTCCATTGGGTGACCGCTCAAGGCGATACCGTTTATGCCTCAGCCTTGCGCGAGACGGCAGCACCCTTTCTGAATGAAATCCATGTCCAGCCCTCTTGGCTGATAGGCGGTGATGAAAACAACACAATTCCACCTCCGTTTGATCTTGTGATCGATACACGCGGACGGTGGAAGCCTGTGCTAACCGCAAGACTTCGCCTGCCACACAAGCTTTTTATCGCGCCCGCCATGCGCTATCTTTTTTCGGACAGGCGCCCCCCTTTGTTGGCCCCCACGCCCTCCTCTCTTATCGCGCAACTGTTGCAAACGATTGAGCTTGCGGCTGGCTTTGTTCCAGCCGTGACGGCTCGCCTACCCGTCTCGACGCCCCTTCTCACCAAGGCACGACGCATTTTACCAGAGGGACAGATTTACATCGGCTTCGCACCGGGCGCAGGAAACACCATCAAAAAATGGCCGCTAGAAAACTTTGAAAAAGTCGCCAAATTACAAGTTCGCATGAACAGAGTGCCCGTTTTCTTATTAGGCCCACAAGAGATGGACTTATACGACAGGCTTTTTAAATCGATTCCTGAGGCCATTTTTCCCTTGCAAGCCTATGACGTGTGGGGTGGCCGCGATATCAGTGTTGAACAAACGCTGGCGCTAGGGCACTGCCTTGATCTAGCCGTTGTGAACGATAGCGGGACAAGCCATATGCTGGCAGCGGTCAATTGCCCCCTTATCAGCCTTTTTGGCCCCACCAGCGCCCGCAAGTTCGCCCCACGCGTGAGCCAAGGAACGGTTATTTGCGCCCAAGATTTTGGCAGCGAGGCCATGCTGGCCATCCCCCCCGAAACCGTCAATGAAGCCATTAACCATGCCGTCATGACGCAGGGTAAAATCTGAAAACAAAGGATATCCCCTTTTTCACATTGATACGACGCCGCAAATAAGAGATTATTTACTTATGTATGATAAGTTTTGATTCTAAAGATTGCTTCGGCATCGACACTGCCCTATTTTTTTAAAAGTGAACCGATCTCCTAAACTCTTCCAATTTGTGTGAAAAAATGAGCCTCACAACGAACAACGAAAACAACGCTCATGTTTCTGGGAAAGAAGAGAAAAATTTGCGCGACTTATCCCCCGATATTGCCGCTGCCATAAAACACTATCGTATTAAAAGAGCCTATAACCGTATAACGAGTCTCGTTCGCCGTGAATTAAAAGCTGAATTCAAAGATGATGCCTATCAGCATATCATGGAAGAAATCATGCATCCCCGCCCTTCCACAAAGAAATCGGCTTCGTTTTCCCAAAAGAATTCAAGCCCCCATACAAAGGATGGAACATGCGTTCTCCTTTCCAAGACAAGAGAAGAAGGAAACCTATCCGTCTTTGAAGGTTCCTTCAGCATTTCTGATCAGCCAACGACAATAACGGCTAAAATGACCAAAGCACAAATAGACTTTCTAGATGGCAAACCCATGCCAAAAGGTAGAAATCTGTCTCGCGAGCAAAAGAAAAAACTGGCCGCCTCCTTAGCCTCTCATACCTTATAACCCACCCACCCTCATCTGCCACCACAGCTTCAACGCCAAGAAGTGTGTTCTTTCCTTATGTTATCAAAGGCGCTGAAAAGTAGTTCGAATTTCAAATGAAAATCGATTGGATAAAATGGTATTATCTTATTGAATATAATAAACAAAACAGCCATTTCTTCACTCGTTTTTAATTTCTTTTCTGTATGATTGTTTCTATGGGGTGAGATGGTTTGTTGAAGCGACTTTTCAGTTTATCAACCAAAGGAGAAAGATCATGCGTATGTTTCATTTTTTAAGAGAAGAATCCGGCGCGACGGCCATTGAATATGGTTTGATTGCTTCGTTAATTGCCGTGGCCATCGTTGGCGTTCTTTTAACGCTTGGCCCAAGACTAGAGGCGGTTTTCCAAACCGTGCAAGACAGCCTTTAAGGATACAAAAAAGAGACGAGAGAGGGGCGGGAAGAGTCGATGAGGCTCTCCCGCCTCGTTTTTTTTGCCCTCAATACCTCTTCCATTTCAAGAGTTGGCATTATAGACTTTTTGCACAATCTTCCAAAAGCATACACCTCAAAAAACCAACTCTTGACCTGTTTTGGGCAGAGTATCGTAAAAACCCATAATCAGAGGACCCCATGACAATCTCTATCGGGCTTGATATCGGTGGCACAAAAATCGCTGGCGCGGCGTTCGACGAACACGGTGCCATGATGGGACAGCAAAGCGTTCCTACGCCCAAAGAATACGATGCCTTCATAAAGGCATGCGCTGGCGTTGTGGCAGGGGTTGAGCTTCAATCTAAATCTGTTGAGCGCTTTGGCGTTTGTATCGCAGGCATGATTGATCAAGCAAAAGGGGGCTTTTTTTCTGTTGGAATCCCCTGTGCACGAGATCAATCATTTCGCGATGACCTTGCTGCCGCAACGTCACAAGAGGTTCGCATAGCAAACGATGCGGACAGCATGGCTCTTGCCGAAGCCATCGATGGCGCTGGTCAAGGTTATGACACGGTCTTGGGTTTGATTATCGGCACGGGCATCGGGTCTGGCTTTGTTGTGAACAAAAAAATTGTCTCTGGCCCTAATGGGCTGGTGGGAGAAATTGGCCATCTTCCCCTACCCTATCGCGAAGAATCGGATGGCGCGGCAATTGAATGTGGTTGTGGGCAGATTGGCTGCATCGAAACAACGGTGGCAGGCAGCGCGTTGATGCGCCTTTATGCGGCGATGACGGGCAAGAAGGCGGACAATCCTCAAATTGCCACACTGGCAAGGTCAGGTGATGCGGCAGCGCTAGATGTTCTTGATCATTATTATGAGATGTTGGCCAAGGCGATGGTAACGGTGATCCATGCCTATGATCCCCATATCATTGTGGTGAGCGGTGGCCTGAACGGTATGCCCGATCTTTATAAAAAGGTTCCGCAAAAGTGGGGAAAGTATTGTATTGCCAAAAACCCCAAAACGCTTTTTGTTCCTGCTCTTCATGGCCCTATTGCGGGTCTTCGCGGCGCAGCAGGGTTATGGGGATAGAGCGCTCCAGACTTATGGAATGTTCACGGTGATTGGTTCGAGGCGATAAGGTTTTAGATTGTGCTTACACCAATCGCTCGCGAAGTGCGCGATAAGGCTCAATGCCATCCGTGGGGCCAAGAGCGGTGAAGACGGGGGCGCGAGAAAGAATCTTGCTCGCGATGGTTTTAATCTCGTCCTCTGTGACCTTCATGATTTGCGTCAGCGTGTCCGCCATGGGAATTGAGCGGCCATAGGTCAAGACGTGGTGGCCGAGAGTCTCGGCGCGACGCATCACACTTTCCTGTCCCATGAGCAGGTCGGCGCGGGCTTGCGCCTTGGCGCGACCCAGCTCGCTCGCGCTGACGCGTGTGGTGACATCGCGAAGCTCACGGCACACAACGGGAATAAGCTCCTTCACACGAGCGGGATCGGTTCCGGCGTAAAGGCAGAATAAACCGGTGTCCTGAAACGGCGCATGATAGGTGGAAATGTTGTACACAAGGCCACGCTTTTCGCGCACTTTTTGGAACAAGCGCGAAGATGAACTCCCCCCCAACAGTGTTCCAAGAAGCCCCGCTGCCGGAGCCGTTTTAGCGTGCAAGCTTGGCGCAGGAAAAGCCATCATCAGGTGGAGTTGTTCAGAATCTTTCATCTGGCGCAGGTCGCCGCTTTTGATCCGCGCAGGCTCATGCTTGGTTGGTGCGCCCGCTGGCAGGCGGCCAAAATAGCGCCGCGCAAGAGCCACCAACTCATCATGCGCGATCTTGCCTGTACCGACAATCACGATATTCCCCGCATGGTAGTGCTTACCCACATAATCAACAACCTTCTCACGAGGAAGCCGTTCGATCACATCTTCAGTTCCAAGGATCGAGCGACCAAGCTTTTGGCGCGGAAAAGCGGTTTCGTGCATCAGGTCGTAAATGTAATCTTCGGGCGTGTCGCGGTCGCGGCCGATCTCTTGAATAATGACTTGACGTTCGCGGTCTAATTCCTTGGCATCGATAACGGATCGAAGCAGCATGTCGGCTATAATATCAGCGGCACGGTCGGCGTCTTCGGGCAAAACGCGGGCGTAATAGGCTGTCTCCTCGCGAGTCGTATAGGCGTTCATCGCCCCACCGTTCTTTTCGATCGTCTTGGACAGAGCATAGGCCGAGCGGCGCTTGGTTCCCTTAAACATCATATGTTCCGTCAAATGGGCAAGGCCGTTCGCGTTCCACGGCTCATGGCGCGTGCCGACCCCCACCCACGCGCCGATGACCATGCTTTCGGCATCCAGCATGGTGTCCGTGGCAACGCGTAGGCCGTTAGAAAGGGTTGAGATTTGTACTGTCATGGCGCCGTCTTTCCTGAAACGTCTTTGTCTTTTTAAAAGCAGACTCTTATTGTAAAGCATCTCCCTATGGGCGCATTATCGCGTCTTTTGAAAGGCTTCGCAACCCTTTCAAAAAAGGGAAATTATTAATATAATAATATATATCAACATGTTACAATGCCACTCGAACAAAGTGCTTTAGGAAAAATGAGGGGTTCGTTAGTAAAAGAGCCTTGTTAATCCTTTTTCCCGACAAAAGGGCGGACTGAAAAAAGCCCATTAACCATGAATGAGGTTAGCCAGTGACCGCGCCTGCCAATTTCTTTTCCCACAAGCGAACAACATCTAATGAACGCTGTTCCAAAGAGGGCGCATGTTCAATCGTCAAGGGGCGCAGAAAGGATTTATTGAGGAGGAGGCTGTCATAATGTCCGCCATAGTATTCGGGGGACACCTTGTTTTGTGGGCAGGCAAAAACGACTCTTGCAACACCCGCCCACATCGCCGCGCTCAGGCACATGATACAAGGTTGCATGGAGGCATAAAGTACCACGCCAGACAGATCGGAAGATTGAATGTTTTTGCAGGCGTCACGAATGGAAGCCATTTCGCCGTGGCTTGTTGGGTCATGGATGACATTTCCAACGCTTACACCTTCACCGATAACTTTTCCGTTGTTGACCACAACAGCACCCGCCGGAAACCCGCCTTGAGCAACGGACTGTTTGGCTTTCTCAATCGCCATCTCAAGGAAAGTTTCGTCGGTTTTGTCCATTTTGTTACAGCCTTTGAAAAATTGGTCGGGGCGACAGGATTTGCAAAAACATTCGGTTCCTCATGTTTTTGGCCTTCGGCCTCGCATGGCTTCGCCCAACGGCTTGCCATGCCTCAACATAACCTGTCATCTTGACCATTAAAAAAGAGGCCCTTTGGCCTCTTTTTTAATGGTCGGGGCGACAGGATTTGAACCTGCGACCCCCAGTCCCCCAGACTGATGCGCTACCGGGCTGCGCTACGCCCCGACCTTAGAAAAAGCCAAGGGTTTCGGCTCTCTTTAATAGAAAACCAACCCCCTTAACAAGGCGGGCACTATAACCACAGAAAAACAAAGAAGGCAATGGAAATCCGGTATGCAAAACACCAAGGGCCTGCCATAACGCCAGAGCTTAACCTTAAACTCCGACCTGCCGCATCATATCGCGCATGGTTTTAAGCTCTGTCAGCAGCCCTTCCATTTCACGGCGAGCGGCCATAGTAAGACCTTGCGTCTCTGGCTTGGCTACGATTGCGGCAACTTCTGGCACTGATTGAGCCATTGTGGCTGGTGCGACCGATTGTTTGGCTGAAGGGCGCACAATGCCAGAGCGTCCCGTTTCTTTCAAAAGCTTTTGTACGCCGCGAATCGTGAGGCCTTGATTATATAAAAGCTCTTTAATGTTGGAGAGCAACGTGACGTCTTCGGGGCGATAGTAACGCCGTCCGCCGCCCCGTTTTAAAGGACGAACCTGTTGAAACTTGCTTTCCCAAAAGCGAAGGACGTGCTGGGGAACTTCAAGGTTCGTAGCAACCTCGCTGATCGTGCGAAAAGCGCTGGCCGACTTGACTTCGATCACTTGAGATTGAGCACTGCCTTCCATCAGGCCGCTCCATGACCAGACGCGCCACCCTTACGGGTGCGATTGACTTTGTCCTTCAGGACATGGCTGGCGCGGAACACAAGCACGCGACGCGGCGAGATGGGAACTTCCTCTCCCGTCTTAGGATTACGGCCAATGCGCTCAGCCTTACTACGCACCTGAAAGCTACCGAAAGAGGAAAGCTTGACCATTTCCCCACTAATGAGGGCTTGCCCAATTTCTTCCAAAACGACATCGACAAGTTGTGCCGAATCATTGCGCGATAAACCAACTTCTTGATAAACGGCTTCGGCAAGGTGGGCGCGTGTTACTGTGGTATCAGTCATGATGGCACTCTCCAAATCTTTAAGGTGATTCAGAGCCTAATACGCTTAAGCCGAATCGTCAAAAAGAAAAATGACTTTGGATCAACAGGATGTTTTGATTTTTTCACGCTTGGCAACAGCCCCCTTCCCCTTCAAGAGTTGGCAAATAAAAAAGAGCCGTTTTCGCCAAAACAAAAAACCCCACCGGATGGCTCCGGTGGGGGTTTGTTTTCTCCGTCACGTCCACGATCTGTCGCGGAAATGACAAAAGAAGGCGTTACGCCATGCGAGCCAAAATAGCCAGCAAGAGGATCGCCACGATGTTGATGATCTTGATCATCGGGTTGATGGCAGGGCCAGCGGCATCCTTGTACGGATCGCCGACGGTGTCGCCCGTAACGGCAGCTTTATGGGCTTCTGAACCCTTGCCGCCGTGATGGCCTTCCTCGATATACTTCTTGGCATTGTCCCAAGCGCCGCCGCCCGATGTCATCGAGATAGCGACAAAGAGACCCGTCACAATCGTGCCCAAAAGCATCGCGCCCAGTGCCGTAAAGGCCTCGGTCTGCCCCGCTACCGTGTTCACGATAACGTACAGAACGACAGGCGCAGCGATTGGAAGCAAGGAGGGGATGATCATTTCACGGATCGCAGCCTTGGTTAGCATATCAACGGCAGTGCCATATTCTGGCTTTGCCTTGCCTTCCATAATGCCCTTGATCTCACGGAACTGACGACGCACTTCCTGCACAACCGCGCCAGCTGCGCGGCCAACAGCCGTCATGGCCATCGCGCCGAACAGGTAAGGCAACATGCCACCGATGAAGAGACCCACCACAACGTACGGATTTTGAAGGTTGAACTCAACCTTCAAATCGGGGAAGTAGTGGCGCAAGTCTTCGATATACGCGGCAAACAGAACCAACGAAGCCAATCCCGCTGAAGCGATGGCATAGCCCTTGGTAACGGCTTTCGTCGTATTACCAACAGCGTCCAAAGCATCAGTGGTCACGCGGATTTCCTTAGGCATATCGGCCATTTCAGCAATACCGCCAGCGTTGTCCGTCACAGGGCCATAGGCATCGATGGCAACGATCATACCGGCCAAGGCCAGCATGGTGGTTGCCGCAATTGCGATACCAAACAGGCCACTCAACATATAAGAAACAACAATACCAACCGAGATCACCAGAACGGGAAGAGCCGTGGACTCCATCGAAATGGCAAGGCCTTGGATCACGTTCGTACCGTGACCGTTGGCCGAAGCCGCCGCGACTGAGCGAACCGGACGATATTCCGTTGAGGTGTAGTATTCTGTGATCCACACCATCAAGGCCGTGACGCCCAGACCTGTCAAAGCGCAATAAAACAGGTTCGCTCCAGAAATAACCGAGCCATCGACATTGGCAACGACTTCGTTGAAGCCAACCATTTTATTGATCGCGACAAAGATCAACCCAGCGGAAAGAACGCCCGTCGCAACAAGCCCTTTATACAAAGCGCCCATGATGTTTTGCTTGGCGTTCAAACGCACAAAGTACGTTCCAATCACCGAGGCCACAATACAAACACCCGCGATAACGAGCGGCAGGATCATCATCGTCTCACGCACATCACCGACAAAGAACGTCGCGGCGAGAAGCATGGTCGCGACGATGGTCACGGCATAGGTTTCGAATAAATCAGCAGCCATACCGGCGCAATCGCCAACGTTGTCGCCAACGTTATCGGCAATCACGGCAGGGTTGCGTGGATCATCTTCGGGAATGCCCGCTTCGACCTTGCCCACCAAATCAGCGCCAACGTCAGCGCCTTTGGTAAAGATGCCGCCGCCAAGACGCGCAAAGATCGAAATCAGCGATGCACCAAAGCTGAGCGCGACAAGCGCTTCGATGACGGAGCGAATGTTTTCTTCTTCAAGACCTTTCCACTGAACCAGCGCGTAATAATACCCGCCAACAGCCAGAAGGCCGAGACCGACAACCAACATGCCCGTAATCGCACCCGACTTAAAGGCAATGCCCAAGGCTTCTTTCATCCCTACCTGAGCGGCAGCAGCCGTACGCACATTGGCGCGAACCGATACGTTCATGCCGATATAACCGGCAACGCCTGACAAAACAGCGCCCGTCACAAAACCAATGCCAACATGCAGGCCTAAAAACCAGCCTAACGCAACGCAGATGACAATACCAACCAAGGCAATCGTCATGTACTGACGGTTCAGGTAAGCTTTCGCGCCTTCTTGAACAGCGGCGGCGATTTCTTGCATCCGCGCATTACCAGCAGAGGCCGACAAAACAGTTCTGGCCGTAACCAATCCGTAAAGCAGCGCCAAAACGCCACAGGCGAAAATTATCATGAACTCAGTACTCATGGACAGTTCCTCACATTTTTTGAAGACGATGGAGCAAGAGAACCGATGGCTCCTTACTCAAAAAAACGCTTTAGCGTTAACGCACACGGCAAAGCCGAGGCAGAATGCCCAAAGACTCCCTTAAAGGCAAGGGGGGAAATGAAAAAATCACTATAACTGCCGTTGAGCCATAGCCTGAATGAGAACATCAACGGCATAGTCTTTCTGATACAAGGCATTAACCGTCTGAATAACCATAGCTTTCACGCCTGCCAAGTCCACGGCGTTGTCGTTGCGCAAAGAACCATCAGAAAATCCCGTATAAAGAACCTGAAACAAGGAATCCCTCAACTTGGGCATATTGAGCTGCATCGCTTCGGCGGCAGCCCTATCACTAACACGGATATTCATAATCATCGAGATGACCTGCTGCGCCCCATATTTATTGATGACAGGCATCGTGATAGCGGGAAGATTCAAATAAACAGGTTCATTCTCTGTCATCCCACCCGTGATCGTGGCGGCATCATCTTTCTTCTTAGGCTTTTTGCTATCGTCCCCCTTTTTAGCCTCTGCCCCATGGCCTCCCCCGCCACCGCCACCATGATCAGAGGCAGGAGCAGCGCATGGCGCGGCCAGAAGCGTCAGCAAAAAGATTATGACAAGCGTGTTTTTCATGGAAGAAGTTCAGAAAAAGAAGGGGGAAAAGAAAGAAGATTGCAGCATTATCTCGCTAAACTCTTGACGAGGCGTTAAGCCTCATACACGCGGTCTTTTTTTTAAAGCGGGCGGAATAGGTCATGCTTTTTTTACTAAATTAAGGTACAATGAGCTGTTATGTCGTTTGATCCAATGTTTACAAAAAAAGGAAACGCCCATGCCCTTATCGCATCGCATCGAATCCCTTAAAAAACGTCACACCGACATTGAAGAACAACTCCATATCGAAGAATCCAGAGCCGCTGGCGACATAAGCAAAATCAATCAACTCAAACGTGATAAACTCAATCTCAAAGACGAAATAATGCGCCTTGAATCTCAAAAAGTTGACGCAGCATAACGCCCCCTTCCACCTTCTGTTTGATTTTAACGACCATCGCCGCCTCTCTGCAAAAACAGGGGCGCGCTGATCCAGAATGACAAGGATTTTTTTACTGTTAGCCCAAGATTAGCCAAGAGGTCTATTGTCTTTAATCGAAAATTAAATCGCGGTGCGGATGACTTCTTGATAGGCGGAAATAACTTTATCGCGAATTGACGTCACCGTTTGCATCATCACTTCCGCGTTACTGACGGCCAAAATGACCTCTTGCAAATCAGCCTTGCCAACAGCGCCCTTGGCCGCCATTTCTTCGCTGTGCTTGATGCCTTGAACGGCATCGCCCAAAAAATCGCCAAGCGCATCGGAAAACGTATCGCCCTTCTTATCAACGGGGGCCATCATGGCAGAATCTTTGATCCCAAGGCTTGCTCCGTCGGCTTGACGATAGGCAGAAAGGACATTGGAGACGTTCATAACCATAGGGTTTTCCTCCTACTAATTTCTAAGCAAATCAATCGTGCGCAGCAACATGGAGCGCGACGATTCAATGACGTTAAGATTGGCATCATAAGAGCGCTGCGTTTCGCGCATATCCATGCTCTCCATGATCGGTTTGACGTTAGGCGTCATAATATAGCCTTGTGCATCAGCCGCAGGATGAGAAGGATCAAACTTGCGAATAAACTCGCTGTTGTCTTTTCTCACATCGGCAACCTTGACCCTATAGATTCCTTGAGCGCGGTCAAACTCGTTCTTAAAGGTCACCACTTGGCGCTGATAGGGTTTGTCATTAGGCGTCGCGGGCGTCGTTGAGGCGTTGGCGATATTTTCGGCAATGACCTTCATGCGCGTGGATTGCGCCCGCAAGCCAGAGCTTGCAATCGACATCACCGAAGTTAAATCAGAGGTAGCCATCGCGTCCGTTTCCTATCATTTCCCAATCGCAAGTTTAAGAAGCCCCATGAACTTCTGATAGATTGAGGCGTCCGCCTGAAACTCAACCGTGGTTTTAGAGACTTCCATCATCTGCTGTTCAAGGTCCACCGAATTGCCCGTTGGCAAAACTTCAAAAGGCCGCATTGTTTTAGTCGCGGCGTTCACCCCCGCCATCGATGCAGGCGTGATATGCCTATTGTTCGTCACAGCCATGCCACTGCTGGCCGATTTCAACGTGTCAGCAAAGTTTTCAAAAGGCATCAGCTCTTTGGCCTTATAGGCGGGCGTGTTGGCGTTCGCGACATTTTGCGCGAGCACAGCCTGCTTTTGCCCCAGATACGCCATCTTCTGAGACATCAAGCTTAAGATACCACCATCCATAAGCGACATGCGCGAATCCTTTTGTTGAAAGTTAACTATAGCACAGTTTTTTCCATCCGTCATAATTGTTATGAAAAGGGAATAATAGACATCTTGCATAACCTTCAAGATTCCAACAAACCTCTCGTCATTCCGGATATTCGGCCTTCGCCAAGGCCTGCGTGCGGAATGACGGCAGGAGGGAGAGTCCCCTAGCCCCTAGCCCCAAGTCCCAAGTCCCTGCCTCCATCGTCACGCATTTTTGCTTTTGGCGATCCAAAATCGGGCGACGCTTACAA
>DYDA01000005.1 GCA_020718105.1 Micavibrio sp. | reverse complement strand
TATTGTCCTTGCTGAAACATCATGCACGATGCCAACTCTTGAAGTGTTTTTTGTATAGCCCATAAATTTATTGAACAAAATGACCTCATGAAAGTAAAAAAGCATAGTTTTGTGTGTAAGAAATACACGCCTAATTAAGGATATCGGGAAATACTTAGCTTATCGCGGTTAGTCCGTAAGCTTTAGGTGTTTTTATGAAATACGATGTCAGCTTTACCCCAAAGGTTATGACCATCGTCATGGAAGGTGATTTTACCTTTCAAGATTCTTACTTTTTTCAGCAAATTCTTAAGGCTGTAAAAAAAGATGGAGCCGGTAAAGAAATCAGGGTTCATGTTGGTGGGCTTCATTTTGTGGATTCAACAGCGTTACACCTCTTTATGTTGGCTCATGATCTTTCCAAACAACTTCACAGTTGTCTTTTTTTTGATGAGCCCAAAGGGCAAGTTTTGCTGACATTAAATGAAGCGGCGCGGTGTAACGCGCTCAACATTGCCGCCTAAAAAAAACGACTCCTCACATGGCACTTTGACTCCGGCACCTAATCCCTTGGAATGCGCTCCTTTTTCTTTTTTTGGTTGCACTCCATTTTTTACAAAGACTTCTTTTTAAACTAAATCACTGAATTTCTTTATCGAAAGTCACTTTCTGGTCTTGCGCGAATCAAACGAAAAGGATGATATGGTGCACGTGATTCCTTTCTTGATCATCACACTGGGGTAGGTAGCCTCCCATGATTTTCTGGAAAAAGTGACAAAACGCTATGGAGGAAGAGAATGATCAATTTGTCGATGGCTGAACCTGACAACATGCTGCGCCCCCGCATTACGGTCGTCGGGGTTGGCGGAGCAGGCGGAAACGCTATTAACAACATGATCCGCTCTAACCTTGAAGGCTGCGATTTCGTCGGAGCCAACACGGACTCTCAGGCTCTTGCCCAATCACTCGCGGGTCGTAAAATCCAGCTTGGCGTCAATCTCTCACGCGGGCTTGGTGCAGGCTCAAGGCCGAACATTGGGTGCGCGGCGGCAGAGGAAGCTCTTCCCGATATTATGTCGTTGCTTGACGGTTCCGATATGCTTTTTGTCACGGCAGGCATGGGCGGCGGCACAGGAACCGGCGCGGCTCCCGTTATCGCCCGCGCTGCGCGTGAGGCTGGCATTTTGACGGTTGGCGTTGTGACAAAGCCTTTCCATTTCGAGGGCAACAACCGCATGCGTCAGGCCGAGCTTGGCATCGCGGAGCTGCAAAAATACGTCGATACGCTGATCGTTATTCCCAACCAAAATCTTTTCCGTATTGCCAATGAACGCACGACGTTTGCCGAAGCTTTCCGCATGGCGGACGAGGTTCTGCACTCTGGCGTGCGCGGCATAACCGATCTGATGGTCATGCCCGGCTTTATGAATCTTGATTTTGCCGATGTCAAAACGGTGATGAGCGAGATGGGCAAGGCGATGATGGGAACGGGCGAGGCCGATGGCGACAATCGCGCTATCCGTGCGGCGGAGTCGGCCATCTCCAATCCTTTGCTGGACGATATTTCGATGAAAGGCGCTCGTGGCGTCCTGATCAACATCACGGGCGGTCTTGATATGACGCTGTTTGAGGTTGACCAAGCCGCTAACCGCATTCGCGACGAAGTGGATCCTGAGGCTCAAATCAAGGTTGGATCAACCCTTGGCGAAGGGCTGGATGGTCGCATTCGCGTTTCGGTCATCGCGACAGGCATTGATGTTGAACAAAGCACTTTTGTTGGTGACACGCGTGGGGCTACACATTCAAGCGCTGTCAAACCAGCGGTTCGCGTTATACAAAGGGAAGAGGGGCGGCCTGCCTCTACGGCTTCGCCTGCAAAGGTAGCACCACCCGTGGAGCCATCTGTTGCAGAGGAAGAAACAGCCGTTTCCCCTCAACCGACGACAACGACCTACTTTACGATGCCAACCTCTGTGGCTCCAAGAACGATGGCAAACGTCAAGGCTTCGTCCATGACAGCGCGGGCAGAATCAACGACCACCACCAACAGTAAGGCGGAAGATTTAGAGCAAGAAGAGGTAACCGTTTCTTCAACACATCAAACACAAGGGTATGGAGCAACCGCCTATAAAACAAGTATCGCTCCATTGCCCGTTCGTGAGATTCCGCCCGTTCAGCAGGCTGGGCGGCAGCGTACCGCCACCGCAACATCGACGGGTCCGACTTCTTCGCGTAGCAGCGGAGCCGAAACAGCGAGCGATATGCGTATTACGCAACTGACGGCAACAACGCAGGCTGCCACGCCGAGCGGGATGCCCATCAATCAACGCGCCCAATCGCTGTTTCAACGGATCACGGGCTTTGGCCTTGTGCGGCCTTCAGCTGCGCAAGACATGGATGATGATTTGGACATGGAAGACACTACGGGAAAGCATCAGCCTGATTTAGATATTGATCCATCGGATCGTCAGGCTTTGTCAAATGGCGATTCTGATTTGTTGGACATTCCCGCCTTTTTAAGACGGCAAAGCAATCACTAATCATCTTTTGAAAAAAAAAGGAGGGGGAGGGGTGTTTTTATCCCTCCCCTTTTTTTGCCTCTTGCCACAGGTTTTTCATTTCGGCCAGCGTAGCTGTTTGAGGCGATCCACCCTGCTTTCGCAAGGCCTCCTCGATAAAGCGGAAGCGGCGTTCAAACTTCCGATTGGACTCGCGCAAGGATCGCTCTGGATCAACCTCTAAATGACGAGCGAGACTAACGGTTGCGGAAAGAACATCACCCAATTCCATTTCCAGCGCCGCGCGATCGATTCCTGAGCGAATTTCGACCTCCAATTCATCAATTTCTTCACGAATTTTGGCTATAATCTCTGTCGGATTGCCCCAATCAAACCCAACACGCGCAGCGCGTTGATGCAGTTTTAAGGCGCGGGGCAGGGCGGGCAGGGCGGTGTTCACATCATCCAAAACGCCGTGCGCCCTCGCCTCCTCTTTGGCTTTGGCATCTTTTTTGGCAGCCTTATCCGCCTCCCAATTCTTTAAAACGTCCGCTGCCGTAGTGACGCCAGCGCGGTCGCCAAACACATGCGGATGGCGCTCAATCATCTTGTGCGCCTCGCCCGCCGCAACATCGTCAAAGGAGAAGAGGGCGCTTTCCTGCGCGATTTGAGCTTGAAAAACGATCTGGAGGAGGAGGTCGCCCAGCTCCTCGCACAGGTGCTCATGATCATCGTTTTCGATGGCTTCAACGACTTCATAAGCTTCCTCAAGCGTGTAGCGCGCCAAAGATTTAAAGTCTTGTTTGACATCCCATGGACAGCCGGTTTCTGGATCACGCAAACGGCGCATGACATCAAGAAGCTGATCAATACCGCGCTGTTTTTCAGCGGATTCATCGGCTGCATCGCTCGTTGTTCTCATCGTTTCCTTGCTTGTGCCTTTGATTTCATCTTCGCTCATGCTGTGCTTGCCCTTTCTTTGTCCCGCTTGGAATGCGCCATGGAATTGTCGCATAAGATATATTATGTTAAATCTCATGATAGAGAGTAAGGCGAGGTGGGAAGGCGACGAAACGTTAGCCAACACCTTACTTCATGCCTGATTCAATCAATTGATCCATGCGGGCGGCTATGTGGTGAGTGACCGAAGCCTGCGCCTCAGCGGCGTTGATAACCTCTATGCGTTGCGGCTCTTGCGCCGCAAGCGTCAAGAAAGCTTGCCGCAGAACATCATGAAAAGCCGTATCCTGCTTTTCATACCGATCCTGCGCAGCGCCGCTGCGCGCCTTCATACGCTGCAATCCCACATCAACCGGCAAGTCCAAAACAAGGGTCAAATCAGGCCAGAAATCGCCCGCAATTTGATGATAAAGAGCGTCAATGACGTCCACGCCCAAAGCAAGCCCCACGCCCTGATAAGCCCGCGTTGAATCGACAAAACGATCAGAAATAACCCAAACGCCAGCCTCTAACGCTGGCCATACCGTTTTGACCAAATGTTCGCGCCGCGCAGCCATAATCAGCAAAACTTCCGTCAATGGATCCCAAAAACCTTGCGGCTGGGATAGCCAAAGGCCACGGATAGCTTCAGCGCCCGCGCAACCGCCGACTTCACGCGTGGCAAGAGCTTTAATGCCATGGCGCGCCAGATGCTCCACAAGGCAATTCACTTGTGTAGATTTTCCAGCGCCCTCACCGCCCTCTAGCGTAATAAAGCGACCGCGCCCCATAGACTTTTATTCCTTGCCTAACTTGCGTTTTATTTTATGCCATAGCGATTCAATAAAGCCTAAAGCGGGAACATCTTTCGCCGCAATCAAAGAAACCTCTGCCGTTTCCATGTTCGTCCCCGTGATGGTGGCCTTCCCCATCTTCTGGCCCTTTTGAATGGGCGCTTGCGTCTCGGCATCGACAACAACACTCACCTTCACGCTATCTTTTAAAGCGCGAGGCAAGCTTTTGGCTATCGTCTTTTCTGGCACAACAGGAACCGTGGCCTCGCTGCCCAGCCAAACCTTGGCATCGGCCACTTTGTCCTGTGCGTCGATAAGATGATAAAGGCCGTATTCACGGTAAGCCCACTCAATCAGCTTGGCGGGTTCATCGGCGCGTTCTTGCATCGATTTCAGGCCGTTTACGACGGTCATAACGCGCCGCCCATCGCGCAAAGCCGAGGCGATCAAGCCATAGCCCGCTATTTCCGTATGGCCTGTTTTCACGCCATCCACACCCATATTCCGGTATAAAAGCGGGTTGCGATTGCCCTGTTTGATGTTGTTATAGGTAAAATCCTGCTCAGAATAATAATGATAATGCTCAGGAAAATCGCGGATCAACGCTAACGCCAAAAGCGCCAAATCTTTTGCCGAGGCATAATGCTGAGGATCAGGCATGCCCGTTGCGTTCACAAAATGCGAATGAGTCATGCCAAGCGTTTGCGCCTTCGCGTTCATCAGCTCGGCAAAGCTGCCCTCACCGCCTGCCACAGCTTCGGCCAGCGCCACAGCAGCATCGTTGCCCGATTGAATAATCACGCCGCGCACAAGATCCTCAACCTTCACCTGTTCTCCAACTTTAATGAACATGCGCGAGCCTTGCTGTTTCCACGCGGATTCACTGACCGTGATCATAGAATCCATGGACAGCTTGCCGTTCTTGATCGCCTCAAACACAAGATACATCGTCAAGACTTTGCTCATTGACGATGTTGGCATAGGTGTCTCGGCATCCTTGGCGAAAAGAACCTCGCCCGTCAAAGCCTCCATGACGACAGCCTGCTTGGCCAACGATTCCACAGGCGCAAGGCTGGGAACAGCCGTTTGCGCAGAAACAGGGGAAAGAGCCAAAAGCAATAATGAAATAATAAGAATCAAGCGTCTCTTCATCTTTGGCGACATCCTTTTAAGTGGTTTTAATCAACGATAATGCGGGCATTATCAGCGCCAGAACCCAAAACCTTTTTAAGGGTTTTATCGGCCAGCGCGACAGAATCAAGAGGCCCGACTCGGACTCTATAGTATTTGACGCCTTTGACCAAGGCATCGACGACATTGACAACGCCTGTTTTCTTTAAGCTTTGCTGCAACTTTTGGGCATTACCGATATTCGTAAACGCGCCTGCCTGCACAAAAATCTGGTTTTTTCCTGTCACGGGCATCTGCACATATTCAGCCACAGGCTTAACAGAATCCAACGTCATCACCTCAACCGAAGCGTTTGATGAGGTGAATGGAGAAGATGTTGGTTGTTGAACCTGCTGAGCCGAGGCAACGAGAGCGTTCGTTTCTTGAGATGAACCACCATAGGTTCGCATGGCCTCGGCAATGGCTTTGCTTTCATCGGCCAAGACCTGCACGCGCACCTTGGCTGTTCCTCGCTTTTCAAACCCAAGAAGTTGAGCAGAGCGCTGCGACACATCGATGACTCGTGCGCCGGAAAAAGGCCCGCGATCATTCACGCGCACCACAATGGATCGACCGTTGTCCAAATTGGTCACTCGCGCAAGGCTTGGCATCGGCAAAGTTTTATGCGCCGCCGTCAGCTCATTTTTGTTATAGATTTCGCCATTAGCGGTTTTCAATTGATGGAAATCAGCGCCATACCATGAGGCAATGCCCGTTTCGTCATAGCTATAATCTTCCTTGGGATAATACCAGTCGCCTTTAATTTGATAGGGCTTGCCGACTTTGTAATAGCCCCCCTCCCCGCCCATCGTTCCAGTAGGACGGCTGGGCGCCCTACCCCCGCCGCATGCCGTCAAAAATCCCAAAAGAAGGATGACGCATAAACGCAAAACAAGAGAAGCTAGAGCAACGCGTGAAAACATAGGAAAGGAATTTCCGTTCAAAGGAGGAACCATTCTATTAAACATATATTCCCTCCACTTCAAGAACGCAGCCTCTAATCAGCATAAGCTTTGACATGGCGGCGGACGCGCTCACGCACGGGTTCACCGCCAGAAGGAAACACAAAATTCTTGCCCGTGATCGCTTCATAAAGGCTGATATACCGCGCTGAAAAATCAACAAGTGTTTCATCGGGAATCTCAGGGATCGGCTCTTTGTAAGGATCACAACGATCCGTAATCCATAGACGCAAAAACTCCTTATCAAGGCTTTCTGGCTCCGCGCCAGCCGCATGACGTTCTTCATAAGTGGCCGCCTTCCAATAGCGACTACTGTCGGGCGTGTGGATTTCATCCGCGATGGTCAGGCGGCCTTGCTCATCATAGCCAAACTCATACTTCGTATCGACAAGGATCAGGCCCTGCCGCGCTGCAACCTCACGCCCCCGCGCAAAGAGCGCGAGCGATGCCTTTTCTATTTCTTGCCACTGCATAGGTGTAAGTATTTTTTGCTCTAAAATTTCCTCTGGCGTGATCGGCACGTCATGCTCGCCCATAATGCCTTTGGTTGTGGGGGTCAGGATCGTGGCAGGCAGTTTGTCATTTTTCTTCATACCATCGGGCAAAGCAATGCCATAAGGCTTGCGGTTGCCGACATGGTACATCGACCAAATAGCGGTTGAGGTTGAGCCTGTCAGATAATCGCGCACCACGACTTCGACGGGCAGCATCTCTAACTTACGCGCCACAACGACGTTAGGATCAGGATATTCAATAATGTGATTAGGAACGATATCCGCTGTCTCTTCAAACCAAAACCGCGCAGCTGATGTCAAAACCTGCCCTTTAAAAGGAACGGCAGCCAACACTTGATCAAACGCGCTTTGGCGATCTGTGGTGACCATTAAGCGGCGGTGATCCGATAAGTCATAGTGATCCCGCACCTTGCCCCGCCCAAAGTTTGGAAGTTCGGGAAACTCGGCATCCACCAGAACGTCATGAAGATGGGCGCGGATAATGTTATGAATCGTTGTTTGATCGGTCATGTGGTTTTTCTATTAATCCGTTTGTTGCGTGCGCCACTTATCACAATAACGATTGGTGATGGGATAGCGCCTATCTTTCGAAAGATGACGACGCGTGACCTTGGGGCCTGGGGGCATTTGGCGGCGCTTATATTCGGCTTTGTCCAGCATGGTATAAACGCGGCGCACCATGGCGGGATCATGCCCCATCATGGTTGTTTCCGCCACGGCCATATCCTGTTCGATCAAGCAACGCAAAATATCGTCCAGCGTTGCATAAGGAGGTAAAGAGTCTTGATCTTTTTGAAAGGGTTTTAACTCAGCCGACGGTGCTTTGGTCAGTACCCGTTCAGGGATCAGCGTTCCCTCGCCGCCCAAAGCGCCAAAGGGCTTATTATTGTTGCGCCAGCGGCTGAGTTTATACACTTCGGTTTTATAGATGTCTTTAAGCGGCGCATACCCGCCGCACGTATCGCCATAAAGCGTCGTATAGCCAACGGCAATTTCCGACTTGTTGCCTGTCGCCAAAACCATGGAGCCGCTTTTGTTTGAAAGCGCCATCAAAAGAGTTCCTCGCAAACGAGCCTGGATATTTTCTTCGGTCACGTCGGGTTGGCATCCCATAAATTGTTCGGCCAGCAGATGATCGAAAACGGCCATCGCTTCTTGAATAGGAATGGTATCTAAACGGCAGCCTAGCGCTGTGGCCACGGCAGCGGCATCCTCAATCGACTCTTTTGATGTATAGGGCGAGGGCATCATCACGGTGCGAACATTATCCGCCCCCAAAGCATCGACGGCCAGCATGGTTGTCAACGCGCTATCCACGCCGCCAGAAAGGCCAATAAGAACACTTTTAAAACCGTTCTTAAAAACATAATCCTTAATACCCAACATTAAGGCTTGATAGATTGCCGCCTCACTTTGGGGAATGTCGGCAAGCGGCGCTTGTTCGGGCATCAGTTTGCCATCGCTCACCGCGCACGTGACAAGGGCTATCTCTTCTTCCCACGCTTTAGCTTGAACTTTAATCTGTCCGTAAGCATCCATGGCAAAAGACGCGCCCTCATAGACCATCTCATCCTGCCCGCCAACCTGATTGACGTAAACAAGAGAAAGCGTGGTTTCGCGAATGCGTTCCCGCGCCAGATCATAGCGTTTTTGCTGCTTGCCCACTTGAAACGGACTACCGTTCAAAACCAACAGAATTTCCGCGCCTTTGCTTTTTATATTTTCTGCAACGCCAGAAACCCACATATCCTCGCACAATAAAACGCCAAGGCTATGCCCGCGCCATTGGAGTGGATCGGGCATCTCTCCTGCTTGAAACAAGCGCTTTTCGTCAAAGGGGCCGTAATTGGGAAGCTCACGCTTAAATGTTTGTCCCACAATAGCGCCACCATCCAAAAGCAAAGCGGCATTATAAAGCTTTTCACCAACAGCCCACGGCGTGCCCAGCAAAATCGCGGGTCCCATAGCCGTCTGCCGCGCCAGCGCATCCACGGCCTCGCGAATGACTTTATGCAAACGCGGCTTTAGAATAAAATCATCGGGCGCATAACCCGTCAAGGCCATCTCTGACGTCATAAGAAGCGCCGCGCCGCGCCTTTCCGCCTCACGCCAAGCCGTCATGATTTTCGCAGCGTTGCCCGCAATATCACCAACAATAGGATCAAGTTGGGCCAAGGCCAGCGACAAGGGCTCCGTCATAGTATGCTCCAAGAAAACGTCAGCTGTTTTTTATTCAGGCTTCTGGGGTTGCGCCGATGCGTTGAGATCAGCGGCCGCCTTATCAATCAGCGCTTGAGCTGACTTTGTCACCAGAATGCCCGTAGCCTCGGCATCGCGCTCTGCTTCTTTTGTAAGGCAGGTCATGTAAGCCTGCGCATCCATCACATATTGGTTGTGCGCGGCCCTTTGGGCATTGAGATCATCAGCGGCGGCCTCTGAATCTTTTGAAAGAGCCGCAGGCGTGGCAGGAGCCGTACACTGCGTTGAAACCCACCGGCCACGCATATCGGCATAGGTCACGTTACCCGCCAGAACGGGCGTGGTCGCCATCAAAAGAAACAGGAAAAGAAAACTATAAAAAGCGCGCATGGACGAAGCCCTCCCTTTGCCGTGATGTAAGGTAGGAAAACCATAGCGCTTTCAGAAGGCTACGCCAACAAGTTTATTCTTCTCCGCCATCGTTTCGGCGCAAGGGCTTAAGTTGAGCCGCCACCAAAAACGCCAATTCCAGCGCTTGGCTGGCGTTTAAACGCGGATCACAGTGCGTTTCATAGCATTCTTTAAGGTCATGTTCGGTGATGTCAGAGGCTCCGCCTGTGCATTCCGTAACATTTCTGCCTGTCATTTCCAGATGGATGCCTCCGGGCCAGACGCCTTCCGCCCCGCAAACGTCGAAAAACCCTTTAACTTCGGCTAATACCTTGCTGAAATGGCGTGTTTTATAGCTTGTTGAGGTCTTTTCCGTATTGCCATGCATGGGGTCTGTGCACCAAACAACATGGCGGCCTTCGGCCTTAATCCGGCGAAGAAGCGGCGGCAAAGAGGCCTCCACCTTATCCGCGCCCATGCGGGCAATTAAGGTCAGCCGCCCCGCCTCATTGGTCGGGTTGAGCTTATCGATCAGGCGCAGCAAGTCATCCACGTCCAGCGATGGCCCACACTTCAGGCCAAGAGGGTTATTCACGCCGCGCAAAAACTCAACATGCGCGTCATCGGGTCCACGCGTGCGATCGCCTATCCACAGCATATGCGCAGAAACATCATACCAATCGCCCGTCGTGCTATCCACGCGGGTGAGCGCTTGCTCATAGGGCAGCAACAGAGCCTCATGCGAGGTAAAGAACTCCGTCTCGCGGATCGAGGGCGTCGTCTCGCCGTTAATGCCGCAAGCCCGCATGAAGGATAGAGCCTCGCCGATACGGTTAGAGATGTCCTGATAGCGCTCGGCCTGCAAATCGCCCGCGACAAAATCAAGGTTCCAACTGTGAACCTTGTGCAAATCGGCATAGCCGCCTTGCGCAAAGGCGCGAAGCAAGTTGAGCGTCGCCGCCGATTGGTTATAGACTTGCATCATGCGTTCAGGATCAGGGATGCGAGTCTCTGGCGTGAAATCAAGGCCGTTGATGATATCGCCGCGATAGCTGGGAAGGCTCACCTCGCCCCGCGTTTCGCTGTCGTCTGAGCGCGGCTTGGCAAACTGCCCCGCCATACGGCCTACTTTGACAACAGGGATAGAGCCGCCAAAGGTTAGCACCACAGCCATTTGCAAAATCACGCGGAAGGAGTCGCGAATGTTCGCTGCGCTGAACTCGGCAAAGCTTTCGGCGCAATCGCCGCCTTGAAGCAAAAAGGCGTTGCCTGCCGCGACTTGCGCCAGTCCTTTTTTCAAGCGCCGAGCCTCACCCGCAAACACCAACGGCGGTTGTTTGGCTAGGCGCGCCTCAACGCCAACAACTTTTTCAAGATCGGGATAGGTAGGCTGCTGCAAAGCTTTTTTTGCGCGCCATGTCGTAGGAGTCCAGTCGGTGTGTTTCATAAGTTGATGCCTATGCGTGAAGAGGAACCGGTGATCCGGCTGTTGCTTGTTTTAATGATGGGGGTGAGCAGCGTTGTGTATGATCCGGTTTACCGGAACCAATAAGCAAAATAAAAGCCATACACCCCACCCAAAACGGCAGGTTTATGAACGGCGGTTAAAGATGATTCTAAGCTTGTCATGCGGCGACTATACAGAGTCTATAACGTCAACGCAATCTTGGGATTGTACCGTTTGACAACAAGAGAATCCATATGGGCTAAAACACCTTCGATATTGGGATTAAAATACTGGCCCCCCTTTGAATGAAAGCCCTCCCCCGCCACAGACATAACAAAAGACCTAAAATTCTCTGCCGAAAACGGCCTTTTCAACTCTAGGCCAAGTTTTCTATCCTCTTTATAGGCTTGTTGCCCTGTAAGGCCGATAGCCGCCAACAAATCGGCGTCCCCCAGCATCTTGGCTTTTTCAACCACAGCGGGAGCTAGGCCTTGAGGATAAATCTTGGCCATATCTTGTGCCCTCCCTTCCAAATCCGTCCACCGCAACATGGCATGGATGTTTTGAATGATGCCCTCATCAACTTTCGCTTCTCTAAGCAAAGGAAGCGCATAGGCCATGGCTTTATCTTCAAGATGGAAAGGTTTGCGTTGTCCGTCCGCGCTATTCGTCCCGCCATCATGATCAGCGTCATGAATCATCGCGGCGATAAGAACGTCAAGAGAAGGCGCTGGTCCCTCGCTCCTCTCAGACAATTGGTTGATAACAAAAACATTGGTCAAAACCGTCCTTAAATGATCCGCGCTGTGATAAGAATTATTGTGATGATTGGCGGATAGATCCTCATCCAATTTTGATGCGATCAACTTCCCCGCTTTATATAAAGCAGCGTCATCCTCTTTCATCTTTTTTGAACAAAGAAGGGGGAAAAGGACGCTGAAAGGAGCAACTTCAAAAGCCTTATAAGCAATCACCAACTCATGCGCGAGAACCAGACAAGGCACGGAAGGATTGCGGCATAAAGTTTTTAAATGCGCCACAAATTCTTTTATATTATGTTTAATCTTTTTTGCCATTTTTTCTATCTCATAAACTCAATCCTTGGGCTTTTCTGAAGTATAACACTTATACGTTTATTTTTAGTTTATACTTCTCGTGAATGAAGAGTTGGCAAGATGAGCCATATAAATCACCCTCCCCTTGCGGGCTTGACGCCGAAGGGCGTCGAGGCCTCTTGGCTGGTCGAAAAATAAGGCTTCGCAGGAGACGGTTTTTTCGGTGAGGGGTTTCATCGTCCCGCATTTTTGCTTTTGGCGATCCAAAATCGGGCGACGATTGCAAAAGCTTTATGAATCAATGGGTTAGGTACTGCCCAAAACCGAGTCAGTTTTCTTATATTTCAATGGGTTACGGCATTAACTTTGAGCGGAAGGCGATCGAGAGGCACTATTCCACGCTCTTCGGGCTGAGAATCGATAAAAAACCCAAGATTCGTTGATTCTATTGGGTTTTTTCTGGGGCGAAAAAGGGGGCAAAAAGAGGGGTGTTTTGGGGCTGTTTGCCACCCTTAAAACACGAAAAAAGTGCCTTTCATTTTTTGTCAGTCTTCTGTGAAATTATTTGTCTTTTGCACAAGGGAGGGGTAACAACGGTTCATCGCATCTTTTGCAACAAGTTTATTGAAAAAAGGTTATCATGATTTTTAGAAATCAAAATAAAGTGGGCAAGATGGACACGATGAGAGCGTCTCTCATGTCTGATTTTATAAACGCCGCGAACGGAATGAGTCTCCCTTTTATCGGCCTCCCCTTACCAAACACCATTCTAACCGACAGACATCGCAAAACCGTTGTGATCATTGGGGGCGGCTATACCGGCCTTTCTACGGCGCTTCACCTTTCGGCCAACAAAAAATTGCGCGTTGTTGTTCTTGATGCGGGACGCATCGGCGGCGGGCCTTCGGGGAAAAGCGCCGGTCATGTTTGCGTCTTGGAAAAAGGCGACCAAGAAACCCTTGCCTATTGCGGCCAAAAGTTAGGGCAAAAGCTAGTCACGGCCTCAAAAGAAGGCATGACGTTAGTGCGTGATCTTGTGCGCGACCATACGATTGATTGCGATTTACGCGATGGGTATATGACCATCAAAGCCAATGGAACGCAAATCATCGAGAAGGGCGCCCAATTTGGCATCGCCCCTTATCCTTATGTTTTGGGCCTTGCGCGCGCGGCGCAAAAAGCCGGTGTCGAGTTTCATGAAAACACGCCTGTGACCCATATCCATCCCCATGGTACCGTTATGACAGAATGGGGTCACTTTATCCAAGCGGATTATGTTGTGGCGACGGGCGGGCATCGCATGATGGAGAAGATATCTCTTCTGCGCCCTTTACGCGCCAAAACGACTGAGCTGCGCATTTCGATGATTGCGACCGATCCTTTGCCCGTTGAGGTTTTGCAAACTGTTATGCCCGAAAACGCGATCCCCCGTTATCCTTTTGCCAATGAATCTATCGATGTCGCTTATGGCAGTTTAACACACGACAATTGCCTTGTTTTCGGCACAGAGGCGCACGCCCTTTATGACCCCACCCCTGAGGCTATTCGCAAAACTTTGTTCAAGATGCTCCCCACCCTTGAAGAAACCTATTGGAAGAAAACCGCCAAAGAACTGACAACAAGCGTTTGCGTTTCTGCTGAGAAGATCAATTACACAAGCAGCCTGCTTCCCCTTGTCGGACGTATGGGTGAGTCTGGCAACATCCTTTATGCCGCCGGTCTTGGTGGACACGGCATTGCCTTGGGAACCATGCTGGGAAAAGCCGTGGCGGATAAAGTCCTCCAGCTCAGCGATCCCAGGTTGATCCAGCGCGATCTTTTGTTTGATCAATTTGCCGCCGTGCCGCAGCACTGGTTGCCAGCACCAGAGCCTTTAAGGTCTTTAGTCGCTGAGGGTGGTTTGTTGTATTATAAGGCAGCTGGCGCGGCCACAGCGGTAAGGGACAAACTCAAACAAGTGTTCTCCCCCCATCTATAAAGGAAGGGGCACGCTGCCAACGCTATAGTCGAAAACGCTGTGCGCCCTTTTAAACCGATTCGAATCGCTGGACAGGACGAGGCAAAGACCTTAGGGTCTGGGGGATTCCATTTTGTTGCCCCCTTTTCGTGTTGCACGAGGTTTTTATGGCTTATCCCCGCGTTTTGTCCCTGTCCGTTCTGGCCGTTTTGCTGGTTCTGCCCCCCTGTACCGCGCACGCCATTGCCACACTGGAAAATTACGCGCAAACAGCCGATCAAACAACGGTTGGAACCATATTCGATACTTATGGGCAAGCAGCGGCCGGAGGCTCTACGCTAGAGGCTGATTACAATCGCCTCTTCGTCGGCAGCGGCGAGGCAGCCTCTCTTCAATCCATGCTGCCAACAACAGCTTATAACATGCAAGGTGTCGCAAACGGGCTGGCCGCCAGTACCGACAGAGCCATCTCCTCACGTCTTCGCACTTTGCGCGAAGGCAATCGTCTGGCTGCGCGTCAAGGAGCCTCCCCTCGCCCTGCCCCCTTTACAGATTTGCAGAATTCTGAAGAACTGCTCCATGATTTGCGCGTTAAAGAACCTTCCTCTCCCGCTTCAAAACACGGAACGGCAAACCACTATCGTCTTTATAACCCTGCGGTCTATCAAGACCCTCAACCACCGAAGACGGCTGATACATGGGTTGAGCGCGAATACGATGAGCAAATACGTGATGCCTCTATCGGCGCAGGGGCAGCCAACGCCACAACCCGCACGACACAAACCGTCCGTCAACGCATCATCCTGAACAAAGCCGACCGCGCAGGCCGCGCCGTTCTGGATTGGGCGGGACAAGTCGGCGGCGCGGGTCATACCTTTGACTCGGCGCAAGGCCTTATGCCGCGCTACACGCAACCTCTTTTGCGCGAGAAAGATAAAAAGGCTATCTCTAACTATCCAGGGCAGCCTCTCTCAAGCACGATGGGCTATAGCACCGCCCCCTCTTATAACTCTTCCTATGACTCCATGGCGCCATCACCTGCCGCTGCACCTATGCCTCCCGTCATTTATGGCGTAGGGGAAAAGATGCCCCCTAGGCCCACGGCACAACCAGCAAAACAAAACCATCAATCGGATCCTTTTTCTTTCTTCGATAGTTTTGGAAGCAAAGGCATGACAACTCCCGTTGATAAAAAATCATCAACATCTCTTCGTTTCCGTCAGTCTAATAACTTTGCCATGCTTAATACGCCTATAACGCAGACGAATAACGGAGCTTCAAAACACACGTTTGAACCCGTCCCTCAACCAACCGATGCGGGAACCTATCTTTGGGTTTCCGATACCGAGGCTGAAACCAGCAACAACGAACCTGCCATAAAAGAAGGGGGATCCCCTCTTCTAACGCAAGAGCCTAAGGCTATACCTATCAATGCTGACCGCCGTTGGGGAACCTTTTATTCCGGTGAGGCAGGCTTTGGCCATGATGAACACCAAACAGACAGCGCCAAGGCCAAGGCTGTTCGCGCAGGTATAACGGCTGGCATAGACTACCGCGTTCAGGATAACAGCTATGTCGGGTTGGCTTTGACTTATGCCCACAGCAGCCTAACGACACAAAGCCTTGGCGATTTGCAGGCCGATAGTGTGGCTCTATCCGCGTATGGTACAAGTGACTATGCCGACAATGCTTATGTGGATGGCTTTATCAGCGTAGGATATCACAACCTTGATAGCCAGCGCACGATTTTGGCGGGGAGCGACACAACGCGCAAAGCTACGGCCTCACCGGATGGCTTCCAATTCACAAGCAAGGCCGAGACAGGCTATGACTTCAAGCATGAGAATCTGAAATATGGGCCTTATGCTGGTTTCCGCTTGGCTTATGCCGACTTTGGCAGCTTCACAGAAGACGGCGCAGGCAATTTCAACTTAAAGGTCAAAGGCGTTGATGACCTTTCGGCTATTGCCAGTCTTGGTATGGGCGGTTCTATGCCCTATGCGATGAGCAACGGTGGCGTCCTTCTGCCCGCCCTGCGCGTTGGCTATAACCATGAACTGGGCGACGATCAATCCACCATCAAGGCCGAGTTCGCCAATCTGGCGGGATCAAGCTTCACCACCAAGGGAGCCAAGAAATCACGCGATTGGGTGAACATCAGCCCATCTTTGACAGCATCGCTGGCCAATGATTGGATGTTTGCCGCGCAGTATGAACACGACTTCTTCCGCGATAATTCTTCCGAAAACATCTTTAACCTCGCCGCGCACTACAAATGGTAAGCTCCTGACGTAAATTCTTTATTCCGTCATGCCCGCGAAAGCGGGCATCCCGTTTGTTTTTTAAAAGAAAACGGGACTCCCGCTTTCGCGGGAGTGACGCTCTTTTGTTAGTTTTATTCACCTCAACGGGCGTTTGCTACAAATATGAAGGAAAAGCCATGTCACAAACTTTAGTCTATGATCCCATCGCCAAGATTTTGCACTGGGGCACAGTCTTGGCCATAGGCTTGGTGCTGGTTCTTGGCGCCGTCATGGGTGAAGATTTCTGGCCCCCCGATGTGAGGCGAGCCCTGTTTACCACGCACAAAACCATCGGAATTTTGATCCTTTTGACGACGTTTTTTCGCCTCTTTTGGCTTTATCGTCACCCTGCGCCGCCTCTTCCCGTCGCCACCATGCCACGTTGGCAAGTTTGGGCGGCTAGGCTTACTCACACAGGCCTTTATGTCCTACTTATTATTATTCCTCTATCAGGGTGGGCGCTGGTGAGCATGGAGGGGCACAGCATTCGGCTCTTTGGCCTTTGGCCAATGCCCAACTTTCCCCTCGTGAGCACAATTTCATCGGACAGTTTTCTTCGCCCGTTTATTGAGGAATCTCATGAAGGACTTGCAGGCGTTCTTGTCCTGCTGGTTGGCGTGCATACAGGCGCGGCCATCCTTCATCATTTTTTTGAACGCGACGACATTCTTTTGCGCATGTCCCCCATCGCCTTAGGCGGTTGGTTAAACAGGATCAGGGGAACCTAGATTCTCCGCATCAAATCGATACGTCTTGCTGCAAAACTGGCATGTGGCGGCAATATGTCCCTCGTCCTGCGCCATCGCCTTCAATTCATCCGGCGGCATTCCCGCCAGAACGCCCGCAATCTTATCGCGAGAACAGCGGCATTCGTGCCGCAGAGCCAACGGCTCATAAACGCGCACGCCTTCCTCATGAAACAGGCGAAACAGCAGATCGGGCGCGGCCAAAAACGGATCCGTCAGTTCATCCAGCGTGCATGTCTGCATAAGCGCCATGGCGCGAAGCCAATCATCCTCGATAGCCGTATCCGTCATGGTGGGCATAGCCGCACCCTGTCCGCCCTCACGCGGCATGCGCTGGATCATAAGACAACCCGCCTGCCAAGCGCCTGCTTCATCACGATGCGCGGCAACAACAAGGCCTGTCGGTATCTGCTCTGATTGTTTAAAATACAACTGAAAGGCTTGGGTTAGATTGTCACTCTCAACTTGCACGACTCCCTGATAACGCTCATCCCCCAACTTTTGATCAAGCGTCATGACCAAATGGCCGCGCCCCAAAAGGCTACCGCTCTCCTTGGCTCCTTCTATTGCCGCCTCATCAAACTGGGCATAGGCGCGCACCGCGCCGTCCGAGGTCACGTCCGCCACCATCATGCGCACCGCACCATCGGTCTTTGTCTGGATCGTAAAAACGCCCTCAAACTTCATGGCCATTCCTAACGCAGCGGCCAGAGCGGTCATCTCCGCCAGCAAACGCGCAACAGGTAAGGGGTAGTCATGTTGGCGCAAAATCGTATCGATGGAGACGCCAAGGCGTACAAAACGGCCTCGCAAAGCGTTGCCCTCCAGCTGAAAGGGCAACACGGCATCGAGCCATGGAAAAGGCTTGGCAAGCTTTTTTTCGTTAACGTCATTCATATCTATTCCTAAAAAAGTTCAAGAGTTGGCAAACAGTGAAGAAAACAAACGGGACTCCCGCTTTCGCGGGAGTGACGGTGTTTTTTGTGGCATCATTTTCCTTTAGCGTCATCCCCGCGAAAGCGGGGATCCCGTTTTCTTGTTTTTTTCTGCTGCCAGAAAACCAACTCTTCATTCACGATGGGTATATTCCAATAGATTCAATCGATTAGTTTCGCAAGCGTTCTTTTAAAATCAAGAAATTGTTTTGAACAAAAAGAGAACATTCGATTGACTTGCCCCTTCCCGCTGCGCTACCCTTCTCCTTGCCTAGAGTAGAGAGAGGCGGACCCTTTGACCTCGGGTTCGCCTTAGGCATTCAAAGGTAAAAGGAGGCGCGACTGCGGTCGCCTTCGCGTGCTGTGATGGGTCACGGCCTCCTTTTCACCGATCCCCTTCCCCGTTTTTTAGCCGATGTCCTAGAACGCTGGCGGCGCGATGCCGCTGGCGGCCAACGCTTCGACAAGCTGCGTCTTAAGCCGCTCCAGCCCCGCCGTGTCTTTGGCTTCGGCGCGGGCGACAAGAACAGCCTGCGTATTCGACGCGCGCAAAAGCCACCAGCCATCCGCCGTCAAAACGCGCACGCCATCCGTATCATCGACGTTCGCCTTGGCGGCCACGAGCCTCGCCTTCACCTCATCCACCACGGCAAACTTACGCGCCTCATCAACCTCAAAGCGAAGCTCTGGCGTGTTGATCATGGTCGGCAGCGTGTCACGCAGAGCGGCGAGCGACTGCCCAAACGTCTCCACCAGCGACATGAGGCGAACGCCGCAATAAAGCGCATCGTCATAGCCGTAATACTTATCGGCAAAGAAGATATGACCGCTCATCTCGCCCGCCAGCGGCGACTTGGTTTCCGCCATCTTGACCTTAATCAGCGAATGTCCCGTCTTCCACATGAGCGGCTTGCCGCCATCTTTGGCGATGGAGTCAAAAAGAACCTGCGAGGCCTTAACGTCCGCGATAATCGTCGCGTTGGGGAAGCTTTTCAGCACCTCGCGCGCATAAATCGCCACCAATTGATCCCCCGCAAGGATGCGCCCCTGCCCGTCCACCGCGCCAATGCGATCCGCATCGCCATCAAACGCGATCCCCATATCCGCGCCCTGCTCGATAACAGCGTTTTGCAAATCGATAAGGTTTTTCGGAACCGTTGGATCGGGATGATGATTAGGAAAGGTTCCATCAATGTCGCCAAATAAAATAGTGTGCTTACCGGGAAGACGCTTAACAAGCCGCGCCAGAACATCGCCCGCCGAGCCGTTGCCATTGTCCCACACGACATGCAAGCCTTTCATGCCTTGGAAGTCTTTCATCATCCGCTCGATATAAGCTTCGCTCACATCCAGTGTTTGAGACGTGCCTGTTCCAACTTCAAAATCGCCCTTGGCCGCAATCTCAGCCAGCGCCTTGATCTTGTCGCCATAGATAGGCCCGCCGCCAACAAGGCGCGGCGCCATCAGCATCTTAAACCCGTTTTGATCGGGCGGATTGTGCGAGCCCGTCACCATAACGCCCGCATCAGCGTCATTTTGGTATGTCGCGAAATAAAGCATCGGCGTGGGGCCAAGGCCTATGCGCGTGATCGCCATGCCCGTGGACATCAGTCCTTCAACCAAGGCTTCCTCAAACATCGGTGAATGCGTGCGTCCATCATAACCCACCATGACCTTGCTGCCGCCTGCGCGGCGAATCATCGTGCCATAGGCGCGGCCAAGCGCCAACGCGTCCTCACGCCCAAGGTTCTTGCCGACGGTGCCACGCACGTCGTATTCACGGATAATTACAGGATCAAAGGTATGGGATAAAGTCATCGCTAAAGCCTTTAGTAAGGGAGGATAAGGGGCACAGTTTAATGCACAAAGACCCAAATGTCACGGGGGCGTTAAAAAAATCATTTGAAAATCGAAGTATTTTTTAAACTTTTTCCGCCAACATCTTCTTTTATTGCACAGACCGATTCGGGACGAACAGTCATTGATTGGTATAACCTAAACAATCTCGAAAATGTCGTGATAACTTAAACGAACGTCAAGCATACTGTGACATAATAAAACAATGGGAATGGGTGTTTTTTCTCACGGCAACGCAAAGGCTCTAACGATGTTACAGTTTTTAAAAACGTACAGGCTTCTTTCTCTTCGCGCAAAACGATCCAAGGGTGAGCGCGGCGTGACGTCTATTGAGTTTGCGCTGATCGCGCCCGTTTTTATTATGCTCCTTATCGGCATCACAGAAATGTCACTTGTTCTTCTTGCTAATCACTTGTTGGAAAACGCGACCTATAACGCATCACGCACAGGCAAAACGGGCTATGTCGCGGAAGGCCAAACCCAACTTGAAACTGTAACGGGAGTCTTGTTATCGCGCCTTAGTGGTTTGGCGCCTTTGCTTGATCCCTCTAGGATCACCATAACGACGACATCTTATGGCAGCCTTAGCGATATTGGCCAACCTGATCAAGGCACAGAAGAAAGCCTGGGCACGGCCAGCGAGGTTGTCGTCTATACCATTACTTACCCATGGCAACTGTTCACGCCCTTGATCGGCAATTTGATTGGCGATGAAAACAGAGAGATCAACTTAACCTCTCGTATCGTGGTGCGCAATGAACCGACTGATTAAATCAACGAGGCGTTTTCTTCGCCAATCCTCCTTTGCCCTACGGGAGCGAGGTTCGGTCGCTATTGAGTTTGCGTTGGCGCTGCCGATCTGGATCATCCTTTTGCTCGGCAGCTCGGACGGAGCCTTCTTGATGATCCTGTCACAGCGCGTGGATCGCATCGCCTATTCCGTCACGGACATCGTGACTCAATCAGAGATGGTGACCCTCGATGATTTGGATAACATTATGCTTGCAGCGGGACAGTTGATGGAACCTTTCCCCTTTGACGCGCAAGGGGTCGTTGTTGTCAGCTCTGTCTACAAGCCTGCCGGACAAGCGACGAGGATAAGCTGGCAATACGCAGGCGGCGGATCACTCATTCGCGACAGCAGACTGGGCACGGCGGGATCAACGCCGCTTTTGCCCAACGGCTTAACCCTCAACGATAATGATAACGTCATCATCGCAGAGGTTTATTACGCCTTTACGCCCCTTTTTATCAACGCAGGGATTCTAAGCGCAGGGGATTTGTATCGCGTTGCTATCTATAAACCACGGCTTAGCCCCCTTATCACGCCGCCGACATAAAAGGAGAAGGATCATGCTATCACTTCGTTCATTTCTTTGTTCCTCTTCAACGCTGAGCCGCTTTGCCAGCGATGAAAGAGGTATGACCCTGCCTATGCTGGCGCTGACCTTCTTGAGCGTGATGGGCTTTGTGGGAACATCCGTTGATATCGCAAGGTTGCAGCTTGTGCAATCGCGTCTTTCCTTTTCGCTGGATGCCGCAGGCCTTGCCGCAGGATCGACCATGAGCACCAGTAATTTGAATGATGAGTTGGCCAAATATATGACAGCTAACTTTCCAGAAAATTACATGGGAGCAACAACACCATCCATTTCCGCGCAAGTATCCGACGATAATATGGTGATCGATTTGGCGGCAACAACGACCATGCCGACAACCTTTATGAATGTTTTTGGCATCAGCCAGATGACTTTGTCCGCCGCATCACAGGTCACGCGAACCGCATCAGGGTTGGAACTTGTTTTGGCACTGGATAACACAGGCTCTATGGCCGGAAGCAAGCTCACCGCTTTGAAATCGGCCTCTACATCGTTGGTCAATATCTTGTACGGATCAAAAACAACAGTGCCCAATCTGTGGATCGGCCTTGTGCCCTTTTCACAAACCGTGAATATAGGAACGTCGCGCACATCATGGATCGATCAAGCTAACTTTGCGACCCTGATCTGGGGGCCGACGACATGGGGGGGCTGCGTTGATGCCCGCGAGTTAAACAATCGTGACAAGATCGATGATCCCCCCACCGTTCAAACTTATAAGGCTTATTATTCGCCTAGTACGGACAACAGACCGTATCCTTATAATACCTACACCTATACCTCTGTTAATAAATGGGTGACATCGCGCTACAGCGATGGAACGCCCAAGACTTATGCCAGCATCACAAGCACACGCGGACCAAACACCTATTGTCCACAGGTGATGACGCCTATGACATCGAACAAAACGACCATTTTGAGCGCTATCAATAGCATGGTGGCCGTTGGTAATACGCATACGAACCTAGGCGCTCTTTGGGGCTGGAATATGCTTTCCCCGCGCTGGCGCGGCCTGTGGGGTGGCGAGATGGATACCAACAGCCTGCCGCTTGATTATGGCACAAAGCACATGAACAAGGCGCTGATCTTGCTGACGGATGGTGAGAATACCATGAGCAGCACCATCTTTACCGCCTATGGCTACCTTAGCGATGGGAGACTTGGCACGACCAGCAGTTCGGCGGCTGTCACGGCTTTGGATTCAAGGATGTCAACCGTCTGCACAACGATGAAAAGTGCGGGCATTTACATCTATACCATCGCGCTGGGCAATCCCGGAACGAACATCCAAAACAAGCTGAAAGCCTGTGCGTCGGCTGAGAATTATTATTTTAATTCGCCTTCTTCGGCAGACCTTGAAGGGGTGTTCAATCAAATTGCGGACTCGCTTTCAAGCCTGCGTGTAAGTCAGTAAGTTCAACAAGAAGGCCCTGCTTGCGGGGCCTTCTTAACTATATTTAAGCTTCAACTCTTTCTCATGAAAGTAATTTTATTTGTTGCGATGCCGTTACGTTAAGCTTAACATTAGGCGTTCCTAAAGGATTTTCATGTATCCTTTCCCTGTCATCAAATACTTTCAAACGGAGCTATACCATGCCACAGACCAACATTTCATTCAGCACCGATGGCGATCAAGTCCATATCGTTCGCTCCACAGAGCGCCAAAGGGAGATGGACAAGCTTCCCTCCCCCAAAACCCGCCGTTGGGTTATGCGCCGCAAGGCGCAGGTTGTAACGGCTGTGCGTAACGGCATTCTCTCTCTCAACGAAGCCTGTGAGCGCTATCACCTGTCCGAGGAAGAGTTTAAGTCGTGGTCGTTCCTGCTGGACAGCCATGGCGTTCATGGTCTTCGCGCCACGCGAATTCAAGAATATCGCAGCGCGGCGGAATAACCCCTCCTACAACGCTTTTCCAACCGCGAGCGCGGCCCAAATGATCAGGCCAAAGTCGCGGTTGGAGTTAAAGCGCCTAAGACTATCCGCCGGATCATCGACCCGCCACAAAGCCAACTGCCAAACGGCGTGCAAAGCCGCCAGAGCCAGCACGCCGTAATACGTCGCCCCCAGTTGGCTCACCCAACCAACCAGCGCAAGTCCCGCAAGACAAGCCGCATAAAAAAGGGCGATGATTGGGCGTGAGCGACTCCCCAACTTCAGGGCCAGCGATTTGATCCCTATCTTCGCATCGTCTTCTTTGTCTTGATGCGCATAGATCGTGTCATAGCCCAGCGTCCAAAAAATACCCGCCGCATAAAGAAAAAACGCTGACCAAGACAGGGAGCCCTGAACCGCGCTCCACCCCATGAGAGCTCCCCAGTTAAAGGCAAGGCCGAGGACAAACTGCGGCCACCATGTCACGCGTTTGGCCAGCGGATAGGTGAACACGAGCGCCAACGACGCCACGCCCAGCCAAACGGTAAACGCATTGAATTGCAGCAACACAGCAAGGCCAAGCAGCAAAAGCGCCGCCACGAACAACAGCGCCTGCCACGGCTTGACTTGGCCACTCGGCAAGGGCCTTGTGGCGGTACGCTCCACCTGCCCATCAAGGTGGCGATCATACAGATCGTTGATCGCGCATCCCGCTCCGCGCATGATAAGGGCGCCAAGCGCAAAGAGCGCAAGCAAAACGGGAGAAGGCAAGCCATCACTTGCCAGTGTCACGCTCCACAAGCACGGTAGCAAAAGCAGCCATGTGCCAATCGGGCGATCAAGCCTCATCAGCCGCGCATAGGGGCGAACAGGCGCAGGCAAGAAACAGTCAGTCCAATCGCCCACGCGAATATCAGTGTGAGGAGTCATGCTGTTCTTTCTTCTTTTTCTTTCTTATAAAGCTAAAGCTGCCGACTTCGTCAAGGACGTGGGTTTCGCGCCGTTGCTTTTCGGCTTCTTCTTTTTTAAGGGGGGCTTTTTAGTGGTGCCTGGGGACGGAATTGAACCGCCGACACGGGGATTTTCAATCCCCTGCTCTACCAACTGAGCTACCCAGGCATGCCAAGCACACCTAACCCAAAAACGTGGATCCATGCGTGTGTGAGGTTCCGCTTATAACCAGATATCGCCCTACAGACAATAGTCAAAAGTAATTATTTAGCATCCTTTATCACTTTTTTTTACCCACTAAGGCATTGTCACTATTGAAAACAGAGAAGAACCCTATGTTAACCGTCTCCCTCTTCTATTTCGTTGGCACAATCATAAGCGGAAGGGAAAGCTTGTGTAGATTTTTTTCTGCGGCCATGTGAGCAATAAGATGACTTTGCGTTGTATCCTTAACCCCCGCCCCAAGGACAAGCGCCATCACATTCTCCGTTTGAGTTAGATATTCTGCCAGAACAGCGCGACGGCCACCTTTGCGGTACACACAAACAGGTTTTTGACCCGTTATCGCCTCCACCACCTTTTCATGCGCGGCCATGGCTAGGCGGGCGGCGTCAAAAGCTTCATCGTCCAAAGCGCGCTCTACCCCGCCCCATGCCTGAATCTCTTCAGGTTCAATGATGCATAAAATGGTGACATTCGCTTGAGCCGTTTTCGCGGCATTGCTGGCAAAACGCAAGGCAGCCTGAAAAGCTGCGCTTTCATCCTTAATCACAAGATAGCTGGGCGTTGTCATGGGTTATGTCGCCTTTCTGAAAAGATACGCGGCGAGGCCGCCGATCAAAAGGACAAGAGCGATAGCCAGCGCCGCATAAAAGGCTGGATATTGCATCGATAGATTTCTAATCATGCTGGCCGTACCGATGGGCGCAATTTTAAAAGTTGTGGTGCGACTGGCCGACACGGAACCGTTCTTAAGCTCATAAATCGTGGTTTTATAATCCCCTATGGGCACGTTGGGTGGCAGGTCAAAATCGGCGCGAAAAAGTTTCTTATCACGGATTTTAACGCCATCGGGAATTTCCACATAAAGCCCTTTCGCAAGGCGATTTTGCAAAAAGCCTTGTCCTGCCACACTATCAAGGGGCAGTGATTGAAACCCTAGCCCTCGCATAGCCATGGCTTCAGGCTTCATTATTTTTGTCAAAGGGCGCGAGGAGAGCACAGCATAAAAGCTTGGGATAGCCTCAAGCGTTTGAGCCTCATCATTCACCCAAATACCAAACTTTTTGATTTTAGCGCGGATCGATGCCTTGGCGGGGGGGCCTTCAAGAACCACCACGATGTCGGATTTGGCGGAAATGAGAGCCCCAAAAACCATCACATGCGCACCATCAAAGCTCTCTGTGACGGGGATGAAATCTTCTGCCAGATCGGCGGCGGCTTCGGCTTCTGCTCGCGCAGGCTGCGTGAGCAAAAAGAAAAAGAGCGCGAAAAAGGCGAGGCGCTTGATCATGACAGCCCCACCATAGTGACAGAAAAGAGTTGATCAGGCGTCGAGAAAAGATCGAACATCATTTTGCCAGCGACCGCCAAAATCAAGAGAGCCATAAGAAGCCGCGCAACCTCTGGCCGCAGGCGCGAAGCAAGCCTCGCCCCCATGGGGACGGACATCACGCTGCCCAGCAAAAGGGCAAGAGCCAAAACGATATCAACCGAATGATTAGAGATAGCTTGCAGAGCTGTTGCGAAAACTGTCGTGAACACAATTTGAAAAAGAGACGTGCCATTGACCAAAGCGGGCGGCATTTTCAAAAGATAGATCATAGCGGGAACCAGAACGAACCCTCCCCCCACGCCCAAAAGCGCGACGAGCAAACCGCCAATAATG
This sequence comes from Micavibrio sp., assembly GCA_020718105.1. Classification (GTDB taxonomy): domain Bacteria; phylum Pseudomonadota; class Alphaproteobacteria; order UBA9219; family UBA9219; genus UBA8914. The sequence goes on along the minus strand of DYDA01000005.1, from coordinate 66,954 downwards.
CCAAGGCCGATGGGTAAAAGCACGTTCACGCGCAAGTTGGACGCATGAAAATCAACGGCAAAAGAACCTCCTGCGCCCCATCCTTGGGTTAAGCCTTGGGGCTGTTCTTCCTTGGTCGGCTGACGCGCTGCGGCACGCAATCTTTTTTCTCGCCTTATAAGACGCGGAGCGCTTTCAAAAAACATCATCAATCCGACAGCGGATAAAAGCGTGACGTAAGAAAGGACGATCACCAAATTAATCTGCCCGATTTGTTTGAGCCATTTGAATATCTCAACGCCAACAGCTGTCCCCAAAAAACTGCCCACCGTCAAGATAAAGCCCATACGCACATCGACGCCGCGCCGCTTCCAATGCATCAATGTTCCTGAAAGCCCCGTACCGGCCAATTGAGCCGATTGCGTGCCAACGGCGATGGTTGGCGGCACCCCCATAAAGGTCAAAAACGGAGTGAGCAAAAAGCCACCACCAACGCCAAACAGGCCAGACAAAAAACCGACAACCGCGCCAAGGCCAAAGACCCAAAGGACGTTAATCGGCATTTCTGCGATGGGAAGATAAATATCCATTTCAGTCTTTATAGACCCCATCAATCTTAAGCGAAAGGATTATGAGACAGAAAAAGCAGCGGGCATTCGCGATCAGCTTTATTTCTCACGCGGATAAGGCCACGCCATCAAACCGCCCTCTAAAACACGCACGTTTTTCCAGCCGTTTGCCTCTAACACCAGCGCCGCCTCATAGCCGCGAAGGGATATTTTACAGTAGCAAACGATTTCCCTCTCCTTATCAGGATCAACCTCAGCTAGGCGCTTGCGTAAAGCGCCCAAGGGGATCAACTTTTCCCCGATGCCAAGACGCATCGCCTCGAACTCATCCGCTCCACGCGCATCAAGAAGGAAGGGAGGCTTGCCCCCATCAAGTTTCGCTTTAAGCTCAGCCACATCGATGCCTTTCAAACGACCCTTTATCTTATTTTCCATCAAGTGCGCCGTCGCGATGCTGTGATCCAGCGCCAGCGAAAACGGCGGGGCATAGGGCAAATCGGCATTGACCATATCCGCCACCGTCAAGCGCCCCATAATCGCCATAGCCCAAATGGCCACCTGTTTGGAAACATCGCCCGGCCCGACGCACTGCGCGCCCAAGATTTTACCCGTCACACGATCCGCAACCAGCTTAGTGACCAAAAGTTTTCCATTCATAAACCCCGGCTTATCGGCGCTGGCGTTGACGACCGTCACGATATCGTTGAACCCGTTTTTACGAGCGCTCTTTTCAGTCAACCCCGTCGTTCCCGCCGCATAGTCAAAAATCTTGCAAATGCCCGTTTGCGTCGTGCCAGAAAATGTTACGGTATTGCCCATTACGGCGTTTTCGCCAGCCACGCGGCCTTGCAAGTTGGCCAAATCGCCGTAAGGCGCATGGACTTTCTTGCCCGTTAAAAGATGATCGATTTCTATGCAATCGCCCGCCGCATAAATGTTGGGATCAGAGGTTTGCATATAATGATCAACCGTGATGCCGCCGGTCGCCCCAATCTCAAGCCCTGCGTCTTTGGCCAGCTTGCTGTTAGGCTTAACGCCGATAGCCAAAACGGCGAGCTGGCAAGGAATCTCTGAGCCATCTTTGAGTTTGATGCCTGTGAGCTTACCGCCCTCCCCCATAAAAGCGGCAAGACCGTTTTCGGTGTGAACATCGACGCCTTTGCTGCGGACAAGATTTTCCACCAGCTTGGCCATCTCCCAATCAAGGAAAGCCAGAAACTGCGGCATCATTTCAACAATCGATGTCTGAATACCCGCCAACTGCAACGCCTCGCACGTTTCAATGCCGATCAACCCGCCGCCAATCACAACGGCCTTGGTGACTTTTTTCTCATCACGGATTTTACGCAAATAATCGGCGTCTTCGATGCACTGCAACGTCGTGATGCCATCAAGATCCAGCCCCTCAACAGGCGGGCGCGTCGGCGTTGCGCCCGTTGCTAAAATCAAAGTGTCATAGGGCAAATCTTCTTCCTGCCCTGTTTTCAAATCTTTGACGTGAACTGTTTTATTGGCGCGATCGATAGACAAAACTTCGGTTTGAACCTTGGCCTTGATATTTTTGGCGTTCAAAAAGAAATTGCTGTCACGCACCACGCCAGCGGGCGAACACAGTAGCATGTCACGATTATCAAAGAACCCACCGATGTAATAAGGATAGCCACATGAGGCCATAGAAAGATCAGCGCTTTTTTGAATGATGGTGATGTCGGCATGCTCATCCATGCGCCGCGCTTTTGAGGCTGCCTTAGGGCCAGCCGCTGAACCACCGATAACCAGAATGCGTTTACTTTGCATAAGTCTATCCTTCATGTCGTGAATAATCACGCTGCGCATAACTTGCGCGGCAAGGATAGGCTTGTACCATACGCCCCTTTACAAAATGTTACCGATGGCCAAGCCCTGTCAAAAACAAACTTTCCGTTTAAGCGGAAGCCAGTTTGGCAGCGACATACGCCCGCACCTTATCCAGCGCCACGCGCTCTTGGCTGGCGGTGTCACGGTCGCGGATGGTGACGGCTTGATCCTTTAGCGTCTCGCCATCCACGGTGATGCAGAACGGCGTGCCCGCCTCATCCATGCGAGCATAGCGCTTGCCGATGGATTGCTTGGCATCGAACTGGCAAGTATAAGTCTGGCGCAGATCCAGATAGAGCTTTTCGGCCACTTCCGGCATGCCATCTTTGTTCACAAGCGGGAAGATGCCGAGTTTGATGGGCGCAAGGCTTGGCTTGATCTTCAGCCACTCTGGCGAGGCGCGACTCTCATCATACTGATAGCCCTCCGCCAGCAACAAAAGCACGCCACGCGTCAGGCCACTGGCAGGCTCCACCACATGTGGGACATAGCGGCGCTTGGCTTCTTGATCGATGTAATCAAGGTTCGTCTTGCTGAACGCGGCATGCTGTTTCAAATCATAGTCCGTGCGGTAAGCCACGCCTTCCAACTCGCCAAAATTGGGCGCGGTAAACGGCCAGCGATATTCGATATCCGTTGTGCCCTTGGAATAGTGCGCTACCTCGTTTTCGGGAATGACGTGACCGAACAGATTTTCCTTGCGGCAGCCGACGCTCTCCCACCAACGCAAGCGCTCCGCTACCCAGAACTCGTACCACATCATCCCGTCTTCGGGTGGGCAGAAGAACTCCATCTCCATTTGCTCAAACTCGCGCGCGCGGAAGATAAAGTTGCGCGGCGTGACTTCGTTGCGGAAGGACTTGCCAACCTGCGCAACGCCGAACGGCGGCTTGACGCGCGAGGAATCCATGATGTTCTTGTACTGCAGGAAAATGCCCTGCGCCGTTTCAGGGCGGAGGTAGACTTTCGAGTCCTCGTCCTGAAACACGCCGACATAGGTATGGAACATCAAATTAAAAGCGCGAGGTTCGGTAAGCGTTCCGACGTTTTCTGCGTCCAACCCTATCACGAGCCCCTGCTGTTCTTTCGAAAGGGTTGTGAAGGGAACGGCTAGGCTTGCCTCGATGGGAAGAATCTCGCCGCCCCCTGCCTTTTGCATCAACTTCTTTGCTTTTTTGATAATCGTGGTGTCAAACTCATCACCTTCAAGGGCACTGAGAACACCCAAAGGCTTTTTCACGCCAGCTTTCTCATAAAAGACTTCGAGACAAAGGATATGATCGGCGCGGTAGCGATGCTTGCTTTCGCGGCAATCGACCATCAAGTCGGCAAACCCTGCGGCGTGCCCCGACGCTTCCCACGTGCGCGGATGCTGGATAATAGAGCTATCAAGGCCAACAATCGATAAAGGCTTGCCATCGGGGCCAAGGGGGGGGCACTCGACCATGTCGTGCCACCACTGATCGCGCAGATTGTTCTTAAGTTGGCAACCCAAAGGGCCAAAATCCCAAAAACCGTTGAGGCCGCCGTAAATCTCAGACGCCTGAAAAATAAATCCACGACGCTTAGAAAGGGAAACAAGACGGCTCATTAACGAAGATTCAGGCTGCGACATAATGGAACTATTCCTGTGAGGTTAGAGGGGATTGTTGCTCCAACCTAACACGGCTTATGGGAACAGTAAATCAGGCTTTTTCAAGCTGTTGGAGCGCTTACGCCAAGCCTATTCCTACGAATAAAGAAAAGGGGCTGCTCAGGACAATCAAGAGCGTTGAGGTCATAGCCCACGCCGTTGCGCCCTGTTTCTTTAACGCGGTACATAAGCTTATCTGCCGGGCTCACAAGAACATCAAGCGTCGTTGCTTGAGAAGAAGGAATAACAGACAGGCCAATGCTAGCCGTAACAAAAACAACTTTATCTTTATCAGGACTGTTATACGGATTGTTCTCAATCTCACTTCTTAGCCGTTCGCCAAAATGATGCATGTTTTCCAGAATATCCCAAGATTTCCCGTTCGAAGAAACCTCAAAAAGAATCCCCATTTCCTCGCCGCCCCAACGAAAAGCAATTTCATCCTTACGCGCTACGCGCTTGATGATGGCCGCAATATGTTCAAGAACGCGATCGCCGATGTCGTGTCCATGCGTGTCGTTGACATTTTTAAAGTGATCAATATCCAACAAAGCCACGCCAATATAAGGCGGGCTTCCTGTGCGGTGGCTCGCGCTTACGATACGCTCAAATTCTTCTTCCATGCCGTGACGATTATAAAGGCCGGTCAGTTGATCCTTGACAGCCAGAGTGCGATAACGCGCCAACTCTTCGCTGGTTTTCTTAAAAAGAGTCTCTAGCTCTTCACGTGATAAATGCTTGATTTGAATCTCTTCCACGTCACTCATTATGATCATCCGTATTTTGTTGAATATAACGTGTTCCATTCTACACCAAAAACTATGAAAGTAATTATGAAAAATGCTTACAACCCTTTCTTTTGGCAATTTTTTTAGGGAAAATGAGTGGTTAGGCATGGTTTTTAAAGAGAAGTTTGTTAAACTGCGCGCATCATGCCCCACCGCCCGCTCCTTGATCGTCGCCTAAAACGCAATGTCCCGCTGATCGCCGCTAATGAGTTTATGGGCAGCATTGGTTTCTTTTTTCCCATCACGATCCTTATTTTCAAAAGTCTGACAGGCTCTTATACGCTTGGCATGAGCGTTTATAGCATCATGGCTTTCGCCACCGCTTTTTTTGAAATTCCAACGGGCGTATTGTCGGATCGTTGGGGACGGCGTGGCGTTTTTATCGCTGGCTCCCTTTGCGAGTTTCTTGGCGTTTCTTGTTATGCCTTAGCTTTTGGTTCAGCCCGTCCACTTTGGATGCTTTATCTTGGCATTACCTTTTATGGGCTTGCGCGATCTTTATTCAGTGGCAACAACGATGCGATGATTCATGAATCCCTCGTCGCCCTGAAACGCAAACATCAGTTTCCCAAAGCCATTGGACGGTTCACCTCCATGGGGCAAGCGGGTTTGGCCTTAGGTGGCATCGTATGCGGTCTGATGCTGTGGGCGGGTTTGGATTATCGAACGCTTGTTCTTTTAACGCTCATTCCGCTTAGCCTTAATATCTTTCTTGCCACGCTGACCATTGAACCACCTGTCCATTTTATAAAAGAAGGAAACTCGTTGGCGCATATGAAAACAGCCATGAAGCTGATCGTCAAAAATAAAAAACTTCGCCTTCTAGCGCTTGCTGTCACAATCCAAAATGGCACAGGTTTTAGCAGTTATTATTTCACCCCTGGTTTTCTGGCAACGGTGTGGCCAGCATGGATGGTTCCTTTGTATAGGACAGGGCAGAACGGTATTGGCGCGATCAGCTTTTGGTTTGCCGGTTCGGTTGTGCGACGCCTTGGCGCGATCCGTGTTCTTTTTGTTGGTTCGCTTATTGGCAATATCCTAGGTCTTCTAGCCTATGTGACAGAAACCTTTCTCTCGCCCTTCTTGCTTATGCTTACGCAAGTCACCTATGCGCTGGGCACAACGGCCAATCAAAGTCTACAACAAGAAAACTTTTCCGACGCGCAGCGTGCGACGATGGGATCCCTGATTTCTTTCTCGACATCAATCGTCATGGGGCTTGCCACCCTTTTCCTTGGGTTTTTATCGGATATGACATCGCCCGCCATGGCGCTTACCATCTTGCTGCTTTCTAAAGCCATCTTTGTTTTCTGGATTCAACGCAGGCTCTATACTCATCACCGCTAAAGCGAAAACAAAAATCCCTGTTCAAGCGGCCTGCAAACGCGAGGGAATGACAAGGGGCGTTAAGAGATAAGACGTTAAGCTTCTTCTGCGTTGAAAATAGAGAAGAATGCCGAAATTATTAATAAATGTTCATATTTCTTGAGTATTGGCAAAAAATGAGTCAGAATATAACAATCTCTATTGGGGTATGAGGTCTATATGAATGAAGCTGTGAAAGCTATAGATTTTCTGAATCTGGCAACGATGCTTGTTATTCCGGTAGCGGGGGTTGGGTATCTTTGCTGGCGTGGGTTTCGTGAGTCCTCTTTAAGGAAACACACCCCGACGACTTTTTTTGAAAAAGATTATGTGCCAACAATTGCGCCGCTTCTTAAGAACGGGCAAAAACAAGCAATATCTGAACAGCCCAAGCCAGCCAAAAAAATTATCCCCATCACTGCCGCTATAGCTCATTCACGATAAGTCGTTCTTTTTTCCTCTGCCGTTTTTGCGCTCCAGCGCTTTTCTGACAGGTTTGATTTTTAAAACGCGTCTTGACAGTTCATTGTTGGCCGTTTTGAGTTTTTCGGCGGTTGTTTCTTTTACATAGTAAGCCAACATGCCAACGCTGTTTTTAACATTTCGTGGGCTAAGGTCGCTTTCTGCAATATTTTCTCTTATGTAATACAGCATAAAACTGGCACTGTTTCTTATTTCTCTAGGACTGAGGTCATTCGCAGCGGCTTTCCAGCTTTTCTTCAGGCTGTCTCTAAAATAATAGCCCAGCCCGAAGGTCATCAGCATTCCTTGTGCGACCGTTGCGGCAGTCGCAAATTCTTCACCTCTTGCTTTGACAGTGTTGTATAGCAAAGCTGGCGCAGCAACAGCGATTGTAAGAAGGGTGGCGAGGTTCACTCTGCGATCTTTTTTCTCCTGCTCTAGACCTTTGATGCTTTGTGTAAACCTATTGCCAAGATCGACGGTTGTTTTTGAAAGCCGTTCGTATTCTTTCCCAAACTTCTCTGCGTCTCCGGTGCTCATTCCGAGCGGCTCGCTGTCGATAAATTCACGGATGATCAACAAATCCATTTCATAACTATGGAACCATCTTTCTGCCTCTTTAGCTTGCGCAATGTTATGGGGTGCATTCAAAAGTAGGATCGCTTCTTTGTGAGCCTTGTTAAGTTTGCTCCGCTCCGCTGCCAGTATTTGGGGGAGGTTTGATAATGAAATCTTCTTTTACTGTTCAGCCATGTATTCCCTCCCAAAAGAGCATTAATCAATGTTGGGTATTGTACACGAAAATCACGAAAGTAATAAGCAAAAACAATGGTTTACAAAAGGTTAATCGTTGGAGGCAACGGACAGAAGGTGTGTGTCATGAGATTTCAGGGTGTTATATGATTACGACTTTCTTAAGGGCCAGCTATAGCTCTCCAACACAAACAAAAATCCCTGTTCAAGCGGCCTGCAAACGCGAGGCTTATGAACAGGGATTTTTTAAAAGTTTTCATCACTGCCTTGCGGCAGCGACAAATTACTTCTTCTTCGCCGTTGTTTTCTTAGCGGCGGGTTTCTTAGCGGCTGTCGCCTTCTTGGCGGGAGCCTTTTTCTTAGCTGCAGGCATAGTGACCTCCTGATTAGAGTAGAGAGTTACAATGATGTTGATACTCTTAAAAAGAGTCAACATCATTTGCTTATTGCCTCAAAGGAAAAGAAGGTTTGATTACGTTGACCAACGTCGCGTTGCAGACCTGCAACATTCCACCTACAGCTTATCAAAAAACCGATGTGGATTTTCCGATAAGTGTTGAGGAGGAGAAGGCGTTGGTACGACCATCGACTCACCCTTTAAAGCAACCTATTTATCTCATGGACTTTCCTAACGAATTATGAATAAACCATCCTCTGACGACGTTAAGCATAAAAATTTGCAATGAGCCATTTTCTTTGGCCTCAAGATGGTTTATCAGTTAGCAAGAATACGTCTGTTCGTGCGTGGGGCCTGTAGCTCAGTTGGTTAGAGCGAACCGCTCATAACGGTTTGGTCGTAGGTTCAAGTCCTACCGGGCCCACCACGCTTCGCCCTTACGGGCTACGCGTGGCGCAGCCACGCATCCAATTCGAGAGAGATAGCCTGTTATGTCCCTCATCTACCGCCTTCATCATCATCCGCTTGATCCTTCCTCAAGGCGCATTCGGCTGTCGTTGGCGGAAAAAAAAATCCCGTTTGAAACCGTTCTTGAAAAACCGTGGGCTCCAAGGCCGGAATATCTGGCCCTTTCCCCTGCAGGGGATGTCCCGACGCTTGTCATTGAAAAAGGGGGAGAGCCTTCCCTTTCGATAACCGAGGCCACCGCGATTGGCGAGTATTTAGAAGAAACGGTTCCTGAGCCGACCTTGTTGGGCTTTGAGCCTATAGCCCGCGCCGAGGTCAGGCGGCTGGTTCATTGGTTTGAGTATAAAATGTTTGCCGAAAGCACAAGCCTGATCGTTGGCGAAAAGGCTCTAAAGCGTCTGCAAGGCGGCGGCGAGCCAGACAGCGCCTTACTGCGGATAGGGTATCAAAATATCCACGCGCATCTGGATTACATCAGCTGGCTGGTGGAGCGTAGAAACTGGCTGGCCGGAGAAGACCTAACGCTGGCCGATTTGGCTGCCGCTGGACAAATATCCTGCATTGACTATCTGAACGATATGCCGTGGGATCGTCATCCACTTGTCAAAGACTGGTATGCGCGAATCAAATCACGCCCCTCGTTTCGTTCCCTTCTGGGCGATCATATCGCTGGTTTAATGCCGCCAAAGAACTATGCTGACCTTGACTTCTAACAAAGGAGACTCCCCATGAAACGCACGCTTGCTTCCTTGATGATGATCCTTGGCCTCACTGTTGGCCTTGGTGCGCCGCTGGCTCTTGCCGAGGAGACTAAGCCGGACGATTCGGTTGTTTTCAACCTTTCCACCGAGCAATGGGTCACAACAAAAACGGCACGCGTCATGCTGTCCGTTGAGGCTGCCGTCACCAACAACACGGCGGGCACGATGCGCACGTCCATGACCAAAGCCGTTGGCGATATGGTCAAGGCGGATTGGCGCGTAACCTCCTTTAACCGCAGTCAGGATCAAACAGGCATGGAGCGTTGGAGCGCCCTTTATGAGGCTCGCATTCCTGAAAACGAACTGAATGGCCTGACCGATAAAGCCAAGCAAAGCAGCAAGGCGGGCATGCAAATAACGGTAAGCGGCGTTGACTTCACACCAACGCTAGAGGAAATCCAAGCCGCCCAAAGCCAATTGCGCACACAGCTCTATAAAATGGCCAATGAACAGTTATCCGCGTTAAATGCCACGATCACGGGACGCAACTATCGCATCGCGATGATTGACTTTTCTGATGAGGGGGGCTCTATGCCAAGACCCGCCATGTTTGCGCGGGGCAAGGCCATGATGCGCACAATGGAAATGGCGGGGGGCTCTCCTGATGGGGATTCCATGCCTCCTATGGAGCGTTCAGAAAAGATGACTTTGAGCGCAAGAGTTGTTTTATCAGCTGTTTCACCCACTCCTTCCAAATAAACGAAAGTTAGATTGATCCATGCTTCAAGACATGACTCTCCCCCCGCCTCAGGGGCAGACCACCAAACGCGCTGTCATCATTTTGCATGGATTGGGCGATAGCGCGGCGGGTATTATCGGGCTGGCCGAAGTTTTTCGCCCCTCCTTGCCAGAGACTGAGTTTCTGGCCCCTGATGCGCCTTTCCCCTGCGACTTCTCTCCCTTTGGGTTTCAGTGGTTCAGCGCGAATGATTGGACCTCATCGATCGTCTTACAAGGCGCGATCAAAGCGGCAGAGCCTCTGAATGCCTACATCGATTATGTGATGGAAAGCCGTGGCCTGACGCCCGATAAAGTCGCCCTTTTAGGCTTTTCGCAAGGCACGATGATGAGCCTTTATGTCGCGCCACGCCGCACCCCTGCCTTCGCTGGCGTTTTGGGTTATTCCGGCGCCTTGGTCGGCGGGGAGGAGCTTAAAAAAGAGCGGAAGTCATCACCGCCTATCCATCTTGTCCACGGCAAAGACGATGATGTTGTTCCCTTTGTCTCTATGGCCAAGGCCGTTGATGGCTTACGCGCCGTTAATCTCAATGTCTCAACCGAAGCCTGCGAAGGGCTGGGACACAGCATTGACGAAACAGGCATTGCCAGCGGCTTACAATTCCTTCGCCGGAGCTTTCTTTTGCCATAAAAAGGGGCATACGTTTCCTGTCTTGTTGTGGAAAGTAAGATGTGCTTTCCTATGGTTGAAGCCTTCCCTCCTATAACAACAGCCGAGTTCCTCATGGATAAAACAACCCAGATTCTCTCCGCCCTTTTCGGCGTGGCCATTGTTCTTATGCTTGCGCCAAGCGTCTTCGCGCTCAATCGCGGCAAGGTATTAAGGAACATCGCGCTATGGGTCGCCATTTTTCTGGGTCTTGCTGTGGCCTATAAAACCGTAGGGCCTGGCAAGGACGGCCTTCCTTTAATCGACGGACAGACTACTGCTTCACCGCAAGAAACCAACGCAACAAACGGTGCTGCCGATGAGCCAGACAAATCCGCCACCCCAACTTTAAGAGAAGAAGACGGCTTTTCCCCACCAAGGGAATAAAAAGCCTTATCGCGTCACGCCCCGACCTCCAGCTCTGCAACGCGAAGGGCGTTGTCACCGCTGTGCGTGAAGGCAAGGGTTGCACCCTCGGCGATCGTATCTTTAGCAACCATGGGAAAGCAAAATTCCAAGGACTCGGTGCTCGCTCCCGATAACGCGCCGACCAACAATGTCACGCGTGTCACACGCGTAAAGCCGTCTTTTTCGGCTTGCTTTTGAATGATTTTGACGATGCTCTCGCACAGCGAAACTTCGTGCATGGCGGATCCCCTTGCCCTTTTTACAAATCCTCAAACTCTTTTCGAACGGCCTTCTCAACTTTTTTAAGAGCCTTAGCCACGACGGGCGACATGGCCTCGCCAAAGGTAAACTCTTGCCCCTCGATGCCAAAAATAATCATGGTTTTAGGCAAGCTGCCCAGCTGCCGCGCCATTTCCGTGGCCTCGGCAAGACCGAACAGATGGCTGGAATAACGGAAAACGCCATGGTGCAAAGGCTCATGAATCGCATCAAACCGCTGGATCGAGCCAAGCGTCGCGCCCGACTTCATCGCGTCCACAATTACAACGCGCTCAGCCCCCTCCCACAGGTGCATAAGTGACACGCCCTCGCCACTGTGAGGCTGAACCTCCACGCCCTTTTTCATAAAGGCTTTATCAGCGGCGAGCTTTTCAGCGAGTCTCGGCCCCACGCCATCATCGGCGCGGTGTAAGTTGCCGACGCCAAGAAAAAGAATCGTCATGCCTTTTTATTCCCGCACCATCGTCAGGTTCAGAAAGTGAGCCGAACACGAGATGCAGGGATCATAGTTGCGGATTGTCAGCTCACAACGCTGTTTCAAAGCCTCATCATCAAGATCAAGGCTGCGTTCCACCACGCCGTATAGATCACGCTCGATTTGAGGCTGGTTTTGCGCAGTGGGCGAGGAAATGACGGCCTTCAAAACGCGACCCTCGCTATCCAGTTTATAGGAATGATAGCAAACGCCGCGAGGCGCTTCCGTCATGCCAAAGCCTTCGCTGGCGCGGGGGCGACCTTCCACAAAGGCCACATCCGGCTCTTCATAAGCCTTGATCAGGCGCAAAGCTTCCTCGCACGCATAGACGGTTTCGACCATACGCACCAAGATGCTCTTGAAGGGATTGTTGACGACCTCACCCAGCCCGATTTCTTTTGCCGTTTGCTTGGCAAGCTTGGTGAGCTGTTTGTAGTTAAGGTTATAACGCGCATTAGGCCCCGCCAAATAAGGCTCATTATCGCCGCGTGAGGAACCGTGAAGAGCCGTTGAATAGGAAACATGGGACTCTTGGAAGACCTGATGAAACTCGCGCACAGGGATATGGATGCCGCGATTGCTGATCACATCGCCTTCGACAATCGCATAGTGATCGGGGTGATGCAGCGCGACGCAGTGATAATCATATTCGAAATCAGGAAACGTAAACGTGCCAAACAGCTTGGCCAGATCAATGGAGGCTTCGATCCCCCACTTCAATTCATCCATCATGCCACGCAAGGCTTTCTTGGTGGGCACTTTGTAAAAACCGCCAACACGTGTGTTGATCGGATGGATGGCGCGGCCACCGCCGATAACTTCCAGCAAATCATTGCCGAGCTTTTTAAGCCTTAGCGCTTTTTCTACCACAGCCTTGTTGGTCGCGGCCAGTTGAAGCGCATCATCAAGACCCAGAAAATCGGGCGCATGAAGCATCGCCGCGTGCAGAACGTGGCTTTCGATCCATTCCCCGCAATACATAATGCGGCGCAGATCGCGGATCGGCTGCGTGATCGTGATGCCAAGCGCATCTTCCATCGCTTGCTGCGCGCCCATCAAATAGGCCATGGGGCAAATGCCGCAAATGCGGGCGGTGATGTCGGGCACTTCCAAATAGCTGCGCCCTTTCAGGAACGCTTCGAAAAAGCGCGGCGGCTCAACAATTTTAAAGTGGCATTCTTTGATCACGCCGTCCTTGACGCGCACGAATAAAGCGCCCTCGCCTTCCACACGCGATAGTTCATCAACCTGAATGGTGCGCGTGCCCATCACGGGCTTCTTCGCCTTCACGGATTTAGAGGGCGCTTCTTTCGCCGCCGTTTTTGCTGCCGCCTTTGCTTTGGTGGGCGTCTTTGCCGCTGTTGCCATGCTCGGCTCCTTTATTTCTTTTGGTTATACGTCATACATTTCGCTTGTTTTGCGGAACGCCGCAGCATGAGCGTTATAGGAACGGAAAAAGTCGCGAATTTCGCGCTTTGTCATGCCCAGTTTTTCCAACTGCTTGGCAAGCGCAGGGCCGTTAGCAGACTCAGAAGGGCCAAAGCAGCCAAAGCAACCTCTGTTCGTCGAAGGACACAGATTGCCGCAGCCCGCGTGAGTCACAGGGCCAAGGCAGGGAACACCCTTGGCAACCATCAAGCAAACGGTTCCCTTTTTCTTGCATTCGATGCACTGGCTTGTATGAGCAATGTTAGGCGTCCGCTTGTTAAGCAAAGCGCTGATAGCCTCCAAAAGCTCGGCCTTATTGATGGGGCAACCGCGCAGCTCAAAGTCCACGGGAACATGATCCTTAATCGGCGTCGAGGTTGGCAGCGTCTTGATAAACTCAGGATGATCATAAACAGCGCGAATATAATCATCCACCTTTGCGAAGTTTTTCAAAGCCTGAATGCCGCCCGCTGTCGCGCACGCGCCAATCGTAATCAGCATCTTGGACTCTTGCCGGATCTTACGAAGACGGTGAAGGTCATGCTCGGTCGTGATCGATCCCTCAACCAACGAAATATCATAAGGCCCGTCAATTTTCGCCGTCGTCGCTTCAAGGAAATAGGCGATTTCAATCTCGCCCACCACGTCCAGCAATTCATCCTCGCACGCCAAAAGGCTAAGCTGGCAGCCGTCGCACGAAGCAAACTTCCACACGGCAACCTTGGGCTTCGCACGCGCAAGCTTCGCAGCGACAGGCGCTTTGGCTGCTTTTGGCGCGGCCTTGACAACTTTTTTCTTGGCGGCTTCGGTCATGATTAAAGCTCCCGTACTTTAAGGTCATCGGCAATCGTGTCAAAGCGGAACACGGGGCCATCACGGCAGACAAAGGATGTCCCCCACTGGCAATGGCCGCAAAAACCAACGCCGCATTTCATATTGCGTTCCATGGAAAGATAGATGCGCTCATGCGGCACGCCGCGCTTATGCAGCGAATCCACAACATGCAGCATCATGACTTCGGGGCCGCAAGTATAGGCCACGGTGTTTGTTGGATCAAAACCGCCGCACTCAACAAGCTTGGTCACAAGGCCAACGCGCCCCGCCCAATCGCCGGTAGAGCGATCCACCGTCACCTGAACGTCAATGTCAAAACGAGCCTTCCAACGCTGCAATTCTTTGTCAAACAGGATATCTTCGGGCGTACGCGCTCCATAAAGAATGGCGAGATTGCGATACTTATGACGATCCGCCATCGCTTGGTAAATCACGGGGCGCAAGGGCGCAAGGCCTATCCCGCCCGCAACGAAAACCAAATCCTTACCCTCGGCGACGTCCAAAGGCCACACGGTTCCAAACGGCCCGCGCACGCCCACCGACATGCCTTCTTTAAGAGCATCCAGCGCCCGCGACACGTTACCCACAGCACGGGTTGTGTGAACAAGCTTGGAGAGATCCGTCGGATCGCCGCTGACGCTGATAGGAACCTCACCAACACCAAAAACATACAGCATATTGAATTGCCCTGGCGCAAAGGCGATGGGCTGACCATCTTCGGGAACCAACGACATGCTGAACGTGTCGGAAAGCTCTTTCCAGATTTTGACGACCTTAAAGGGACGCGGATGCATCGGGCTGGCCTCGCCAGAATGGCAAGTGCAATGATGTTTTTTCTTTGTGTGAGAGGCCTCGGTCATGCTTCGCATCCTATTTTTTGATGAACCCAAAGATCACTTACCCGTGGATTTAATCACGCGGGCTTCTTCTGTAATGTCAATCCCGACAGGACACCACGTGATGCAACGCCCACAACCAACGCAGCCCGACGAGCCATATTGTTCATACCAATTCGACAATTTATGCGTCATCCACTGGCGATAGCGCGACTTGGTTTCAGGGCGGATAGCACCGCCATGAATATAGCTGAAATCCACCGAGAAGCAGGAATCCCACGTCCGTGTGCGCTCCGTCTTTTCCCCCTTTAAATCGGTGCTGTCTTGCACAGTGCTGCAAAAACAAGTGGGGCAGACCATCGTGCAATTGGCGCAAGACAGGCAACGATTAGCCACATCGTCCCAACGCTTGTGATCCAAATTGCGCTTCAACACGTCCTTAATATCGGGCGGCATTTTACGGCCCATCTCGCCGCGAGCCTTACGCGCTTGCGAAGCGGCTCTGTCGGTATCATGAGACGTGACAGCGCGATAGGGAAGAAGCTCTAGGATCAAACGGCCCCTCTCGCTGCCGACCTCAACCATAAACTCATGCGTCTGTTGAGGTGCAAACTCGGTCAGCGCCAAATCAAAACCTTGATCCTCCTTAACGTGGGGATCGCCGCCCATAGACGTGCAAAAACAAGTCTTGCCAGCACGAGAACAGTTGACCGCAATGATCAACGCCTTGCTGCGTCGCGCAACATAATTGGGGTCTGAGAAAATCCCCGCGCCTTCATGATCCTCACGTCCGAAGCCAAAGACCTTGTCTTGAATCTTCATCGCGTTGAGCTCACACGAACGCACGCCGATAAAGGCATAGGCAGGCGCCTCGGCTTTGGTTTTATCAATCTCAAAGCCCTTACCCTTTTGCTCAGCGCTCCACAACTTATGCGTAGGAGGAAAAAGATAACGCTTCCAGCTTGTCGGGCCGACAAGATATTCGAAAAACGATCCTTTCGTTCCTGCGACAAGGCGATACTTGCCGCCCTCTTGCTCATCGGCAAAACCAACGGGAAGATCGGCAAGAGAGTCTATTTCTTCATAAACAATGGCGCCATCGCGCACCTTGGGACCGATGGGTTGATAGCCAACCTTGGTGAGTAACGTGATCAAAGAGGCAAGCCCAGCCTCATCCATGACAACCTTTGTGCCAAGCTCTATCGAAGAACCTTTAGCGCCAGAAGACGCCTTAGCGCGAGAAGAACCAGCAGAACCGTGAGCGTGAGCCAAATCACACCTCCCCTAAAGCAACCTTAAGCAAAGAGACATCAGATTCGATGCGAATCGACAAACCTCATTATGGTTAATAATAGGCCACCTTTTAACAAATGATGAAAGGCTTTTTTTTAAAGAAGCCCACAAATTCCTTCCGTCCTCTTGTGCGTTGCAGCAACGAATTATGGCATTTTCATCATGATTTCAATTGCCCTTATAGTTAATTCCCATTACGTAGAGGGGAGCCCAAAAAAGAAGACCAAAACGGTAAGGAATTGTTATGAACGCTCCCGCCCATGCCCCTTCGAACGTCCTGATGAAAGAAGAAACGATGCCCCTCGCTCCGTTTAAAAACTCTTTATGGCAAGACCAAATCAATGTGCGTGATTTTATCCAAACCAACTTCACGCCCTATGAAGACGACGAAAGCTTTTTGGCCGCGCCGACCATGTGCACAAAGGCTTTGTGGCAACAAGTGTTGGTCTTAATGAAGGCCGAGACCGAAAAAGGTGGCACACTGGATATGGACACCAGCGTGGTGGCCAGCATCACCTCGCACGCGGCAGGCTACATTGATCGCACCTTAGAAAAGATCGTCGGGCTGCAAACCGAAAAGCCCTTAAAACGCGCTTTGATGCCCTTTGGCGGCATTCGCGTGGCCGAGGATGCGCTTAAGGCCTATGGCTATGAGATCGCGCCCAAAGTGCATGAGATTTTCACCAAATATCGCAAAACGCATAACGAAGGCGTCTTTGACGCTTACACCCCCGCGATTAAAAAAGCCCGCAAAGCTGGCATCGTAACGGGTCTTCCCGACGGCTATGGGCGCGGACGCATCATCGGCGATTACCGCCGCGTAGCCCTCTATGGCACGATGCGCTTGATCGAAGATCGCCGTGAGCAAAAGGCCTTTTACGACAACACGATCAACGAAGACACCATCCGCGCTCGTGAAGAAATTGCCGAGCACATCAAAGCGTTGCGCGAACTTGAAGTCATGGCCAAGGCCTATGGCTTTGACATCACGCGCCCTGCCGAAACCGCGCAAGAGGCGGTGCAGTGGCTCTATTTTGCCTATCTGGCCGCCGTGAAGGAACAGAACGGCGCGGCCATGTCGCTGGGTCGCATCGCCGCTTTCCTTGACATTTATTTTGAGCGTGACCTTGCCGCAGGTCTTTTAGACGAAAATGAAGCGCAAGAAATTGTCGATCATTTCGTGATGAAACTGCGCATGGTGCGCTTTGCCCGCACCCCCGACTATAACGCGCTGTTCTCTGGCGACCCGACATGGGTGACAGAGTGCCTTGGCGGCGTCGGTGAAGATGGCCGTCCGCTGGTCACCAAAACCTCGTTCCGCTTTTTGCATACGCTCACCAACCTTGGCCCCGCGCCAGAGCCTAACTTAACCGTGTTGTGGTCAGAGCAACTGCCCAAAGCATTTAAGGATTACTGTTCGAAGACTTCTATCGCGACCAGCTCGATCCAATATGAAAACGACGATCTCATGCGTCCCTATTGGGGCGACGATTACGGCATCGCATGCTGCGTATCAGCGATGCGTATCGGCAAGCAGATGCAGTTTTTTGGCGCGCGCGCCAACCTTGGCAAGGCGTTGCTCTATGCCATCAATGGTGGCCGCGACGAAGTGAGTGGCGAGCCAATCGCGCCCCCTTCTACCCCCATCACGAGTGATGTTTTGGACTACACCGAGGTGTCGGCCAAGCTGGACGCCATGATGGATTGGCTTGCAGACGTTTACATGGACGCCCTCAACATCATCCATTACATGCACGACAAATACGCCTATGAGCGCATCGAAATGGCTCTGCATGATCGCGAGATTTTGCGCACCATGGCGTGCGGCATCGCGGGTTTGTCCGTTGTGGCGGATTCTCTTTCAGCCATCAAACACGCCAAAGTCAGCGTCATTCGCGATGAGCGCGGCCTTGCCATCGATTTCAAGACCGAAGGCGAATATCCCCAATACGGCAACAATGATGATCGCGTTGATACCATCGCAGTGGAACTGGTCGAAAGCTTTATGACCAAGCTCCGCGCACGCAAGGCTTACCGCGACGCCACACCGACGTTATCGGTTCTAACCATCACATCCAACGTCGTGTACGGCAAAAAGACGGGCAACACCCCCGATGGTCGCAAGGCGGGCGAGCCGTTCGCACCAGGTGCAAACCCCATGCACGGACGCGATAAAAAGGGTGCGCTCGCCTCGCTTATTTCTGTCTCAAAGTTGCCTTATGAGCATTCACAAGATGGCATATCGAACACGTTTTCCATTGTGCCCGAAGCCTTGGGCAAAACGGTGTGCGATCGCGTCAACAACCTGACAGGCCTTTTGGACGGATACTGTGGCCGCTGTGCTCATCATATGAACGTCAACGTGTTTTCTCGCGAAACGCTGATGGATGCGATGGATCATCCCGAACTTTACCCACAACTCACCATTCGCGTATCGGGCTATGCCGTCAACTTCGTCAAGCTCACGCGTGAACAGCAAATGGACGTTGTCAACCGCACGTTCCATCAGGCGATGTAAGTGTTTTTGACCTGTACCGCGTCCACTTCAAGCGTTGGCAAGCAGTAGACCTTTTGCTTACCCCACCGTCATCCCGCACGGAGCGATGCGTGAGCATCGCGCAGATGCGGGACCCAGTTGAATTCATTTTGTTTTGCCAAAAAACAAGGATCAGGATTGTTGAAAGGAAAAGTTTTAAACTGGGTCCCGCATCTTCGTCCCGCTCTACGCGGGACTTCGTGCGGGATGACGAAGAATGGGACAGGAGGAAATCCCATTTCCTTGTTTTTTCTTTTCCAGAAAAACCAACCCTTCATTCATGAGGGGTCTATCGGAAAAACTTTGTACGAGCTTCCACATGCTGAAATCTTATGAAGGTTATGTTCACTCTGTTGAGACGGCGGGTACAGTCGATGGCCCCGGAATGCGCTTTGTCGCGTTTTTGGCGGGCTGTCCTATGCGTTGCCTGTATTGCCATAATCCCGATACGCGCCACCTGAAACATGGAAAGCTTACGCAAGCCACCGACCTGATCGCTGAAATCGGGCAGTATAAGGACTTTCTTCAAAAAACGGGCGGCGGCGTGACCATCACAGGCGGCGAGCCCTTGTTTCAACATGCCTTTGTCACCGAAGTTTTTAAGGGCTGCAAAGAACTGGGACTTCACACCGCGCTGGATACATCGGGCTATCTTGGGAAAGTCGTCAAGCAAGCGTTGCTTGATGTGACTGATCTTGTCCTTCTCGATATTAAATCCTTTGATCCAGACACTTACGCCAAAGTGACAGGCCGCAAGCTAGAGCCGACCTTGGATTTTGCGCGCCTTCTTGCCGCGCAAGGCAAGCCGATGTGGGTGCGCTGCGTGATTGTGCCGAACCTGACAGACAATCTGGACGATTTAAAAAAGCTTGCCGTGTTCCTCAAAAACCTTGGCAACGTCGAAAAGGTAGAGGTTTTGCCCTTCCACAAAATGGGCGAGAGCAAATGGCAGAAGCTAGGTATGCCCTATACGTTGAGCGATACGATGCCCCCTTCCCCCGATCTTATCGGCGCTATCCACGCCCTGTTCAAAGAACAAGGCTTGTCGGTTACATAACAACAGCCCCCTCACACCTTGCGTTGTTGCTCTTCTTTCCAGCTCCCTAAAAGAATCCCTCCACCATTCGCCGCACCTCACTCGCTTCGCTGGCATGATTGACCGCGCCACGAAACTCCGCCGCGCCCATCATACCCTTGCTGTACCATCCCATATGCTTGCGTGCGATGCGCAGGCCCGCATAAGCGCCATACGTCTCCAGCATGTCTTCAAAATGCTCCAAAACGATGGAGCGCAAAGCCGCCGCATCGGGAGCAGGTGAGACTGTCCCCGTCGTCATAAAGTCCATCACCTGCCGCAAAAGCCAAGGTTTGCCATACGTTCCGCGCCCGATCATCACGCCGTCCGCGCCGGAAAGCGTCAAAGCCTCCACGACATCCTCGATGCAGCGAATATCGCCATTCGCAATGACGGGAAGGCTCACGGCCTCCTTCACGGCGCGAATAGCGGCCCAATCAGCTTGCCCGCCATAGAACTGCTGACGCGTGCGACCATGCACCGTGACCATCTGAATGCCAGACTCTTGCGCGATCTTCGCAAGGCGCGGCGCGTTCAGGTTCTCATGATTCCAGCCAAGGCGCATCTTGACCGTCACGGGAATGGACACAGCCCCCACAACAGCCTCCAGAATCCGCGCCGCCTTGACCTCGTCTTTCATCAAAGCGCTTCCAGCCTCGCCGTTGACAATCTTTTTGGCGGGACAACCAAAATTGATATCCAAAATCCGTGCGCCGCGATCCGCGTTCAGCTTCGCGGCCTCGGCCATCACGGACACATCGCTGCCCGCCAATTGCACCGTCAGGATATCATCTTTATCAGCGGGCAAGATCATCTGCATCGTCTTGCGCACATGGCGGATCATCGCTTGGCTGGCGATCATCTCGGACACCACGAGGCCAGCACCGAACCGCCGCACCAGCGAACGGAAAGGCCGATCCGTCACGCCCGCCATCGGCGCGAGGATAACAGGCACGGCGATGCGCTCCCTCCCCAGCGTGATCGGCGCAAGGGGGCGAGGCATCGTCAGGGCAGAAGGGGATTCAGCATTCGGCATTCGGCATTCGGCATTCGGCATTCGGCATTCGGCATTCGGCATTCGGCATTCGGCATTCGGCATTCGGCATTCGGCATTTCAGGGAACAAAAAAGAAAAAACCCCATAACATTTGCCTAAAAAAGCGGCAACATTAAAAGGACAAAGCTCCGCGTAGCAATGTCAATAGCAGAAACGTCCCCATGAGTCAAGAAAAATAACTTGGTTAATGTTATTTTTCTTCTTTTTCTTTTTTAATATACTCCTTCCACGTCAAGAGAAAAAGAAAACAAATGGGATCCCCGCCTACGCGGGGATGACGGGAATGGCTTAATACTAAACATTAATCTCGTCATGCCAGCGAAGGCTGGCATCCCATTTTATATTTTTTCTGTCTCAAAGAAGCCAACTCTTCATTCACGAGAGGTATATACTCCTCGCACTTCAAGAGTTGGGATTGCTTTATCCGCAAGGACGCTGATGTCCCCTCCACCTCGCGGGGAGGGATAGGGAGGGGGGAGTGACTCTATTGTCCTTGCTGAAACATCATGCACGATGCCAACTCTTGAAGTGTGATCAGTATAGAAGATTCTGCGGGTTAGCTTTTTCTCAAAAGAATTTCGGGAACACCCAAGCCGGGCTGGAGGGTTCCCCACCCGTGTACGTAATCATTCTATGGGGCATGGGCTATAGAAAAGGGGGAAGAAGGAGGCTTTAGGCCTCCTCCTCGTCATGCTCTGGTATTCCCTTAAGCATCGCTTCGCCGACAAGACCAGCATTAGCGCGGACTTTATTTTCGATAGAGGCCGCCATCTCCGGATTGTCACGCAAGTATTGTTTGGCGTTCTCACGCCCCTGCCCTATGCGCACGCCATCATAAGAGAACCATGCGCCTGACTTTTCAACAACGCCCGCTTGACTGCCTAAGTCAACAAGCTCTCCGACTTTGGAAATGCCTTCACCGTACATAATATCAAACTCAACCACACGGAAGGGGGGCGCCATTTTATTTTTAACGACTTTCACGCGCGTTTGGTTGCCCACAACGATGTCACGATCCTTGATCGATCCGATACGGCGAATGTCCAAGCGAACTGAGGCGTAAAATTTCAGGGCATTGCCGCCCGTTGTCGTTTCCGGATTGCCAAACATCACCCCGATTTTCAACCGGATTTGGTTGATAAAGATGACCATGCAATTCGAGCGGGAAATGGAGCCTGTAAGCTTACGCAAAGCCTGACTCATAAGCCGAGCATGCAACCCCACATGAGAATCGCCCATCTCGCCTTCTAACTCAGCGCGTGGCACAAGAGCGGCAACAGAATCCACCACCAGAATATCAATAGCGCCCGACCGCACGAGCGTATCGGCGATTTCAAGCGCTTGCTCCCCCGCATCGGGTTGAGAAATGAGCAGCTCATCGATGTTAACGCCCAGCTTACGCGCATAGGAAGGATCCAGCGCATGTTCCGCATCCACAAAGGCGCACGTGCCACCATTCTTTTGTGCCTGCGCGATGGCGTGAAGCGCCAGCGTCGTTTTACCAGAGCTTTCGGGGCCATAGATTTCAATCACACGTCCCCGTGGCAATCCGCCAATACCAAGAGCGATGTCCAAACCAAGCGACCCCGTCGAAATCACTTCGGTTTCCCCCACCCCTTCTTGTGAGCCCAATTTCATAACCGAACCCTTACCAAAGGCGCGCTCAATTTGGCTGAGCGCAGCATCTAAAGCCTTTTGGCGTTCAGGATCTTCGTGGCTTTTTTCAACAACATGAAGAGTGGAGGTGGTTTTGGAAGCCATGGTTTTTTCCTTTTCATTCGAATTGTTATGTTTCTGCTTTGTTCTCATCCTACCCGCCTCTTCGCCCTCTGGCAAGTTCTTTTTTTGTTCTTTTTCTCTCAGCGCACTAAAAGAGGAATAAACCTTTGGCCCCTATTGTTTTTTTATAAAAACACCATAAGGCGTCCGCCCCACGCGCCCCTCCCACGTCGCCAAAAGATTATCGAAATGATCGGGGACATAATCAGGGCCTAGTATTTTATCCAAAGGAAAACTGAAGGGCGCATTGGGGATCACCCGCACGTTGTGCGTCGAAGCGAAGCGCAAAGGAATGACAGTCGATAGATCCGCCCGTTGGGCATCATGCAACTCAACAATTATATCCATGTTTTTCAGCGCAGGAAATCGCTCAGGATCAAGGATGTCATACTCGCCACCATCCACATCCATAAAGACCAAGGTTTCCTCATCGGTTCCTTTTTCAAACATTTCGCCCGTAAAAGCGCCTCCAACAACGATGCGATCCTCTACGTTGTTAAGCGCTGCAAGAGCTTTACAATCGGCCTGCGCCGCCTCATCCGCGTCATAGGCAAAGATTTTGGCTTGTGGCAAACGCATCGCCAAACCAACACTGTAATACCCCTGAGAACAGCCAATATTGATAATATTTTTATAAGATTTTTCGATGGCGGCCTCAACGGCGTCATGAAGCTCCCACTCATAGGTTCCCAGCAAAAGGGGTGGAAGGTGCTTTTTCATCATAGCAGGAGAAATCTCCATCCCGCGAAAAGGCCCCGCAAAAACCTTATTGCCAATACGATGCAAAAGATGCTGCCCCAGCACCGCGCCTTGCAGGCCATTGAGCATACCCCAAAGGCCGCGCAGCTTGATATGATCGGGGTAATCTGCTTCCCATATAGGTTTGAGCGCCGCGATAAAATTAGGAGCCAGATCGGGAGGAAAGAACATAAAGAAACCATACCTGCAAAAGAAACGGAAAGAGTGGCAGCAACCTTTCAAAAATGCTATGTTTTTGAAAGGATCACCAAAAGCCTAGCACATATAAAAAGGATTCGTCATGTCCGAAACCCGCCATACTCGCGCCAGCAGCACAGGCACGAATAAGCCCAAAGAAAACGCAATAGAAAAAGAGCTTTTTGCGGCTCTCATAACATTAAAGGACGCAGACGAATGCCGTCGGTTTTTTTATGATCTTTGCACCCCCAAGGAAATCTCGGATATGGCCGAACGCTGGTGGGTCGCCCGCCTCCTTAACGAAGGCTCGCTCTCATACCGCGCCATTCATCAACGAACGGGCGTGAGCGTCACAACCATTGGCCGCGTGGCTCGTTTTTTAGAACAAGAAAACTATAAAGGCTATCAACTCGTCCTTGATAAAACACAGAAAGATTGAGCCTTTGTTTCTAGCAAGCAAGGCTTGTCATCACCCCTTCGACAGGGTTATATCATCACAAGCGCCTTGCATCCGCCATCCACTCTACCAGCGCATGGCAATCGGGGAAAGAGGCGCGGATGCCAAGGCTGGCGGCATAGGCGCTATCGCCGACAAGAACAGGCGTGCAGCCGCTGCGCAAGGCGCATTCAACATCCGCGTGCGTGTCCCCCACCAACCAGATGGCGGGGTTATCCGCCTTCAAACCCGCCGCCGCAAGCGCGTGATCGACGGGCATCCTGTCGGGCTTGTCGCGCGGGCAATCCAGCGCCCCGACGATAGCCTTAAAATAGCGCCGCCAGCCTAGGTGATCGATTTCTTTATTGAGAAGGCTATTCTTCTTCGTGCTGACGATAAACATCGGGATGCCGCGTGCGTCCAGCACCGCCAAAAGCTCTGGCGCGCCCGCCATGACCCGCAGCCTTTCGATATGAACGGCCTCAAAATGCGCATAGAAAATATCGCGCCGCGCCTCCCACGCGTCACCGAACCATTCGGGAAAGCTTACGCGCATGGGCCTTGCTGACTTCACCCGCGCCTGAGGCGTCGTCCATGTTTCAAGGCCGCTCATCGCGCGGACTTTGTTGAGCGCTTCGGTGATCGCGTCCCAATTATCAATCAGCGTATTGTCCCAATCAAAGACAACGGCTTGAGGAAACGGAAGGCTCATCGCGGCTAACTCTTATCATAGGGGTTCTCGCCCTTCTTCAAATCCCACCTGATGGGCACGCCTTGAAAATCAAAGGCGCGGCGAAGGCCGTTCGTCAGGAAGCGAAGATAGCTTTCGGGCAATTTGTCCAGCTTATTGCCCCACATGCCAAAGGTGGGGGGACGCCCCTTCATCTGTGTGATATAACGCGGCTTAACGCGACCGCCCCCAACGATGGGAGGCGGATGATCGGCCAGCATCCCCGCGAACCAGCGGTTCAGCTGCCCCGTCGATACGCGCTTGTTCCATGTTTCATAGACTTGGAACACGGCCTTCATCAAAGCGTTTAGCCCGTCGCCCTTCAAGGCCGACATCGGCACAATCGGCACGCCGGATAGCTGCGCGAGCGAGGCTTCGACTTTCGCCTGAATCATGCGAAGCGTCGCGGTCTTTTCCGTGACCGTGTCCCATTTGTTGATCGCAATCACAAGGCCACGCCCCTCTTCGGCCACATGCTGCGCGATCGTGTAATCCTGCTTATCAAAGGGCATATCGGCATCGATCATCAAAATCACGACATGCGCAAGGCGGATAGAGCGCAAGGATTCCTGCACGCTCATTTTCTCCAACTTCTCATCAATGCGCGAGCGGCGACGAATGCCCGCCGTATCCACAAGGCGGATAGGATGGTCGCGATAGGTGAACTCCATATGAATAGCATCGCGAGTCAATCCGGGTTCGGGGCCCGTGAGCATACGCTCCTCGCCCAGCAATTGATTGGCGAGCGTGGACTTGCCCGCGTTGGGCCGCCCCGTAATCGCAAGGTGAAGGCGCATTTCACTTTCATCCTGCGCCGCGCCATCTTCCTCAGACTCAAAGGCTGTTTCTGGCGCAAGCTCTTTCAGCGCGTCATAGACATCGCCCAGCCCCTCGCCGTGCTTGGCCGAGATCGCGATCACGCGATCAAAGCCCAGCGTCAGCGCCTCGTTAAAGCCTACCGTCACCTTCGTGCTTTCGCATTTGTTCACCAGCACGATAATGGGGCGATCCGCCTTGCGGATTTCACGCGCGATAAAAATATCATCGTTTGTCAGCCCTGCGCGGCCATCCACCATCATCATGATGACATCAACCCGCGCCATCGCCTCTTTCGTGCGCTGCGCCGTTCGCGCCGCGATGCTACCGCGAGGCCTCATATCCTCTAGGCCAGCGGTGTCATAAAGCATAAAGCGCAGATCGAACAGCTTGCCCTCGCCATCACGCCAGTCGCGCGTGACACCGGGTTGATCGTCGATAATCGCCATGGCCTTGCCAATCAAACGATTAAACAAAGTCGATTTGCCGACGTTGGGACGGCCAGCGATAGCGATAGAAAACATTTTTTTCATTGTCAAAAACTCAAAGAAACCACAGGGCAAGCCCCTTTCTATAGCATACTTTGCCTGTTTGCGAGGAATTTGACGTTTATACCCAAAACACTTCAAGAGTTGGGAAGCCTTAAAGGAAACAAACGGGATGCCCGCTTTCGCGGGCATGACGGTGTTTTTTATGGTTTTATTTCCCTTTAGCGTCATCCCCGCGAAAGCGGGGATCCCGTTTTCTTGTTTTTTTTCTATTCCAGAAAACCAACTCTTCATTCACGAGGGGTATAAAGGCCTTTTTAGGGCATTTTCGCCTCTTCTCCACTCAACAAAACGCCCTGTTTTTTTGTGCGGAGAAGATCGCGGGCGCGCGCAAAACGCTCATCATGCCAGAAATGTTGGCAGCCGTTGCATCCACGCCCACAGCAACCCTCAACGCCCAAACGCGGTGAGCGAAAGGCCTTGCCGCTGTTTGCATCCTGCAACGCCTCGACAAGCGCGTCGCGCTTCGTTTGATATTCCGCTTCGTTAGCGCGGCCCGTTTCTACCTGTGAGGCGACTTTATCCAGCTTGAGCCGCGCCGCCTCATCCTCGCTTAAGACGCGTTCCTTGCGCACGATTGTGTAAGGCGGAAAGCGACCCTTCAACGTTTCAACCTTCTCTTCATGAAACCACGAAAACGGAATCCGCAGACGCGGCTTTTGCCCCGCGTGGATGCCTTCCTCCCGCGTCGTACGATGGTGAGCAATGTCCTCAAACTCATAAATGCGCAGCAACAAAGGATCGCCCGCATCGGGGGGGATAAACTCTAAAACATCGCCTTGCGAAAGCCTGTTTTTGATATCCAAAATAAAGGCGTCGTTCGTTACCTCCACCACGATCCCCGCATAGTCCCACGCGGACAGCGTGTGCGTGTCCTCATAGTTATGCGCGTGATGGCTAAGGCGCCCTTCATGGAACGCTAAGGAGTAGCCGCGCGTTGGAAGCGTCAAAAGCTCGCGCATGTAGGCATCGGGTTTCCATGACGTTGGATCGCGCCGCCACGCGTCAATGGCCATGCGATAAGCGCGAGCCGTCACGGCAGCGTAATAGGCGCTGCGATTGCGCCCTTCTACCTTTAACGAGTCAATCCCCATCGCCAAAATCTCATCAAGGCGCGGCATCAAACATAAATCCTTGCCGTTGAGGATATAGGAGCCACGCTCGTTCTCCTCGATCTCTAAAAACTCATCGGGTCGCTGTTCTTCCACCAAAAAGAAATCAAACAGCTCACGCGTTTGATCATTCAGCGCCAGCTCTTTAAGCGTGCCGTCTTTCAGGCGCATTCGCACCTTGTAATGCCAGCGGCAGGAATTGGCGCAATTGCCTTGGTTTGCGCCACGTTCGGCCAAATAGTTCGACAGCAAGCACCGCCCCGAATAGGTCATGCACATCGCGCCGTGAACAAAGGCCTCTAATTTCACATCGGGGCATTGGGCGCGGATTTCTTGAAGCTCCGCAAACGACACCTCTCGCGCCAACACCACAAGGCTTGCGCCCATCTCTTGCCAAAACTTCACCGCTGCCGCCGAGCAGACATTCGCTTGGGTCGAGATATGGATTTCTAAGTCGGGCGCGTTTTTTCGGACAAATTGAAACACACCTGGATCCGCGACAATCACGCCGTCGGGGGCAACCTTGCGGATCGTCTCTACATAATCCGGCAGCTTTTCAACATCACGATTATGCGCGAACAGATTAAGCGTCAGATAGGCGCGTTTGCCATGAGCATGGGCAAACGCCACACCCTCAACCACGTCCTGCAGCGTAAAATTGGATCGCGTGCGAAGCGACAGGTCGGGCGTGCCCATGTAAACGGCATCGGCCCCATAAAGGATAGCAACCTTCAGCTTTTCCAGCGAGCCAGCAGGCATTAAAAGTTCGGTGATCACGTCCATGCCGAGCTGGTATTTTGTTTCTTTTCAGGCTCAAGAACCTGCGCGAGCAATCGGAAGATTTCCTGACTGGCGGCCCATGGCGTTTTGCGATCATTGTAACGGGACGACATAACGTCCCAGCAATAAAGAGCATGATCAACTTTGCCCAGACAATTGCCGATCTCCCAATAAATCTTGTCGCTGTTTTTCAAAAAGGCCAAGAAATCCGCAGAGCCAATTTTGTCCTTAAACATTTTATCATAGCTGGTCTGATAATCCTTTACGATCTGATCCGTCTTTTGCCATTCCAAACGCAATTGATCACGGATCATTGTCATCATGGCCGTGACATCCTTTATTTCGGCAGACGTTAGACCGGCGGGAAGAGTCTCGTTGTCCTTGATCCATTTAAGCAGTTCAACAAAGTGAGGTTGAGCCCGCGCATATTGATAGGTGTAGTAAACAATGCCTTTCCACGATGCGAAGATATCCAAGGCGCGTTCTTTCGGAAGACGGAAGCCTTCGATAAGCGGCATCAACGCCTCTAGATCACGCGCCTCCCAAATCTTATCGATCAACAGACGCGCTTTCTCATCCGATGATTGAGCATCGGGAAAAGCCGCCATGATCAACGGCTCAAACTTTTGAAGCATAAACAATTCTATTTGCGCCCATGTTTCCTCACTCACCTCAAAATAAGCGGGATCAAGCGTCATCCCCTCGCGCAAGAAAACGTCCTTCATCAAAAAAGGATCCAACGAAGGAATGTGCCCCAAGATCGACAGCATCTTCATGTCATGAGAGAGCGATTCAGGCGTTACAGCGCCCTCTCCGCAATAATCCGTGATCGCGCTTTCAACGCCCTTACTATGCAAAAAGATCGTGCGCCCACCTTCGTAAATGTCGTTCTGGTTAAACGGAAAATAAAGCTTCATGCCCACAGCAACCATACCTGGAACGCGTTCACTTTCCGGCACGGCGTCCTTAATCAAAACAATTTGATTAAGCGCTTTGTTGCGAAAGAAAAGAGAAGCATCAGGATTGACGGCCAGCACGCGGCGCGACATCTCATTACAATTAAAAACACGGGGACTGCCCGTATCCAGCATAGGTTTTAGATATTTATTAGCCATCGATAATCCCTCATAAACCTATAGCGCCGCGCGTATCGGCCTTGTTCAAGTTTGCGCCGCGCAAATCCGCGTCTGTTAGATCGGCATCCACCAAGTTTGCCTCTTCAAGATTGGCATCACGTAAATCAGCATGCGTAAGCAAAGCGCCTTCAAAATTACCAAAGCTTAAATTAGCGCCGTTCAACTTGCCGTATCTTAAGCTGCACTGCGAAAAGTTGGCAGGCCAACTGACGGGACGCGAGCCTGAAAACCCCGTCATAATTGACATGGGTGAGCAATTGGCTTCCCTCATATCAATCTCTTCCAAGGCTGCTTCGCAAAAGTTGATGCCGCGACAATCGGCTTTAAGGAAAGTCGCCGCCGCCGCGTGCACCCCGACAAATCAGCCATGGAAAACGTCCCGCTGTTGAACGAAGCATTACGCAATAACGCATTTTTTAAGTTAGCGGCCTGCAATTGAACGCCGTTTAAAACAGCCGAGGCCAAATTCACGCCCGACAGATCGGCTTGCGCGCCCTGCCTTCCGATAGAAGTAATCCACAAATGATGACTGGCTAGAATTTCCTGTATTTCGATATCAAGATGCTCAAGATTGCGCGGCAACTTGTCCGTCATCACGGATACATGCGAATAGTCGCTCATATCAATGACGCTGGCGGTCAGATCGGCTTTTTCAAACGTCGCACCTTTAAGGATCGCGCCGCTGAGAATGACCGAGTTCATATTGGTTCCCGAAAAATCGCAGTTGGTCAAATCCGCTTGCGAAAAAGAAACGCCGCGTAAGTTGCTGCCCGCAAAGTTTACGCCTGACAATTTCGCGCCACGAAAATTGGCAAAGCTTAAGTCCGTTGACAAAGCCACGGCGCTGGAAAAGCGGGCACGTTCAGCCGAAGCATGGCGGAAAACCGTGTCCTTCATGCGCGATTTCTGGCTGCCTTGATCATGAACGGGGGCAATGTCGCCATCACCACCGCGCTGTAACAGCGACCCTTCACCAAAGTTTGCTTCGGTCAAGATCGCGCCAGTAAAATCGGCGGCGCGCATATGCGCCCCGCGCAAATCGGCTTGTATAAGATCAGCCTTCTGAAAATCGCAACGATTAAGATTGGCGCCAAAAAAGTTGACTCGCTGAACAATGCTTTCTGCAAAGCAACTGCCATCCATGATTGAGCCGACAAAATCAGCCTCACTTAAGAGCCGCTTAGAAAAATCAAGATTCCGCGCATTCGCCATCGTCAAATCAAGACGATGGGAATTGTTAAGGCCTTTTAAGAATCGCTCATGCAGCCCAAGCATCGGCTCAAGCTCTTCTTGCGTGACTAACCCCATGGATCAAACGTCCTTACCACAGCCTGAGGAAGGTTCCTTCCAGAAATACCAGCACACCTGTTATAGAGCAAAGAGCGTTACGATTGGGTTAACCGCGCTGACGCGCCTTGAGAACCTCGATATAAGCTTTCATATCAGCCAAAGGCTTACGCGCAACCTTGGTGTCCATGGCGGCTTGCGCCACGGCGGGCGGCACACGCGTCATCATGCGGGGATCAAACGGCGTTGGGATGATATAGCTGGGGCCAAAGACAAGCTCACGCCCTTCGTAAGCAGCCTTAACTTCGGTAGGCACTGGCTCATGAGCCAAGGCGGCAATGGCTTTCACCGCCGCGATTTTCATCTCTTGGTTGACGCATGAGGCACGAACGTCCAGCGCTCCACGGAAGATGTAAGGAAACCCAAGAACGTTGTTAATCTGGTTGGGATAGTCCGAGCGCCCCGTCGCCATAATCGCATCATCGCGAACAGCGGCAACTTCTTCTGGCGTTATTTCAGGATTGGGATTAGCCATTGCAAAGATCAAGGGTTTGGCCGCCATGTTTTTCACCATGTCCTGCGTCATGGCGCCCTTGGCCGAAAGGCCGACGAACACGTCTGCACCAGCAAGAGCCTCGGCCAACGTCCGCGCCTTAGTCTCGGTGGCAAAGGATTCTTTATAGGGATTCATAGACTCTGTCCGCCCCTTATAAATCACGCCTTTTGTGTCACACATCGTGATGTTTTCGGCCTTAAGGCCGATGCTTTTAAACAACGTCGCGCAAGCAATTGCCGCCGCGCCCGCGCCGTTGATGACCATTTTGGTCGTCTCAATCGTGCGCCCCGTAATCTCTAATCCGTTCAAAAGGCCAGCGCTGGCGATAATGGCCGTGCCATGTTGATCGTCATGAAAAACAGGAATGTCCATAATAGCAGAAAGCCGCCTTTCAATCTCAAAACACTCTGGCGCTTTGATGTCTTCCAGATTGATGCCGCCAAAGGAAGGCTCCAAAAAACGCACGCAATTGATGAATTCTTCGACGTTTTCGGTGTCAACTTCAAGGTCAATGCCATCGATATCAGCAAAGCGCTTAAACAAAACGGCCTTACCCTCCATCACAGGCTTGCCCGCAAGAGCACCCAGATTGCCAAGGCCTAAAACGGCGGTGCCGTTTGAGATAATCGCGACGATATTTCCTTTGGCCGTATAATCATAGGCTGTAGAGGGATCCTCTTTGATCCGCAAGCAAGGCGCAGCCACCCCCGGAGAATAAGCCAAAGACAAATCCCGCGCATTGGCCAACGGCTTAGTCGCCATAATCTGCAATTTACCGGGACGGCCAGAGGCATGCAAGGCAAGGGCTTCTTCGTCAGTGATACGGGCAGGTTTCTCGGTCATGATCGTCATATCCTTGTTAACAATGGAAAAGGGGAATCAAGAAAGATGGGTGAGACGTTAACAGGCCATTAAACAGATGGCCAGTTTTATTCTTGTAACGCGTTGATTCCAATAGACGCATCTTAGGAAGTTTTTAGCAAGTTCAATTCTAGAATAAGATGAACGCTCTATTAGAAAACGGCTCATCTCCTGTGTTTATCCTTAAAAAAAGACAACTTCCTCTTCTTCGTGACTTGTGGCGCGCCCTAAGTTATGGGGCGAGCGTGGTAGTATCCTTTTTGCTTATGATCCCGCCTGTTTTTGCCGATAGCGCCAAAGCCCTCCCCTCATCCATGCCAAACGTTTTTCCACAAGAACCAGCTGCACCTTTTTTAATCAATCACACCTCCGATCTTATTTTTGGCCTTCTTATCGGCGTGATGTTAACGGCCTCTATGTATCTGTTTTTCATTTGGGTCGCCATTCGCGATCGCAGTCAGATTTTCCTTATGCTTCTTTTGCTCTGCCTTGGGATCAACATGGCCAGCACGAACGATTCCATGATTCAGCTTATGGGAATCTACAGCACCAACATGGTTGGCCTACTGCAAAATCACAGCCTTATCCTAGCTTTTTTCTTTAGCCTTCTTTTCACGTATACTTTCCTAGAGGTTGATACAAACGTCCCCTTTATGAAGATGCCAACGATTGTTTTTGCCCTCACGCAGATTCTCGCTCTGGCCATCGCTTCGCTCAATAATGATGTGCGCTTTATCCTTCCCAATTTGGGCGCTCTATCCCTTTCTTTAGCGCTGGCAATCGGCCTTATCTCCCTGCAAATGGGCGTCAATGGCGCTTTGAGCCACTTAACAGCCTTTACTGCTTTTTTGATTGGATCCATGGCGGTTCCTCTTTATGACTTGGGTATTATCAGCGATTTTGATAGCGCTAAAAACTTTATGTATGTCGGCTATGCCATCGCCGCCTTGATGTTTGCCATCGTCATCGCGGGACAATTTGCCACGCGTCAGGAAGAAAAAGAAAAAGCGCTTGAAGTCAGCAATGAGCGATTCTCTTTGGCGGCGCGTGGATCAAACGAAGGGCTTTTCGATTGGGATCGGGTCACCAACACCTTTTATATCTCGGAACAGTTCAGGCGGATCACCAACCTGCCGCGCCCGCTCAGCCCCAAAAACTTCAAAGAATGGCTTAGCCTTGTCTATGCGCCGGATCGCCTTCTCATTATCAAAGCCTTGCGTAAATTAAAGTACGCGGCGGGAACATCAACGGTCAGCTTTGAATATCGCCTACGTCACAGCGATACAACATTATCCTGGATTCACACCAAAATGGTGGCCGTTAAACCAACAAACTCGCTTCATATTCAGCGTTTGGTGGGATCTATTGGCGATGTCACGCAACGCAAAAGAAGCGAGTCAGACCTTCGTGCCAGCGAGGTTCGTTTCCGCAGCATTACCGAGGCCCACCCCGTTCCCGTCCTTATCATCAAATTACAGGACAACAGCATTCTTTACGCCAGTCCGGGGGCTGAAAATCTTTTAGGCATGCCTCACGCCACGTTAATCAGTCACACCATGGATCGTTTTTTGGTGCGCACTTTGGAAAGAAAGGAAATCCACGACGCCATCACGTCAGGTCAAGAAGTCAACATGAAAGAGGTTATGCTGACAAGAGGCGATGGCGATCCTTTGCCCGCCGCGCTTTCGGCAAGGCGCATCAATTATCAAAACGAAGCAGCGATGGTCATCGGTCTTTATGATCTGACCGAACGGAAAAAAGCGGAAGTCAAAATTGCGATGCAGCAAGAAGCCTTACAACAAAGCGAAAAGATGGCGGCTCTGGGTGGTCTTTTGGCGGGCGTCGCGCATGAGCTGAACAATCCGCTCTCTGTCGTCATGGGACAAACGACGTTGCTTATGGAAAACCAAAAAGAAGAGAAAACAAAAACCCGCGCCGAGAAAATTTTTAAAGCAGCGGATCGTTGCTCTCGCATCGTGAAAAGCTTTCTTTCTTTAGCGCGGCGCAAAGCGCCGGAACACAAGAACGTCGATCTCAACACGATTATTCATACCTCCTTAGAGCTACTCACCTATCAATTTCGCAATGAAAATGTGACGCTGAAGCTAGAGCTTGGTGAGAACCTACCCTCTATCGTTGGTGATGATGATCAGTTGACGCAAGTCTTCACCAACCTTGCGCTTAATGCCGCGCAAGCCATGCGCAATTTCGAAGGAGCACGAAACCTAACCATCCGATCCGCCTTGCGTGAGGAAAACACAATCACCCTGTCCTTCATCGATACGGGGCCGGGTGTTCCCGCCGATCTCCAAAAACGCATCTTTGAGCCTTTCTTTACAACAAAAGGCAGCGTCGGCGGAACGGGCGTTGGGCTGGCCTTATGCCAAAGCATCATCGAAAATCACGGCGGCGTAATGAGGCTTGAAACCACGGATGGGGGCGGCGCTACCTTTGTGATCGAACTGCCCGTGGCCTTTATCGAAGGGCAACCTGAGGCCTGCGCACCAGCAAGCGAGGGGGTAGCCTTAGGCATTCTTAGAATCCTCCTTGTCGATGACGAGGTTGAGCTTGCCCAAACTTTGGCGGATTTGTTGGAGCCTCAAGGCCATGACATTGATTTGGCGGCCAACGGCGCGATTGCCCTTGATAAACTCAGAAAAAAACCCTTTGACGTTATTATCAGCGATTTGCGGATGCCCGTGATGGACGGCCCCACCATGTATGCCGAGATGAAGAAAAACATGCCCCAATACCTCAACAAAATCATCTATGTAACGGGGGATACGCTATCGCCCCACGTCAACGCTTTCCTCAGCGAAACGCCTGTTCCCGTCATTGAAAAACCCTATCGCCTTGCCGATGTGCAAAAGGCTCTGTCTAAATTGTTGAAGGAAAACGAAAGCCAGAGCACACTAGGCTCAGGCGAATCACCCCTCCCCGCCCCACCGCCTGAAACAGCAGGCTGAGCACAAGGAACCGACAATGCGTTTATTGGTCATCGATGACGAAGAAGATATTTGCGAAACGATCGCCGAGATTGCCGAAGCCCGTGGTTTTGAAGTCGCCACGACCAGCTCGCCCACCAGCGTTGCGGACAAGTTGGATGAGTTTAAGCCTGACGTGATCATGCTGGATTTGATGATGCCGGGAACGGATGGCGTTGAGCTTTTGCGCGTCCTTGTTGACCGCGTTAAAAACGCGAAAATCTGTTTAATGAGCGGCAGCGATACACGCGTTTTGAACAGCGCCCGCCGCCTTGGCAGCGCCCACGGCCTTGACGTTATTGCCGCCTTGGAAAAACCTATCGAAATTGAATCCCTACGCGCCACGCTTGATCAATTGGCTGCTGGCAATAACAAGAGCGTTGTCGGAGCTGATATCGCGCAAGCTTTAGCGTTGGGGCAGCTGATTTTGTATTACCAGCCCGTCATTGAACTGGCCACGCGCCGCGTCAAAGGGGCAGAGGCGCTTATCCGCTGGGCCCATCCCACACGCGGCATTCTGCCGCCTTCCGAGTTTCTGGACGAAATTGTCAAAGAAGGCCTTATGCCGCCGATGACTGAGCACGTCCTAACCACCGCCATCCATCAAGTTGCCAAGTGGCATCATGCCGGAGAAAACCTGACCGTCTCGGTGAACGTCACGGCTTCATCTCTGCTAGAGCTTAGCCTGCCCGACCGCATTGCTGAAATGTGTGCGCAACATCAAATCCCACCAGAAAAGCTTGTTCTGGAAGTCACGGAAACGGAAGCCATGCGCGATGTGACACGCACCATGGATGTTCTGTTGCGCATGCGTATTCGCAACATCGGCGTGTCCATCGATGATTTCGGCACAGGGCATTCATCGCTGCGCGAGTTGCAACGCATGCCCTTTAGCGAAATGAAAATCGACAAGAGCTATGTCATGGACATGGTCAACAACCGCGACTGCACCGTGATCGTCAACTCCGTCATCGACCTTGGCCACAATCTTGGCCTGAAAGTCATCGCCGAGGGGGTTGAAGACGTTCGAACATGGCGCATGTTGGCTGAGCGGAATTGCGATTTTGCCCAAGGCTTCTATATGGCCAAACCGATGCCTCCCGAAGAGTTCAACCGCTGGCTTACCAGCTGGCGCGAAACCAGCGCCAGCTAAACTATACGCCTGCCATCCGCGCTTCGATTTGCTCACACAAATAGTGATATAGGCAAACATGCACTTGCTGGATCATCGGCGTGAAGGTTGATGGCGCATCCAGCACAACATCACACACAGGCGCAAGCTTTCCGCCGCCACAGCCCGTCAAACCAATGACGGCAAGCCCCATCGCTT
The DNA here is from genome assembly GCA_020718105.1 of Micavibrio sp. Classification (GTDB taxonomy): domain Bacteria; phylum Pseudomonadota; class Alphaproteobacteria; order UBA9219; family UBA9219; genus UBA8914. Next base: position 31,024 of record DYDA01000005.1, on the reverse strand, counting down.
TGGCTTTTTGTGCAGCTTGCAACACATTCTTCGAATTGCCGCTGGTGCTAATCGCGATAAGGACGCCGCCGCCTTGGCCATACGCCTCCACCTGCCGCGCAAAGACGGAATCATAATCGTAATCGTTCGCCCAAGCGGTAATCATCGCCGTGTTAGAGGACAGGCAAATGCAGTTCAGCCCCTTACGCTCTTTTAAAAACCGCGCGACCAACTCACCCGCAATATGCATAGCATCCGAAGCGCTGCCGCCATTGCCGCACACCAGAAGGGGCTTGCCCACTTTTAAAGCGTCAACGCACATATCCGTGGCCTTGGCCAAAACGCTTTCCATCTCATCCGTCGCGGCGGCGCGAAGACTGTCCGCCGAAATTAAGAGATATTCGCGCAAAGAAGTATAGGTCATTAAAGAGGTTCCTTATTTCAAACGGTCGCCGACGGCAAGCCCCATGCGGTCGGCTTCTCCGCCTTTGAGCTCCAACACAGAGAGAACAAACCCATCAGACCTGATAGGCGTTTCATCTTGAGGTTGAGCCTTTTTCACAATTTTGATGATGGTGTTATCGGGGCCAATAAAAAGCATATCCAGCGGGATAAGGGTGTTCTTCATCCAAAAGGAAACACGTTGCGGCTGGATATAAGTGAACAGCATCCCTTCGCCTTCACTGATATGCTCACGAAACATCAAGCCCTGTTCTTGTTGCTCACGCGTGGCGGCAATCTCAGCTTTGATCGTAAAGGTCTTGCCATCCGCACGGATCAAAGAAACTTCCTGCGAAGAAAAAACTTCTTTTAATTCGGCATTAAAAATCTTGTTGGCACGCTCACCTTGCATCCCCCTAAAAAGAGAATAGCCCCCTTTCCAAAGAAAGGCCAACGCCAACGCGATAAGAACAACCCCTGTCACAAGCGACATCGTTTTTTGGGTGCGGGCGTTTCCTTGGCAACAGCAACAACGCGGGGCGTCTGTTTTCGCCTTTGTCTTGCACGAAGGATCGTTGGATTGATGGGGCATGATGTCACCTGTCAAAAGTTAATACTGTCAAAACAGTTCAAGATTTGGTTTTTTGGAAAAAAAGAAAATGGGATGCCAGCCTTCGCTGGCATGACGGAGGATTTTAAGAACAAACCATCCCTTTAGCGTCATCCCCGCGCAGGCGGGGATCCCATTTGGTTTCTTTACTTCTTACTATCTCTTGAACTGTTTTGAGCATAACCACCAGAGAAATAAATCCGTTAGCTCGCTTTATCGACAATCTCGGCGGGCGCTTCAAGAACGCTGCCACCATGAACGCCAAGCAATTTCAGTTTGCGATGCAAAGCCGAGCGTTCCATGCCGATAAAATTCGCGGTGCGCGAGATATTCCCGCCAAAGCGCGTGACCTGCGCCAACAGATACTCACGCTCAAACATCTCACGCGCATCGCGCAAAGGCAGAGTCATAATCTCGCCGCCCTTCTCCCACTTCAACACATTGGGGGTTGCCGCCGTGATGTCGGGGGGGAGCTGGTCAGCGCGAATAAGGTCTTCGGACTCCCCCGGTGCCATAATCAAAAGCCACTCCATCGCGTTGCGAAGCTGCCGCACGTTGCCGGGCCAAGCATAAGCTTGTAAGGCGGCCTGCGCATCTTCGCCCAACGTGCGTGGCGCAAGACCGGAAACCTCGGCAGCGCGGGTCAGAAAATGTTGTGAAAGAACGGGAATATCTTCACGCCGATCTGAAAGAGGCGGAATGATAATTGGCACAACACTTAAACGATAATACAAATCTTGCCTGATTTTTCCGGCCTGCATTTGCGTTTGCAAATCCTGATTGCTGGAAGCCACAACGCGCACATCCACCTCAACGCGCGTGTTGCCCCCCACACGAGAAAAAACTTGCTCTTGCAAAATGCGGACGATTTTACCTTGCGTCTCAAGCGGCATGTCGCCAACTTCGTCCAAATAAAGCGTGCCACCGTGAGCTTGCTCAAACAAACCAACTTTGCGATTCTGCCCCGTTGCATCGCCTTCTGTGCCGAACAACTCAACCTCAATTTGATCGGGACGCAAAATCGCGCAGTTAATAACCACAAAAGCGCCCGCCACACGGCGCGAGCGTTCATGAAGAGCGCGGGCGACAACTTCTTTGCCGGAACCCGACGGTCCAATAATCATCACACGGCTGCCTGTGGGCGCGACACGATCAATCACTTGGCGCACCTGCGCCATGGCGCTGGATTTACCGATCAGCTCAATATCCGATCCGGCGCGCACTTTCAAAACCTGATTTTCCCGTTTCAGGCGGGCATGCTCCAGCGCGTGACGCACCTGCAAAACCAAACGATCCGCCTTAAAGGGTTTTTCAATAAAGTCATACGCGCCGCGCTTAATGGCCGAGACGGCGGTTTCGATATTGCCATGGCCACTGATCATAATCACGGGCACATCGGGATGATCGCGCACGATGCGGTCCAAAAGCTGCAGTCCATCCATACCGCTGCCCTGCAACCAAATATCAAGGATGACCAGATTGGGACGACGCGCCGTAATTTCGCCCAGCGCTTTTTCAGCGCTCAAAGCCTTACGGGTCTTAAGCCCCTCATCGTTTAAGATGCCCTCGATCAAAAGGCCGATGTCGGCTTCGTCATCGACAATCAGAATATCATTCGTCAAGTTTTTGTCTTTGGTCGTAGAGCTCATGGCCCGCCTTTTTTTCTTCGATGAATGAACGAGAATCAGTTACTCACCAAATGCTAACAGATTTCTTTCCTCAATCAAATTTCATGCCTTCTGTTTCTTAGGCTTTCATTTTTAACCCTATTATTCCTCTTTCGCCAAGAAGAAAGCGGATGTTAGGATGGAAAAAGGATTCACGAACTCTCTTGCAACAGGATTTCACCATGCCTTACCCCAAAGCCGCACGTCTTGCCGCCCTGCCCCCTTATTTGTTTAAGGAAATTGATAGGCTCAAGGCCGAAGTGGCCGCCAAGGGCGTGGACGTGATCAACCTTGGTGTCGGTGATCCCGACCAACCGACGCCCGCTTTTATTGTCAAAGCCCTGCAAAAAGCCGCCGAGAATCCCGAACATCACCAGTATCCCTCGTACTCCGGCATGGGCGCGTTTCGCAAAAGTGCGGCGGCGTGGTGCAAGCGCCGCTTTGGCCTTGAGCTTGATCCCGCAACCGAAGTCGTCACGCTCATCGGATCAAAAGAAGGAATCGCGCATTTCCCCCTCGCTTTCCTCAATGCGGGCGATGTGGCACTCATCCCCACGCCAGCCTATCCCGTTTATCACTCTGGCACGCTGTTTGCGGGCGGCGTCTCGCACTTTATGCCGCTTGTTGCGGCGAATAACTACCTGCCTGACTTAAACGCGATCCCCGATGACGTGGCGCAAAAAGCAAAAATTATGTTTCTGAACTATCCCAACAACCCGACGGGCGCGACAGCCGATGCGGCGTTTTTCGAGAAGGTCGTAGCGTTTGCCAAGCATCACAATATCATCGTCGCGCATGATGCGGCGTACAGCGAGATGGGCTATGACGGCTATCGCCCGATCAGCTTTCTTGAAATCGCAGGCGCACGCGATGTGGGGGTGGAGTTTCACTCGCTGTCCAAAACCTTCAACATGACGGGCTGGCGTCTTGGTTTTGCCATCGGCAATGCCGAGATTCTGGACGGCCTTGGTCAAGTCAAAGCCAACATCGATTCCGGCGCCTTCAACGCCGTGCAAGAAGCGGGCATCGCCGCGCTGGAGAGCGATCAAAGCAGCATCGCCACCATGCAAGCGATCTATACCGAGCGCCGCGACGTTTTGGTGGCGGGGTTGCAAGCGCTGGGCCTTACGGTTGAGCCTCCACGCGCAACCTTTTATGTTTGGTGCGCCGCGCCCAAGGGCATGACCTCGGCGCAGTTCACGGCACTCTTACTGCAAGAAGCGGGAATCGTCACCACACCGGGAAGCGGCTTTGGCGAACCAGGGGAAGGCTATGTCCGTTTTGCCCTCACCGTCTCCAAGGAGCGCATGGCGCAGGCGGTCGAGCGAATGGGAAAACTGACGTTTTAAAAATCAGGTCACAGGCGCTTGATCGGTCAACTTCGCCCAATTTAGCTTCCGCAAAAAGATGATTCAGAAAAGTGTTTGTTTTCAAGGGGATGCATGGGGTCATCGATTTTGACAAAATCGTTCTATTTCATAGACATAAATGGTTAATCTGGTACAAACAGACTCAAAAGCGTCTCCTAGTAGCCTTCTGCTCGACGTACGGCCTCGAAAAACACAAGATTCGTTGATTTTAAAGGATTTTTTACGAAGTGAAACGGGGCCTATTTTTCCTCTTTACGCAGCCCGAACCAGCTTCACAATCTTGTCATGGATTTCGGCGTTGGTGGCGATAAGAGCTGCATCTTTTACAGGATTACCTCCCTTGACCATCGGGCTGACAAAACCGCCCGCCTCTTTGACAATGATGTAACCGGCCGCAATATCCCAAATGCCCAGCCCCTCTTCCCAATAGCCATCAAAACGGCCTGCTGCAACATAAGCCATGTCAAGCGCCGCCGATCCGGCGCGACGAATTCCAGCAACCTTAGGCATCACCGCCGCCAATTCCTTCATCACCTTAGCATCGTTTTTCTTGCTGCCCTTAAAGGGCAACCCCGTTGCGATCAAACATTCGGACAGATCCTTACGTCCCGACACGCGCAAACGCTTGTTCGAGCAATACGCGCCAAGGCCGCGCTCTGCCCAAAATGTTTCATCGGTGATGGGGTTATAGATAAGCCCCGCGATAACCTCGCCCGCCTTCTCTGCCGCGATGGAAATACACCAATGCGGAACACCGTGAAGAAAATTGGTCGTGCCATCCAAAGGATCAATGATCCAACGCTCGGCCTTGCCAGAGGTATCGGCCTCGCCATCGTCTTCCTCGCCCAGAAAACCAAACGTAGGCCGCGCCTTCGTCAGCTCCTCACGCAATATTTTTTGCGCCTTGATGTCCGCGTTGCTCACAAAATCCGCAGGCCCCTTACGCGATACTTGCAAATGCTCAACCTCACCGAAATCGCGGCTTAGTCCCTTGCCAGCCTTTTCAGCAGCCTTGGCCATCACATTTATCAAAGCGGGGCGCATTACCATGGTCCATTTTCCTTATTGTTTTTTTCAAAGCGTTTCAACACTGAGACTGGATTCAAGAGAAAAGGCGGCGCATGAAATACGCCACCTTTTCAAATATCTTCTCACTTATTTTAATCGTCAAGTTTAAGAAGCCTTGCAGATGATACTAGGCAGCTTTCACTTTCTTGACGGCTTCTTTCTTGACGGCCAGAATCGTTACCTTACCGCCAGCCTTTTCAACGGCGGCGATAGCGGACACAGACGCCCCCGCAACGGCAATTTCAATCTTAGTCGTGAGAGAACCTTTGGCCAGCAAACGAACGCCATCCTTTGATTTTGATACCAAGCCGATTTCAAGAAGCTTATCTTCTGTGATAACCGTCTTGATATCAACGCGGCCATCTTCAATCGCTTCTTGCAAGCGGCCAATGTTCAATTCGGCATAATCTTTGGGGAACATCGTCTTAAAACCGCGTTTTGGCAAGCGACGATGAAGCGGCATTTGCCCGCCTTCAAACCCACGAATGGCCACGCCCGTGCGAGACTTTTGACCCTTAACGCCGCTGCCGCAGGTTTTGCCTTTGCCCGAACCGATACCGCGTCCAACGATAGTCCGGTTCTTGCGTGCCCCTGGGTTATCGCGCAAATCGTTGAGTTTCATGATAGTCGTCCTTTTTTCCTAAACTAAAATCTTGATGCTTCTTAAGCGTCTTCGCCTTCAACAGTGACAAGATGACGCACCTTGCGGATCATGCCCCGTACAGCCGGTGTATCTTCAAGTTCGCGGCGTGAGCGAGGCTTGCCAAGGCCAAGGCCAACAAGCGTTCCACGCGCAGCGGCTTGCAAACACGTCATGCTGCCATGTTGAACAACAACCAAGGTCTTGCCTTTAGCGGTTTTCTTAGCGACTGTCTTTTTAGCGGCAGGAGCCGCCGTCTTTGCTGTCTTGGTTTCCATCGTCATAACCACTTCTTAGAAAAACAAAAATTACGCTTCTTTGGTTTCAGCGGCAGCTGCGTCGCCTTTGCGGCCCAGAATATCGCTCACCTTCTTGCCGCGACGCATGGCCACAGCGCGAGGGCTGGACACTTGATCCAAAGCATTAAAAGTCGCCTTGATCATGTTATGAGGATTGGATGTTCCAACCGACTTTGCCACAACGTCTTGAATGCCGAGCGCTTCGAAAACCGCACGCATAGGACCACCGGCGATAATACCCGTACCGGCAGGCGCCGCACGAAGAACAACCTTGCCAGCGCCATAAACGCCGCGCACATCGTGATGCAAAGTGCGACCTTCACGCAAAGGAATGCGGCGCATCTTGCGCTTGGCAGCTTCCGTTGCTTTGCGAATAGCCTCGGGCACTTCACGAGCTTTGCCCGTGCCGATGCCAACGCGACCTTTGCCATCACCGATGACAACCAACGCAGCCATGGCAAAACGCTTACCACCCTTGACGACCTTGGCGACACGATTAATGCCCACCAACTTTTCGATCAAGTCACTGCCTTCGCGGTCTTCCGCATTATCTGATTTCTTTGGCTTCGCCATGTTTTTTCCTTAAGCTCCCTATCGAGACATATTACTTAGAAGTCAAGCCCTGCAGCGCGTGCAGCATCGGCCAATTCTTTTACACGACCATGGAAAACATAACCGCCACGATCAAAAACAACCTGCGTATAACCGGCCTTTTTAGCGCGTTCCGCAACCAATTTCCCCACAGCAGCGGCGGCCGATTTATCCGCCCCCGTCTTCAGTGTTTTGCGAAGATCGGCATCAAGCGTTGAGGCAGCAGCAATCGTCACGCCCTTAACGTCATCGATAACCTGCGCATAAATGTTTTCGCCCGTGCGATGAACAGAGAGGCGAGCGCGGCCTTCGGCCTTTCTCTTAATCTGATAGCGCGTGCGCGTCTTGCGGCGTTCGTGCAGTTCTTTTGAGTTCAACATGGTATGATACCTTTTATCTTTTTTCTAAACTTTGGATCCCTGCTTTCACGGGGATAAGGTTTTCGCCTAAGCTTGCGATGGCTTGCTTAAGAAAAGCCCTTATTTCTTCTTGCCTTCCTTACGGCGGATGCGCTCACCGGCATATTTGATGCCTTTACCCTTATAAGGCTCTGGCTTCTTCATGCTACGGATTTCGGCAGCAACCTGTCCAACTTTTTGACGATCAAACCCACTGATCGAAAGAACGGTTGGCTTCTCGGCCTTAATCTCAATTCCATCCGGCGAGGGATAGCGCACTTCGTGGCTAAACCCAAGCTGCAAAACAAGCTCCTTGCCCTGCATCGCGGCGCGGAAACCAACGCCCTCGATCTCAAGAACCTTCTTAAAGCCCTCGCTCACGCCCTTGACCATATTGGCCAAATTGTTGCGCACAGTGCCCCACATCATACGAGCCTTGGTCGTTTCTTGGGCAGGCGTGACGACAAGCTGCCCATCGGCCAGCTTAACTTCAACGTCAGCCGTATAAGACAAATTCAGCGTGCCAAGCTTGCCCTTAACCGTGACAGACCCCGCCTTAATCTCAGCCGTGACGCCTTGCGGCAGCTGAACGGGATGTTTTCCAATGCGCGACATAATTGAACCTCAACTTCCTTTAGAATACTCGGCAAAGAATCTCGCCGCCAACATTTTGCGTGCGCGCTTCGTTATCCGAAAGAACGCCTTGCGGTGTTGACAGAATCGAGATGCCCAAACCGTTAAACACACGACCAAAGTCCTTGATTCCGGCATAAACGCGGCGTCCCGGCTTTGACACACGGTCAATTTTCCGGATACAGCCCATGCCATCATGGTACTTCAGTTCAATGGCAAGAACCGGATGGCCCTTCCCTTTTTGCATTTCGGAAAACCCGCGAATGTAACCCTCGCGTTGCAGAACTTCCAAAACACGTTTGCGGAATGATGACGACGGGCAATCGACAACTGGCAGCTTGGCCATCTGTCCGTTGCGAATGCGTGTCAACATATCTCCAATTGGATCGGTAAACGACATGTCCCAAATCCTCCTTACCAGCTCGACTTGATGACGCCAGGGAGCTGACCCGATGAGGCCAGTTCGCGAAGCGCGATACGCGAAAGTTTAAACTTGCGATAATAACCGCGAGGACGGCCGCTCAACTCACAACGGTTGCGAATGCGAACCTTGGCTGAGTTGCGTGGCATCTTCGCCAACTTCATCACAGCCTCAAAGCGGTCTTCCATGGATGTCTCCTTATCCATGATTTGCGCTTTCAGAGCCGTGCGCGTCACAGCCTTTTGCTTACACAGGCGGCGGCGGCGGTCATTTTTTTCAATCATCGACTTTTTGGCCATTACTCTTCCCTTCCCTTAACTTTGGAACGGCATGTTAAACCCACGCAATAGCGCAAGGGCTTCACTGTCCGTCTCGGCCGTCGTACAAATCACGATGTCCATCCCACGAATTTCGTCAATTTTATCGAAATCGATTTCGGGGAAAACGATCTGTTCTTTTAAGCCCATGGCATAGTTGCCAGCGCCATCAAAGCTTTTGGACGAAATGCCACGGAAATCGCGAATACGAGGCATCGCGATATTGACCAAACGATCCATGAACTCGTACATCTTTTCGCGGCGCAACGTCACCTTACAACCGATGCCAAGACCGGCGCGCAGCTTAAAGCTGGCGATGGCCTTGCGCGATTTGGTCACGACAGGCCGTTGTCCGGCGATCAAGGTAAGCTGCTCTGCGGCGCTTTTGACCTTCTTGCTATCGTTCACAGACTCGCCCACGCCCATGTTAATGACGATTTTCTCAAGACGAGGAACTTGCAAACGGTTGGTATACCCCTGCGATTTCATCATCTCTGGCAAAACAACGTCGTTATAATGGCGCTGAAGGCGCGGTACGTATTTTTCTTTGGCTTTGGCCGTCATGGCTTTTCTCTCTTCCTTACTCAATCACTTCGCCGGAACGCTTGGCATGACGCGTCTTTGCGCCATCCTTGCCGACTTTGATACTAATGCGGGTCGCCTTGTTGTCTTTAGGATCGATCAGCGCGACGTTAGAGGCATGAAGAGGCGCCTCAACTTGCTTGCGACCACCCTGCGGATCCGTTTGTGAAGGCTTCGTATGACGAGTCACACGATTAACGCCGACAACGACAACGCGGTTTTCAGATGGGATCACCATCTTGACCATGCCGGTCTTGCCCTTATCCTTACCAGCAAGAACAATCACGTTGTCGTTCTTCTTGATTTTCATTTTAATCTTAACGGACATCACAACACCTCTTCCGCGAGCGAGATAATCTTCATAAAGCCCAAGGTGCGAAGCTCACGCGTCACCGGCCCAAAGATACGCGTGCCAATCGGCTCCTTATCCTTGTTGATCAAAACAGCGGCGTTACGGTCAAAACGAATAACGCTACCATCGTCGCGCTTAATCGCATACTTTTGACGCACGATCACGGCTTTATGAACGTCGCCTTTCTTGACGCGACCACGGGGGATCGCCTCTCTGATTGAGACAACAATAATATCGCCGACACCTGCGACCATATGCTTTGATCCACCGAGTACTTTCACACAGAGAACCTTTTTGGCTCCACTGTTGTCCGCAACATCGAGAACGGATTCCATTTGAATCATGGCTTAATCCACTTCCACACTAAAGTTACTTACTTACCACTTTGATCCGTTGTCTCATCAACAACAGTCCAGCTCTTACGCTTGCTGATCGGGCGACATTCGATAATCGAAACGGAATCGCCTTCCTTGCAGCTGTTCTTTTCATCATGCGCAGCGTACTTCTTTGACGTGCGAATGTATTTCTTATAGATCGGGTGCATAACGCGACGCTCAACAAGCACGGTGATGGTTTTATCACCCTTGTCACTAACGACGGTTCCTTGCAATACGCGACGTGGCATCTTCAGTCCCTCACTCTTTCCCTTACGCAGCCGAACCGGCTTGACGTTGACGTTCACTGATCACGGTCATGATCTTGGCAATTTCCTTACGAACCGCAGTCACGCGAGCCGTATTGGCAAGCTGACCCGTCGCCTTCTGAAAACGAAGATTGAACTGCTCTTTACGCAACTCAAGCAGACGATCTTCTAGTTCCTTATCAGTCTTCATGCGCACATCGGCGGCTTTAACTTGTGTCTTTGCCATGATCAGGCTCCTTTATTCTTTTCTCTTATGCCGCTTCGCGCTGCACAAACTTTGTCTTAATGGGCAACTTAGCAGCGGCTAACAAAAACGCTTGTTTGGCCACGGCTTCAGGAACGCCATCCAACTCAAACATGATGCGTCCCGGATGAACGCGGCAAGCCCAATACTCAGTCGATCCCTTACCCGATCCCATGCGTACTTCGGCAGGTTTCTTAGAAACAGGCACATCTGGAAAAACCAGAATCCAAAGACGCCCCTGACGCTTAATCGCACGCGTGATGGCACGACGAGCGGACTCGATCTGACGCGCCGTGATACGCTCTGGCTCCATAGCCTTAAGGCCAAAAGCCCCAAAGTTCAGACGAAAGCCGCCTTTAGCCGCACCGTGAATGCGCCCCTTATGAGCCTTGCGGTACTTAGTACGTTTTGGTGACAACATGTTAACCTACCCTTAAAAATCTTGAGTCTTATGAGCGAACCGGAGCATTTTCCAAAGCGCGTTTCTCTTGCGCCATCGGATCATGATCAAGGATTTCGCCCTTAAAGATCCAAACCTTCACGCCGCAAGCCCCCATGGTGGTGTGAGCCGTCGCAACGCCATAATCCAGATCCGCACGAAGCGTGTGTAAAGGAACGCGACCCTCGCGATACCATTCCATACGCGCAATTTCAGCACCGCCCAAACGACCGGAGCAATTGATACGAATACCCAAAGCGCCCAAACGAAGAGCGGATTGCACGGCGCGCTTCATAGCGCGACGGAAAGCAATGCGACGTTCCAACTGGCTGGCGATATTATCGGCCACAAGCTTGGCATCAATTTCAGGCTTGCGGATTTCAACGATATTGAGTGCCACTTCTGCCGTTGTCATCTTGGCAATCTCGCCGCGCAACTTCTCAATGTCCGCGCCTTTTTTACCGATGACGACACCCGGACGAGCCGAATGGATCGTCACGCGGCACTTGCCAGAGGGACGCTCAATCGTGATTTGAGCAACGCTGGCTTGAGGCCCCAGCTTTTTCATCAAATAGCTGCGGATCTTCAAATCTTCATGCAATTTATCGGCATAATCTTTGTCCGCGAACCAACGGCTGTTCCACGTACGATTAACGCCGATACGCATCCCGATTGGATTGACTTTCTGACCCATGGCTTAAGCCCCCGTCACAGCTTGCGCTGTCTTTTTGGTTGTTGCTTTTTTCACTGCTGCGCCCGTTTGAACGCCTTCTTTTTTGGAAAGACCACGCAAACGACGCGCTTCCTTCTTGGCATCCACTTCACCCTCTTTGCGCTCGCGCACAATGATGGTCAGGTTGCTAAAGGGCTTTTCAATGCCGGCGCTTTTGCCACGACCGCGTGTGTGCATGCGCTTCATCACAAAAGCGCGGCCACAAAAAGCCTCGGCCACGACCAAACGGTCAACGTCCAAAGAATGATTGTTTTCGGCATTCGCAATCGCCGCTTGCAAAACCTTTTTCACGTCCTGCGCGATGCGGCGCTTTTCAAAGGTCAGCTGCGTCATGGCCGTCGCTGCGCCAAGGCCGCGAATGCTGGCGGCCACCACATTGAGCTTGCGCGCGCCTGTACGGATCGCCGAGGCTTTCGCCATCGCCTGATCAGCTGGCAAACGTCTTTCTGTTTTGGGCTTACTCATTAGTTACTTCCCCTTACTTCTTCGTCTTCTTGTCCGCGCCCGTATGACCCTTAAAGGTACGGGTGGGGGCAAACTCGCCAAACTTGTGGCCGATCATGTTTTCGGACACGGACACAGGCAAAAACTTGTTGCCGTTGTAAACGCCAAACGTCAGGCCGACAAACTGCGGCAAGATCGTTGAACGACGCGACCACGTTTTGATGATGTCATTACGACCAGAGGCGCGAGCCTTTTCGGCTTTCCCCAGCATATAACCGTCAACAAACGGGCCTTTCCAAACTGAACGTGTCACGTTGTGCTCTCCCTCTTATTTCTTCTGTGCATCGCGGCGCTTATTCGCGCGGCGAACAATAAACTTATCCGTGCTCTTGTTGGTGCGCGTCTTGGTTCCCTTAGCGCCCTTGCCCCACTTGGAAACAGGATGACGACCGCCAGAGGTGCGACCTTCGCCGCCACCATGAGGGTGATCAACAGGGTTCATACAAACACCGCGAACGGTCGGGCGAACGCCCAGCCAACGCTTGCGACCAGCCTTGCCAAGCTTCACGTTGCCGTGATCCGCATTGGAAACAGAGCCAATCGTCGCCATACAATCCTGCGGAACCTTACGAAGTTCACCAGAGGAAAGCTTGATCAAAGCATAACCCGCATCACGGCCCACAATTTGAACATACGTTCCAGCGCTGCGCGCCAACTGGCCGCCCTTACCGGGACGCATTTCAACATTGTGAACAATCGTGCCCACGGGAATGCTTTTAAGGCGCATGGCGTTACCAGGCTTGACGTCAACTTTTTCGCCCGAGATAACCTTATCGCCAACATTCAAACGCTGCGGCGCAAGAATGTAAGACTGTGTTTCGTCTTCATACTTGATCAGCGCGATAAAGGCTGTGCGATTAGGATCATACTCCATACGCTCAACAACCGCCGCCATATCCATCTTGGTACGCTTGAAATCAACCAAGCGATAACGACGAGCGTGACCGCCGCCAATATGACGCGTTGTGATACGTCCCTTGTTATTGCGTCCGCCCGATTTGTTCAAGCCTTCCGTCAAAGTCTTGACGGGCTTGCCCTTCCACAGTTGGCTGCGGTCGGTTTGAACAACCTGCCGAAGGCCTGGCGTTATGGGGTTATATTTCTTAAGTGCCATGTTCCTATCCTCAACCCTTAAAGACCCGTCGTGATATCAATCTTGTCACCTGCGGCAAGCGTGACGACGGCAAATTTCTGATCGCTGCGCTGTCCCATACGCCCCTTAAAACGCTTGGCTTTACCCTTGCGATTGTGCGTATTGACCGCCTTGACCTTCACATTAAACAGCTTTTCAACGGCCGAGCGAATGACGGGCTTGGTCGCCGTATCCGCGACGCGAAACGTCACCTGATTATGAGCCGAGCCATTCGTCGCTTTTTCCGTAATCACGGGCGACAAGATGACCAGATAATCATTCGGCGTGATCTTTGTTTCTGTTACTTTCGTGCTCATTTCAGCCTCTCTTGCAGCTGTTCAACCGCGTTCTTGGTCATGACCAAGATGTCACAGCGAAGGATGTCATAGACGTTAGCGCCCTGCTCTGGCAAAACATCCACATGCGGAATGTTACGCGCAGCAAGAACAAAGTTGGTGTCAAGGTTTGATCCGTCGATGAACAGAACATGAGACAACCCCATGTTGTTCAACTTCACAGCCAAAGCCTTTGTCTTCAAATCGGCCATTTTGGCTTCATCGATGATGATCAACTTGCCTTCCATTTGCTTGGATGACAAAGCCATGCGAAGAGCCAAAGCACGCACCTTCTTAGGCATATCGTGCGCGTGATCGCGAACCACGGGACCAAAGATTGTGGCGCCCTTGCGGAATTGAGGCGAACGAAGAGACCCTTGACGAGCGCGCCCCGTGCCCTTTTGCGCCCAAGGCTTCTTGGTCGTGCCGTTGATATCACTGATCCCCTTCGTGGCATGGTTGCCCGAACGGCGCTTGGCAAGCTGCCAATTGACCATGCGGGTCAAGATATCACGGCGCGGTTCAACGGCGTAAACCGAATCGAGCATCTCGATCGATCCCACGTCCTTGTTATCTAGATTTTTAACTGTCGCTTTCATCGCTCTTTTCCCATCATTCTCTTAAGCGGCCTGACCAGCATCAACGGTCTTGACCTTTACACCCGCAGGCATTGGCGCTTCTTTAGGAAGAACCTTTTTCACGGCATCACGAATGCGAACAAAAGCGCCTTCGCAGCCCGGAACGGCCCCAACAACAAAAACCAAGTTTTGTTCAGCGTCAACCAAAGCAACACGCAGATTTTGCGTCGTCACTTGCGTCGCGCCCATGTGGCCTGCCATTTTCTTGCCCTTGAACACGCGGCCTGGATCTTGATGCTGACCGGTTGAACCATGGCTACGATGCGAAACCGACACACCGTGCGAGGCGCGAAGGCCGCCAAAGTTATGGCGCTTCATGCCGCCTTGAAAGCCCTTACCGATTGTCACAGCCGTGACATCAACCTTTTGGCCGACGATAAAATGCGAAGCCGACAACTCAGCGCCGATTTCAAGCATGGCATCGTCGCTGATGCGGAACTCAACCAGCTTTTTCTTAGGCTCAACGGAAGCCTTGGCATAATGACCACGCAGCGCCTTTGTGACGTTCTTAACCTTGGCCGTGCCCGCGCCAACTTGAACAGCGGTATAGCCGTCTTGTTCCATGGTGCGCACGCCAACAACTTGGCACGAGTCAAGGAGCAAAGCCGTGACGGGCACATGCTTGCCGGTTTCATCGAATAGGCGGGTCATGCCAAGCTTAGTCGCCAGCACTCCCGTACGCCTTGACACAGTTGATTTTATCATCACTTTCTTCCTCTTTCTCAATCGCTTTTGCTTGTTTATTTTAAAATCAAGCAATTACGACAAAAACTTAAACTCTAATCTCAACATCAACGCCAGCGGCCAGATCAATCTTTGACAAAGCGTCAATGGTCTGAGGCGTAGGCTCCAAAATATCCAAAAGGCGGCGATGAGTCCTAATCTCGAACTGATCGCGTGACTTTTTATCAACGTGGGGACCACGGTTGACCGTAAAGCATTCACGCCATGTCGGCAGCGGGATTGGCCCGCGCACGCGCGCACCTGTGCGCTTAGCCGTGCTGATGATCTCGCTGACCGATTGATCCAGCATGCGATGATCAAACGCCTTAAGGCGGATGCGTATCGTTTGCGTGTCCATTCAAAAACCTCTTTCGTCGCTCGAAGCCGAAAGGCTCCGGCGAGCCAACGCTTAGTGTTATTCGTTATTAAGGGTGGGTCGGGCCATCAAGACCCGACCGCCCCGATTTATCTTAATCGATTATTCGATCACCTTCGCCACAACGCCGGCGCCGACAGTGCGGCCACCTTCGCGGATAGCAAAACGCAGACCTTCATCCATCGCAATTGGCGCGATGAGCGTGATGTCAACCGAGATGTTGTCGCCCGGCATCACCATTTCCGTGCCAGCTGGCAAGATCACTTCGCCCGTTACGTCCGTGGTGCGGAAGTAGAATTGTGGGCGATAGTTGGTGAAGAACGGCGTATGACGGCCACCTTCATCCTTGGTCAAAATGTAGCATTCCGCCTTAAACTTGGTGTGCGGCGTGATGGAGCCGGGCTTGGCCAAAACTTGGCCACGCTCAACATCTTCACGCTTGGTGCCACGGAGCAAAGCGCCGATGTTATCGCCAGCCTGACCTTGGTCAAGGAGCTTGCGGAACATTTCAACGCCCGTCACAACGGACTTTTGCGTGACCTTCAAGCCGACAATTTCGACTTCTTCGTTGACCTTGATGATGCCGCGTTCGACACGACCCGTAACAACCGTACCACGACCAGAGATCGAGAAAACGTCTTCGATTGGCATAATGAAAGCGCCATCGATGGGGCGTTCGGGCTGAGGAATAAAGCTGTCAACAGCTTCCATCAGCTTCAAGATCGCTTCGCGGCCGTATTCTGGCTGCTTGTCTTCCAAAGCGCACAAGGCCGAGCCACGAATGATCGGTGTCGTATCGCCAGGGAAGTTGTACTTGTTCAAAAGATCACGGATTTCCATCTCAACCAATTCGGCGAGTTCTGGATCGGCCATGTCCATCTTGTTCATGAAGACGACGATCGCAGGAACGCCAACCTGACGAGCGAGCAAGATGTGCTCGCGTGTCTGAGGCATAGGGCCATCAGCCGCTGAAACAACGAGGATCGCGCCATCCATCTGCGCCGCGCCCGTGATCATGTTCTTGACGTAATCGGCGTGTCCGGGGCAGTCAACGTGCGCATAGTGGCGGTTGGCTGTTTCATATTCAACGTGAGCCGTTGAAATGGTGATGCCGCGAGCGCGTTCTTCAGGCGCCTTGTCAATTTGATCATAGGCGGTAAACGTCGCGCCACCGGATTCAGCCAAAATCTTTGTGATGGCTGCCGTAAGCGTCGTCTTACCATGATCGACGTGACCGATGGTGCCGATGTTGCAGTGTGGTTTGTTACGTTCAAACTTTGCCTTTGCCATTTTTTCTTCTCCTACGTTGAAGGACTTCTTTAACTCAACCCAAAACTTGTTACCCTGATTAACCTGCCAGCTTGGCCTTTATTTCCAGCGCGACCTGCGCGGGGACTTGTTCATAGTGATCGAACTCCATCGTGAACAGAGCGCGCCCTTGTGTCATTGACCGCAAGCGGTTGACGTAACCAAACATGTTGGCCAAAGGAACCATCGCGTTCACGACATTCGCGTTGCCGCGTGTATCCATGCCGGAAATCTGACCACGACGGCTGTTCAAATCGCCAATCACGTCGCCCATATAATCTTCGGGCGTCACGACTTCGACCTTCATGATCGGCTCAAGAAGAACGGGACCCGCCTTCTGCATGCCTTCCTTAAACGCAGCGCGAGCCGCAATTTCGAAAGCCAGCGCCGATGAGTCAACATCGTGATAAGCGCCATCCGTAAGCGTCGCCTTAAAGTCAATGGTCGGGAACCCAGCGATAACGCCGTTATCCAAAGAACCGGCCAAGCCCTTTTCAACGCCCGGAATGTATTCCTTAGGCACAGAACCGCCGACAACCTTGGCCTCAAAGCTGTACCCAAGGCCAGCTTCAACAGGCTCGAAATCGATGATGACACGCGCAAACTGGCCTGAACCACCCGACTGCTTTTTATGCGTGTAATCGATGGTTGCTTTACGCGTGATGGTTTCACGGTAAGCCACTTGAGGATCACCCACGATCACTTCGCAGTTGTAAGGCGCACGGCGCAGAATATCGACCTTGATCTCAAGGTGAAGTTCGCCCATGCCCTTGATCGTCGTTTGCCCCGTTTCATGATTGACGGCCAGACGGAAGGAAGGATCCTCTTGCACCAAACGGAGCAGAGCATTCGTCATTCTATCTTGATCCGCCTTTGATTTAGGCTCAATCGCCATTTCAATAACGGGATCGGGGAATTCCATCTTTTCCAAAACGATCTGATGCGCTGTGTCGCAAAGCGTGTCGCCCGTCTTGGTATCTTTCAAAGCGGTCAGCGCGACGATATCGCCAGCATGCGCCTCTTTCAATTCTTCACGCGTGTTGGCATGCATAAGGAGCATACGGCCAATGCGTTCACGAGCGCCCTTAATGGTGTTTTGCACATAGCTTCCCGCCGTAATCGTGCCGGAATAGATGCGCGTGAAAGTCAGCGAACCCACAAAAGGATCCGTCATAATCTTAAACGCCAACGCCGACAAAGGCGCTTCATCAGAAGGCTTGCGCGTCATAGGTTCATGCGTATCGACATCAAAGCCATGCACTTCGCCAATATCAACCGGTGACGGCAGATAATCGACAACCGCGTCCAACATGGGCTGAACGCCCTTATTCTTAAAGGCCGAGCCGCACAAAACAGGCACAAACTTAAGCGCGATAACGCCCTTACGGATGCAACGATCAAGGACTTCAACAGAAGGCTCGGTTCCGCTCAAATAGGCTTCCATCGCCTCGTCGTCCATTTCAACGGCGTTTTCAACCAAAGCCTTGTGATATTCGGTCGCTTTTTCAAGCAAATCCGCAGGAATTTCTTCGTCGTGGAAATTGGCGCCTAGCGCTTCATTTTCCCAAATAACCGCTTTCATACGGCGCAGATCAATAACGCCTTTGAACTCGGTTTCAGATCCGATTGGAAGTTGAAGGATCAGAACATTACAGCCCAAGCGATCCTTGACCATATCGACGCAGCGATAAAAGTTTGCGCCCGTACGATCCATCTTGTTGACGAACACAAAACGAGGAACATTATACTTGTCAGCCTGACGCCAAACGGTTTCCGTTTGAGGCTCAACGCCAGCGACAGCATCAAGAACGCAAACCGTGCCGTCAAGAACGCGAAGCGAACGTTCCACTTCAACCGTGAAATCAACGTGCCCCGGCGTATCGATAATGTTGACGCGATGATCACGCCAGAATGTCGTGGTGGCGGCAGAGGTAATCGTGATGCCACGTTCCTGCTCTTGTTCCATCCAATCCATCGTGGCCGTGCCTTCATGCACTTCACCGATCTTATAAGATTTGCCGGTGTAGTACAAAATGCGCTCAGTCGTCGTCGTTTTACCCGCATCAATGTGAGCCATGATGCCGATATTGCGATACTTTTCGATGGGTGTGGAACGTGCCATGGTATTCTCTTTCCCTTACCAGCGATAATGAGAGAAGGCCTTGTTCGCCTCCGCCATACGGTGGGTATCTTCACGCTTCTTGACCGATGCGCCATTGTCGTTCGACGCGGCCATAAGCTCAGCCGCCAAACGATCGATCATCGTCGTTTCAGCACGAGCGCGAGCGGCGCGAATGATCCAGCGCATAGCCAAAGCCACACTGCGCTCAGGACGCACCTCGACGGGAACCTGATAGGTAGCCCCACCAACGCGGCGTGAGCGAACTTCCAGATGAGGGCGAACCTTATCAAGAGCCGCCTTAAAAACGTCCAGCGACCCAACCTTTGACTTGGCGCTAATTTTGTCCAAAGCGCCATAAACGATACGCTCGGCGGCAGACTTCTTGCCATCCAGCATAAGGACGTTCATGAACTTTGTAATGAGGATCTCTCCGAACTTAGGATCGGGAAGAACAACTCTTTTTTCTGCGCGACGACGACGTGCCATATTTATGCTTCCTTATTTCGGTCTCTTGGCGCCATAAAGCGAACGGCGCTTTTTGCGGTCTTTGACGCCTTGTGTATCAAGGACGCCGCGAATGATGTGGTAACGCACACCGGGAAGATCCTTCACACGGCCGCCACGGATCATGACAACGCTATGCTCTTGAAGGTTGTGGCCTTCACCGGGGATGTAGCAAATAACTTCGTGACCATTGGTCAAACGAACGCGAGCCACCTTACGCAAAGCCGAGTTCGGCTTCTTAGGAGTCGTTGTATAAACGCGCGTGCACACGCCACGCTTTTGCGGGCACTTCTGCAACGCTGGCACTTTATCGCGGGTCTTGACCGGTTGCCGTTTTTTGCGAACCAGCTGGTTAATCGTTGACATTCGATCTTCCTTTTTCTTCTCAAGCCCTGCCGTCATGGCAAAACTGACAAAACAAAAACCACAACGGAAAAGCGCTTAATCAAGCTTTCCGTGTGGAACTCCAACTTACACCGCGCGACCTGCTGATAGAAATCAACCGTTATATCGACGCAAGCTATGTAACTTATGCAAACTCCGAAACCTCGTTTAGAAACCCGAACCTTCAACTATCCCATGGGACTAAAGGTTCTTATCGAAAGGGTTTCTACCACCGATTCTGGAAGCGCTGCGCACATTTACGGGAATCCAACCTCCACGTCAAGTGAAGATTAAAACTTTCTTCAAGAAGAATTCGCTCATTAAGGCAGAATCGTCAGGACAGAGGGAGATAAACGCCCTTAAAAAGCACAATGTTGTTATATTTCATGCAGTTACAATGCGGCCCGACACGAAACAGTCAACATTACCCTATGAAGGCTTTTTTAACCCCTCCTCACGTAAAATAGAGCGTATGAGCACAGCGCCGCACACATGGCCTCGCCTTTTTGTCCAAGAGAATTTAGGGCAGAAAAAACAGGTCTCTTTATCCATCGATCAAACGCATTATCTGCTTCATGTCATGAGGATTCGCGAGGGTGAGCCTTTGCGCCTTTTCAACGGACGTCATGGCGAATGGCGGGCTGTCATGCCCGTCGCGCCTCAACGAAAAAGAGACCCCGCCCACCTCCTCATTGAAGAATCGCTGCAGCCTCAAAAAGAAGAGCCAGATGTTTGGTTGTGCTGCGCGCCCATCAAACGCGCCCCTTTTGAGTTTATGATTCAAAAAGCGACAGAGCTTGGCGTCAGCGTTGTTCAACCCATTTTAACCGCCCGCACGCAGGTGCGCGATTTCAACCATCAACGCTTGCAAGCCATCGCCATTGAAGCGGCCGAACAATCGGAGCGCCTATCTGTGCCAGAGATTCGCAAGCCTCTTGCGCTTGACGCTTTGATCAAGACTTGGCCCACGAAACGCCTCCCCCTTATCGGCGCTGAGTTCGGGCAGGCTCTCCCCATCGCGCAAGGCCTTTCATCGGCGCTGGCGCAAACGCGTCCCACAGCAGCGATTATAACAGGCCCCGAAGGCGGCTTTATGCCGGAAGAATTGACCCGCCTTAGCGCTCTGCCAGAAAGCTTGCTCTTGCGTTTAGGCCCGCGCATTCTACGCGCCGATACGGCGGCGCTTGCGGCGCTCAGCTGCTGGCAAGCGCTTTGCGGTGATTGGAAAAACGAAATTGAAACGCGCCCTTCCCCTTTGACGGTTTGAAAGAGACCCACCATGACAATAGACGACGATGACGACGACGATCGCGATCTCAACCCCATCCTTATTCCGCCCACACCAGCGAAGAGCCGCCGTCTTTTTATAACGACTCCGTTGAACCCACGCGCCAAGAATCGCGGTGATCGTGGCGATACGATAGACGAGCAACCGACGGCAAGTTTCAATCACCTGATGATTCCCCTGCCCCGCCTTTTAAAGTTGAAGGGGATCCTTGATCACCTCAAAATTCCCAAAAGTTTCCGAAAGAAAAAGAAGGGAGGGCATCAATTCCTTCCCATTATGGAATCTCCCTTTGAAGTTCTGGCAACAAGCAAGATGAAGCCCCTTAAAAAACAAGAGAAGGAGCGCTCTCCCAAAACGAGTATGTCCGCGCAATCAGAAAATATAGAAACAACAACGAAGGAAGACCCCGTTTCGCAAAAGAAAGATTATCAAAGCACTTATTGGAAGAAAAAAGCCGAAATCCACAAGATGCAACAAAAAGAAGCCAATGAAGAATTGGAAAGAAAAAGACAGGGAAAGGAAACACCCGAAGAATCCCTTCTTCGCACGCGCGCGCTCTCGCTACGAGATGAAATAACTGTTTGGAAAGCAAGAATAGGAACAGGCGAGTATGATGAGGGCACGATTCAAGCCAACATTGATCAACTTGAACGTGATTTTTATGGCATCGATTTCAAATACAGGCCGTGATCAAAACGTCGTCGGTCACTTATGGCGGAACGTGATGCGACCCTTGGTGAGATCATAAGGCGTCATCTCGACATTCACCTTATCACCCGCCAAAACACGGATGCGGTTCTTGCGCATCTTACCAGAGGTGTGCGCCAAAACCTCATGCCCATTGTCCAGCTTAACGCGGAACATAGCATTGGGAAGGATTTCGGATACGATCCCTTCGAACTCAAGAAGATCTTCTTTAGCCATAAAATACTCTTTTCATTTTTCCTATTGGAAGCGCCGCGAAAATGGCTCTTTTCTAAGCTTTCGTCAAGTCGCATGACGCGGGCAGTGCGTTGTGGGCCACGATTCGCCGAAATCGCGCAGTTTAAGGCTCCAATGGGCAAGTTTCAGGCGCATTCTGCCCTCACCCGCAAAGAGAAAGTGCAAATAAGGCTCTTCATAGCTTATCGTTAACAGATCCAGCATGGCCGCTGGATCATTGGGATTGATGCCCATAAATTGCACCGCCTCAACGCCGCCGATATCAAGGGCACAGTTGATGCGCTCAAAACATCCCTTCTCTTCCGATGGCACATCATCCCACTTAAATCGCTGCACGACCATCACAAAGCTTTTTTCTGCTGCGTGATAGATCATATCGCAAATCGGCGCGATAGCATCTTGCAACACCGCCGCCATCACCTGAATATCATCGGTGTCTTGCGCCAAAAGTTTTAAAGGTTCGTTGGTCATACTCCCCCCTCTTCAGCTTTCCAAAACATTCTCTAGCGCCCGCGCAATAAAGGCGCTGCGCGATTGACCAGCGTGAGCGGCGGCGGCATCAGCGGCGGCCAAAAGATTCACATCGATATTGATATTCACACGCACAGGATCGCCCTTAGGAGGAAGAAGCGGGATCATGGCCACAACCGCATCATCAAAGTCCACCCAGTTTTCACGCGCTTTTTTTATAGCGTCCAGCGAGCGTGGCACAGGAATTTTTTCACCATCACGGCGCATGCCTTCAACATGGAAGGCCAAGGCCTCACGCCCTTGTTCAATCGCTTCGTCTGCCGTATCGCCCACGGCGATGCAGCCAGAAAAATCCGGAAACATAAGGCCATAGCTTGTTTTCTTTTCTTTATGGATGAGCGCAACGTAACGGATCATGATAGCCTTCCTATTCCTTGATGCCTGCCTGCTTCCAAATCGAGCTTATCGTGCCCCTTGGCAAATCCTTCTTGGGATGAGGGACAGTAACGCGACCAATCTTCACAGGATGCTTAAACTGATGATGCGAACCCCGCGTGGCAACCAGTTCCCAGCCATCGGCCTGCAATCTTTTAATAATGTCCCGACTGTTCATCGTCTTCCTGTTGTGTGCAATTATACACAATCATAAGGGGTTTGGCAAGCAAAATTGTGTATAATAATACACAACAATAATTCAAAGGATTTACAACGACCTATCCCACCTTCTTCACACGCCGAATATCTGCGCCGCACGCGCTAAGCTTTTCTTCCAAGCGTTCATAGCCGCGATCAAGGTGATAAAGACGGCTGAGCGTCGTCTCGCCTTCGGCAGCCAAGCCCGCTAAAACCAATGACACGGATGCACGTAAATCGGTCGCCATCACGGGCGCGCCCTTCAGCTTTTTGACGCCACGTATCATGGCTGACGATCCATGCACCGTGATGTTCGCGCCCATACGCGCCAGTTCGGGCACATGCATAAAGCGGTTCTCAAAGATCGTTTCCGTAATCATCGCCGCGCCATCGGCCACGGCCATCAAGGCCATCATCTGCGCTTGCAAATCCGTGGGAAAGCCCGGAAAAGGCTCGGTCATCACGTCAACGCCGATAAGCTTTTCAGTGGCGCGGCGCACGCGAATGCCGTCCGCCGTTTTCTCAGCCACAACACCCGCCTTAGCCAGCAAGTCAAACACGCTTTTAAGGCCATCCATCCTTGCGCCGATCAGCTCAAGATCACCATTTGTAATGGCAGCGGCCATCGCGAACGTGCCTGCCTCAATGCGATCGGCAATGACGGTGTGATTAGCGCCATGTAGGCGATCCTTGCCCTGAATGCGCAAGCAATCCGTTCCAATGCCTTCAATCTCTGCGCCCATTTTCACAAGGCACTGCGCCAGATCGCCCACTTCAGGCTCTCGCGCCGCATTGTTCAAGATCGTCTCGCCCTTCGCGAGCGTCGCGGCCATCAAGATATTTTCCGTGCCCGTGACCGTCACCATCGGGAACGTGATTTCCGCACCCTTCAAGCCTTGCGGCGCGGCAGCATGGATATAGCCATCCTCAATCGTAATCACCGCGCCCATTTTCTCTAGCGCCGCGATATGCAGATCAACGGGGCGCGTGCCGATCGCGCAGCCCCCCGGTAGCGACACCTTCGCCTCACGGCAACGCGCCAGCAAAGGCCCCAGCACAAGGATGCTCGCCCGCATTTGACGCACAAGGTCATAGGGCGCGGTCGTGCTGGTGATTGTCTTGGCGTGAAGCGTCATCGTATGGCCAAAGCCCCCCTCGCCCGCCTGCAAGGCAATAGCCGCGCCATGTTGCCCCAAAAGATTGCCCATCGTCGCAATGTCGGCGAGCTGCGGCACATTGGAAAGCACAAGCGCCTCATCCGTCAGCAAGCAAGCCGTCAGCAAAGGCAGCGTAGCGTTCTTGGCGCCGCTGATATGAATTTTTCCGTGAAGCGGCTTGCCGCCGCGAATAATCATTTGGTCCATGTTTCTCCACCTATCCCGTCATGCCCGTGAAAACGGGCATCCCGTTTTTTTGTTTCATATTAAACCAAACGGGATCCCCGCTTTCGCGGGGATGACGAATGGGATGAATTACGCGACCCTCTCAAACCTTGGACATTTACTGCCGTCCGGCATCGTCACATCTTCAAAGAACATTGCCCGTGGACGCACCCAAATATCACGATCACCATATAAGGCTTGGTATACAACCATCTCTTCAAGAGTCTCGCTGTGCTTGGCGACGCAAAGCACCTCGTATTCCTGCTCTTTGTAGTGTTTGTATTTCCCCTGCATCCTTTGCCCCCCCCCCCCCCAATCGCCCGTCGTCATTTTTGCCAAACTGCGGCGAAAATTGTGGTTTTCTGAGAACCGGAGCGCAGCGTACGTTTAAGTACGTGAGCACCGGAAAGCGCAAGAAAACCCAATTTGCAGCCCAGTATGGCGAAAATGAGTTACATCCGCGGCAACGTCACGCCTTTTTGCCCCATATACTTTCCGCCCTTGTCGGCATAGGAAATCTCGCAATCGCTATCGCCCTTGATGAAAAGGAACTGGCACAGCCCTTCGTTCGCATAGACGCGGGCGGGCAGCGGCGTGGTGTTGGAAATCTCTAGCGTCACATGGCCTTCCCATTCAGGCTCCAGCGGCGTGACGTTCACGATCAGGCCGCACCGCGCATAGGTGGATTTGCCAAGGCAGATCACCAAAACGTCACGCGGGATTTTGAAATACTCCACCGTCCGCGCCAGCGCAAAGGAATGAGGCGGCACGACGCACACATCCGTTTGGCGCGACACAAAGCTGCTTTCCGAGAAATTCTTAGGATCGACGATGGCGTTATCGATGTTCGTGAAAATCTTGAATTCATCCGCGACGCGAGCGTCATAGCCGTACGACGAGAGGCCATAGGAAATCACACCATCGCGTTTTTGCTTTTCCTCAAACGGCGCAATCATCTGCTTTTCAAGAGCCTGCTTACGGATCCAGTGGTCGGGCATAACGGACATGGGGTCTACTTTCTTTTCCTAGTAAAAAGGTTACACACTGATAACAAGAATAACTTACCTCCCCCCTTGCGGGGGAGGACATGAAAACTTAGGTTTATGCCGTAGCGCCAGCGCAGGCATAGGCCTTAGTTTTCATAGGTGGGGGGTCACCCCCTCACTGATCCTCATTACCCCCCCACCTGCAAGAACTAAGACTTGCTTGCAGCAAGCCTAAGTTCTTGCTTCCTCCCCCGCAAGGGGGGAGGTAGAAAATTGCTAACGCCCCTCCAGATCATGGGGAGGGTCTTTTAAACTGACGGCCTCTTTGTCAGCCAAAGAGGATCGCGCCTGTTGCTGTTGTTTGCGCTTGCGCAAATTCTCGCGCATGGCTTCCGCCGCGCGCTGCTCGCGCGGCTGTGCAAGCGATGATGGTCGGGTTTCTATCATAAGGGCGCTAGATGACCCTAAAGCGAAGAAAAATTCAAGGGCGCAGCGCCTCTCTTTTGGCGCGAGATTGGGGACGATTTTTGATGCCCAAATGGCGCTATCAAACGCCTCAGAAAAAACCCAATAGAATCAACGAATCTTGGGTTTTTTATCGATTCTCAGCCCCTTCAGCGTACAAAGAGGCGGTTTTTTTCCATGAGGACGACGAGAGAGCGTTTTTAACCATAAAACGTCTATAGGTGGTGGTCAGAAGCGTTGGAAAAACACAACATATAGTGGGTCAAAACCTAACTTCCGCCAAAAGCAAAAAGGCGTGACGATGAGGGGTTAGGGACTGGGGACTGGGGACTAGAAACTAATCTTCTCCCTCCTGCATTCATTCCGCACGCAGGCCTTGGCGAAGGCCAAGGCCGAAGAGGCGGAAATCCGATTTGGTTTCTTTTTTGAAAGAAACCAAAAAGGAAATCAGATTCCGGATTCCATTTTCTTTCGTCCCAAGGGGGGGCCGAAGAGAAAATGTCTCCGGAATGACAAGGGAGAGTGAAGCTCTCTAAATCAAATTCAATTCAACCACTTTCCCATCATTCAAAAAAATTTTCAGCGACCCCGCTTTCGCGGGGATAACGGAAGAAGATTACTTCCGTGCCGCCTCCAGCTTTTCGATGCGGGCGCGAAGGTCGTCGTTTTCGGCTTTTAGGTTTTTGACCAGCGCGTGAAGCTCTTTAACGCCTTCTAAAGCCAAAGGCCCAAACCGGTCATACATCACGCCCCATGCCTTGGAATCACCCATTTGGATGTCTTTGTCGAGATCATCATCGCCCTTGTTGACGACTTCGGGGAACAGGGGATAAATCTCTTGCGCGATCACGCCGACTTCATGCTTGCCCGATTTCTTCCAATCAAACGACACGGCGCGAAACCGATCAAGGCGATCAAGGACGCTATAGGTCTTGACATTTTTCTTAAGGCGTACATCCGAAACAGCCGTCCATGCCGTACTGCCGCTGACAACACGAACACCCACGCCAGAGCTATTTACAACATTAAAGGCGTCCGCTGAGTTTGGTCCAACACTCCAATAGCTCCCCCCCGCACTATTTTGCAATAGTAGCGGAACCCCTGATCCGCCGGTTCCGTAAACTTGCAAATTCGCCCCAGGACCAGATGTCCCGATGCCAACACGCCCATTATACGTTCCTCCAAGGCCGATATACATCGTTGTCGCCCCGCCCGCATTGGTTTGGAAATAATACCCATTTGTCGTCCCGCTTCCAACAATGGCGCGGTAGAATCCGTTTGTTGTGTCCTGACCGTAGCCCGCAGCGCCACTTGTTGAAAGGAGAGCAGAGGTTCCGGCACGGATTGTTCCGTTAACATCCAGCTCATAGGATGGCGACTTTCCAATGCCGACATTACCCCCCGCAGTGATCCGCATGGCCTCGGTCAACGCTGCGTCTGTGGCAACAGGACGCGTTGCAAAAACAATATCCCCTTGGCCATTGCTTGTGCCATTGGTTATGTATCCCTTAATCGCAGCAAATTTATATGTTTGTGAGCCTGCCCCAAAGATAACGGCACCTCCATTGCCTGTACTAGCAGAAGTATCCCCAAGGTAAATGGATCCGCCTAAAGATCCCGCCGTGTTAAAGGCCGCTGCTGTTTGTCCTGCGCCGACCAAGGTCAATTGAGCCGCAGGCGTCGTCGTCCCAATCCCCACGCTCCCCGTGGCGGTGACGCGCATGCGCTCGGTTCCCGCCGTGGCGATGGACACGGTGCTCGCGGCGGCAGAGAAGAGACCCGTTGTGACGTCATCTGATCGGCTGGGCGAAGTGTTGGTAGCCAGAGTCCCCAGTGTTGCGGGGGACAAAGTCGTCCAACTGGTTCCGTTACAATACTGCATGGTGGCTGCTGTATATTGAAGCATCCCCGCTTTATTCGCATCACACGTTGTATCGGCATAGGGCGGCGCGGTAACTTGGCCAACAAAAAGCGGGGCTTTTTGCATCGTGCCTGCGCTGCTGCTGGTGCTGGTACACTGCGCCAACGTGTCAAAATCGGCGGACGAGCTCCCATTGGTGCAGGTGACGTCTCCGATTTGCTTTTCCCCAAAGGTCGGTGTCGTTTGCGCCAACGCTGTTGAAGAGAGAAGGAAGCCGCCAGAGCCGATCATAAGAAAGGCAAAAACCAAACGAGATAGGGCGGCAAAGCATAGACGGGACATGGCGAACCTATGGCTGAAAGAAAGCATCTTTGGCATGTTACCTGAAAGGCCGAGGGGGTCAAGAGGCTATGGATTCTCTGTTCCAGTCACACGGACCCTTTCTTGGAAAGAAAAGCCGTAAAAAGCGCCCGCGCTCTCTTGACGAAAAGGCAAAAAAAGAGCACCTGAAAGCCATGACAAAACGCATTGCTTTTATGGGCGATTATGGCGCCTATTCCGATCTGGCCTGCCGCGCGGCAACGCCCGACTATGAAACCTTGCCCTGCGACACATTCGAGGACGTTTTTACGGCTGTTTATGATGGCCGCGCTGAGCTGGCCATGCTGCCCGTTGAAAACGCCATTGCAGGACGCGTGGCCGATATCCACTATCTTTTGCCTCACAGCACGCTTTCGATCATCGGTGAGCATTACCAGCCCGTCGTGCATCACTTGCTCGCCTTGCCGCAAGCGCAACTAAGCGACATCAAGACAGTGCAAAGCCACGTTCAAGCCCTTAGCCAATGCCGCAACTGGCTGCGTGAGCGCGGCATGACTCCCGTTCACAAATCCGATACAGCGGGCAGCGCGGCTGAACTTCCCAAGCTGGGCGATAAAAGCATCGGAGCGATTGCGTCCGAACTGGCGGGGCAGATTAACGGCCTTCAAAGCCTTGCCGCCGACATCGCGGATCACGAAGGCAACACGACGCGCTTTTTGATTTTTTCCGCCAAGCCCGAAGTCCCCGCGCCGCATACAATCCCTTGCGTCACCACGCTTCTGTTTCGTGTGCGCAGCGTTCCGGCGGCCTTATATAAAGCGCTGGGCGGCTTTGCAACGAACAGCGTGAACATCACCAAGTTGGAAAGCTATTTGGTGGACGGCCACTTTACCGCCGCGCAGTTTTATGTGGACGTTGAGGGGCATCCCGAAGAAACGCCTCTTAAAAACGCGCTGGAGGAATTGGCTTTTTTCGCGCATGAAACAAAAATCCTTGGAACCTATCCCGCCAGCGCGTTTAGGAAAAAGGGATAGGAGGAAGAAGAGGAAAAAGGTTCAAAACGCATTAAGAGGCGGCATGATCGATAGAGCCGTACAAAGAAAACGGGATTCCCGCTTACGCGGGAATGACAGGGTTTGTGTTTAAATTTACCCCTCTATCGTCATCCCCGCGAAAGCGGGGATCCCGTTTAATTTTCCTCATCTCTCCCCAGACCCAACTCTTGCCCTGTTTTAAGCAAGTAAAAAAGACAAGGCCTCAACACTTTTAAGGACGACCCCATGATCCTCAACAATAACATCAAGCCTTTTCTTTTGCGTCTCTTTGCCGTAATGGGCGTGATCGCCACGGTAGCCATAATCGTTGGCGTTTATGCTACGTGGAACTTCTTCCATCCGGAAAAGAAAGCTCTTGAAGTCCCAAAGGCCATGGTGCTGGCGCTTGATTTCACCTCTCCCATTGTCGAACAAGCGCGTGATTTTAGCCTCTCGCTTCCCGCCTTATTGGATGAAAGCAACGAAACACCACTCCTTTCCATTGTGCGCGCTTTGGAAAATGCCAAGAACGATCCCAAGGTCAAAGGCGTCATTGCCCAATTCAGCCCCACTGAATCGCCAGAGATTGTCCACGCGCAAGAAATCGCGGTTGCGTTGGATCACTTCCGCGCCAGCGGAAAACCCACCTATGCCTATGCCGCCAGCTATGGCGACTTTGCCCCGGGACGCAGCCTTTACGCCCTCGCCAGCCATTTTGATAACATCTGGCTGCAACCCATCGGCGCGGTGGCGCTGTCGCCGCTGTCTATCGAAGCGCCCTTTGGCAAAACGGCTTTGGGCAAGTTCGGTATCGAGGCCGATTTCCTTCGTCGCGAAGAATATAAATCCGTGATGGAAAATGTCTCACGCGATAATTTCTCACCGCCTGTTCGCGCCAACATGGAAAGCATGCTCTTCAGCCTGAACGATCAAATCGCACAAATGTTGGCGCAAGGGCGCAAGATCGATCCGCTCAAAGCTCACACGCTTCTGTCAAACGGACCCTATACGGCCAATGAAGCCCTTAAAGAAAACCTTGTGACCAAGATTGGTTATGAAGATGAGTTTTTCAAAGAGCTTGATGACAAGCTGGGCAAAGAAACCGTCTCGGTCGATTCCTCCTATTATCTTTACGTTCACAATCAAGAACGAAAGGACGAACCCAAAGGCACGATGGCGATCATCTATGCCGAAGGCATGATCACGGATGAGCCTCCGGAAGGCCCCTATCGCCTTGCGCAAGAAGAAATGATCGATACGCAAGCCATCGTGCAGGCGTTTGAAGATGCCGCCAAAGATAAAGACGTTAAAGCCATTCTCTTTCGCGTCAACAGTCCGGGCGGATCGCCCGTTGCGTCAGAATCCATTCGTCACGCTTTGATCAAGGCAAAGGAATCTAAAAAGCCCGTCTATGTCTCGATGGGCAGCATGGCCGCCTCAGGCGGCTATTGGATAGCCATGAATGCCGATCGCATCATAGCAGATCCGGCGACGATTACGGGTTCTATCGGCGTTGTCGCGGGCAAGTTTGTGCTTGGCGGCCTTTTGGATAAGCTGAGCATCAAGATCGATACGGTTACAACGGACAAGAACGCCTCGCTTTGGTCGGTTCATAAGCCGTTCGATGCCAAGGGGCGTGAGCGCATGAACGTCATGCTTGATGAAACCTATAAAGCCTTTACGGACAACGTCGCCGCCGCACGGAAAATCCCCGTAGAGAAAATGCCCGACATTGCCAAAGGCCGCGTGTTCACGGGCGAGCAAGCCGTCAAAATCGGCCTTGTGGATGAGCTGGGCGGTATGGACTTCACCATCGCCAACCTTAAGAAAACGATGGGACTGCAAGAAACCGACCGCGTTTACCTCAAACAATTCCCCGCACCTGAAACACCGGAAACGCTGGCGATCCGCATTCTGCACAATTTGCGCTTTGGCGGCGCGATGGTGCTAAGCCTCGCGCATGATTTCCAAAAAGCCAGCGCGGCGCTTCGCCCCATCATCGGCGCCTTGGACGATCACGGCGCGATTACGGCCAAACTGCCAGCAACTTGGGAAAATGTGAAATAGCCAAAGGCCATAGCCCCCCCCTTTTTTCCACTTTAAGCGCTGGATTTCTTTGCCTCCTGCCAACGCTTGACCTGTTTTAAGTTTATACTCCTCGCACTTCAAGAGTTGGGATTGCTTTATC
>DYDA01000039.1 GCA_020718105.1 Micavibrio sp. | reverse complement strand
CTTATGCTTCCGTTGCATCATCCCAGATTCAAATGTTGCCGCCTTGGGAGGATGCTTCAAGTAATCTCTGTACTGCTGGTAAGAACAAGGTTCTAACGTGGGATGGTGCAACCACGATTAAATGCAGAACAGGCCTTGTGGTTGATGATAGTGTTAGTCCTAATGTCGGCATTGGGACAGGTGGGGCAACGTTAGCAGCAAAACTTCAGGTCAAAACGACTGCCTTAAATGATGGCATTGTCCTTGATAATGGGACGCGATGGATGAAATTTCTATCCGGAACAACGGGGGCTGGCAGCTATAATAGCATTGTGCAAGCCGCCGATAACGCCATTATCTATTCAAATGGAACGCAGGGGCAAGGCGCTTTTGTTATAGCGCCGTGGGCTGCAGCAACATCCGGGCTTCGCATGGATGGAAGTGGCAACGTCGGTATTGGAACGGCATCGCCTGCGGCGAAATTGGATGTAGCGGGCAGCGTGAAGCTTGCCAATGATGCGGCGGCTTGTTCGGCGGCAAAAGAGGGGACGATGAGATACAACAGTGTCACTAAGACAATGGAATTCTGTAATGCTACGGATTGGAAAAAAGTTGGTGGTGACACTCTGTCCTGCCGTGTGGTGTCGCATGCAGGTGATGCTCCATCCTATGTCTCGACGGCTACTTGTGCTGATGGTGAGACCCTTACAGGCGGTGGCGGGAAGGTCAATGATCCTATTGGTAGTCACGGGTTCCTCCATTATTCAGCTCCTCCAAGTGGGAATAGCTTTGTTGTAGATGCTTATAAAAATGATTATGGTGGAGATGTAGCCTCAACGGCTTATGCCATTTGCTGTAAGATCCAGTAAGGTGTTTTTTTGATCTTGGCCTGTACATTGATGAAGGCGGGCGATTCTTGAATGGGTCGCCCGCCTTTTTTTCCCCTTTTGCGCTTCGTGGGATGGCCCTCACCTAAATGCTTCCTTCATACGCCGCGCAGCCTGCCCCCTGTGCTCTACGACACGGGGCTCGGTGCAATGACGGAAAAAGGGGGGCGGGTAGGGCGATAATATGAGTTATATCCCTTCTATTTTCGCACTTTGCACTATGGAACAAGCGGTGCTAGATTGCGCGGGCGTTTGGGCTGCCTTGCGATTCTCGTGAGGCAGGCTGATCGTTTTTTGGGTTCATCCTTTTTTTTGAGTGACGCGCATCATGGTATCTCCTGCTGAAACACTGGCTTCAAGCCTTAATTTTTCTGCCTTTGGCAAAGCAACGGAACTTAAAAGCCGTATCTGGTTCACTATTCTGGCGCTTATTATCTATCGCGCGGGCACGTATATTCCTGTTCCCGGCATCGATCCTGTCGCTTTAGGGGCCGTGTTTAAAGCTCATACGGGCGGTATTTTGGGCATGTTTGATATGTTCTCAGGCGGCGCTTTGATGCGTATGACCATTTTTGCTCTTGGCGTTATGCCTTATATCACGGCCTCGATTATCGTTCAGCTTCTCTCGGCCATTGTGCCTGCGTTTGAGGCCATGAAGA
Source organism: Micavibrio sp. (assembly GCA_020718105.1). Classification (GTDB taxonomy): domain Bacteria; phylum Pseudomonadota; class Alphaproteobacteria; order UBA9219; family UBA9219; genus UBA8914. The sequence goes on along the minus strand of DYDA01000039.1, from coordinate 8,360 downwards.
AAGAGGGGCAAGCCGGACAGCAGCGCCTTAATCAGTATTCGCGTTATTTAACGGTGCTTTTTGCTTTTGTTCAATCCTATGCGCTGGCTGTTGGTCTTGAAAACATGTCATCGGGCATGGGCGGCGCGGTTATTGACCCTGGCTTTTTCTTCCGTATGAGTACGGTGATCACGCTTACGGGCGGCACTGTTTTCCTGATGTGGCTCGGTGAGCAGATTACGGCACGCGGCATTGGTAACGGTGTCTCGATGATTATCTATGCCGGTATTGTCGCCAACTTACCGCAAGCGATGGCCCAGACGTTAGAATTGGGGCGGACAGGCGCTTTATCGACATGGTTTATCCTCTTTATTCTTGCCCTCACAGTTGCCATTTTGGCGATGTGCGTTTTCTTTGAACGTGCGCAACGCCGCATTCTGGTCAACTATCCCAAGCGTCAAGTGGGCAACAAAATGTATGGCGGTGAGGCCTCGCACATGCCGCTTAAGCTCAATACATCGGGTGTTATTCCGCCGATTTTTGCCAGCTCTTTGCTTTTATTTCCGCTGACTCTTGCCAGCTTTACGGATGTCCAGCAAAAGGGCGGCATCCTATCTGATATTGTCGCGGCGATCAGCCATGGGCAGCCCCTTTACATGGTGCTGTATGCCTTGATGATCGTTTTCTTCTCGTTCTTCTATACAGCGGTTGTTTTTAACCCGCAGGAGACGGCAGAAAATCTGCGTAAATACGGCGGATTTGTTCCCGGTATTCGTCCCGGTAACAACACGGCGGATTACTTTGATTATGTTTTAACGCGCTTGACGGTTTTGGGCGCGTTTTATCTGGTTGTGGTTTGCCTGTTGCCTGAGTTTTTGATGAGCCGTGGCTCTGTTCCTTTCTATCTGGGCGGAACCTCGCTTTTGATTGTTGTAAGTGTCACGATCGATACGATCTCACGCGTGCAGTCTCATTTGATCGCTCACCAGTATGAAGGCTTGATTAAAAAATCAAAGCTTCACAAAGCGCGTTGATAAAAAGGATAAGGCGATGAATATCATTTTATTGGGTCCTCCCGGCGCTGGAAAGGGCACGCAAGCCAGAAAGCTGGAAGAAAAATACGGCATGATCCAATTATCGACGGGCGATATGCTTCGCGCCTCGATTAAAAAGGGTGAGCCTCTTGGGTTGGAGGCTAAGGGGCTTATGGACCAAGGCTCTCTTGTTCCCGATGCGCTTATTGTGAGCATGATTGAAGCGCGGATTGATCAACCTGATTGCGCGAAAGGTTTTATTTTAGATGGCTTTCCAAGAACTGTGCCACAGGCGCAGGCTTTGGATCAAATGTTGTCTTTGAAAAAGAAGAACCTTGATGCGGTGATTGAACTAAAAGTTGATGAAGCCGCGTTGATCGAGCGCGTTGCGGGGCGTTTCACTTGCGCCAAGTGCGGCGAGGGCTATCACGATACCTTTAAGCCCACGCGCATTGACGGTGTTTGCGATGTTTGTGGCGCTAAGGAGTTCTCTCGTCGTTCGGATGACAACGCTGAAACGATGAAGATTCGTTTGCAGGCCTACCGCGATCAAACCGCGCCTATTTTGCCCTATTACGAACAAAAAGGGATGCTTAAGGGCTTGGATGGCATGGCTGAGATGACTTTTGTTTTTGATCAGCTTTGCCAACTTATTGATTCTCTTTAGGTAAACCTTTCTTTGCTGTGTTTGCTCTTCACGGGGGATAAGGTTTCTTTAACCATACAGCAACATATTTATGCGAGAAGATAGCCATTGCCTTCTCTGTGGTTTTCGGAGAGGTAGGCTTGTACGAGCTTGTGATAGGAGATTCATACCGTGAGTCAGTTAGCCCTTCTTAAAATCCTGATTGCAGATGACCATTTTTTGGTTCGGCAATTTGTGCGTAATACGCTTCAAGAATCGAAGATTACGAACATTCAAACGGCTGCGGATGGAAACGAGGCTATTGATCTTGTGCAAAAAGCGCGTGATGTTAAGCAACCGTTCGATATTGTTTTTCTTGATTGGAATATGCCTACCGTTTCTGGGCTAGAGGTTCTTAATTATTTCAGAACGAGACCCGAATACGCGGACACCGCCTTTGTCATGCTCACGGCTGAATCAGAGCAGCAAAACATCATGAAAGCCATTAAGGCTGGCGCAACTTCTTATATCATTAAGCCAGTTTCCCCCGGCGATCTTAGCAAGAAGTTGTTCGAGATTCATGAATGGATTAAGCGTAAGCGCGATGGCAACAACAGTGCTGCGCAGGCGTAAGGTATAAAGCGCCCCAGAGGCGTTGGGCGACAAAGGGGATGATATCATGGAACCAGTTGAACAGTCTTTGCATCTTGACGCGTTGTTAGCTCAAGATATTTCTAATGCTGTTATTCGTGCTTTTCAAACGACGTTTAGCGTAGAGATTACCGCTGGCCCTTCAGAGATAAAACGGGGCATGGTCTCTCTTGTGGGCGATGTTTCTGGCGTTATCGCTCTTGTGCAAGATGGGCTTGAGGGCACGATGACTTTGTGCCTGACGTTTGAGACGGTGCGCGATATTTTGCCGCGTATTGTTGGTAACGCCATATCGGTCACGCATGAAATGACCACGGATGCGGTGGGGGAGCTCACCAATATGATCTTTGGGCAAGTCAAGACAGAGCTTAATGGACGGGGCTATAGCCTGAAGCTAGGGATTCCCAGTGTCGTGACAGGACGCGGCCATTTTGTCAGCCAATTTCATCGTGGCCCTTATATGATCCTTCCTTTCTATTTAGAGGGGCAGTTGTTTCAGGTTCATGTCGCTTTGTACGACAATAAAGAAGAACTCGCGCCTGCTTCTCATTGACGGATACTGATGTTTGACTCATCTCCTCCTGCTTCATCTTCGCCGTCTCATGTAAGGGATAGTAGCGCCGCTTTGACCGAAACCGTTCGGCAGGTTGATGTGATTCACACGTCGCTTGCGGGGATGACGGCGATTGTTCTTCTTCTCCTTTTTGCTGTGGCGCTGCCTGTTTTTGGAAAGCATCCCGTTACGCAACCCCTTGCTTTTGGGGTTATGGCTGTTGTCTCCTTTATTGGCATTGCCGGTCTTTATATTCTGAACTATCGCGTTCACAAACATGTGACGGATCAGGCGCGGTTAACTGAGGTTCTTGTTAATTCGTTGGGGCAGGGTTTTTTATTTTTCGGACGCGATGGAATCTGTGGCGCGGTTTATTCGCAAGCGTGCTTAGACCTTTTGGAATCCATCCCTGTGGGAAAACCCATCACAGAAGTTTTGGGCGTGCCAGAGGATCAGCGCGGCGATTTTATGGAATGGATCGATGTTTTGTTTCAGCCTGATCATGCTCTTGGGTTTGATGATGTTGTCAGGTTTTTGCCCCAGTATTACACGCATAATGCGGATCGTCGCATCGCTCTTATCTATAAGCCGATTTTAGGGGCGACGCAGGAATTGACTCGCGTTGTTTTGATCGCGACGGATCAAACGGAAGAATATGTGGCGCGGCAGATGGCCAAACGGCAAGAAGACTTTGCCGAAATGATTTGTCGTGTTTTCAAGGATCGCAATCAGTTTCAAGCGACTTTGGCGCATATCCGTGAGTTTTTGGACGATGCGAAAATCCCCACCACAACGTGTGAGGATGCCTCGCGCTTGTTGCGTCAGGTTCATACGCTGAAAGCAGCCGTGAAGCAGTTCAATCTTGTCGATCTTAGTCAGGTGATGACCGAGGCTGAAAACGATTTGAGGGCACCGACGATTGTGGATGATGCTACTTTCCTTTTGGCGTTGGCGCAGTCCTCTCAGAAAATTAGCGATGCGCTAGCGCGGTTGGTCGATGAGGTTAGCAATCTTATCGGGACGGAATACGAATGGCGCGGCAATGTTCGTGAGATTGGCGAGGCCGACCTTTATGCCTTTGCGCGTGAGCTGAAAGAAACCAATGTCGCGCCAGACCTTCTTACGCATTTTGTTGAATCGATTGTGGCGGTTCCTCTTCGCGATTGCTTTTATTCTTTTGAGCGCGAGTTACGAGAGCTGTCAGGCATGGTTGAAAAGCAAACCAAACCGGTTCGTTTTTCTGGAGCCAATCCACGTGTTTTAACGCAGCCTATGCAAGAGTTTTTGTTCTCGCTTACTCACATTTGCCGCAATATCGTTGATCATGGCATTGAGCCGCCCGTCACGCGCATGGCGCGTGGCAAGGATCCGGCAGGCCTTGTCGCCGTCACTTTTGACGTTATCCCTGATCAAGGTACGGGTGAAAAGTGGCTTCAGATTGTGATTGCGGATGATGGCAATGGCATTGATCCTGCGCGTGTTCGTGCCAAGCTTTACAGTTTGGATCCTGAAGGCTCTTGGCGGTTTGAGGATGACCGAGCCGTCATTCAGCGTATTTTTACATGGAACTTTACGACAACAGAGGCTGTTACGGCTCTATCGGGACGTGGCATTGGGATGGAAGCGGTTGAAATGGAGGTCAAAAAGCTGGGGGGCAGTATACAGGTTTCCTCACAGCTTTATAAGGGCGCGACATTTGATATCCGAATCCCATATAAGCTTGATTTGACTTAACGGTAAGCCCCCTCGTCAAATACTCGGCGAGAGAAGGGGGGGGGGGGCTAATAAAAGGGCGCAAAACCCTATAAACCGGTTTAAAAGCGATGGCAGGGGCGCTTTTTTACAAGCCCCATCTTGGTGGTTCCTATTTTTTGACGGGTGACAAGGAAAATATATCAATTTTATTGAAGAAAACCGCTTTTTTTTATACAATGAATGTGTTTAAAAATCGGCGAACGGTTTTGGGTATAAACAGGAATTAATTTCAATGACGGGTGTTTTTATGGAAAAAATCGCGTTTCCTATTCTTTCTGCAGTAGCTGACTTGTTTAAGTTGAAACGCAAGAAACACGTATGCGAGGAATTCTTTATAACGGGATGTGAGCTTGCCACGCCTGAAGGGGTTCATCCTTCTATCCAAAATTATCTTAAGCTGGATAGAAGTTCTTATATTCTCACTGTTGCGCGAGTCTCTGGTCGCGGCCTTGTTGAAAATCGGCTTATTATTGGCGCGGCTGATGCTGTGGGCGCTCGTTTGAATCTTATAGGGTTGGCTCAAAAGACCAAAGAATTGGGAAATGGCCAGCATATTTTAAAGCCGTGGAAAAGGACTTTTTATGTTGAAGGACAGAGCCTCTATCCTTTTATAAACGTTTATCCCATCGTTACAAAAGTCATCGCTCATAAAAACAGCACGTTCGTCAGCGAGCATAAGAATGTTGAGAAATTTTTGAAACAGCCATCAAGAATTCGCAAAGGTTTTGTTCCAGCCTGTTTGCGCTGGATCGTTCCTCGCTCATCTATACCGATGAGCCATCTCTGAAGAGTTTTCCGTTTTGCAAGAGCAGACCCATTTGCTGATCCATAAAGGTGCGCGTCTGACCAATTCGTTTTTCACGGATACAGTTGCGGAAAGGCGCGGCAGGATTGAGCGGTTCCGTAATGAAAAGCTGGGCGTGAAGGCCTTGGGGCATAATGGTTTGGTGGATGATGGCGGTAAGGCCTGTCGCCAATAATGTTGTGGCGCGTTCGCCAACGGCCTGCTCGGCTAACTGCAACAGCCCTTCCAGCGCTTCTTCAACGCTTCCGGCATGCATCGATGTGATCACGAGGTGGCCAGAGGTTGCTGCGCGAAGAAGCTGGTTGGCGGCTTCGGGTGTGCGAAGCTCCCCCACAAAGATATAGCGCGGATGCCAGCGCATGCTGCGCTTGAGCATCGCCGCCCATTCGTGATCCTCTTTCACTTCAATCTGATAGCAAAAGCCATGTTCGTTGTGGCGACCTTCAAGATCATATTCGACTGGATCTTCGATGGTGAAGGCGACGCCGCCTAAATTATTGAGAAAGTCAGCGAGAAAGGAGCAAGCCGTTGTCGTTTTGCCTTGTCCGGTTGAACCGCAAAGGAGGATCAATCCTTGGCGTTTTCCTAAGGCTCGAAAATGGGGAACAAGGGCGGGAAGGAAGCCCAGTTTCTCTATCATCGGCGGAATGGAATTAATCTTACGAAGCGAGGCCCAGAGCAAGCCGCCTGCCGTGCGTACTTTGGCGGCGCGCATGCGAACGCCCTCATAGGTGAGACCCATTTCATCATCGACAAACTTGGTTTTGAGATAGCTCCCCAACGCCGTGACGGCGTCCAGATATTCGCTGGGGACTTCGCAATCGTTGCCATCGTTCGAGCTGCTGACTTGTTTGTGATAGTGCGGGCTTGCCTCGCCTTCAAGGCAGACATACAGATCAACAAAATCAAGATCGCTTAGTTTTTTTTCAGACATGATCACCCGCCGCCATAACTTTGGACAAGACTGCCAGAGATAAGATACCACCCATCAACCAGAACGAAGAAGATGATTTTGAAGGGCAGGGAGATAACCGTGGGCGGCAGCATCATCATGCCCATGGACATCAGGATAGAAGCTATTATCATATCAATGATAAGAAATGGTAAAAACACCAAAAATCCTATTTCAAAGGCGCGGCGAAGCTCTGATATCATAAACGCGGGGATCAGGGCGCGGATAGGGGTGGTTGGCTTTTCCACTTTTTGCGAGGAGTCTGTTTTTGCAGGCGCTTTGGGTTGCTCAATTTTGGCCATATCCATAAAGAGAACCAGATCCTTCTCACGGGTATGTTTCAGCATAAAATCGGAAAACGGCTCAAGGCTACGCGTGAAGGACGTTTCTTCATCGATTTCATTGTTGATAAGGGGTTTCAGCCCCTGATCCCATGATTGTTCAAAGACGGGCTGCATTACGAAAAAAGTCAGGAAAAGCGCAAGGCTGATAAGAACGATATTGGGAGGCGTTTGTTGCGCACCAATGGCTGTGCGAACAAAGGATAAAACGACGATAACGCGCGTGAAGCAGGTCACCATGATGAGAATGGATGGCGCAAGCGTCAAGACCGTCATCAGCAAGGTGAACTGGATCAAGCGCCCCGACGTGGTGGGGCCTTGGCCTAGGTCAAGGCTGATGTTTTGAGCCATGGCCTCAACCGGCAAGAAAAAGAAAAGGCCAAGGCTGGCAAGCGCCAGAAGGGGAAGAAAGCGTTTTATCATGATACGGAGCCGTGATTGGAATCGGGGGGCGCGCAAGGGCGCGTTGAAAGAAGGATGTCACCATTCATGCCTAAAAGAAGGTGATATTCCTTATCATCGCATTGCGCGATGATAAGACGCCGCCGCGTGTCTAAGGAAAGGCTGGCAATGACTCTAAGGCGATCCTTTGCCGTGCCGCGCTGTGTCAACCAACCGCGCATCGAGACATATTTAAGTCCCCAACCAAGTGCCGCCATCAAACCAATGACGGTGACAGAGGCAAAGAGAAAGCGCAGCCACGAAACGGCATCAGGATCGGGGTTAGGCGTCATGATCGCCGTCCTTAGGGGGATGAGCAAGGAGCGCGGCCTCGCACGAGGATAAAAGCCCCAAAAGCGCCGTTAGCTCTGGCAGATATTGTTGTTGCTGATCAACCATCGAGTTTTGGACGGTTTGGCACAGCTCTTTTACGCGCAGATCAAGACCCGTCATATCGACGGCTTCGCCTTGTCGTATCTTTGATTCAGCGTCCATAAAGTAACGACAGAGCGCGTTAAGCTCGGAAAGCGTTTCGGGAAGGGATGATGTTGTCATCAGGCGCCTTTCATCGAGTGTAGAGCGGACTCTATAGAGGCCATCGGCGCGCGCGCCGCGTTGGCTTCATAGACTTTGGCAAGAATTTCTGCCACCAGAACGATGGCTTCACTGGGAATGGGTGTGTCAAGATCAAGTTGTGCCAGCAATTCAGCCAAGGCGCAATCTTCTCTTACAGGTATGCCGTTTGCAAAGGCAATTTCAAGGATTTCCTCGGCCAATTTGCCTCGGCCAGAAGCCGTTAGGGTGGCGGGCTGATCGGGGCTTGATTCGTTGGCTGTTAAAGCTATGGCAACGGCACGCTCTCCTGTTCGTTTGACAGGATGATAAGGGGAAGGCGAATCCTTTTTGCCGGTGTAAGTCATGAAGACAAGCCTAACCAACCTGTTTTTTTCTTACAATAGCCTGTTGCATAATCCCTTTCCGTCATCCCCGCGACCGTCTTCGCTGTGCTTCGATGCGTCAAGCAATCCCAGTCGCGCCGAAGCCTTTGGCAGAGGCGGAAAGCGGGGATGACACCTTTGATTCTGAATCATTTTATACTGGATCAGCTATACCTTCAAAAAAGAGGGGGGCAGGCGCGATACTCGCTGCTTTTGACTCTCTTTTTCGACCCTCTTTTTGCCCCCTTTTTCGCCTCATAAAAAACCCAATAGAATCAACGAATCT
>DYDA01000004.1:3647-97664 GCA_020718105.1 Micavibrio sp. | reverse complement strand
TTTGCTCTCAAAATCCTAATTCCAGCCACACAATTTTGTCCATTATGCCGAATTTCATAACCCACAGACTTGACAGCCAAGCTTTACTCCCCCCTCCCTATCCCTCCCCGCGAGGGGGAGGGGACATCAGCGTCCTTGCGGATAAAGCAATCCCAACTCTTGAAGTGCGAGGAGTATAAAATGATAAAAAAACCCGCCAAGAGGCGGGAGGGGACGCGCTAAGCCAACCGAGGCCGTTCATCAAACTTCTGTGGCAAGCCCCAGCACATCTCTTTTGATAGGCAACCCCTCAGCCGTCAGGCCTGAGCGCAAATAGGCAACAACCGCCGTTGAGGGAAATTGCAACTGCTTTTCGCCCGTTGACGATAAGTATTCGGCAATCATAACACCCGTTGCAGGATCCGTTGTGATTCGCGGTGAGAGAGTAATCGGCGCAGCTTCCACGGGAAGAGTCTCTTTTACAGAAACTTTAGGCGCAGCCGAAACCGCCGCGTGAACAGCGCTTCCGCTCAACGATCCCGTTACACCGACTGTCTCTAACATAGCTTTGCCTCAGGTCTTATGACCGATGAAGAGAGTGAGGAACATTGAAAAAAAGGAATCAACTCTCCCATCATTTCTATAATGGTATCATATTTTTTTTCTCTTGACAAGCTAAAGTTGTTGTGCCTCCCGCTTAATCCCCTCTTTTTTTTCGTTTTGTTTGATTTCATTGCTTTTTCCGTCGCCCTATCACACGGGGGGATGCTGAATGGGCTTTCCGGCAAAAAGTGCCGGGCTATTCTTACCGCCCCCACCTCATAGGGGGAAATTTTTGCCTGGCGCGAGGCGAAAAGATTAACATCATGAGGCAAGCCTAAAGGCTAATTATTGGGCTTATAGCCAATCAAAAAGAAGAAAATGGGATGCCAGCCTTCGCTGGCATGACTGGATTGGCGTTTAGTATTAAGCCACTATCGTCATCCCCGCGAAGGCGGGGATCCCATTTGGTAAAACACCTCGTTGAAATGACGCTATATCGTTTCCTAAGCAAGATATTAACGTATGCAAATGGCACGTTTTTCGCATTATTAACCATGCCGTTAAGTTGTTTTTCATGATTGAAGGGCACTCTGACGGCATCAACCCTCGCGGAAGGAGTCCGCGTTATCTCTTGAAAGGAGTTCTACCATGTCTATCGGTGATATCTCACTGAGCGCCTCTGCTCGTCAAAACCTGCTGGCTCTTCAAGGAACAGCTAAGCTTCTTGGACAAACACAGGCTCGTCTTGCTTCTGGTAAGAAGATCAACTCGGCGCTTGATAACGCGTCGTCTTACTTCTCATCTCAGGGCTTCCTCAACAGCGCCAATGATTTGTCCAGCTTAAAGGACAGCATGTCAACGGCTCTGCAAACCATTAAGGCCGCTTCGGATACGATTGAATCGCTTTCAACCGTCGTCGAACAGCTTAAAGGTATTGTCAACTCCGCTTTGCAAACGACAGATACAGCAACGCGCACCAGCTTGGCAACGCAGTACAACGAACTTCTTGACCAATTCAATCTGCTTGTCGCGGATGGTACCTTCAACGGCACCAACCTCGTCAACAGCATCAATTCGTCACTGAAGGTTTCGTTCAGCACAACAGACGCCACAGACAACCTAACCGTTGTTGGCAAAAACCTGACCGCTTCCGGTTTGGGCATGGGCGATGCTTTGGCCAACTTCTCCAGCACGACGCTGGTGGATACAGTCACGCACAGCATGACCGTTGCTTCTGTCAATCAGACTCTTACCAGTCAGATTTACACGGGCACGTTGAGCGCTCTAACGGTTACGGGCGGTGGATCGTCGGGTGTGGGTTCGGGCGTGGGCGCAACCCAAGCCAGCACCTCAACCGATACCATCTCTGGTGCTATTGCCGGTGTGTTTACCGCCAATGCAACAGGCGCAACGGTCGCCAGTGCCGCTGCTTCAGGCACACTGACAGCTCTTGAAACTGTCTTGGGTGCTTCGGACGGTTCGGGCTCCGACATTACCGGTGTTAGCCGTTCGTTGACAGCTGACACAACCGGTCTTGCCGGTTTGACGGCAGGTCAAATTGCCATCAGCGGTGAGTTTACGGTGACGGGCGGGGCAGGTTCAACCTATGTCTCGGCCACCGGCGTTCTGTCTGGCGGTGCTGCCAATACCGTTACCCTTGGTGCTGGTCAATCGATGCAGGTGATTGTTGCCACAGCGGCGACAACCGCCAACTCGATGATCTACACCAACAACACGGCCAACGCGATCACCTTCAACTTGGTGGCGGCGGACACGTCAACGGCGCTTAACAAAGCCAACGTGACGTCAACCTACAAGCTGACGGCGGGTACGGTTACGACAACGGGCCTTAGCATTCCGCTTTCGGCAGCAGAAACTTTGGGGGGCTATTCTATCGTTGACTCCCAAGACGGTGCTGTTGGCGCGACGGTAAGCTATATCGACTCGGCTTTGTCTTCCTTGACAGCAGTGGGCACAACGACGGTCACAGGCGGAACGGCCTATGACGTAACGGGTGCCACCATCACGGGCGTGGCCAACACGGACGTGACGGCAACTGTTGTTGGCGGGACAACCGATGCGACAACGTACGCGGCGACCGATGCGCACATCACCTTAACGGGCGCATCAATCTTGACCGATAACAAGACGCTTGTGACGGCTGATGCTTTGACCTCCGCTCAAAACCAATTGACGGATGCGTTGAAGACATTGCGCGCTGCATCGTCTGCTCTTGGTAACAACAACACGATCGTGTCGACTCGTCAGGACTTCACCTCGAAACTGATTACAACGCTGCAAACAGCGTCTGATAATCTGATTCTGGCGGATACCAACGAAGAAGGCGCAAACTTGCAGTCCTTGCAAGCTTCGAGCTCCTTGGGTGTTATTGCCCTCGGCATCTCTGGCCAGCAAGCGCAAGCCATCTTGCGGTTGTTCTAAACCTAAAGGGAAGAGCGTGGGGGCAACCCCACGCTCAACTCTTATAATGATCGGAATGAGGGTGGGGTTCTATAAAAACAGCTTTCCCCCTACCGTCATCCCCGCGAAAGCGGGGATCCCGTTTGTTGTTATGCTTTATCCGTTAGCCTTTTTGCTGGTTATGTTTCACGAAAAAAAGGAAACGGGATCCCCGCTTTCGCGGGGATGACGCTAAGATGTTGGAGACGACCCTTTTGTTATGTAAGACTCGTCCCCATGCGTATGTATCGTTAGGTTGTTTTTTTGGAAGGGAGAGAGCCCTTCTTATTCATCGAAGGAGTCGATCATGCCACTTAAGATTCGCATCAAGCCTGAGGGCAAAATTTTCGCTGGCGGCGCTGTTCTTAAAAATGTTGGCACGCGCCCTGCCGAGCTTCTCATTCTTTCCGACAGCCCCGTCCTGCGCGACGATTATATGATGAACATCGATAAGCGCGACGAATCGGACGCCTCGAACATCTATTTTCTTTTGCAAGTCATCTATCTGTTCAAAGGCAAGGGACAACCCGTGGATGATTTGGTCATCAACACGCTAAAAAGTTTTGCTTCGCTTTATCCGGCCTTGGCGGGTCATGTGGACGAGATTGTCCAGCATTTGGATGCGGGCGAATCGTTTAAGGCGCTACGCCTTGCGCATAAACTTCTTGCCGATGAAAAAGGCGCCGCCGCCCCCCTTCAAGACAACGCCGAACCCTTGCCCGACGCCGCCTTGGCAACGGCCCTTTAAACAGGAGCTTTGATAATGAGCCAGACCCTCTACGCAGCCTATACAACCCATCAACGCAGCGATGAGACCGTGCGCGAAACAGAGGCCCATGCCCTGCTAAGCTGCGCCAGCCGCCTTGAAGGCGTGCGTGATCCAGCGTCTTCGCGTGATGATTTTTTTGCAGCGCTGCGCCACAATCAAGAACTTTGGACCGTTCTTCAAGTTTGCCTGTGCGAGGCCGACAATCCTTTGCCGATGGACATTAAGGGCCTTCTTTTAAACCTAAGCCGTTATGTGGATAAGACGACGTTTCGCGCTTTAGCCGATGGTAACCGCGCCGCGCTGGGCAGCCTGATCAACATCAATCGCAATATCGCCGCCGGTTTGCAGAAAAAGCAGGAGCAAGCCCCAAGTGTCCAACCGCCCCTCTCAACGGCGCTTCCCTCCGACGAAATGCGCCCCCGATCAATCATGACATCGGCGTAAGGTTTTTTCGGCCTACCCCAAAATATGCAGGCCGCCGTCGATATAAAGGGTTTCCCCTGTGATCAGTTTGGCGGCATCGGTCGCCAGCAGAGCCGTAGCCGCGCCAACATCGTCGATGGAAACAAGCCTTTGCATCGGCGCGCGTTCAGCCGCCTTGTCCATCAATTCATCAAAATGTGCAATGCCGCTGGCGGCGCGGGTCTTGATTGGCCCCGGAGAAATGGCATGAACACGAATGCCTTTGCCGCCCAGTTCATAAGCCAGATAACGCACGCTTGCCTCCAGCGCCGCTTTAACGGGGCCCATCAAGTTGTAATGCTCCACAACTTTTTCCGCGCCGTAATAGCTCATAGCAAAAAGGCTGCCACCGTTTTTCATAAGCGGCTCAGCCAGCTTCGCCGTTCGTATAAACGAATGACACGACACATCCATCGCAATCCTAAACCCGTCTTGCGAAGAATCCGTCAAGCGCCCGTGCAAATCTTCACGCGGGGCAAAAGCGATGGAATGCAAAACGAAATCCAACTGTCCCCATTGTTTTTCAATCGCGGCGAAAACCGACTCTAACGCGCCCGCTTCCTGCACATCGCACGGCAGAAAAATGGAGGCGTCTAACCGCTCGGCCAAGGGGGCGACATACTGTTTCGTTTTTTCATTCAGGTACGTCACGGCCAGCTCGGCGCCAAAACGCTTAAACGCCGTCGCACAACCCCACGCGATCGAGCTGTCATTGGCGATGCCAATCACAAGCCCTTTTTTACCGGCAAGGGGCATCATGTTATCGGAAGAGGCAGAAGTCATGGTGTTTCCTTTGTTGAGCCTGCGGGAAGCGCGGGCGGGTTGATCATAAGCGGCGCAGCCTGCCTTAGCAAAACGATGCTGATACGGCGGTTGCGCGAATCTTTTGGATCCGGCACGAACGGTTCTTGATCCGCCAAGCCCACCACGCGCGCGATGCGCTCACGCGCAACGCCGCCCGTTGTTAACTCAGAGCGAGAAACATTGGCGCGATCCGTTGACAAATCCCAATTGTCGCGGCGCGATCCCGTAGGATAAGGGTTGCTGTCCGTATGCCCCGTGACCGAAATTTTGTTCGGCAATTTAGAGAGGACTTGGCCGACAAGACGCAGCAAATCGCGCCCTTTTTCATAGGGGCTGGAAGAGCCGGATGGAAAGAGCGAAAACTTATCTTTATCGATAATTTGAATGCGAAGGCCTTCGGGCGTTTGATCGATCACAAGGTACTGCGCCAAATCCTGCATCGCAGGATTGCCAAGAAGCGCTTGCTTTAACATATCCGCCGCCGCTTTGAATTTCGCTTCCTCTTTCTTCATCGACTCGGCCAACGCGACGGCATCCTTCGTCACTTGGTCTTGCGCTTGCGCCATCTTTTCTTCCGGCGTTTGCGCCGCCGCTTTTCCTTCCGCTGCCTTTTCGCTTTTGCCTAAGACGTCTTCTTCGCCCTCATCGCCCTTACCAGCCGTCGCCATCGAACGATCATCAAGCCCCGGTGGTGAAGACGCCGAAATCTCAGCCCCATCAGGCATCGTGATCGACTTGCCGCCCATCACGCCGCCTGAGCCGCCTTCGGAATGCGAAATCGCCATCGGCGCAAAATAATCAGCGATGCCTTTGCGTTGGTCGGACGTGGTGACATTCAAAAGCCAAAGCAACAAAAAAAACGACATCATGGCTGTCACGAAATCGGCATAAGCAACTTTCCACGCGCCACCGTGATGACCCGCATGACCGCCTTTTTTCTTTTTCCTGATAATAATGATGGGTTGATTGTGATCGGCCATGCCTTCCCCTTACGATGGCGCGGGCAAAGCTTGCGTCGCCTCTTCCACTTCCGTAAAGCTAGGCCGCACATCAGCCATCAGGGTTTTTCGCGCATATTCAACCGAAATCGATGGCGCAAACCCTTGCAAATGTGCCAGCATACCAATCTTGAGGCACTGAAGGTATTTGGATTCCGCCTCTTGCGTCGTTTTAATGAACGTGCCCATGGGGCCGATAAACCCATAGGCCATCCACACGCCCATAAATGTTCCAACAAGCGCGCCGCCGATAAGCCGCCCCAGAACCTCTGGCGGTTCGGAAATCGCGCCCATCGTGTGAATAACACCAAGCACGGCGGCCACAATACCAATGGCGGGCATACCGTCCGCGATGTTTTGGAGCGCGCCCGCAACGGCTTCGTTTTCCGCGTGGTGGACTTCCAGTTCTTCATCCATCAAGGCTTCGATCTCAAACGGCTTGTCCGCGCCAAGCGTGAAGAGCCGCAAATAATCGCAGAAAAACTCAACCGCATGATGGTTGTGAAGGAAGCCCGGAAACGCTTGAAAAATACTGCTTTCCTCTGGCTTCTCCACATGTGCCTCAAGCGCCAGCATGCCTTTGGTTTTCGCCAATTTGAATATCTGATACATAAGCGACAAAAGCTCGATATAAGATTCTTTGGTGAATTTCGGCTTCTTGATAAGAAGCTTCATCGACTGGCCCACGCCTTTTTTCACATTCTTTGGGTTGGCGATGATAAAGCCGCCTGCGGCTGTTCCGCCCATGATGACGATTTCAAGCGGCGCAGCATCCGCCAACACCGAAAGATGCCCGCCCGCGCCAACATAGCCGCCAAGCGTGCAGACAATGGCCGTGATGACACCGATGAAAAAGTTGAGACTCATGCGCCTGACCAAACAAAAAAGCCTGAAACCTTTCGATTCCAAGAGCAAAAGAACATAACCATCCCTTTCGTTAAGATCGTTTTAACGAAAAGAATCATGGTTAAAACCATATCACAAAAGAAAATTGTTAACCAACAGTGCTTTTTACATTGAAAACAAGGGGATTCGCGTTTTTGTCTCGCAAAGATATTTCCCGTTGTATGAAAGATTTTTGTTGATTTATGCCACAGAATGTGTTATTCATCACTTATGACAATGCCGATCCTTGCCTTCTTTTTTCCTCCACGCCTTAAAGCCCGAAAACGTATATCAACAGCATTAGGCTCTCACCTTCGAAAAAGAAGAACCGCCACGCCTCACCTATTAACCGATTCACCTCCTATTAATCATATCTATCGCATAGTTAGTCTCATGGCGCGTCAGGCGCAAAAGAGGCCTCTTATGAATCCAGAAATGCTCTTTCATTTTATCATTGCTCTTGCGGGAATCGTCATGGTTCTTGCCGCTGCAAGTGATGCTGCGCGCTATCGCATTCCCAACGTGGCTTGCGCCGCTCTTTTGCTTTTGTTCCCGCTTTATGTTTATGCCGCGCCGATTACGATTCATTGGGAAAAGCATTTGCTGGTTTTTGTTATCACGCTGGCGTTAGGTTATCTGGTCTTTTTGAAAAACTGGGCGGGCGCGGGCGACATTAAATTTTTATCGGTTATCAGCCTGTGGGCTGGCCCTACGCATATCGTTTTATTTTTGTCCATCACGGCTCTTGCTGGCGGTCTTTTGGCCTTGAGCCTTGGCACGATGACGCTTCTTCGCCTGCGCCACGAAAAGGACGAAGCCATCAAAACAAAACTAGCCAAAACGCCCCTTCCCTATGGCATCGCCATCGCGCTGGGCGGCCTTTGCACACTCGCGCTTTTGCTCAACCCCGCTTTGCTTCAAGCAAAAGGCTAAGGAGAAAAAACCATGCCTGCTAAAAAAATCTTTCTTTTGCTGATCGCTTTGATGATCGCCGGAGGAACCGTGGTCATCGCCCGCAATATGCTTTCAAAAGGCAATGGAACGGCTGCCGTGGAAACCAAGGCGACGCCGACGCAAGAAATCCTTGTGGCCGCCAAGGATCTGCCCGCCGGAGCCATGATCAAAGACGCCGATTTGAAATGGCAAGTCTGGCCCAAGGAAGAAGGCGCCACAGGTCAAGCCGTCAAAGGGGTGGCGAACATCACGGATTACACGGGTCAAGTCGTTCGCTATGGCCTACGCACGGGCGAGCCCATCATGACGGGGCGCACCGTCAAGCCTGGCGAGCAAGGCTTTATGGCCGCCGCCCTAACCGCTGGCATGCGCGCTGTGTCCATTGCCATCACGCCTGTTGCGGGCGTGGCGGGCTTTGTTTTTCCCGGCGATCATGTGGATATTATCGTCACCCACACCATTGGGCGCAAAAGCGATACGGAATCGAATGAGCGCCGCGTCAGCGAAACGATGATCAAGAATGTGCGCGTTCTGGCTCTTGATCAAAAAATGAACGATCAAGTGACTGAGCCAAAGATCGCGCAGGTTGCGACGTTGGAAGTCACGCCCAAACAGGCCGAGACAATGGCACTCATCACGCAAATCGGCACGGTTTCTTTGGCCTTGCGTAGCATGGCGAATGATCCAGCAGCGGATAAAGCGGCGGATCAAACGACCACCTCAACCATGATGCCGTCAGAGAGACCGCTCATTCCCGATGTCGCGCTGGATGCTGCCGCGTTGGCCGGAGGTATTCCGCCTTTGCCCCCCGCCAGCGATGCGCTGACATGGGACAGCGATGTCAGCCAAGTTCTGCAAAGCCCCGCCAATCGTTCGGGCGCAACGCAAAAAATTCAAATCATACGGGGCAAAGAATCAACGGAAGCCATCTTTGACCTTCCCCAACAATAAGGATGCCGATCATGCGTTTGATGAACCCTTCAATGATATACCCAAAGCAACTCAAGAGTTGGCAAGCGGCAAAGAAAACAAATGGGATCCCCGCCTTCGCGGGGATGACGATAGAGGAAAGCTATTTCCTTAAAAAACTACCGTCATGCCAGCGAAGGCTGGCATCCCATTTTCTTTTTTTCTTATCCCCAAAAACAAAACCTTCATTCACAAAGGGTGGTTTTGTTGTCGCCGCGCTTACGCTTTTCCTATGTGCGGGACTTATGGCAAGTAGCACGAACGCCTTTGCCGCTACGCCCGATAAAACCATTAAGACCGAAAAGCTGGACAAAGCCGCCGCCGAGAAAAAACCGACAGCGATGGAAGTGCTGATCGATAAAAGCGTGCCTGTTAAGTTCAACGCGCCTGCCGCCACGGTTTTTATTGCGAACCCCGACATTGCGGATGTGCAGGTGATCTCGCCAACCTCTGTCATGGTTTATGGCAAGAAGGAGGGGCATACGACACTTAAGATTACGGATAAAGACGGTCAGGATCTGGTTTACAAAACGGTAATGGTCACGCAAAACCTTGCGGCGCTGCGCGATGCGCTACGCACTGTTTTACCAAGCAGCAACATCAAGGTTGAATCCATTCCGGGTGGCATTGTGTTATCAGGCGACGTTTCGGATGCCGCCGCCGTTGAAGATGCCCGCCGCCTTGCGGTGCGCTATATCCCCAGAGATGGCGATATTATCAATCGCATCCACGTCAAAGCCAACAATCAGGTTCAAATCCGTGTGCGCTTTGCCGAAGTGTCTCGCGATGTGGATAAACGCTTTGGGATCAATTGGGAAACCATCAGCAATGTTGGCGGCTTTGCCTTCGGCCTTGCGACAGGGGCTGATTTCATTACAGCAGGCGCAACAGACCTCATGCGCACCAGCTTGGACGGATCAACCAATGACGCCATCGCCGCAACCTATAACAGCGGCCATCACAGCGTCAACGGTATGATCGATGCTTTAGCCAAAAACGGCCTTATCACCATTTTGGCCGAGCCGTCTTTGACCGCCATGTCCGGTGAGACGGCAAGCTTCCTTGCGGGTGGTGAGTTCCCCATCCCTGTCCCCCAAAACGAAAACGTCACCATCGAATGGAAACAGTACGGCGTTTCACTGGCTTTCACGCCAACGGTGATTGGAGAGGATCGCATCAACTTGCACGTTCGCCCCGAAGTCAGCCAGCTTTCTGCCGCTGGCGCTGTGACCATCGGGACGGTTCAAGTGCCAGCCCTGACGACACGCCGCGCCGAAACGACGCTTGAGCTGAACAGCGGGCAAAGCTTTGCCCTCGCCGGTCTTTTGAACAACCAGCAAACCCAGTCGGTCGATAAATATCCTTTCCTTGGCGATATTCCCGTGCTTGGGCCGCTGTTCCGCTCGACGCGCTTTCAAAACAACGAAAGCGAGCTTGTGATTATCATCACGCCCTATATCGTCAAGCCCGCAACGCAAGAGAAGTTGGCGTTACCGACGGATGGCTTTGCGCCGCCTTCGGATACCGACCGCATCTTCCGCCTGCGTGAAACAAACAGCGATCCTGCCGCAAGACCTTTAAGCGGTGAGCCTCGCGCTACCCTAAGCCCCGCAGAACCCATGGCCGAGGACTCGCCGCAGCCTCCTCTTGCTGCGCCTGTGGCTCCCGTTGTCCATGAAGGAACGGCGCGTGAGGTCGCCCCGCCTTCTGCGCCGCTGATGTCCACGCCGCTTTCTGCTTCGCCCACCAAAACCAAAGCGCCCGCGCCGCAAGGCCCTGGCGGCTTTATTGTGGAGTAACCCATGATGCCTTCTTGTTTATCTCGCTTCTTCCTTCTCTCTCTTCCCTTCGCCGCGCTGTGCCTTACCGGTTGTGAGGCGACGCCCGCCCCTGATTACCGCATCCGCCTTGTCCCATCGATCAAGGAAAGCGGCAGCGTCGCCGTCCCTCCCGATTGTCCAAGCTGGACGACAACAGCTCTAGGAGACAATGAAAACACAATCACGCCACAACTGGGCTGCGCCGCTGCGCGTAATTTGGCCGCGCAGGTAGAGCGCCCCGAAGATTTGATCGCGGAGAAAACATTGGGGAAAGCTGACGGCACGCTGGCCGCTGCCTCTATGAACAATTACCGCGCCGGAAAAACAAGAGCCCTTATCGACGCCAAAGCGGAAGCCCCCACGCAGCAAGAGCCCGCCAGCGCGCAAGCGGCTCCATAATTTAACAAGAAGAACACAAAGGATACCATCAGGTGCGCTATGCATAACGAGTTTATGGCTTTTATCAATGACGACGCAACCGCCCTTCAAGTACAAGGCTGGGCGGAAAAACAGGGATTCCCTGCCGATACCGTGAAACGCGGCGGCCCCGATCTGTTTGCGTCTCTTTTAGAAGCTGATGCGCCGCCCAAATTGGCGCTTGTTGACTTTGATGGACAAGAACACCCCGTTCAACTGGCCGCAAGACTCGTTAGCCTATGCGGCCCCGCATCGCACCTTGTCGCACTGGGCAGCGCCAACGACGTGACCCTTTATCGCAGCATGATCGCCGCAGGGCTGAACGATTATTTGGTCAAGCCCGTCACGCCCGAAATCTTGACACAAACCATGCTCTCAGCCTCACAAGGCGAAAAGGGCGGCACCCATGGCGCGCCCAAAGACGCCCGCATCGTCGTCGTTTTAGGCGTGCGCGGCGGTGTTGGCGCCAGCACCGTGGCCGCCAACACCGCTTGGCTTATTGCCCACGACTTAAAACAAAAAAGCGCCCTTTTGGATATGGATTTGCAGTTTGGGACAAGCGCTTTGGCTCTTGATATCGAGCCGGGCCACGGCCTACGTGATGTCGTTAGCTCCCCCCAGCGCGTTGACGGCCTGATGATCGCAGGCGCGCTCGTCAGCGAGAGCGAGTCTTTTGCCATTCTAAGCGCCGAGGAATCCATCGAAGATGTCATCCATGTCGATTCCGCCGCCATCGCCGCGCTTTTGAAGGAAATCAAGAACACGTATAACGTCGTGATCGTCGATATGCCACGCCACATGATCCCCACGCAAAAACGTATTTTGGCGACAGCGCATGAAATCGTGCTGGTGACCGAGATGTCGTTGGTCGGCATTCGCGACACGCTGCGTATTCGCACAACGCTTAAAGGGCTTGGCTCCACCGCCAAGATCACGCAAGTCGCCACGCGCGTTAGCACCAGTCGTCCTTCGGCGGTTGATGAGACCGCCTTTGCCAAGGGAACGCAAGCCAAGGTCGATTTCACCCTGCCCGACGATCATAAGAACATGACCGCCGCCAACAACGCCGGTAAAATGCTGGGCGCTATTGCCCCTTCAGCCGCCCTAACCAAAGCGATGCTGACGCTCGCCAAATCGTTTTTAGAAACGCAAGAGGATAAGGCCGCCCCACCCAAAAAAGGCGGCGGGCTTTTAGGGGGGCTCTTTAAATCGGCCGCCAAGGAGGATGCCAAAAGATGACCGCCGACGCGCAGGGAAATCTGGAGGCGAGAATCCTAGCGGCTGACGGTACGCTTGTTGTTTTGCGCGACCGCATTATTCCGGAACTGAAGAAAGCCTTTCCCAAAGAAAAAATAGAAACAATGCCGCGTATGGAAATCAATCGTGAAATCAAAAATTTCGCGCTTGCCTTTCTAAGCCAACAAGGGATCGAGCTGAACTTGCTGGATCAGCGCGACTTCGTCAATGTCTTGAGCAATACTTTGCTGGGGCAAGCGGTAAAGCCTGAAAGCGCGGCAACGGCAGCACCTCTAACAACGTCAACGCCCGCCTCTTCTTTTGTTCCGCCCACACCAGAGGTTGAAGCCCCGCCGCCGCCACCACCGCGCCACGTTGAACCCATAGCAATCAGCACCGCCAGCCGCACAAGCGTGGGTCAAGCCAAGCTTAAGCTTCAGCCCCTTATCCTTGACCGGATCGATACATCGGCAGCGGCGCGGATGGTGCGCGAGGATTTGGCGCGCGATTTAAAAGGCCTGATCGGTGAGCTTTTGATCGAAACCAAAATACAGCTTAATGCCGCCGAGCGGCTTGAGCTGGTTGAACAACTTCTCAACGACATGCTTGGCCTTGGCCCCTTAGAGCCTTTGCTGGCCGATGAGAGCATTTCGGAAGTCATGGTCAACGGACCCAAGCAGGTTTATTGCGAAAGCAAGGGCAAGCTAACGCTCACCGATGTGACATTCCGCGATAACGCGCATGTTCTCTCTATCGCTACGCGCATCGTCACGGCCATCGGTCGCCGCATTGATGAAAGCTCCCCCCTTTGCGATGCGCGTTTGATGGATGGCAGCCGCGTCAACATCATCATTCCGCCTTTGGCTATTGACGGCCCCACCATCACCATCCGCAAATTTTCAAAAAAGAAAATCACGCTCGATTCCATGATCAAGTTTGGCAGCATTTCGCCACAAATGGCGCAAGTGCTGCGCATCGTGGGCCGTTGTCGCCTTAACATCTTGATCTCTGGCGGCACAGGATCGGGGAAAACGACGTTGCTCAACGCCCTGTCCCAGATGATCGATCATGGCGAACGCGTGGTGACCATTGAAGACGCCGCTGAATTGCAATTGCAACAACCGCACGTCGTTCGCCTTGAAACCCGCCCCGCCAACCTTGAAGGCCATGGCGAAATTACCATGCGCGATTTGTTAAAAAACGCTTTGCGTATGCGTCCCGATCGCATCATCGTCGGTGAAACGCGCGGCGGTGAGGCCATCGATATGCTGCAAGCCATGAACACGGGTCATGATGGCTCCCTTTCCACCGTTCACGCCAACCGTCCACGCGAGGCCATCATGCGCCTTGAAAACATGGTTGGTCTTGGCGGCGCCAATCTTGCGCCACGCGCCATTCGCCAACAAATCGCGTCAGCCGTCGATATGATTATTCAGGTCAGTCGCATGCGCGACGGATCACGGCGCGTCACGCATATTTCCGAAGTGACGGGCATGGAAGGCGAAGTCATCTCGATGCAAGATTTATTTGTTTGCGACGTCACGGGTGAGATGCCCGATGGTCGCCTGACCGTCGAGTTTAAAAACAACGGCCTGCGCCCCCACTGCCTGCCCAAGGCGGCCTATTACGGTCTTGAAAAAGATTTGCTGGAGGCGCTGTCATGACGCCCTCGCTTACGTTGATTGTTGTGGTCGGCGGCGGCCTTCTTCTTTTGGTTTTGGTCGCGCTTTTCTGGCAAGACAACGGGGGGGCAAGCGTCAAAAAACGCTTGGATCGCGTGAGCGGCGCAGCGCCCGTTAAAAGCCTGAAGGAAACGACAACGACACTACGCCGCCGCACCAGCGACAGCGCCATTCCCCTCTTTGATCGCATCATTAAAGCGACGTTGCCTAATCCTGAAAAAATGAGGCAACGTCTGGCCTGCACCGGCAAAAACATCTCACTTGGCGAATACCTTATGGTCAACGCTATCGCCGTTGTGGTCTTTTATCTTGTTTTTGCCTATCTCGCTCATTGGGCTAAACCGGTTTCCTTTTTTATGAGCATTGCTGTGGGCCTTTATCTCCCCCATATGATCACGGGCCGCATGGGCAAAAAACGCATTTTGAAATTTCTAAGTGTCTTTCCCGAAGCCATCGATACAATTTGCCGAGGGCTTCGCTCTGGCCTGCCCATCACCGAGACGATCACCACCGTGGGTCAAGAGCTTCCCGATCCTTTGGGCATTGAGTTCAGCCGCATCAGCGATGGCGTACGCATGGGGCGCTCGCTTGAAGAATCGATGTGGGAAGTCGCAGGCCGCCTTGATACGCCCGAATATCGTTTTTTTATTATTGCCCTTGCCATTCAACGGGAAACGGGCGGCAACCTTGCAGAAACACTTGGCAATCTGGCCGACCTTTTACGCAAACGCAGGCAATTGAAACAAAAAATCAGAGCCATGTCGTCCGAAGCCCGCGCCTCGGCCATGATTATCGGCTCCTTGCCTTTTTTGATGTTCGGCCTTTTGATGGCGGTCAATTCGGAATACATGATGATTTTGCTCAACGAAACAAAAGGGAAAATACTTTTGGGCGGCGGCCTCACGTGGCTTAGCATGGGCGTTCTTGTCATGAAACAAATGATCAACTTTGAGATTTAATCGTCATGTCCCAAATTGATACGCTCCTTAACAGTCCTGATTTTCTAGCCGCTTTATGCGGCTTGGCGGCGTTTGTCGTCGTCGTTTTGGTTTGGACGGCGTTCATCGATAACGACCCCCTTCCCGATCGCCTTAAATCCATAGCCAACCGCCGCGACGAATTTGAAGGCGAGCGCCGCAAAAAAAACTCGCGCCGCGCCAGCTTACAAAAACACGGCCTTATGAAACAAATCGTCGAATGGCTTAAGCTGACGCAAGGCAAAAGCCTTGATGGCTTGCGCCTTAAACTTCGCCGCGCAGGTTATCATTCACGCGACACGATGTTTGTTTTTCTCTTTGCCAAACTCGCCCTTATGGCGGGCTTAGGCGCAACGTGCTTTTTCTTTTTCGTTATCGTCAAAATTATCGATATCCCCCCCGCCGCCGCTTTATTTATCCCGCTCGTGGCCGCTTTTATCGGGTGGATGTTGCCGGATGTTTTGGTCAAGAATATGAGCCAAAAACGAGAAGACGTTTTGCGAAAAGCAGCCCCCGACGCGCTGGATCTTCTTGTCATTTGCGCCGAGGCAGGCCTTGGCCTTGACGCTGCCTTTGATCGCGTGAGCCGAGAAATCGCCCCCACCGCGCCGGAGCTTGCCGAAGAACTCGCCCTGACAGGGGTTGAGCTGAATTTCCTTCCTGATCGCCACAAGGCCTTGCGCGGTTTGTCCGAGCGCATCCCCCTGCCCAGCATCATCGCCCTTGTAAACACGCTTATTCAGACTGAAAAATATGGGACGCCGCTGGCCCAAGCCTTGCGCGTTCTCTCCGCCGAAATGCGCGAAGACAGAATGATGAAGGCCGAGGAAAAAGCCGCCGCACTTCCCGCCATTTTGACGGTTCCAATGATTCTTTTTATCCTGCCGCCTCTGTTTGTTGTTTTGATCGGCCCCGCCGCCCTTAAAGTATCAGCGGCTCTGGCGGCGCGGTAATTTATTAAATCACCATCCCAATTTCCTTAAGCCGTACAAACCACTCGCTGGCCGAGGCCGCAGGGCGACAACGCACCAACGTGGCCACACGCGCCTCAAGAGTCGCATAGCATTTGCGGAACTTCCACTCTTGCACGTCGGCGCACGCACAAGACAAAGGATCATCCACAAGCCAATGAGCGCGAACAGGATCATGCGGCCAATCAAGGGGCAAAAGGTCATGCGCTTCTTGGGACAGGGTAATAATAATATCCACCTTGACCAGATGCGCCGCCGCGTAAAAATCCTGCCATTTTTTAGGATATAATTTTTGCGCGTTATAACCCGCATCTTCTAAAAGAGACTTGGTGCGCGGCGCAAGCGCGTCCAAAGGAACCACGCCAGCGCTTCGCGCACGATACGCATCGCTGCCCTTAGCGTTCAAGAAAGCCTCAGCCATGGGGCTGCGCGCCGCATTGCCCGTCGAAACAAACAAGATGAGAAGAGGCCTAAGGCTCATGAACCGACGCACCCTGACAAAAACGAATCACTTTGTTCAAGGTAGAGGGGAGAAAATCGATGGGCAATGCTTTCGTTAACGGTTTGCTAACCATTCATTAAAAGTGTTGCCAATACGACTCGCTTTCATAAAGCCCTTTTTGAGTCGGTTCCGAAATTATGACGAGAAAGATTCAAGAAAGTCGTTTTCTGTCACGATCACGTCTAACCCCATATCATGAGGCTCAAGGGGAAGCGACGGCTCCTCTTGCACGCTATAGGCAAGACCAATCGCTTTTATGGTTCGCAAGGAACGCGCATGATAGAGAGCACGGTCATAAAACCCGCCGCCTTGCCCCAATCGATGCCCTGCGCGATCAAAGCCAACCAGTGGCACAAGAAAAACATCTGGCTGAACAAGCGCTGCGCCAGAAAAAGGGACGGGGATGTTATGCGGCCCCATCAACAAAGGATCCCCCAAGGCATAGGCGCGAAACATCAAAGGGCTGTCATCTTCAGGCAAACACGGCAAGCAAAGGGGGTGGCCTCTGGCCTCCAACTCTTGAAGGAGCGGGCGCGGATTTATTTCCGAACCACACGCAACATAAGCCGACACCAACGCACGGGGGGGCAAGGTGACGTGTGTCAAAAGCATGTCCCGCAACGCCAGCGATGCCTTTCGCGCATCAACGGCATTGGCAACTTTACGACGCTTTCGTAAAAGGCAGCGAAGGGAGGCTTTTGTTTCTTTCGGAGCTGGCATTTTTGCTTAGTCCACAATGCGCCAAGCCCCATCGGGCTGCAAACAAGCCGTGCCATAGGCCATTTCTTTATGGGCGCCAATCTGCGTCATCGCTTGATACTCACGGCATAACTGACCCTGACTGTTATAAAACGATGGGGAAACAGGCTCAGCCAACAAAGAGGCTTCGCTTATATAACGCACAGGCTGCACGACCGTCGTTTGATAAACCACACGACGAGGCGGGGACGCGTACCAATAGGGGGCATAACGCGCCTCATGAAAAACGGGGCGAACGGCACGGTGAGGAGGGCCATAATACCGACTCCGCACAGGAGGATGACGATAGCCATCATTAATCGAAAAAGAAAACGATGTATCAGCTTGTGCTGGTGATGGCAGCCCACCAATAACAACAGCGACAACGAGAATGGCCATCAAGCTTACAAAAAATCGTTTCATTCTATTCCCCCTTTTTCTAGGCAGAATCTGGCGGCGCTCTACGAAGGCGCAAAACGCCGCCAGTTCTTTTTCACAAAGTTATTACTTCGCAGGATCAGACATAGGCGCCATCGCACCACCCTGCCTCATTCCACCGCGAGGCCCCTCTTGACCACCCTTCATAGGACGCTGAGGCCTGTTGGCCAATTGAGCCCTATCTTCCGGTGT
This sequence comes from Micavibrio sp., assembly GCA_020718105.1. Taxonomy (GTDB): domain Bacteria; phylum Pseudomonadota; class Alphaproteobacteria; order UBA9219; family UBA9219; genus UBA8914. The sequence goes on along the minus strand of DYDA01000004.1, from coordinate 79,868 downwards.
CATTTGAGCAGCGGCTGAGGCCAGCGCCTCGGCATGAGCCGTCATCATTTTAGCCTGAAGAGCTTGAATCTCTTTTTCCTTGGCAAGATAAGCAGCCTTATCAAAAGTTGCCGCCTTTAAGATTTCTCCAAGCTCGCTTCTCTTCGTTTGCATTTCCTCAAATGTCGCTTTATCGGATTCACGCTCTTTGTTCATCGTCTCTTGCAACACCTTTTGCCCAGCCTCGGAAAGATTGGGCATCATGCGGCGCATGGGAAACGCGGTTTTATCGGTGGCCGCCTGCGTTGTTTTCGTCGTCGTTGTGGCGGGTGAGGGTTCCGTTTTGGCTTGCGCCATACCAGAAATTAAAATGACAGAAAGAAGAGCAGAGGCGATGATAAGATGTTTCTTGTTCATAAAATTTCTCCATCGTTAGGTTGAACGGACAAGCCGTCATGGTTCCTATAAGACCACGCCCGCATGTCAAAATTATGGGCAAAAAAGAAAATTATCGCCGCAAAAAAGGCGCAGTCCCCCCTTGTGTCTAAAAAGGATGGAAATACATAACCTAAGGCCTAAGGCTATAGGTTATGATTATTGTGTTTGTTGCACCAGACGGGGTCGTACACACCCCAGCAGCAGCCTCCGGCGTCGTGGGAAGCCCCTGCGCCGCGCCATTGATCGTCATTGCCGTTAGCCCCTTGGGGGCGCCAGCGCCCGACAAAGAACTTGCCAAGGCAACGCAGCTACTCTCTTTAAGCCCCAGAAGCTCAACCTGAAAGGAATTGCGCCCATCACCGACAGAACGAACGATAAGGCTTCCGTTAGCCAAGGACGATCCATCAGCCGCACTAGCACCCCAAGGTGTATCGGCCACTAACGGCGAGGCCGAACGGTCGCGCAGTTGCTCTGGCAGAAGAAGGCCGCTCTTGAACAAAGCATCTGTTAGGACATCACCTGAGGAGCCACAAGTGAAACTAAGTGAAATACAAGGTCGCCCCATATAATAATCACGAATCTTGCCGACGATTGCCGTCATTTGTTCCGACGTCTCTTCCCGTTTGATGTTTTCACGCACCATACTAACAACGCCCCACAGCGCCGACAAAACGATACCGATGATGGCCAGAACGATCGCGAATTCAAGAAGACTGAACCCTGCGCGTTTATGTACGAACCCTGAATTCAAAGAGCACCTCGTTGTTGGTTGGATTATTGCACCACGTTGTCGCAGCGGACAGACTTAAAGGAAGCGTAGCCGTTGACGATGGGGTCACAAGATTATGAGGATCAATATCTGTGTTACCGCCCCCCGCCGCCATATGAGAAACACCCAGCTCCGGCACAAGAACAGGAAACTGCATGATGAGCTTAATGCAAGCCTCTTGTTTTAATCCCTGTATCCTTAAGCGAAAACCACCACCAGCATCCGTGCTTTCCACAATCACGGCGCTGCCCATGGCATGTCGCAAACCTGACCATGCAACCGCTTTGTTAAGGCGCATTTCCATGGGGATCAGGCGCCTCGTATTGTCATCCACAACATTCGTTAAATTCGTGTCATTGGCATAAGGTGTATGCGTACCAGGCTGGTAAACGCCCCCGATGTTTCCATAATAATCCTGCAGAGAACGCGCGACGGTTTGGATCTGCTGTTCCATTTTTTGAAAACGATAGCCATCCCAAACCGTACCGACAATCGCCCAGACAGCCCCCATAACAATCCCCATCGTGCCCAGAACAATAGCAAGTTCCGTGAGTGTCATGCCGCGATTTTTTTTGATCATCTTTTTGTCCTTTTTCTTACATGCCGCCCATGCCGCCAGAGCCTTTTGAAACCTCGGTAACAACGGCAAAAACGGACTGCATAGCCCACGCAATCGTACCGCCAACCACAGCCAATCCAAGATTACGCGTAATGGCCGCCTGCCCTTTAAGCACTTCAATTTGATCCGTGATCCATTCATCCGTCACCTGTTCAATGACGCTGCCAACGTCTGCGCGTTCGGATAAAATCTCAAGATCAATGGCAACCCCCGGATCAGGAAAGTTATAACGCCCCGTCCGCAGAGCTTCCCCTAGATTGCGCCCCCGCAAAACCTCTTGCCGCGCCGAACTCACACGTTCGCGCAACCATGGTTTGGCTTGATCCTCTAAAATCTCTAGCGCTCGCTTTAAGGGAACTTGCGACCCCAATAAGGCGGAAAGCCCCAGCAAAAACCCGCTGCCTTGCAAGACGCGATACCATGACCATGGCGGCCACATATCAAACTTAGCACGCAAGGGGCCTCTCCACACGGGCAAGGTCACTGTAATGAGGAGGGACGTGAGAGCCAACCCAACCAACACCCAGATCCCCCAATTAGCAATAAAATCGGAAACGGTCGCAACGCCACCCATCGCCGCCATAACGCTAGGTGGCGCTGTTTTACGCATGTTTTGAATCAAGTTGACGCCGAACATCCACAAAACAAAGGAAACCAAAATGATCATAAACCCCGGATAGGCCACAGCATACGTCACAGCGCCACGCATCTCTCGCGCTTTTGCGCCTATGGTTTGGATCGACGCAAAAGCCTTGGCCATCGTTCCCGACTCTTCGCCTGCACGTATCATATAAAGCTCTGAGTCAGGAACCCACCCTTCCATCGCATCCGAAAGCCCCTGACCAGCGCGATCTTTCAAAAACCACTCCTTTAAAGCCAACGCCGCCGGACGATCCGGATGCTTGCCCATTTCAGAAGCGTTTTGATAGAGACGATCAAGAGAACGCGAAAGCGCTTCGTTCATTCGCAACATGCCCTCTAGCTTGCGATAAACACGGAATCGTTGCTTGCGGTTGTTTTTAAACTGAAGCTGCGCCCAACGGCGACTGATCGCTTCCGTATCAAACGATATTTCATTCAAACTCATGGCATCACCCCAAGTCTTTGTTCAACTTCGATCACTTCTTTCTCGCTTGCCATAATCCCGACTTCAAACTCAGCATCATCAGGGGAAACTTCGCCGCGCCTGATTTTTTCCAACGAATGCCACAACATGGTAACGCCATTCATGCCCGTTGGCGACAGCCAATAATCCCGCGCTTCTTCCATGCGGTTATCCTGTAGAAGCTCCATGATTTTTTGATCCGTCTCAATCACTTCGGCGCAAATGGTTCGTCCAGCGCGCCCACGGAAACACTTGGAACACCCTTCCGGATTGGCAACATACACATTGCGCATATCCGGCTCTGACAAACGATCATAAACACTTCCGCTGCCACCCTTGCGCGAAGCATCCATAATGGCAAGTCCCGCACGAACACGGCGTGTCAATTCCTTATAATGAGGCCCCAGTTCAGAAGGCGCCTCCGCCAAAGGAATTCGGCAATGGGAACACATGCCACGTAACAGCCTTTGACAGAACATGCCACGAAGCAAATGATGGTCATAAACAAGGTAAGGCTCCATGCCAATATCGCGCAAACGCTGGGGCACAGCCAGCGCCGCATAAACGTGCGTTGTGGTGTAAACTTGCCGCCCCGTAAGGGACAAGCGAAAGGCAAACTTGGCCGTTTGAATGTCGCGAACCTCACCCAACATAACGATATCGGGGTCAAGGCGCAAAGCGCAGCGCATAATCTCAACAAAAGACTTTTCGCGTTGCTCATCCTTAACCGAAGAAGAAACACCAACCTGCCTCGCCCCAACGATGCCGCCTTCAGGCGGATCTTCAACCAGCAGACAGTTTAGCTGCATGTTCGTTTCAGCCATGCGACGATTAAGCGTCACGCGCAGCGTTGTCGTCTTGCCTTGGTTGACAGGACCTGCAAACACGCGCATGCCACCAGGCGCCTGCCTAAGGCTTTGGACAACCTTAAGCTGCTCTTGCGAGAAGCCAAGAGAGTCCACATCGGCCATAATAAAGTTTTCACCAAACAAATGCGCCGAATCATATTGAAGGCGCATATCCAAATAGCGCCCACCGTCCGAGAGGGGAACCCATTGGCAGCGAACCGAGATAACACCTTTAGGCAACGCCAACGCATCAGGCCCCGTCGATGTTGACGTGAGCATAGCCGCTTGCGGCTCTTGCCAATTAGCCGTCGCGCCCGATTGCCCCACTGAATGGGAATAAACAGACGACAACATCAGTTCACCTTCTTTTTGCGTCCATGTCTCCCACAGGCGCAAGGCTCCATCAATACGGAATTCTATGCGGGTTCGCCCATCGCTGGCTTCGATATGAACGTCGTTCGCGCCAGCCTCAACGGCTTTTTGCAACGTATCAACGATGCGGCGCCGCACGGCATTATCATCCAGCCGAGAAACAGACGATTTTCTATCGGCATAGAGATAAGCTTGGCGAATAATATTAGGTGTTACATAACGTGCCGGATTAATCTGATACCCATGACGCGATGCCATTTGCGCGACCGATGTCACCAACGGAGATAAACGGTGCGAGGCACTCACAAGCCACATCCCGTTTTCAAACAAAACACACAAGTTGCGTGATTCATCGGGAATTTTAAGTTTTCCGCCCTCAACCGTTAAAACATCGCCAGAAAACTCCAACCCGCCTGCAATCGCAAGGCTACGCTCGTCCTCAATTGTTATTTCTGCTGGGCGTTCAATCATCGAACCAGCTTTTTCTACTTCAAGCGATGGGGTTCCATCCAAAGAAGATTCTTGAGCGCCCTTTTCTTGAGACGAAGACGTCGCAGAATCTTTTTCAGAGGCACGCGTGGACTGCGTCATTCCTCCTGAAGTTCGTGCTTTAGCTCTGATGGTTGGGGGCGCAACATGGGTCAACGTCGATGGTGGGATTTCAGACGAGCGAACACCCCCCGTTTTTCCTTGAAACGCGGCGCTTATGGCATCTTTTATTTCTTCTAGAATATCCAGCACGAGTCAAACCGATCCTGTGATCACGCCCCACAAATGACGATGGTCACCATTCCTTATGGCAGGGGCGAACATAACACGACAAATTATAGACGTCGGTTCGTCAATAAATCCTTTACCGCCCACCAAAAACAGCGCTGATATCTTTAACTGGGACTGTGCTCCTTTTTTTGCTGGGAGACAAAACAGTTACCCCTTGACGAGAGACGGAATCAATGATGGTTCCATCAGACAATTTATCGCCCGCTTTAACCTGCCGTTCCTCTCCTTCAACCGTTTTAATCGATGCTACATAACGACCAGACGCCCCCATAATCTTCATAACGTCAATGTCCTTTTCTGGCAGGACAACGGGGGGAACCGAAACGGGCGAGGGCTGAGCGACAGGAAGGGTAGAAGGCATTAAAGATGGGGGAGGCATAGCACCTCCCAAAGCCCCCGCAGGAAGAGCGCCAGCCATCTCACCTTCTTTTTCTTCTCTTTCTTGACGCAAGGTTGTTAAATCGTTCAGTCTTTTTTCAATATCAATTAAAACGTCCAACTTCACAACGGCTTCACGAGCGGAATTGAGGTCTTCAATGGTGACGTCTTTTGTCGCTGTGTTTAACCGTTTAACGACCCCTTTTACGGAATCAGGAACTTTGGGAGACTTCATATCGTCATCCCCCGTATCTTCTTTTTCCACTTTTTCTTTGCTGGATGTCTTGCCGCTGCTTTCTGGAACCTTGATGGAATCCAAAACCTCTTTAACAGACTCCTTCTGATCCGCTGGACCTGGCGGCGGCGAAACAAGGCCTCCTTCAGCCCAAGACACGGACGGAGAAAGGCTAAAAATCAACCCCATAGCCAAAGCCATGGTGGCAAGAGATGTTTTAACGGCGATTTTCATAAATCACTCCTTCAACCTTCCAACTGTTTCTGCTTCCAACACCACCGCCCGTAAGAGCCAGTGAATTCACAATAACCCCCGGTATATCCGTCAAGAAATCCGGTAGTGTCCAAGGCAATACTGGAACAGTAAACGTAAAAGAACGCTTAACCCATGGAGCGGGAGGCGGATTCCACTCCCCCTTGTACCCCGGAGGCGGGGGCGGGGGTGGATCATCAGGCTCTCGGCGCAAAGATCCCGTCCAATTCTGGCTTAAATACCGCCCCGTTATAACGTCAGGATTAACAAGCGCCTCATCGCCACGAGGAGACAAGGGGTCAAAGGCAACGCTGCCAGAGGCCTGCTCACCAGAAACAGAAACGACCGTTTTAGGAGGCGGATTAGAAAAGCCGCCCGTTCTAGCCCAACTAATATCCAAGCTGCTCGGCGAGCACTTCATGCTTGATATCTCCCAGCCACCAACGCCAATAGCAACCTTTTCAAGCGCCTTTTGACAAGCTGAAATAACATCCAATGGTGGGGGTTGTTTTTCCCACTTACGTTCGGGAGGGGGGTATTCAACTTTTTGCTGAAGAGGAAGCAACCGCGCAGCCTCAGCCTTCATGCGCTCCATCGCAGCAAGCTGTTGGAGCCGAAGAATCTCTTCCTTCTCTTTTTGATCTTGAATATACCAGCCAATCCCAACGACAAGAAGCAAAAGCAGTCCACCGATCACAACGCCTGTCTTTGCCTGTTGAGACATGACAACGCTATGAAGGCGAACATCTGCACTTTCATCCAATAAAAGGGTGACGGGCATCGTATCCGCACCCGGAACGCCCCATGGCTCTGGCGCATAGATACGCTGAAACCCGCCAATCGCCATTTCTTGATAAAGATGATCGCGCGCTTCTGTTTCGTCTTGAAAAAAGCGATCGCCATCAGGAACAATAAGATCGTCACGCACGACGACAAGAGCCGTCCCCTCGCGCAAACGAAAAGCCCCGATCCAAGAACCCGGCTGCTTATTAGCCAAACACCCCGCCAAAGAGGGGATTCCATTACGAAAGCCTTCGGCTGTTTGAACCAAGCCAAACTGAGGAACGCGCCCCTGTTTATTGCCTGACCGTGCTGCAAAATAATCGGCCTGCGTCCCTGGTTGCTTTGCCGCCTCTTTAGCCACCTGAGAAATGCGGCCGCTGGGACTATTCTCCCAATACAGGCCGCTGGCATATTGTTTGCGGCCAATGGTAACAAGGCCTGCAGTCATTACATCTGCTCCGTTTTCTGGACGCTCACAACTTGGGGTGTAATGACTATAAACATCATCGTTCTTGTTTTCTCGTTTGTAGAACCGCCGCCTAAGAAATAGTTATAGGCATTACCAACACCGTTGGATAATTGGCTCGTCTTTTCATCATCATATCCGCCAAGAATGAGCGTCGATCCGCTTTTCAACATCGCTTGCTGAACAAAAACACGGCTCGCCGTCTGTGGCAGCTGTATAGTGCCCGCATCACCCGTTTCAAAAGGAAGCATCGAAATCAAATCGATCAAACTAAGAGAATATTGCAACATGATGCGTCCATCTTGCAACAAGCGCGGCGTTAATTGCAAAGAAAAGCCATCCCGAACCGTTCCCGGTGTAACCGTGACAGACTCGCTGGTCGTTGACGTTGCCACAGTCCTAGAAATCGCCGCAACATAGGTTACATCTTCACCAATACGACGAGAGACCGTGCGATTGTTCAGCGTCGTTAAAGGAAACTGGGAAACACGCGTTGTGTCGCCGATGGAAGAAAGCGCAGAAAACACGCTTGTAATCTGACCAGTCTTATTGGGATCCAAAATAGCCATCGACATGGAGGCGCCATCAGAAACCGCAGCAGACCCCAATCCCGCGACGCCCTGCGTGATATTAAGATCAAGACCGCTGCTGATTTTCTTCAACGCTGCCGTAAAGGTTACATTAAAGTCCGCGTTATCAGAAAGCGCCACCGTATAGATTTCAACATTAATAGCAATTTGCTGTGACAACCGGTGGTTTTCTTCTTCCATAAATTTGGCGACAACCTGCATCAACTCTGGCGTTGTTGTCACGACAGCCGTGCCGCTGGAAGGAGACAAAGAAACAGAACCAACGCCACCCAAAATAGACGTAATGGTTTGGTTCAATTCATCCCACACCTTCATCTCAACGTTCATCTCAGACGATTGCTGCAGTGGATTATTAGCGCTCATACTATAACTTCCGCCCGCCGCTGCCGAAGTGCTACTCGACCCGCCACTTCCCGTATCTTCCTTAATGCCGTCTTTAATGGACTGCGTTCCAGGCAATGATTCGACAACAAACACGCGCGTCTCAAAACGCGAGAGTTTGATCGCCGTTCCATCAAAACGCCAGCTAATCCCAAAATTGCCCGACACCAAATCTAAAAGACCAGACAAAGGCCCCTCATAAGACACCGGCATCTTGCCTTCCATTGATCCCGTACCGCTATCGCCCTCACTTAACCCACCCGCCGCGCCAGAAGCAATGCGCACAGGCAACCCCGTTTGAACACCAATAGCCGACCCGATTTCACCAAGCGAAAGGGATTCGCTTGAAATAAGCGTAACGCCATAAGAGCCTTCATACTTGCTGGGCAACGGGATGCCGCGACGAAGTCGCGTTGATGAATTGCCAGACCAAACCTTATCCGAAACTGTGAGCGGGTCATAGCTTTTAGGCGGAGCGGGTCTCGTCGCTTCTTTGGCAACACGCTCAACCTTCTCAACCCGCTGGTCAATAAGGTTTCTGTTTTTTTCATTATTACAGCCCAAAAGCGCAACAACGACCAAGAAAAGGGAAAGACGACGGAAGCTCATGTTTAGGCCTCATTATTCGCTGTAGTTATTACCGCGCGTTTGGATGACGAGAACAGTTTGACCAGCTGATTGATTGTTATACAAATAACCAATCGGCTGTGGTTTTGCATCTTGAAATCCCGATAAAAGGCCACGAACAGCCCCCTCGAAATCACCCGACAAAGAAACAGAGGCCTGAATGGGATAATCGTATTCAGCCTGCCAGCTCACTTCGACATTGGCGCTACGCCCCCATGTCTCAAGCGTTTTTTTCAGCATCTCTCCGCTGTTAGCCGCCCACACCCCCGATCCAACGACAGGTGAGTCCGCCACGATATGAGGACGCCCCGCGCCAGAAGAAAGAGAGCTTGGCGCACTTAAAAAGCCAGAGGCCGATGCCAAAGGCGCAGAACCAGCACCAATAGACTTAGGTGCAACAGAAGAAATGGGGGGCAACAAAGACAGGGGCTTTCCCGCATCTGAGATGGGAGGAAGGGGCTTGTCCAAAGACACGGCCAAATCCTGATTCCCCGTCATGTGGATGACATGAACCATTTGCCCTTGCTCACGTATCGTCAGCCCAGAGGGCAACAACATATCTTTCAAAACCTGACGCCACGGGGCACCGCCACGCCAAGAAACAAGCGTCCCCAAACTAACATCCTGCGCAACAGAAAAACCAATTTCCGGCGGCAGAACTTGACGCAAGGCCACGGAAAGAGGCACACGATCAGCAAAGCCTTTAACAGCCGCCCCATCTTGGGACAGACTCAAAGCATCTTTCGATACTATCGCTGTAGGCGCGGGCTCGATAATAACAGTATCAGGCACGGCACCAAAAGAAGAGGGAGCCGCCCCCGATATCTGTGCCCCTTGCGGCGCAACAGAAACATTGGTGCTTTGAACCTCATCAGAGGAAACCCACTTAAACCCTGCATAGGCTGGCGTTGCCACCAACAAAGAACCCAGCACAAGAGAAGCGGAACCAAAGAAAAGAATGGTAGAACGACGACTGTTTTTTTGCATTTCTATGCCCTTTTTCGAGCGAAGGCGATTCGCATGGAAGTCTAGAGGAGGAACACGAAGAGAGCAACCTAGGACGAATCAAAGCCTCACCATTCGGCAAAGATGTGTGTAATTTTAGACACACCCCAATCCTCTGAAAAATAAAAACGATTGAGCCTTTTGATCTCTGTGACAAGGCAACGCAGCATCAATTCCTTCAACAAAATGATTCGGTTATGCGTTATTTGAACCATAAAAAAGAATCTAGACAAATCTCATTTTTAACACGAAACGATCGACTACATCAGTGCGATCACGAAAAATCGACCATATGACGAATCGCACGACGACTATTGGCGGGGCGACGACGCCCCAACAACCAACAACGAATCGCTCGCAAAGCCGCTTCAAAAGACAACCCTCGTTTTTCAAACATCCAAAACATAAAAATATAGAAACAAACAAGAACAAACACCCACGTTCTGGCATGAACGAGAAAAAGAATAATGCCAAAAAACGCGCGCGCATCAAGAAAAAGAAAGCGAACGGGCTTCTGTGTGTTTCTCCAATGAATATCCATTCTTTTCTCCCTTGAGGGGCAAGAGCAGCCCCCCCTTTTTTAAATCATCGTGGTATCATCATCGAGCGTAGGGTCAACCTCATGATCGGGTTCCTTTTCTGTCGGATCCACAAAAGAAGGATCATAATCTTTTTCATCAATCGTATAACCTTTTGTCAAAACCAGATACGTTCTGCGATCAATAAGGCCTTGCTTAAACGCTCTGTTGGCGGATTGCTGCATCGTTTGCCCATAACGAACAAGAAACCGCTGGGTTTCCAACGTCCATTTATCGATGGGCATGTCCAACAGTTGCTCGCGAATGTTATCGTCAAAAACCAGATATTCTCTTAAGCCAATGCGTCCACCCCCAACCTTGGGAACCAACGCTTGAGTCACAACCATACGCAACGTTTCCATGAGCGCAAAAGCACGTTCACTTCGCTCTGCGGGCTCAAAAACGCTGACAATACGTCTTACCGTTGCGGCAACACCTACGGTGTGAACCGTTGAGAAAACCAAATGACCCGTTTGCCCCGCCTCAATAGCCGCAGACATCGTTTCTCTATCGCGCGCTTCGCCAACCAGAATGATATTGGGCTTGCGCCGCAAAGCATTACGAACCCCCGCCGCAAAGGAAGGAATATGGCGCGGCACTTCAGATTGCGCCACAAGAGAACGAGGCCCCGTGATGGAATCATAAACATATTCAATAGGAGCTTCGTAAGTCAAAAGCTTGCCAGAGCCTTGCTCTCGCTCAATCAGCATACGGCAACCCGATGCCAAAAGGGTCGTTTTGCCACTTCCCGTGGGCCCCGTGACCAAAATGAGCCCCTGACGCGGTGACCAGTTCCGCATGATGGGCTCTTCTATCCCTAAATCAACCATGCTGGGCGGCAAGCCGGGCAAACTGCGCAAGGTGATTTGAACCGAATCACGCCCACGACTTAAAATGGCCGTGATGTTGGTACGAAAGCGATAACGCGTTAAGCGTTCAGGCCGAACTTCATAAGACAGATCCAAATCAACACCAGAGGCCAACTTGGCCAAGGCTTCAGGCCCATAAATACGCATAAGGATATTGGCCATATCCGCCGAATCCAAGGCGCGTTGGGTTACGGGATACAATATCCCATCCACTTCGATAACGATGGGCCGATCCGTTTGAATGCTGACATCGGTGGCGCGGCTGTGAACACACCACAACAAAAGATCATCAACATGCTCTTCTTGAATGCGCAAAGGTTCATTCGTCCAACCCGCCGCGAGTCGAACCTGAAAATCTTCCGCACTGAGATTTAGCGGGGAGCCGTTGTCCACTTGTCGCTCCGAGGAATGAGAACAGAAGGCCCTGTGATCGAAACACCACGATCACCCACCCTCATTTCCGAACCGCCACCTGTTACGCCACGGTCTTCGTGCATCGCATAGGGTGGGGAAATCATCCCTTGCACCAACAATGTGCGATAATGAACCATCCCTACATAATCATTCGTCATGCGATCAAGGTCGGACTCAAACGTCTCTTCGGCTTGCGCAACACCCGCATTCCATCCCTCTTGCACCAAGGCCTTCCATTGAGCACGCTCATCATCACTACGCGGCAGCAAAAGCCCTGGAGGGGCATCAACGGCTCCCCAATCACGCTCTAAATACAACCGCCAATTACGCGGAGCCGTCACAATGCGAGCTGCCTTATTAATTCGCAAAACGCGATCCGAAACAGCCGCCTCCTGACCACCCCCATTAACGAGAACGGCGCGCTGCGCTTCGCTGACAATGGGAGGCTCAATAAGGAGACCGGAAGGCGCGCTAATTAATAGTCTCGTGAAATTAAAAATCTTTGAGAGGCTCACTTCGTGTTCAACAAGACGTCTTTGAATTTCAAACGTGCGATAAGCCAACCCACCACGTGCGCCATAAGAAAGCGCAGCCTCACGCAAGGCATCGTTTCTTATTTGCAGACCCATCACATCCGTTTTTCCAGAATCTTCACCACCACTTTGTTCCTGTAAATCTTTCAGAACAGGTGGGGGGGGCGAAGCCTCTGGCGTCACGAGCTGTTGCGCGCACGCCCCAGAAACGCCCAACGCAAAGACGAGCGCGATGAAAAGCGGAGCTAGAAAAAACCGCCCACTCTTAGAGGAATCAGATTCTGTCAACAGGTGCATAACGGATCTCTATCGAGTTATTGATGTTGTCAACCGAAACATCGGCCCGACGCCCAGCCTGAAGACCAAGATCATGAAGAACCTCAATCAACGGCTTTTGGTAAACGTCAAGATTGACAAGGAGGGGAATGCCCGATGCGCTTCCAATGATCTTATAACGCATCCCGGCCCGCGTCGCTAGGGTTTGTAGAATTTGATCGATAGGTCCAGACCATTGGATCGAAATCAGCTGAGTCAACGCGGGTGGCGCAGAAGAATAGTCCGCCGGCGCAGGAAGCTGCGGCTCGCGATATTGTTCAATGCCAGAAAGCGTATCCAGTGCGTTTGAAGCCTTTTCTGCCGCCTGAGCTAAGCGCACGCTAACAACATCAGGTTCTGTTGCAACAGGGGTCACGCTTGTTGTCGTCACACACCCCGCAACAAGAAGCCCAGCCCCCAGCAAGGCCATCGTTGGCATGGTTTTTATCATTGTCATTACGTCCACCATTATAAAGATAACACCAAAACCATTCTCTCAGGAAAGTATCCGTCTTTCGTTCTTATAGAAATCAGGCCATCCTGCTTTTTTTCTATAATCATCCGCGAATCACTTATCCTGAATAGCGCAGAAAATAGAGGGAAAACCCAAAAACAATCAACGCCACCATGAACAACAAGAGGGCAGTAAACCACAAGCCGGTAAACAAATGATAAAGGGAAAAAGACAACAAGGCGGCAGAAGAAACGCCATACACCAACGCCGCATTAGGGATTTTCTCATCCTTCCCCTTTGGGAGGGAAAGAAAGGCTTGAAGCCCTCCACGCCCCCTTACGTCAAGGGAAGGAAGCTGTGCCTTCCCCCTAGAAGAGGGGGGCTGTTTGCTTAAAAAGCCCATATAAAGCGCTCCATTAACGGCTTAAGTCCGTCAAAACCGCAGCCATGCGTTCTGGCTTTCCTTGTACAATCTTGATCCGCCCATCCTTACCGCGATACACCAAATAGGGGTAACCTTGAATGTTCCACTTCGCGACAAGATTAAGGTTTGAGACCACGGCGCGACGCGCCATATCGTCAGGTTCTCCGGCCAAAGCAGCTGTATCGCCATCGACATAACGATTCCACGCATCCAGAGGGTTTGCCGTTTTAAGCAACTGGGCGGCCACACGAAGTTCATCCCCGCCCGTGCTGTTATAAACAGGGATCAACCGCATCTGAATCTTATTGTCCCGAACGGAATCACGCAATTCCAGCCACGTTTTCTTACAGTTAGGGCATCCCGGCGCCGCAACCATGATCAATTCAGCCGATTCATTCTGCCCCATCGTCACGCCCGCCGCAGCCTTAAGGTCCTGCATAAGCCTCTCTCCAGGAGACAGCGAGGCAGAAGGCAGTCCGTTGATGCTCGCCCCACGCTTAGAGGCTGTCTCAACGCTTTGTTCTCCCGCAGGAACAGAGCCAGCGCCATCCTGCGCGCCCGCGTTATAAACTTCTCGTTGCTGCTGCGCCGTTCCTGATAGCAGAGCCTTCACTTCAGCATTCTTTTCAACCAACGCACTGATTTGGGGGGTCGTAACATTCTCCCCTTGCACCGAAAACATGCCGCCGATTAACGCCGTCTGACGATCTGGCGACAGATAGATGATCTGCACCTGTCCGTCCTTAATAATAAACCAGCCGGGCATACCAGAACGTTCGCCAATAAAATAAAGCTTCCCACCGCCCTTCACAAGGTTTGCCAAAACAGGAATTGTCCCAGTATCGGGCGGACGTACATTCGCATTAAAAAGAGACGCCCCCTCCCCCTGCAGTCCGGTTATACCAGAAGGCGCTTGCGCAAAACAAAGGGTCGAGCCACCAATCAAAAGGGCAACACCGCCAACCATTATTTTAAAAAAACGGGCTTTAGTCATCGGCTTTGGGCTCCTCTTATATAGATGGGGCAAGATTCGCGTGAAGGGAATCAAAAAGAATCAGCGCTGTGCATAATAAGCCTGATTCTTCGTTTTTGCATAGCCCCGTTTGATCAGCCCCTTGCGCTCCATTACCGCAATAACCTTAGAAGCATAACGGGGGCCAATGCCGGGTGTCGCTGAATGATAATAGGCAATACCCCCATAAAGAGAGCCTGCCTCTTTTATTTTTTGACCAAGAATCCACGCGGCAACGCGAACATTAACGCAGCCATCATCACGAAGAAGCCGGTGAGCAACCTTTTTATCAACCCCCCAAGCTCGCGCCAATTGGGGAAGCCACATTGTGTTAACCTGCATCGGGCCAAGATCATATGTGCCATTAACATTAGGCCCCACTTGCTGTCCAACGCGCCCACCTTCAACATGCATAATGCCAACCATCACAGCAGGCGGAACCTGATACGTCTGAGAGGCCAACATCATACAAGCGGCGAGGGCTTGGGCGGTAATCATCTCACCACCCCTGCTCTTCCAAATGCGCTGATGGGGGGACCTCTAAATAGGTGGACAAGGTCGCAAGCATCGCCATGCGCTGATTAAAGGCTTGCCAAACTTGCGTCATCGGAATGGTTGCCCCGTGCTGCGCAAAGTAAGCGGCTTGCTCATCGGGAGCCATGGCGTTCAAACGATCCGCCTCAGCATAGTGGCTTTCCGTATAAATCTGTCCCGCTGCCCGCAAAACAGTCCAACACAAAAGACGCCATTGTTCAGGAGAAGAGCCGGCGGCGGCGAGTGTTCGCGTGACCTGCTCTGCCGTTTTAACCAGCCTTTCTGAAATCTCGGCCAGCAAATCATGTTCGGCGCGGCCAAAGGCATATTGGGCAACAGCCCCAATCACGGGAACAAAGCCCTCCATCATTTTAGCGCGAAAAGTCGCGACGGTATTAGGGATCGTTTCTCCGCCAACGGGGATTTGGTTTTTAAATTTCTCCTGAAGAGTCGAGGCGATATGCACAAGCTGCGTTATAGCCTCGGCCGACATAAGCTGCCCTGTCGCTTGATAGTTTGCCGCAACAATTTGACTGGCCGACCCCGCCAAGTTCCATCGCACAGAAGGCGCAAGAGACTCTTCGTCAGCGCCCATTTCTTTGGCCAGCTCACGGCTTAGAAGAACGGCACATTCAATCAAATCCCCCATGCGTTGCACTTGGGAATCTTCCGCCTCAGCGCCGCTTTCACTTGCGTCAAGGCTTCCAGAAACATCAACCATCGCCTGCAAAAGGGGCATGCCAACTTGACGAAAAGCAGCCAGCATCACTTGAAGATGCGCACCGGAGTCTTTCGCGGACTCATTTGATGTTGAATCGATCATGACTCTTCCACTTGAAAATGTTTTTATGTTGAGGCCTGCGTTGCCATCCCCGCTTTATACACGAATCCCGCGCACCGGAACAGCCCCCGTTCACTCAAGGCGGCCATTATACCGTTTATTTGGTTAACGAAGCGTGCCTAAAAAAAGATCGGATTCTTCTTGTTTTTTCTCGTTATTCCCAGCATCCCTTCATATTCTGCATGCCCTGTAAAGCTTTTATAAAGGTTCTGTCTTCTTCCTGCTGTTGTTTTGCTAACGATTCTCGCATGATTTGGCACATAAGCAGCGTGCTGACTTTTTTGTGATCTTGAACCCCGCCATTGGTATCCGCCTGAATGCGACGCGTTGAACCACAAAGAGCGCTTGAAAGATATTCCGCCTGATAAAGGCTTAGCCCATCCTTACAGTTGTTAAATTCAGGAGGCAAAACGATCTGGGCTTCACGCGCCGCATCACACGCCTGAATAGAAGCGTCACAAAACTCCTTAAAATCATCATTAGAGCAATCGGGGCGCGTTAATTTGCCTAAACGATCCGCACAAAGTTTTACAAAGGCGCTTTGGCGGGACAGACAGCTTGTAAACTGAACAAACTTGGCCTTTCCAGCGGGTCTGTCCAAATCTTCGTCACGCGGAGGGGTCAGCCGTGGCCCCGCCAGATTATAACAGTATTGCCGCGCCATAAGCCACTGCCTATGCGCTTCATAAGAGCCACTCTCTTTGTCGAGAACAAAGTCTGCAACCGTTTCCACCGTTCCATTAATCACTTTTGCCTCTTCTTTAACAGGCGGCACAGTATAAACCTTTTCTCGGCTCAACGTGGCCACACTCACATCGCCATCGGCATATCCTATCGTGGGCGCGGTTGTTTCCGCACGGCATTCTTCTGGGACGCCATCAATAGCGTTGCCTGTTTTCGGCCTATCCTCGCCATACTTGCCGCATTTAATCTGCCACGCATCCATGGCGTATTGAGGACCGTTTCCATCGCTCCCCTTACTGCGGTAACGGGTATCAATGCCCTTGGCCACCATCTTGGAGATAATGCGCGCAAACTCGGTCATAACGGGCACGCCTTGCCGCGCCAGAATAAGATTGCAAAGGAATTGTTCTGAAGCCGGAGGCAGAACATGCTCGGCCGCATGCTTCATTTTTTGTTCTAAATCCGCATTGCTAGCGCTTTGGTCAATAACGGCATTCCATGCCTCCGTTGTCATCGTCGCCTGAACTCTTTGCGCCGTTAATTGTTTAATCACACCCTGCCCACGCGCAGCGCGAAGTGCCCGCATCTTATCTTTAAAAAGATTCATGACGTTCGTAAGACCGTTTGTCATAGATATCCAAGCTTCATTTTCCTCTAGAAAAGCAGCAATCTCTTGCAAAACACCCCATTTTGTAATGGCGTTTTCAATGGAACTATTCGTCGTATCACCGTCATCAACGGCATAAGCGCAAGGTGGATTCCACACGGCGGCAAAAACGAAAAGCAGCGTTGTCAAAACGATGAGAAAACGAAGAGAGCCTTTTCGTAGCCCCCCTGCTTTCTTATCCCCCTCTTGCATCAAGGGCGTTGTTTTACACCAAAAAAGCATTTCTGTTTTCCTTTATTGCGACACAGCCATGGGCCACGCCACCTCATCCGGCGCAAAAGGGATTCCTGCCTGAGGAAGAGGCAAACCTCGCTCAGCTTTGATTTCTTGCGGCACGATAGGCTGAACCTTTGGCTTCATCGCTTTAACAACACGATGTGCACCGCTGTCCTCTTGCCGCGTCAATCCCGCCATAGTGCCGCCAACGCCCATCCAATTGTTTTTCGTTCCCTGAATCCCCGTCACCACATCAGCCAAAGCGCCTTGCTTGGCGGCCACTTTGGCCTGCCACGTATTCCATGCCGCAGAACATTTGATCGTATCATTGATAAGTTCAGGCTGCGTTGCCCCCGCCTGAATCAAAGAGATATGATGTTGTTCGGTTTTACACATCAAATGGCTTAAAAAATCCACTTGATAAGGGCTTAACCCTCGAAAGTTGGGAGATAGGCAATCGCTAAACTTTTCCTTAAGGTCATCTTCATGAACATAACCCTTTGCCGAAACACAGCGTTTATGTTGTTCACCAATAAGCGATGCCGTCGAAGGATCGTCCACATTAGGCCGCGTATAATAAGCCAACAAATCGGTGCAGGGCTTGACCATCGCGCTTTGCATGGCAAGGGCATGATCGAAGCGAGCCCGCTCAACAAGGCCTGTGGGACGCGTCATCTTATCCTCACCCCAAGCGGGGGTCGGGCGAGGCCCAGCCAGTTGGAAACAATGATAAAGCCCAGCAAGCCACATTTTTTGATTTGGTTTGTCAGCCGAGATGATAGGAACGCTCACGGTTACTTCCTTTCCATCAGGAAGCGTCACGACCTTAGATGTAAACTGCGGCATCTCAAGGGGAACCGCACCATCCATCGAAAACGGCGTTAAATCAGCATCGATAAAGGTTCTTTTGGCGTCTTCCCCAACCGTTGTGCTGTCCCCACAAGAAGCGTCATACCCATCCACAAGAACATTCCCGAATCCTGCCGCACACCTCAATTTTTCTTCATCAAAGGCATATTGCACGCCACTGGTGTCATCAAGCGGGCCACGCCCCATGCTTTCAATGGCCTTAAGCGCCAGCCGTGAGCCGCCCCGTTCAAAGTCTTCTGTCGTCGTCGCCAATTGATGAACTAAGGTCGCTTTACACAAATACTCATTTTTAGGGGCAGCATGATCGGCCGCAAGCTTCATATCTGCCGCAAGTTTAGCATTCAACGTATCATTATCGATCCAAACCTGTGCTAATTGTTGTTTGGTTAGAGCAAGCCCTTCTTGTCCCAACACATTAAGCTTAGCGTCATCATCGACCAAATTGATCATCTTTCCAAAGCCCTCAATGATCAATTCATAAATGTTGGAAATGACGGATATAATTTCTCCAATCACGGCAAGCTTTTTGGCCATGGCGGCAAAGCGCGCACCCCATTCGGCAAGGGTCGCAATAAGATTGGCCGGATCAATAATAACAGGACTTCCAGCATAAACAGGTGCGGGGGCCACAAGGCTTCCCCCCGTTAACAAACAAAAGGCCAGAGAAAGCACCAGCATTGTTTTTTTAATGATCCGCATCATTTTATTCCTCCTGCCCTTTTAGGGGCTCTGTGGTGAACGACGTTTTGTGTCGCCACCCCCATCAACCAGTGTTATCCCCGCACTCATTGCCCAACAGCACCCCAACAGGACCGAAGCGTTTGCAATCCCTGTGTTGCTGAGCGACAATTTTCATGCTTACGCGCGACAAACTCTTTTAACGCCTGATCCGATAAATCGCAAAGAGCCACCGTATCTAAAAGCACATCCTTGTATTTTGCCCCGCCATGCAGAAGATTGCTGCTGCTTTGTTCGCTTTTACATAAATCTTGATTGATCTTTTGTGTTTCATAGGGGCTTAATCCCTGCCAGTCAGAAACATTTCCGTTTTTCCCACAGTTTTGATAGGGCTCAAGATCAACAAATCCCGTGGCGGCCAAACATTCC
Organism: Micavibrio sp.; assembly: GCA_020718105.1. Classification (GTDB taxonomy): domain Bacteria; phylum Pseudomonadota; class Alphaproteobacteria; order UBA9219; family UBA9219; genus UBA8914. The sequence goes on along the minus strand of DYDA01000004.1, from coordinate 60,723 downwards.
TTTTGCTGCGCTGCGCATAAATCGCCCGACTCGGCGCAATTGGGGCGCGTGTAATAGGCCAACAAGTCCGTGCATTGTTTGATCAACGCATTTTCACTGGCGACGCAGTGATTAAACATGGCGCGTTGCACTTTGCCTGCGGGGGTTTTCATCCCCTTGCCATGGGACGGCGTCGGACGCGGCCCCGCAAGAAGAAAGATGTTATCCCAAGCCGCAACCCATAATGTCTGTTGTTCATTGATGGGCGCGGGAACACTGACCGTCATGCTCGCGCCCGTAACAGAATCAACATAAGCTTTGGTTTCCATTTTAGGCATCTGATACATCTGCCCACCATCGATCGGCGCAATGTCAGCATCCGCCAAACTTTTTCCACTGGCCGTACTGGCTTTGCATCCCAGCGATGCGCCATCAATGGCGTTTCCATAGCCCTGCTTGCAACGGCGCGCCTGTTCCTTGCCGACATAATCGGGGCCACGGCCATCGCAAGTCGGGCAACGATAGCGATCACTGATCGCTTCAGCCGCCATACGCGACACTTCTCTTTCAAAGGCCTGCGTTGTTGTCGTGGCTTGATGCGCTAAAACTTTCTTACACAAATACTCATTCTTGGGCGAAAGGACTTGGGGAACCATATTCATCCCCTCCTTCCAAAAAACATTGCTTGTGGCCGCATCCACTTCCGCCTGCGTTATTTCTATTTCCGTCGCCGCATAAAGATGCTGCGCTGCGCTTTTTTTAGCCATATTGACAGTAAAAGCTTCGTACATTTCCATAAACCTTTGGTTGAACCCCTTATAAAGGGTCACAACGCCATCAAGGATTCCCTTCAGCCCGCTTATCTCCAAGGCCTCCTTTCCTCGCTCTATCGCCGCCTGAATTAAATTCATGATAAGTTTTAGCGGGTTTATTACAAATTCCCCCGCCGACTCTCCTTCAGGCGCGGAACCCTGAAGCTCCGTGGTTCCCGTATCAGGATTAATCCATTCGGCCTGCGCATTGGAAGGCCATGCGGCAAGAAACCAGATGAAAAGAAACCCTAAAAAAACGGTTTGCAGCTTTTTCATGGAGCCACCGCATAATTTAAAGCGTCTTCCCGTGATTCAATCGCTTTTCTTTGCTCACGCGGTTTTTGCCAGTTCGCTTTGTGCAGCTTTTCTCTATGCGCCGCCTTAGGGGCACGAGAGGTATCAGAAACCAATCCCATACCATCCTCTTTAAGAGCTGCTTGCCCGCCACCGATTGAATCAACAGCCGCCCAACAGGATTCCAAGGACTGCATGCCATTAACGGCCGCCGTACAGTTGGCGTGTTTTTTATCAACAGCAGCGCGCCACTTTATCCAAGACGACTCACATAAATCACTGGACTCCTCCAGCTTTTCATAAGTCGCGCCCGCCTGAACCATATCGACGTAATGTTGTGAGCTTTTGCAAAGGAGTTGGTCAATCTGATCCTCCTCATACGGGCTGAGCCCTTCTTTACAATCACTAAATGGCGCAATATCAATCATATCCTTAGCCGCCAGACACTTTTCTTGTTGCCCTTTGCACAAGTTCGGCTCTTTCATCCAAAGCCAAGACGTTTCCGACGTTTCTATTTGATTGCAATTGGGGCGCGTATAATAAGCCAATAAATCCGTGCACTGTTTCACAAGCGCGTTTTGACTGGCCGCACAATGATTAAACATGGCACGTTGCACTTTGCCAACGGGGGTGTTCATACCTGCACCGTGCTTTGGCGTTGGGCGCGGCCCTGCCAGCAAAAAGATATTATCCCATGCCGCCACCCATAACTTTTGTCGATCCGTGCTGGGGTTAGGAACAAGAAAAGAAGAAGAATCATCAAAAATATACCACCACCATTCCGTCTCGCTACCACTGTCATAATACTGTCTACTCATCGCGGGCATTTCATAAACCTGCCCGCCATCGATGGGCGAAATATCGGCATCCGCCAAGCTTGCGTTATTATCCAAAGTCTTTTCACAGGTTGTTTTGGCGCCATCAACCAGCGTGTTGCCATAGCCTTGCGTACAACGCCGCGCTGATTCTAGGCCTATATAGTCAGGCCCACGGCCATCACAGGTAGGGCAACGATAGCGATCATTGATCGCTTCCGCCGCCATGCGCGAAACCTCTTTTTCAAAATCCTGCGTCGAAACGCTCATTCCACCAGTCAACATCTTTTTACATAAATATTCATGTTTAGGCACAGCGTTTTTCATCGCCTGCCCAACGGCCACCCCTTTAAACGCATTAAGGACGCCTGCATCAACGCGTGCTTGCGCAATTTTTTCCTCAACCTTAGCGGCGACCATATCCCCATATAAAATGGCACGAATATCGTACCCAAGCCTTTTCTGCGAATTTTTGAAAAGCTCAGTCCACAAGTCGTACATAGCCGACAGCACAGTAATAACATCTTTAACAACCGTTAGGTTGCTGGCCCATTCCGCCGCCAGTTTGATATAAGACCACGCGGTTGTAATAAGTTCACTTACACCCACCACAAAAGTAACATACGTCCCCGCGTGAACAGGGGCGGGCGCCACCGCCGTCCCCAACATAAAAAGGGCAAGCAAGCACAGAAGCCACCGCTTCATAAAGCCCCACAATGTTCTGTGCTTGCTCATATCAAAACCATCCCTGATTAAAAGCGTCCCGTACTGCCCGTCCCCAACCAACGAGACATAGGCCTTGATTGATAAACTTCATTCAAGGGATACGTCGTTTGCAAGGGCGTGCTCGGCTCAACCTTAATGGCATCGGCTAAGGACAGCCCAGTGCATGTCGAATGAGAAGACGTCGTAGGCAAGCTTGCCGAAAAGCTAAGGTACGGAAGCGGGACACAAAAAGAATTCAGAAACTCATTGGCAGCATTTCGAACATAATTACAGGCATATTCCCCCGCTGCCTCAATAATATTCGCAATCAACGCGGAAACCGCCGCCTCTATCACCGAAAACCCAGACAGCATGCCACTAATAGCGCCAAAATAATCCAGATAGACGCTCAGGCAATAGGTATCCAAAATCTTGCCGCGCACATATTTTTTAGGCGTTGTTTTATCGTTTTCAATCGAATCCTTAAAAACATCCTGCATCGCCGACTGCGTTGTCGCGAAACGAGCCTTGTTGGCTCGCGTCAACCGTCCCGCCATCTGTTCATCGGGACAGGGGGGCAGGTCATCAGAAAGCTTTTCTCTAGCCTCCCACGCGCTCACATCAAAATTCAGTGCGGCTGTCGGCGAAAGATCCGCGCTGGCCAGAACAAAGAGAAACGCCATAAAAGGCAGAAGCAAAGCTTGTTTGATGTAGGACTGGGTCATAGGACACCTCTTTCTCTCGTTTTCATCATTGACGTCTTAAATCCAACAGTAAGTGGGGCACATCAGGCCGCCCCGTGGGCATTCCAGCGACGGGAGGCATGCCACCATCCGACGGCCATGAAACACCATTTTCAAAATCTTCGGCATCAATCTGGCCATACCCAACCGCCAAAACATCCGCCAAAGAAAACCCGCTGCAAGAAGTCGCGCTACCGTGGGAAAAGTTCAACCCAACATGAAGGGTGGGGATCGATAAACAAAACTTATTGAGCGTGCTATCAATAAACTGCGTAGCCACTTCGGTCGCATATTCGCAAGCATAGTCCAGAATTTGCTCAACAACGGCCATAATGGCGGCCTCAATCAGTTGACCCGTTGACATAAGCCCTCGTAGAAAATTAAAATAATCAAAATACACCTTCAAACAATATGTATCAGCAATCTTACCGCGCACCTCTTTAAGCGGCGTTCCCTTTTCATAACGCCAATCATCCTCAGGAACCCCCTCATACTTTATGCCAGCGCGTCCGCTATCGCGCTCGGTAAGACTGACAGACTCTCTCTCGCCCGCCTCGAAGGCCGTCGTCATATACGCATCGTTCGCCTTACGCAAAGCAAGCGCCAGCTTCTTTGAACGGTCTTGGCAATTAAGCGTTGTCACAATTTCGCCGCTGTTATCCTTGATAATGACATTGCCATAATCAGGCGAGTCCTTATCCGTCACAACTTCTTGCTTAAGCGTGCCGTCGATCAAGCCGATGATGATTTTTATCTCACGCAACATCGAACAGCTGCCGGTTTCTTTATACTCTGTAATCTGCCCGCCATAATAACAAATCCCTTTGTCATAGCCATGCCTAGAAATCATATCACTCAAAACCCACCCACCCGCTTCGGCGCAAGTGGCAGGATCCGTAAGAAGCGCTTGAATATAAGCCTTTTCCGACATTCCCTTTCTCGATGCAAACGCAGGGATATTGGTGTGATAAATCTGAAAAGCGCAATAAGCCAAAGAGCCTTCATTAACGGCGCCCAAACGCCCATCAGCCTCATGGATCGCCATGGCCTTTAACTCATTCGTATAGCCGCCGCCATTGGCTTCAATCGCCGCCATAAGGCCGTTCTTTCCCATCAAATCTTCTGCTTGATCCACTGTTTTTTTGCTTTTAGTAACCTCACTCCAACGGCTTTGCGTGTCATTATAAGCCTCAGCTGTTGTCATGTGTCCCAAAAGCATCGCGCCAAAGGCAAGGACGCTCGCGACCATAAGAGCCGCCGCGCCTGAAAAAATCCTGTGATAAAAGGAGACTTTTATCATTGCCCGCTATTCTTTCTCATAAAGTCCGTAAAGATCAAAATCGCTGGCTTTAAGGCAACCGTCTTTGCCAATCTCTTCTGGCTTCTTATCAAAAGAGAACCATAAATCGCTGGGCAGTTTTTCGCCATGCCAACAGGCCGAAATCGTGTTTTTCTTAAGATTGATATAAAGGCGCGCATTATCGCTGCTGCACGCATGTTCTTTGCAGGCAAAGGCGAAAAGGATGTCGCCCTTTTGCTCAAGGGGCGTTGTGATTTGTTTCGCATAGCCGTTAAACAGGCCATCAAAGTGTGCTTGATCCAGCGCCTTGTGCGCTTCTTTTTGCAAAAGGGGGGCTGTCCAAAAGCTTTTGCCGTCCTTGGACTCAAAAGAAAAAACGCCAACCCATTCTTTTAAAGGGGCCAAAGACATGGCTTCCTCCGCAGCAAAAGAGGCCGCGCCACATCCCATGACCATCAAGCATAACAGCGTCACAATACGGTACATGAACCCATCCTACCTTCAATCCAAAAGCTTCAACAGGAAGCTACGCCGCCCCTAAGGGCTTTGGCTAGAAATTTTTACAGTTTCCTTCCTTCTATCATCGCGTTTTTGACTTAATGATCCCTTAATTTCCCATTCTTTTCGAAAGGCAAGACGACAAAAGCAAATGCCGTTAAAGCCATCGCCGCCCACAAGGAATCCGTCCAAACGTTATAAGCCGACATCAAAAGAGCATAAGCAAAGGCCATCGCCGCCAAGGCAAAGGGGCGAAGGGGCAACCGCAAGCGGGAAGCGCCATAAAGAGCCAAGAAAAACAGGAAAAGATAAAGTCCAAGCCCCCCTATGCCAAGCTCAACCCAAAGCTGCATAACCGCGTTATGGGGATGCGCCGCAGGTTGTGTTGTATAAACGTATAGGTTTTCATGAGGAATGCGCCAATCCAGCCGTCCGGCTTGCCCGATGCCCCATCCGAAAAAAGGCTTTTCAAAGATTCGATAAGATAAATAATCCCATATTTCAACGCGATGCCCCCATGAGGCTGGGATTTTCAGCACCATGGCCTGCCAATGCGCAAAGGCATACTGCGCCCCTATCGGCCAAGCGAGCGAGCCAACACCAACCAGCCCCAACAACCCCATCGTTACTTTAGGCAACGCCCACGCTGCGACGAACGTGCCCACAGCCAGAACCGCGCCCACCTGCGAGGCGCGAGAGCGCGTCAACGCCAAAGCAAGGGCCACGGACAGAAAAAGCGCCCACAAAAGAATCCCTTTCTTCTTTTGCGGATCCCGCGCGCCCCACAAAGCCGCCACAAGGGGCCATAGCAACAAAAGCCCATAAGAAAGGCCTCGGTTAAGCTTGGTCACATAAACCGACGCGTCGCCCCCTTCTTGAATAAGATAGAACAGCAATCCATTGTGCGTCCCTAACCCCAGCAGCAGCAACAGCGCCAAAAGAAACAGCCAGCGCTCTGGCAAAAGACAAGCTTCTTGCAAAGGCGGCGCAAACAGAACAAGCAAGGGGATAAGGATCGTCGCCAACTTCAGCGTTTCCCGCCATGATGCCTGAGGCACCAAAGAGTGAAAACACGATACAAGCGCCGCCGATAGCATAAAAAAAACAAAGAGCGCAACAAACCTATCGGGCGTGGGAAAACGCTTGTGCCCTACGCCATAAAGAAGCACCAGCAACAACGAGCCGCCGATCCCGATGCCGCCCCATGCGCCGCCGGAAAGAAGCCCCACGGTAGTGATCAGACCATAAAGAACCAACGTGACAAGCGGCAAGCTGGTCAAGAAAAGCGCTGCGCCTTTTTCCTGAAAATCTTTCGTTTTCATCGCTTGTCCTGTCCGTTAAGCTATAGACCCATCGTGAATGAAGAGTTGGCACTAAAATCGCCCTCCCCTTGCGGGAGGGCACAAGATTTTTGATCCCGTAGGGAGAAAAAATCTTGGGGAGGGGTCAAAACACAATGAAAAACGACCCCTCCCCGAAAAACGCTCACGCGTTTTCCGACCCTCCCGCAAGGGGAGGGTGATTGAGTGTGCTTGCCTTTTCCACCTTTTGAACTGTTTTAGGTATACTCCTTCAACTTTACCGGATTAAAAACTTATGTCCACCTCTCTTCGCCTTGCCCTTTACCAGCCTGACATGCCGACCAACACAGGCTCTATGATGCGCCTTGGCGCGTGCCTTGGCATCAGCCTTGATATCATCGAGCCCTGCGGCTTTATCTGGGACGATAAACGTCTGCACCGCGTCGCTATGGATTATATCGACCATATCGACTACACGCGCCACAGGGATTGGGCGACGTTTCAAGCGGCAAGCACAGAGCGGCGCATCGTCTTGCTCACCACCAAAGCCGCCGTTCCCTACACCTCCTTTTCATATCGCCCCGATGATATCCTGATGGTGGGTAGAGAAAGTGCGGGAGTCCCCGATGCCGTCCATGATGCCGTAAGCGCCCGCGTCACCATCCCCATGGCCAAAGGGCTTCGATCCCTTAACGTCGCCCTTGCCGCTGCCATGGTTTTGGGAGAAGCGATCAGGCAAACAGAGGTGACCTCATAGAAGCGTCCCAGAGCGCTTGGAAAGTTCCTGCGCTACTACCCCAGCCGAGCCCTCAAAATAACGCACCCAGCCTCATCCTAACGCAAAGGAGAGGCCTTCTACGTGTGACCTGTCCCCCATATAGACGGAATGATCCCGCAGCATGGTTAACATGCCTCGCTTGATGCGCTCTTTTTTATAACAAAGAAGGAGGCAATAGGGACACGATGGCAAACCGTAAATTATTTATTAACAAGCCTTGAAACAGCCCTTCAAAGCGCTTACATGAGTCCAGTCAGAAACAAGGCTAAGCCTAGGCCTGCCTTCTGTCCCTCTTTTTCCATTTCGGATATGAAACGGAAAAAGAAATAAAAGCGATTGAGCATCCTGAGGCTTTAGCCTCAGCCAACAACTTAGTAAGGAGCAAGACCGATGAAATTTCGTCCTCTGCATGACCGCGTCGTGGTTCGCCGCCTTGAAAGCGAAGCCAAGACCGCTGGCGGCATTATTATCCCCGACACAGCCAAAGAAAAGCCCATGGAAGGCGAAGTCGTCGCCGTTGGCCCCGGTGCGCGGGATGAGCAAGGCAAGATCGTGGCCTTGGACGTTAAGGCTGGCGACTGCATTCTGTTTGGCAAATGGTCTGGCACAGAAGTCAAGATTGACGGCCAAGACCTGCTTATCATGAAAGAGTCCGACATTATGGGCGTGATTGATAAGTGCGCATCCGGCAAGTGCGGCTGCAAGAAATAAGAGGGGTCAGAGATCAGGAATCAGAGATCAGGGAAGACATTTCCGCTGAACCTTACCCCTGAACTCTGAACTCTGAACTCTTTTTAAATAACTCGCAACTGAAGAGGAATACGAACATGGCTGCTAAAGAAATTCGTTTTGGCGTGAAAGCTCGTGACAGCATGATGCGCGGCATCGATGTGCTGGCCGACGCTGTCGCCTGCACGCTCGGCCCCAAGGGTCGCAACGTCGTTATCCAAAAAAGCTATGGCGCGCCCCGCGTGACCAAGGACGGCGTCACCGTCGCCAAGGAAATCGAGCTTTCCGATAACTTTGAAAACATGGGTGCCCAAATGGTGCGTGAAGTCGCCAGCAAGACGGTTGATCGCGCCGGTGATGGCACGACAACGGCCACCGTTCTGGCTCGTGCCATGGCTCGTGAGGGCGTTAAGGCCGTCGCGGCAGGCATGAACCCGATGGACCTCAAGCGCGGCATTGATGCTGCCGTTGAAAAGGTCATCGAAGACCTCGCCGCCCGTTCCAAAAAAGTTGCCAGCAAGACCGAAATTGCCCAAGTCGGCACAATCTCGGCCAACGGTGACAAGGAAATCGGTGACATGATCGCCTCAGCGATGGAAAAGGTCGGCCACGAGTCGCCCATCTCTATCGAAGAAAACAAGAGCCTTGAAACAGAATTGGATGTCGTCGAAGGCATGCAGTTTGATCGCGGCTACCTCTCCCCCTATTTCGTGACCAACGCCGAGAAAATGGTCTGCGAGATGGAAAACCCCTATATCCTTTTCCACGAAAAGAAGCTGGCGGGCTTGCAGCCCTTGCTGCCCGTTTTGGAAGCGGTTGTTCAGTCGGGTCGCCCTTTGCTGATCATCGCCGAAGAAGTGGAAGGCGAGGCTTTGGCCACGCTGGTTGTCAATAAGCTTCGTGGCGGGCTTAAGGTCGCGGCCGTCAAGGCTCCCGGTTTTGGTGATCGTCGCAAGGCGATGCTGGAAGACATGGCAATTCTGACCAGTGGCCAAGTCATTTCGGAAGACCTTGGCATCAAGTTGGAGAACGTCACGCTCTCTATGCTTGGCACGGCCAAGAAGATTCGCATCGATAAGGACAACACCACCATCGTTGATGGCGCAGGCAAGAAGAAGGACATCGAAGCGCGTTGCGCCCAGATTCGTCAGCAGATTGAGCTTTCAACCTCGGACTACGACAAGGAAAAGCTGCAAGAACGTCTGGCCAAGTTGGCTGGTGGCGTTGCCGTGATCCGCGTCGGCGGCGCGACGGAAGTCGAAGTCAAGGAACGCAAGGATCGCGTTGACGATGCCGTTCACGCAACAAAGGCAGCCAAGGAAGAAGGTATCATCGCAGGCGGTGGCGCGGCTCTTCTTTACGCCATCCGTGCGATTGAAAAGGTCAAGGTTGCCAACGACGATCAACGTCGCGGCGTTGACATCGTGCGTAAGGCTCTTGAAGCCCCTATCCGTCAGATCGTTGACAATGCGGGCCTTGATGGCTCGGTCGTTGTCGGCCGCCTATTGGATCAAGAGGACAAGAACCACGGCTTCGATGCTCAAAAGGGCGTTTACTGCAACCTGATTAAGGAAGGCATCATTGATCCGGTCAAGGTCGTTCGTGTGGCTTTAGAGAACGCGGCCTCGGTCGCCGGTCTCCTGATCACCACGGAGACAATGATCGCCGACAAGCCAGAAAAGAAAGCCCCCATGGGCGGCCATGATCATGGCGACATGGGTGGCATGGGCGGCATGGGCGGGTTCTAATCCCCCGTTCCACGCATTGCCCCTAAGGCAAAGAAAAACCCCTTGGAGAAATCCGAGGGGTTTTTTATGGGAAATGCCTCCTCCCCCATGCTTCGTCATCCCGCACCCCTCTACGCCCTTCCGTCTTCGTCCTTCGGACTATGCCGGACAGCAGTGGGATCAGCTATAGCGGGACGAAGATGCGGGACCCAGCTGAAAAGCTTTTTTCTTGCCGCAATAACCACGGCATCGTCCCCAGCCCCCTGGGTCCCGCATCTTCGCCTAGCGCGCTTCGCGCAAGGCTTCGTGCGGGATGACGAAAGAAGGAAGGCTGACGTTGAGTGTTTGTCGCCCATAGGGCAATCATTATGGCCGTTGGCATTACGCGCCAGCTTTTGCGGTCACATCATCAAACAGCGCCGTCCACTGCTCAACAGGCAGCTTTCCGTAAGGGCCTTCGGCAGAGGCCCAATAGGCCAGCATTTGCGGAAATACGTTGGTTTCTTTGCCGCGAACGGGAACAAAGTAACGATCAAGCGGCAAAAAACGAAGCCCCTCTAACCGCGCCGCTCGTGCGGCATCATGGGCTGGCTCCACCTGCTCTAAAAGAGCCGTGGCAAAAATCAAAGGATCATCCGTGCCCAGCCGCTTCTTGGCCTCAGCCCGCCTTGCCGTCAAAACATCCAAGGTGCGAGAGGCCGCTTTGGATAATTCAGCATGGGCGCTTTCGCGCGCAATATAAAGCGCGTGCATAACGTGGTTGAGATCGCCTTGCGATAGCTCAGGCAACCAGATCACATAACCCGCCGCTGTCTGGCCCGCACGGTCAAGCGTTGCCGTCAGCTCACAAAAGGAACAGACCGCCACAAAATCCTCCCCGCCACCCTTTCCCGAAGAAAGGGCGCTCACGGAAAGAACGCGTTGGTATTTTGGGGAAGTGAACCCGCAGCAACGGCAAGAAAAAGAATCGCGTCCAAGCGTTTTTTCAAACTGGCCCTTGGACGGAACACTATTCTTTGAAACCGTCCCCTTGGCGTCAAGCCGCTGCCCGACGCCAAGAGAAAGGGATAGAAAGGTCAAGAAACCCTCTTGTTAAAAAGATGGCGTAAACCCTGTGTAGTCGGCAGGCCCAGAGGTTGCCGTAAAAACAGTTTCTTGTAAAACTTTTGTTAGCGTCGGAACGGCCGTAATAGCGCCACCCGTAAGAAGACGCGCAATGCCCTTAGACATAGGCTCACTGGTTGGGTTTTCCGCATGTTTCTTAAGGCTCAAAGCACCCGAAACCATCATAAAGGCACCGCCGACATAACAAACGGCATTCAAAATATAGGGGAACACAGGCAGCTGCTCTTGGGTCACATCAGTGAGCAAAGCATTAACCCCCGTTTGTGCCGACACCAGCTCTGGCATAGCCACGGCAATGATCGCCGTAAGAACGCCCCACTTGAACATTTCGCCCATCAATACGCTTTTTTTCATCGTTTCCTCCTGGTTATAAAAAGTTGCCTTATCCCTTTGGTAAAAGGGTCTTGCGTTCTTGTTGAATTCTGCCTTTGCCATAAAGGTAAGGCTACATCAACTTTCTTTCGGTATCAACAGCCTCCTGATTACTTTCAATGTTTTTAGAAGCTTGTCCTTTCCCTTATTGTCCTATGTATTTCTTAACAAGGATTTAATTAACGCCCTAATTAATGATCCCCGTTCCAAACGTATTATCGATGATTTTAAGCATGACATCGATATTAACAGCCATCGCGCCCCCAACGATATGGGTAACACCTTGAGGGATCGTCGCCTGCCCCCCGCCTTCAACCGCAGCTTTAACAATCAGCCAGCCCCGAAGAAAAGCAATGCCCCCAATAATTTGAATAAAGGCCAAAATCGCCTTCACCGTATTATCGGCAGCGATGGTATCAACGCCCGATCCAACAAAAGTGGACCAGGCAATGCCAGAAAAGTTTCTCATATTGCTGGGAGAAGCCGTTGTTCCGCCAAAAATCGTTAGGAGAAGGTCATTCAGCACGCCCCCTATTGAAATCAGAACCGCCCCAATAACCAAATTGACAATGATGGTCTTGGGGCTAGAGGCGCGCGGGTCCGTGCCCGTTTTAACACCGGCAAACAATCCCTTTACAATAAACGTCAGGCCGATGATCACGCTGAGCATCGACAGCAATTTAAACATCGGCCCATGAATATTCGTCACAAGGTTTTGCATCATGACATCAAGGGCGCTTGCGCTGACAACACCGCCTTCCGTACAGGCGCCATCCCATGTGCCCGTAACACTTCCTAAAATAGATTCCTGAATAACGCCCGCAAAGAGAGGCAAGGAAAGAAGAAAAGCCGCGCCGACAGCATGCGCCACCCCCGCAACGATTTGAGATTGGTTTGGATTTTCGGCATGTCTTTTAAATAAAAGAACGGCACGCACCGTCAAAAAAGCGCCCGCAATATAGGCGATGGCATTAAGAATGAGGGGATAGGATGTCCCCGCATCCTTTGCATTACAAAGAAGGGTTCCCAAAGTGTTTTGTGCCCAAACACTGCTGGGATGAAAAAAGAGCGCGACAAAAAAAGGAAAGAAATAAGTTCCTTTTGAATATTTTTTATCCATTTTCAAACCCATGTTCTTGCTCCGCGACAAAAGGGGGGGAGACACCACATCTTCCGCTTCACCTTTTCAAAAAACAGCGCCTTATAGCGCATTCTCTCATATCCATTGTGCCTTAAACAATTAAAAACCTGTTTAATTTCGAGACAAAAAAAGAGGGCGCAAGCCCCCTCTTTTTTCTCATTCGCCCAATGAATAGGGACTAGCGAAGCGTTCCTTTTTCTCCGACAACCTCCCACTTTTCACCATTTTGACGAATTTCTTTTACTTTCCCAAGCCCCTGCAGCGTTTCCCCTACAGCGACACGGCGCAATTCTTGGCTTTCTGAACCAGAAGAAACCCAAGCCGCATCAGGCGTCGCCGCACGAAGCACCCAAGAAGAGGAGGGGGCGGGTGGCGCTTTTTTCTTGGTTGCTTTTTTTGCTGACGTCTTGGTGCGTGTTTTTTGAGAAGAGGCCTTTTCCTTTTTCTTTACCCCATCTAAGGCAATCATGGGCGCAGGAGGGGAAGATTCATCCCCCGAAACAACATCGGCCTGACCAACGGCATTCTCGCCCTTCCCTTCTAAAAGAAGAGAGGCGTTTTCTTGTTTTTTGTCTTTTGCGGCCAGTTTTTGCTCAAGCTGAGCAACCTGTTCTCGCAAAGCCGCCTCTTGTGACAAAGCCGTTGCTTTTTTCAATGTTTCCACTTGCGATACAAGTTGTGCATTCTGTTGCAAAGAACGATCCAGTTCTCCTTTTAAGGTTTCGACCTTGGCCGTCATTTCGTTTATGCGTTCTTCCCAAGCGACTTGCGGCGCCCCCGTAGAAAGCGCTTTAATTTCCTCTTTTTTGACAGGAAGCGTTTCAACTTTAAGCTCTTGAACAGCCTGTGTCCCAGAAAGGGGAGCAGGCGTTGGAGGCAAAGACGGCAAGCCCCCATTATCGCTTGACGATAAAATCTCAGTGTTTTTCTCAACGGACTCTGGGCGTTCCGTTGGAAGCTTTTCCCCCTCTTTAATGGGAAGAGCCATCGTTCCGCCCGTCGTCACCTTCTTTTGTGCCTGATGAAAAATAGCGGTCATATCAACCTTGCCTGTGGCATCAAGCGGTTGCTCTTTTTTAGCCAAAGGATCCTCTTTAGGACCAGGGGCGCTCTTAATTTCTTTTATATTCATGACATTCGAAACGGGCATCACCTTTAGCCCGTCGTCTTTTGTCGAAGAGCCAAACTGAAGATAAGCCAAGCCTCCGATAAGAAGAGCCCCAACGCCCAAGGCTCCCATCAAAACGCCGCGTCCACGTTTGGGCGGGTCACCGCCCTCTTGCTTGGTGGCCTCTTCTACCATTTCATCAAGAATTTCTTCGGCTCCCTCGTCCTGATCATGAAAATCATCTTCAGGGGGAAGGGCATCTTGCCATGCTTCCGTTGATGAATCGCTTGGAGAAAAGTCATCTTGAAGAGACAGGTCTTCCCCTGTTTCTGTTGGTTTATCCGTCATAACAGATCCCTTTCATACACTACTTAAGCAAGTCCGCAGAGCTTTCCCAACTCTTTAAGATACCCCCTCCTCGCCCCACACAGGCAAGCAAGGAAGACCCCTTCAAAAACAGGAGCTCACGATAAACCATCTTAGGGTCAGATTGAAGCTATTTTATGTTTCGCACCACGAACAAAACAGCCCCCTGCCACAAATCAATACCCACTTGAAAAAGAATTGAGCATTTGAATCTGGGCTGGCGTCAACTTGCTGTTCATGACGGGGTTTTTCTGACTTTGACTGTAAGATTGCCCATTAGAAGAGTAGCCTTGGGAAGGATAATAAGACCCGTTGCCCCCTGAAGAGGTTCCGCCCATGACTCCCATTTGTTGATAGCCCTTTAACAGCTGTGCTCCATTAAGCGCCCCAGAATTATCGCCATAGCCCCCTTGTTGATTTTGTCCTGATTCTGTAACAGAGCTCAAGAAAAAGATCCCCATCGGCGTGCCAACCGCAACGCGAACCAGCGTTTTAGTGTTGTTGGCTTCGTTCTTAAGGAACTCGGCCACCGTATCGCCGACCTCGCCAAGCCCCGCGTACAACGCCTCCTTGGTTCCCTTTTTGGCTTGATCCGATATAACGGTTCCATCAACAACCGTCGTTTCGGTCTCCGTCTCGCTCAAAGCCTTACCAAAAGCCGAAGCAAACGCTCCCGCCGCAGGAAGAAGGACACGCGTAAAGTAGCGATGATCAACCTCTGTTGCCATCCCGCCTAAAGTCGTATCGGGATCTAAAGCCAAGGCATTGATCGCATATTCTTTGCCCTTATGGGTCACCGTGCTAAAGGTCAAAACCAAATAGTCACTCATAACCTTAAATTGACCGATAGCCCTTCCCCCAGAAAGAGGGCCAGACAATATCTGCGCCAAAATAGGCCCCGGAACATCCGAATTCGCTTCGGTTAAAAGCTGGGCATAGTTAACCGTTCCCGCTGGCACGATGGCCTTTTTCGCCACAGGCGCCACTTCTCCCGCAGAAGTCATGTTCTTTTGTTGCAGGGCGGCCTCTTGTTGCAAACGCGTTTCTGTGACTGGGGGCGTTGTTCCTGTAACAAATTTTGCGCGCGCAGGAGTCCATCCTTCCATCAATTGCTGCATTTGTTTTTGCATAGCTTTTGCCAAAGAATCATCCTCAGCCCCGCCGCCGCGCTGACTGACTTGCATTTGCTGCTGCATAAGCTGAAGTTGTTGGTTGTTTTGTTTTTGTTGCGCAGCCATCTCTTGCTTAAGGCGCTCAGTCTCAGCCCTAAACTCGACCAAAGGATCCTTTCTTTTGTCCGTCAGATCGGTAACATCGTGCCCGCTCGGCGTTGGTATCGCGCTTCCACCTTCCGTCAAAGCTTGTCCAACCCGTTGCGCATTGGCTTTATCGTTTTGTTCATTAAAGAACGGCGTTGCCGATCCACCCGGCGGCTCATTAAGGGCAGGCGCTTTTGCCAAATTAGAGGCAGGGGCTTCTGGTGCGCTGGTAAAAGAGCCTAAAGCCCCCGCCAAGGCAACGCCGACGAAACCCATAATGATAAGCAATTTGACAATAGGCTTATTCTTAAGCGTTTCAAAAAAACCCTTTTTAGCCTCCGCAGGCTCCCCAAAGGATTCGCGAGAATCCATGGAGTCAAATTGATCCTGATCAAACTCGTCCGTATTATTTGTCATGGCCGTCTTCCCGCATGAGGCGCGCGCGTATCATGGCGCCATTATCTGACATTAAGAGAACAGGAGCGTTCCCAATTTCATAAGCCGTCATTCCATCCGCCGATGACGCACTGGCATTCCACGCCGGTGATAAAAGCGCCAGAGGCGTACGAACATAAACGCTCTCCCCAATTTGCCACGCCATCGTTCTTGCATCCACACCACCAACCTTAAGTCTTTTGGCATCGGGCGGTGGCGCATTTTCAAGGATCATAGAAAGCACAGCGTCACCCGCCACAGGCCCTTTGCGACGATGATCGATCAATGGGGTCTTGGCGTTGGGGCCAAGGCTGGGCACACGCGCATCAAAGCGCATATGAAAAGTTGGCCCGCCAGACGACAGACGGAAAATGATCGGCGTTGACAGGCCTTTAAGCAAGATGGACAAATTGCCCGTTCCAAAACGCGTCAAAGGAACAACGCGAACAACATGGGAACCAGCTTGCGTCGGGGTCACTTCAAAATTGCCCCCCACACCAACATCAAGAATGGGCCACGGCTCTCCTGTTATATCAATGATGTCAATTGTCGTAATGTAGCCTGCCGCTAAATTAATTTGCGCAGGCTCACCACCAGGATCCAACGAAACGCCAACAACCTTAACCTCGCCCTTGGGCGATCCTGTATGAGGTGGAATAGCCGATTCCTGTGTTGTTTCCAGCTTTCGCATAAAATCACGAACTTGATCCGGCGATAAAGGCAAAAGCCCCTGCGAAGCACGCTTATACGATTTACGATTATGATCTTCTTCTCTTTGAAGCTGTTCTTCTGCTGCACGCGCTGCGGCTTCTTCGGCCTGTTGTTCAAGATTGAGCTGATCTGCCACAGATTCACTTAAAGGAGGCGCTCCGGGCAAATCAATGCCCCCCGTTGTAGGCGCCGCTTTTTCTGAACCCTTAGAGGCAGCATCAATTGAGGGCTCACCACTGCTTTTTTGCGCTGAAGCCAAAGCGGCGCGCACAGACATCGTCAAAGAAGGGGGGGCCTTATCTTGCGCCCACAATGATGAAGCGCTTAAAGCAACAACGAAAACAAGCCCCCCGACCACGCTTTGCGTGGTTGAGGCCAGCGAAATACGTTCGTTTTTACGAAACAAAGGACATCCCCGAATCAGTGTAAATCATTCTACCGCTCCTTATCCCATTCTCACCAAATCAGTGTTAATATAAAGTTTATGTTTTTTTTATTCTCTCTTCCAATAAGGCGTGCCTTCCCCGCACAGAAAAACAAAAAGCCGCCGCCACTTTCCCTGCTCTTATCACACAAATCGCCACGTTTTTATGCCAATCCCTGTCGGATTTTTTTTCCCAGACACCCTGACAATCGTTAGCCGAACAATGCCCTTGCTGGCCGAGGAAACATTATTATTCGTCGTATAGGTCATAATAACGGGCATTTCAACGACCCATTGGTACATCTTCCCCTCTCCATCATATTCTTCATCCACGGCCTCGCCCTTGGAAACGATAACGGGCGAATCCGTTGGAACCGTTGTCAAGACAAGCTGCCGCATTTTGAAGCCCTCGCGCAGCTTTTGTTCTATCAAGGCATCAAGAAAACTTTGCCACCCCACATCCGTAAAACGCGCACG
Organism: Micavibrio sp.; assembly: GCA_020718105.1. Classification (GTDB taxonomy): domain Bacteria; phylum Pseudomonadota; class Alphaproteobacteria; order UBA9219; family UBA9219; genus UBA8914. The sequence continues at coordinate 43,624 of DYDA01000004.1, read as the reverse complement.
CTGTGCCAAGATACGTTGATCAAAATCACCGAACCCAAACGTCATGATTTCCGTAATGCTCGTCGCCGCCCATGATAACACGGCTTGATCGGTTTGATTGGGCTCTGACAACGAAAACAAAGGCTTTGTTTTTTTATCGTCAGAAAAGGCTATGTGCTGATAAGTCGGCCGCAAAAGGGGAGCCAAAAGAACATTAAGAAAGACAAGCCCCAAGACAATATACATGCGTCTTTGTACGCCTGCTGCCGTCTTTTTGAATCGCAGTCTTTCTGCTTTTGGATTTGATGGTGTTGTTTCAACAAGAGGATCATCCCGAAAAAAATGGGTCAACCCCGACAGCCATGAATCCCGCTTAACGCCAAGAGCGACGGGTTCCTTTGGGGAAGCTGTCTGCTCAGAAGCCGCGTCTGGTGAAGTCTTGGAGAATGAATCGCCCACGCTTAACTCCTTGGAACAGCAATCCACTGCTCAATACTGATGCCTTCGGGACTTTGCAGCGTAGAAACGCGCACAACCTGAAGAACCAGCGTAGCTTGAATAGGCGCGAGGACTTCTTGGCCATCAAACTTGATCGAGACAGGAAACTGGAGATACCATGTGTAAACGCCTTGATTGTCCATCGCCTTTTTAACTTCGGGCGCGGCTTCAATTTGCATGGAAACCGTTAGCTTGCGCGCCTCAATAGCCTCAAGAATACGCGCCTCGCGCATAGCCTTTGTGAAGCTTTCCCATCCCGTCGCCGTAAAATTGACAGAAGAGGCCTGAAGTCTTTGACGAAAGTCGTTATATCCAAAACGCATGACCTCTTGGGCGCGCCCAGCCGCCCACGCAACAACATCGCCGCGTGAACGATAAGGCTCATTAAGCGGAACAATGTTAATGATACGCCCATCGGATGTTGTCGCAAAATAAACGCGCCGCGTTTCCATGGAAAGAAGCATGGCGATAATCGCCGCAATCAACAGAACAATGGAGAGACTTTGAACAAGGCTGATGCGGACAAGAAGCCTATAGCCATCACGATAAAACACATTGCGCGATAAAACCGTTGAAACCGCATCCGATAACGACATTGGACCCCCTTAACCTTCTTCTAAAACAAAAGGCATCGCCATCAACGAGCCTTCAAAACCGCTTTTTTAGCTTGTCACACGAAACGTGAAGTCTGGTGTGCTGCTTCCCGTGGCATATTCCGCCGAGCCCTTACAGCTCGGACAAATGCGATTAAACCGCCCCAATGATTGAAACTTGTTTAAACACATCAAACAAATTCGCATCGAGACTTGAGGTGGTGCATAAGTGTCACCCCCGCCCAATTCCGTTGGAACAGCAGCCTTAATACATTGAACCTTCTTCGTCACGCGACGCGGCGCATCCGTTCTTTTATACCCACGCTTGCGCCCAGGCGCCGAACGTCGCGGCAACCCAAGCCGCGCCGCCCGCGTCATGATCGCGGCAATAGAACGGCCTAATTCTTCTGCAATAGCTTCTGGTGTTTTGTTTTCTTCCCACAAACGGCGAAGCGCAACATCTTGATCAAGCCACGAAGGGGGGGAAGAGGCCTGAACGCTTTGCCCATCGCCGCCTTTATCTTGGGACTTTGTTTCTACAAGCGTCTGTGACGATGAATCAGTGGTCATTTCAACTTTCCTGCTTGCCTATTTTCCGATAAGGGTAAAATCCCGAAGAAACCAATAGCATACCTTATGAAAGTATTTTATGAAATAATGCCTCATTCCTCAAATTTTTATTAAGAAGCCATCATCAAGTTATAGCACGCCCCCAAGCCGCCTTAAAACCTCGCCCTTCCCCAACAGAGCCGCCGCCGTAAAAATGGGGGGGGAGACGCCGCGCCCTGTCAGCGCCGCCCGCAAGGGCTGTGCCACAGAACCAAGCTTCAGGCCGTTTTCTTCGGCATAAGAGCGGAACAGCCCTTCAAGAACATCGTGCGTGAAGGCATCAAGGGCATCGATCCGCTTTAAAAGCGCCGCTAAATGACCCTTAGCCTCCGGCGTCAGGATTTTTTGAGCTTTTTCATCAGGTTCTAACACATCAAAATAAAACTGCGCCGCCTCGGCAATTTCGGTCAAAAGCTGAACGCGAGGCTTGATGTCAGGTAAGGCTTTTTCAAGCAAGGCTTGCTCTGCCGCGCCAACAGCGCGTCCCAGCCTTTTTTCTAAGAAAGGCAGCGTTGCCAGCGCCAGTTTGTCGTTTTCCATTAATCCAATATAATGCGCATTGAGGTGGTTCAGCTTGGCAAAATCAAACCGCGCAGGGGAACGCCCAACACCATCAAAATCAAACCATTCAATCGCTTGATCGGTTGAAATAATTTCATCATCACCATGCCCCCAGCAAAGGCGAAGAAGATAATTGCGAATCGCCTCTGGCAAATAGCCACGATCGCGATAGTCCGACACGGCGGGCGCACCATGCCGCTTGGAAAGCTTGGCCCCATCCGGCCCCAAAATCATGGGTAAATGGGCAAAGGTCGGGACGTCCCACCCCATCGCCTTATAAATCTGAACCTGCCGGAACGTGTTGGTAAAATGATCGTCACCGCGAACAACATGCGTGATGCCCATATCATGATCGTCCACGACAACGGCCAACATATAAGTGGGCGTGCCATCCGCACGAAGAAGGATCATGTCATCAAGCTGTGCGTTTTGAACAGTAACGCGCCCAAGAACCTTATCCTCGACAACTGTCTCCCCCGTCTGCGGAGCCTTTAAGCGAACCACAGGCTTCACGCCTTCGGGAGCCTCATGGGCGGGACGATCACGCCACCGACCATCATATTTTTGCGGCAGCCCCTTTTCCTTTTGCTCACAGCGCATGGCGTCCAACTCTTGCGGCGAGGCATAACAATAATAAGCCGTCCCATTCGCCACCATCTTCTGCGCAACCTCCCGATGGCGAGAAGCCATATCAAACTGAGAATAATAATGCTTCCCATGATTGAGCGCGGGATCATTGTTGTCCCAATCCATGCCCAGCCACGTCATGCCGTCCAAAATCGTTTGAACCGATTCCGGTGTTGACCGCTGGCGATCCGTATCCTCCACCCGCATCAAGAATTGGCCACCCGTATGACGGGCATAAAGCCAATTAAAAAGCGCGGTACGCGCCCCCCCAATATGAAGGAATCCGGTAGGCGACGGGGCAAAGCGAACAACGACAGACATGAGCAAGACAACCGCACAAAAATTGTTTATATTTCCAATGTCCTATACCTTATCTGAGTCTCCTTGTGAACCCATTTCAATCCCTTTTAGACGAACGCGAACGCTGGTTCTTATGGACTCCTGTCTTTATGGTCTGCGGAATTATCGTCTATTTTGCCCTGCCTTTTGAGCCTCCCTTTTCCGTCTGCCTTGCTGCCCCCTTTTTTCTGACAGGCTTTCTGTTGCTGCGCCACAACGCCATTCTGTCCCCCGTTTTAGCCTGCTTGCTTGCCTTTTCCTTAGGCTTTAATGCGGCGCAGTTTGAAACTGCCCAGATCAAAAAACCGCTTCTCGATACGAAGCTAGAGCCGACATCCATAACGGGAACCTTGATCCGAGCTGAAGCGCTGCCCGAAGGATCACGCCTAACGCTTAAATCCCCGTCCATCAAAAACGTGCCCAAAGAGGATCGTCCCCGCCTCCTGCGCGTAAAAGTCAGAACGCCTTTTACCGACCTGCCCGAAGTCGGAAGCCGCGTTAATCTGTGGGGCCCCCTTTGGCCCCCCGCCGACCCCGCGCTTCCGGACGGCTATGATTTCCGGCGGCAAGCCTTTTTCAAGCAAATTGGAGCGACGGGGTTATCCTATGTTGAGTTACGCGAAAGAGAGTCGCTTTACCCTCTTCGCTTCTTTTGGGACGGCTTCTATTTGATGTTCGAAAAGGCGCGTCGCGCCTTGATCCTCATGACCTTTGATCGCCTGAGCTCACCGGAGCAAATCAAAGAAAAAGCCATGACCGCCGCCCTGCTATCAGGCAGTCAAACCGCCATCGATCAAGACTCTATGCAAGCCATGCGTGCCTCTGGCCTCTCCCACCTGCTTTCCATTTCCGGCGTGCATGTTAGCATGATGGCCCTGTTGGTTTATGTCCCCTTGCGCTTTTTGTTGGCGCTCTTTCCATGGATTGCCCTACGCTTTTCCATCAAAAAAGGAGCGGCAAGCGCGGCCATCATCGCAACAAGCCTCTACACGCTTTTGGTAGGCGCAGACGCGCCCACGGTGCGCTCAGCCCTTATGACCGCGCTCATCATGCTGGCCGTTATCATGGATCGCAAAGCGCTTAGCCTTCGCCTTGTCGCTTTGGCGGCCATCGCCATTATGCTGATAACCCCCAGCGCCGCGATGGGGGCAAGCTTTCAAATGTCCTTCGCGGCGGTGCTGGCCATGGTCGCCGTTTATGAAAAACAACTGGACGTTCTTCTTAAAGACGGATGGAGCCTTACAGAAAAGAAAAACGTACCAACGCCACATCATCGGCTTGCCCCCTTATGGCGGCACTTAAAGGATATCGTTCTTACCTCACTCATTGCCACGGCAGCCACGACGCCTTTCACGCTTTTTCATTTTCAGTCCTTTAATTTTTACGGCGTGATTGCCAACATCATCGCCATTCCGCTGACAACGCTGTGGGTGATGCCTTTCTTGCTCTTGACCTATATCACAGCCCCCTTTGGCGCGAGCGGCTGGTTCATCGACGCGGCAGGATGGGGGGTCAAAGGAATCATTGTGCTGGCTGAACAAGTAGCCTCATGGCCCTTGGCTCAAATCTATTTGCCCCCTATGCCACCATGGGCGCTTTTTTCTTTTCTCGCGGGCGGGCTGTGGCTTTGCCTGTGGCGAAAGCGCTGGCGCTATGCGGGGCTTCTGCCCATCGCCGCCGTTTTCTTCTATCCACTCACCGTCACGCAGCCCGATGTTTTTATCGCTGCCGACGCCCCTGTTTGGGCGGTGCGCCTGAGCGATGGCACCATGGCCGCCTTTGGTAAGCGCGAGGAAAATTTCACCATTGCGCAGTGGAGGCAACACGGCGGCAATCCCGATATTGCCTATTTCTCGGCCAAACATCTTCCCGAATTCGACAAAGACCTTTTTTGTGATGAAACACATTGCCTTTATGAAAAGGGCAACCTGTCCATCATGTTTCTAATGCCCCCGCCCAAGGGTCAGGAAACAACATCCGCCACGCCGCCTGCCTGCCCCACAACGACCGTGACGGTTGCCTTTGTGCCGATGCCGCCATGCCCCCAGACGATTATGATCGATCAAGCCGCGTTAGCCAAAGGTGGCGCTCACACGCTGACCTTTGAGAAAAACGACACGGTTCGCATCGATACCGTCCGCACGAAAGGCCACCTTCGCCCTTGGTCCGTGGGGTGGAATCCCGCAGAAAAGAACCCAAAAGCCAACGCTGGAGCAGAGAGTCTCTAATACTTCCGCACCAACCCCACCAACGTCCCCTGCACCTTAATCCGCGAGGGGTTGAGGAGGCGCGTTTCATACCGCTCATTCGCGGGGATAAGGGCTATGCCCTCTTTGCGCTTTTCAAAATACTTGAGCGTCGCTTCATTCTCATCAACCAGCGCCACAACGATCGCACCATTGTGGGCCGTATCGGCGCGACGAATGATGACATGATCGCCATCCATGATGCCCGCCTCGATCATTGAATCGCCCGCGACTTCCAGCGCGTAATGCTCGCCCGCCACATTGCCCTTGATGTTGGAGAGAAGCGAGGGGGGGATTTCAAGATGGTTTTGCACGTCGCTGATCGCCTCAATTGGCGTGCCCGCCGCGATGCGCCCATAAAGCGGCAGACTGAGAAGAGTAGAGGCCACCTGTGCGGCTTGTTCAACCAAAGCCCCCGCCACAGCGCGAGCTTTGCGAACCCCTTTGACTCCCTTAGCTTCGCTGCCTTCGGGAAGCTTGATGATTTCCAACGCCCGCGCCCGATGCGGCAAGCGACGGATAAAGCCCCGCTCCTCCAGCCCCGAAATCAATCGGTGAATGCCTGATTTTGAGCGCAAGCCCAAAGCTTCCTTCATTTCATCAAACGAAGGGGGAACGCCATCGCTGGCCAAACGGTCACGGATTAGAAGGAGGATTTCTTTTTGCTTACGGGTCAACATGATGGGCTCTCCTTGCCTGACTCTCCCCCAGAGCCAAAGTAGAACAAAAGGGGGTTTTTTGTTCTACTTTGGTTCCCCCTTCTTGTCAATGCCTTCGTTTTTTGCCCAGCCCTACGCATAAGGCAAGAAGTGCCGAGGCTCGGCAAGAAACCCCTCCTTATCTCTCCTTAATTTTAATTGTTTTCAACAGCTTGCACTTTGGCACATCTCTTGCTGATACCCTTATGAGTTTTATCCAACGACTGAGGTGTTTCATGTCTCTCTACGCAGCTATGCAGGTCGCCGTCGGCGGCCTTACGGCCCAATCGGCATCTATCGGCAACATTTCCGATAATTTGGCCAACTCACAAACAACAGGGTTCAAGGCCATTGAAACGCGTTTTGAATCGCTGGTCACCCAATCCAACCAGTTCGCCAACGATCCGGGCGGCGTGCGCGCCACGCCTTATTACACGAACAGTGAGCAAGGCAACCTTGTTCAGTCCTCCAACGCGACGGCGCTGGCCATTTCAGGTCAAGGGTTCTTCCCCGTTCGTCCAGCCGTTGTCGGCGCGGATGGTACGACGACGTTCGGCAACACCACCTACTTCACCCGCTCCGGCGATTTTAATCTTGATAAAAGCGGCTTTCTCGTCAACGGCGGCGGATACTATTTAACAGGCTATACCGTCGATCTTAATGGCGTTGTTGACACATCCTCTGCCGATCCTATTCGTTTGTCCGATTTGTTGGACAATCCCGTTGGAACATCGGCTGTCGATTATGCTGCCAACCTTCCATCAAGCGAGGACGTTAATTTCGTTTCCTCTCCCTCCACCATTCAAGTTTATGATTCGCTGGGCGGCGCGCACGACATGACCTTTGCTTGGACGAAAACAGCAACGAGCGAATGGAGCCTTCACGTTGTTGTTCCAGACGCTATCTCGGACGGCGGCACGCCACCGACCTATACGGATTATGACGTCACGATGCCCTTTTCCTTTAACGACACAACCAACGCCGGTACGATCGATTCTATCGGCGCAGCTTCGGCAGCGGTAGCGTCCACGGTAGCCATCACCAACGGTCTTGACTTTACGGCGCTTGCGACAGGGGTCGCGGGCAACAATATCGATGTCACCATTGCGGCAGGTTCTGCAGCCAATCTCTATACCGTCACCATCACAAACGGCACGACGACGGAAACCTATACCGATGTCACAAACCTACCAGCCAACGCCCTTTGGACAAACTTGGACGCCGCGATTGCGGCGCTCCCGTCCACGCTTGTTGGCGCAACCACCAACGGAACGGGCAATCTTGCCCCCTCAACCTTAACGCTTCCCGCCACCTATAACCTTGCCGGAGGCGCAGCCGCTGAATCATATACGGTTGTCGATAATACAGCCGCCGTTGAAAACAAAGCCGAGGTTAGCTTTAGTCTTGATTTTGCAGGCGCAGGATCCCAAACGGTCACCGTCGATTTTGGCACCTATGATATGTCCAAAGGCGTGACGCAGTTTGACGACACAACCGTGTCGGTGACAACCTTTGATCAAAACGGTATCCCTCGCGGTTCGTTCCAAAGTCTTTCGATCGATGCAAACGGGTATGTCGCGCTGAACTACGATAACGGGCGCACGCGCACGATCGCGCAAATCCCTGTTGTTCAGTTTTTCGCTCAAGATAAGCTGCAACGCGTCACGGGCGGCGCGTATGAACAAACGCTAGCCTCCGGTTCAGCGCGTTACAGCTCTCCGGGAACCAACGGCGCGGGCACGATTGTCGGCAACGCGCTGGAAGGCTCGAACGTCGATATCGCGGACGAGTTCACAAAACTCATCCAAGCGCAGCAAGTCTATTCGGCCAACGCCAAAACGATCACGACAACCAACAACATGATGCAAGAAGCGATCAACATCATCCGGTAACGGATGATGTCCTCTTACAAAGGATAGAAGGAGCATGTCTCTCGCCTCAGCCCTCACCATTTCGCTTTCAGGGATTCAAGCGACGTCAACGCAGCTTGAGTTGACGGCCAGCAACATCTCGAACGCGGCCACGACAGGCTATACGACCAAAAAAGCCACACTGTCACCGGCAACGCTTGGCGCCGTTGGTGGCGGCGTTAGCGTGGCGGGATTCACGCGCGCAGAAAACAGCGCCCTCTATACGACACTCACAAGAGCAACCTCCAGCGCCTCCTTGCGCTCAACACAAAACGACTATCTTCAACAAATCCAAGACATCCTTGGCACAAGCGCCAGCGACTCGCCAACCCTGACAACGGCGATGTCAAACTTTATCAACGCATGGAAAGATTTGGCCGCCTCTCCGGAAAGCTTGGTGGCCAAGCGTCAAGTCGTGCAAGATGCCTCAACCTTTGCGGATGAGGTTCAGCGTATCGCATCGGAAATAGAATCGCTTGATCGTCAATGCTCTAACGATATCAGCAGCACCGTTTCTGACCTCAACGCATATCTTGACCAAATCAAAGACATCAACCAAAAAATCGCGCAAGCGACAACCTCTAACCTTTCCTCTGGCGACCTTCAAGATCAACGCGATCAGTTGATCCTCAAGGTTTCTGAACTAACGGGCGTCACCGTTCTGGACAGAGATTTTGGCCAAATCGCGCTTTATACCGCCACAGGCTATCAGCTTGTTGATGGATCCTCAGCTCGCACGTTTACCTATGACGGAACGAACATCACCTCAACGGCCAACACAACCCTTTCCCTCAACAGCGCGCTCAGCGGCGGCACGCTTGACGCGTTGGTCAATTTTCGCGCCACCACCGTGACCGTCAGCACCGATCCTGCGACAAACGTCATCCAAAAAATGCGCAGCCAGCTTGACACCATCGTCTCAGCCTTTACGACTCTGACAACGTCAGCCACGTCAGGCGAGGTTACTTTTGCAACGGCCTACAATTCTCTTCCCGATGTGACCTTTGCGACGACGACGTTGACGAACGCGTTGGCCTTTACCGCCGTTAATTCCGGCTCGTCAGGAAACAGCATTACCATCACGCTGGCTGACGATCCCATAAACATCGGCAACTATATGGCGACGATTACCGATGGAACCACAACAGAAGTTTACGACAATCTCTCTGACGGCGCCGTGCCGGGAACGCACGATCTTTGGACCAATCTGGCCGCCGCCATCACTGCCGCGCCCTCCACGCTTGTAACATCGGCCATCAATGGAACCGGTAATCTCGATCCAACAACGCTGACGCTTCCCTCTGTGCCTGCCTATCAGCTGTCCGGCGGGCATAGCATTATCGTTCCCGTTCAAGCGGGCGAGCTTTCCACGGATTTCTTCACGGGAACGGATCGCACAACCTTTGCCGTCAACGCCTCCCTCCTTAATGGCACAGCAACCGCCAAAGCCGCCGCAGCGTCTCTTGTGACAGATGCGCTTCTGGATTCAACGCGAGCCTTTACCACCGATGGTCTTAGTGTCGCCAATTCAAACTATACATCCTTGGCAACATCCAGCCTCACATCGTTTCAACAGGCCGCCAACAATATTTCAACCCTCAACACGACAGCCGAAGATGCGCGAGCCTATCTTGAGGAACGCTACACCAACGAGACAGGCGTTAACGTCGATAACGAGCTTGTCAATCTCACCACGCTTCAAAATGCTTATGCGGCATCGGCGCACGTTATGTCCGTTGTCAAAGAACTTTTCACAACGCTAGAGCAGCTTTTATAAAGGACGCTTCCGCATGGTCGATTCCATCAGCACAATGGGCCTTAATCTTTCAAGCACGAAAAATCTGACGTCGGGGCAAACCTTGCTCTCGAAATTGTCAGAGCAATTGACGACGGGCAAGTATTCTTCCAACCTAACGGACTATTCCTCTGCCAGCGCGCAAAAACTGCTTAATTTCAACAGCGAGGTTGTACAGCAAAAAGGCTTTCTCAACGTCATCGAGTCTATTTCGCCGCGCATGGAAGTTTATAACAGCGCGATGACGTCCATCGAAGACACAGCCTCCGAAGCGTTTACCTCTGTTTCCAGCGCCTCCACCTATAACAGCACGACAAACGCCTCCCTCGCCAGTCAGATTGAGGGCTACATGGAACAAATGTCCTATTACTTGAACCAACAAGTGGGGGATCGTTTTATTTTTTCGGGCAGCCGTTATGGCCAAGCGCCCGTGGGCGACCTCATGGCGCTTCCCGTTCCACCGACCGAAGTTACTCCCTATTTGGCGACAGGCGATGCCGTTCCGGCCTACGATACAGATTACGATCCTCTCGCTCCGACAGCCCTTGTCCCAGAGGCCAACATTAATGAACAAACCTCTATCGACACGACAAAAAAACTAACCTATGGCGTGACCAGCAATGAAGATGGCTTTCAGCAATTGATTATGGGGCTGCGTTTTGCCTATGCCGCGACGCAGGATCCAACCAACTATGAAACCTATATGACCACAGCGCGCAATCTTATTTCAACGGGGCTTGCCAACACCCGCGCCACACATACGGATTCTGTCAACGCCGCCTCAACCCTGACCAAAGCCAAAACCAACATCTCGTCAAAAATAACAAGCCTGAAAGATCAGGTAGACACCATTGAAGGTGTTGACATGAACGAGGTCGCCGTTAAAATTACAACGCTGCAAGCTCAGCTTGAGGCGTCCTATTCTGCCGTGTCAAACTTGATCAAACTTTCCATTCTTCGATATCTTTAATCGCTTTTTGAAAGGATAACCCCCTTATGTTTTATGCCACAGCGCCTGCTTTTGACCTTAGCCCCGTTCGCCTGAATTATGTCGCCGCCTTACGGGGCGTGTTGCCGATCAACCCCGAAAGCTCTTTCCTTTATGCCCAAACGGGGGGCTTCGATCTTGACGCCTTCTTGTGTTTGGCTGCCAGCAACCCGCAAGGCCTTTTTTATGGCGTAAAAGGCGACGAAGTCGATGCCGCGCAAGCTATGGCGCTTGCCAAAAAAGTTACCAACGTCACTTTTGTTGCCAAGAATGAACAGCTCCCGACAAGCCTCACCTATCTATGCTGCGATCAAACAGAAACTGTCGCTACAGCGCAAGAGAGAGAAGCCCTTTTTGCCTTAGCCCAAAACCATCTGGCCGCAAGTGGCCTTCTGGCCTATCGCTACCGCGCCTATAACAACGCCGATGAATCCCTCAGCTTCCTTATCAAGGAATACGCGCCAGAGATGACAGCCGTGCAAGCGCAAGAATTTCTCACCGAAATCAAAACGCTTGGCGTTTCCTATTTCACCGATCACCCCATCGCGCAGGCGGCTTTGGAAAAAGCCATTGTCGCGCAAACACCAGACTCCTTCTTTGATCTTTGCGGCAGCGTTGGCGAAAGCCCCTCTGGCACCTTAGAGACGATGGCAGGCCTGTTGCCCCGTGATTTTTCTTTTGTCGGCGATGCCGATTACGGCGCGAACTATCTTGAGCTGGCCGCGCCCACGTCTTCGCATGAAACCTTAAGCCAATGCCGTGAGCATCTTCTTTACGAACCCATCAAAGATTTTGCGCTTCAGCGTCTTTTCCGAAACGACATTTGGGTCAAACGTCCCGCCGAGCAAACCGCCGATCCGGCGGCGCTGTTCGGGCGGTTTACCTTTGGCATTACCACACCCAAGGATCGCGTTCCCACGACGCACACCACGCAAGGCGGAACCATCAGCTTTGCGACCCCCCTCTTTATGCGCCTTATCGATCTTATGTGCACCTTGCCTGTCGGCATCGGTGACTTTTTAAACCATCCGGCGGGACACGGCATGGATCAAGACGAAGTCGTCGCCGCCATTCATGTTCTTGTTGCCTGTGGCATTGCCCAGCCCATGCGCACGCACTATGAAGGCAAAATTGACAACAGCCACCGAGCGCCCGCTTGGGCGACCGCCTTCAACAGTTATCTTACAGACACAACGATTGCCAGCCCCTCGGTGCGCCTTGCCTCTTCTATTGTTGGAGAATCCCTAACGCTAAGCGCCCGCGACGCCTTGGTTCTACAAGCCATTCATCGCGTCGGGCTTTCTCTTTCCGCCGGAGCGCTTCTGCCAGAGCTCCAACGCCTTGTGCAAAAGAATCCAGCGCTCGCCGCAAAAATCATGGATACTACCACCCCGACGGATGAGATGGTTCACAACATCATCACGGATGTTGCGGCGCGAGGCTTGGTGGGCTGGTACGCTTATGGGCTTTTGGCTGCTTGATTTTCGCTCCAGCGATATTTAAGGCAGCGATACACGCCATAAAGGCTGAGCAAGCCAAAAATACTCATGCTGACAAAAGCGGCTAGATTCCAGTTGTTCGATAAGGAATAAAGCATCAGTGACGCGTTAATGGCATTAAGAAGCGAATAAGACAGCCGCTTCGCATACTCACGCTGCCACTGAAGGCGAGCATAGGCATAAAGCCCAAGGCTCATGCCAACCAAGCCCGCCAGATCATAATGGCTTATCATAGGCCCCCATTTTTCTAGCGCCTCGCCCCCGTTTAAATCATCAGGTCAATGTTTGGCTTCAACATGATCGATCGCCTCACGCGTGTGCCGCGAGATGATGACTTCCTCGTTCGTGGGGATAAGCCAAACTTGAATCTTGCTATCGGCTGACGAGATAAGCACTTCTTGCCCACGAGGCGCATTGGCATTTTTATCGGCGTCATATTTAACGCCCATCCATGCAAGCGATTCCAAAACCTGAGCGCGAATGGTCACGGCGTTTTCGCCCATGCCGCCTGTAAAGACAATCGCGTCCGCGCCACCCAACAAGCTAATCAATCCCGCCGATTCTTTGGTGATGCGAAGACAAAATAAATCAACCGCTTCACGCGCGTTGGGGGAATCGCTTTTCAGCAAAACGCCCATGTCGTTGCTGATCCCCGACACGCCACGAAGGCCTGAATCATGATAAAGCATCCGCTCAATCGCTGGCTCATCCAACTTGGCTTCGCGCAAGAAATACAAAATCACGCCGGGATCAAGCGATCCGGGGCGCGTTCCCATCATGATGCCATCCAACACCGAAAAGCCCATCGATGTCGTAAAGCTTTTGCCGCCCTCCATCGCGCACATACTGGCCCCGTTGCCAAGATGCATGACAAGGGTCTTGCCCGCATAAGCGGCAGGCGCGACATCTTTCATGCGTCCCGCAATATATTCATAAGACAGGCCATGGAAGCCATAACGACGCACGCCCTTTTCATGCCAAATGCGCGGAATAGGATAGCGCGTTTGCAAAGAAGGAACCGTCGTGTGAAACGCCGTATCAAAGCAAGCGACTTGCGGCACGTTGGGGCGAATGGACTGAATAAACTCAACAATGTCCAAGTTAAAGGGCTGGTGCAAAGGAGCCAAAGGAATCAGCGTCTTCAAATACGCAAGAATATAAGGCCTGACGATAGAAGGCTTGGCCAAATCGCCGCCATGCACAACGCGATGACCGACGCCGACCAAAGAAACTTCAGGCATAATTTCATCAAGCCAGTCCAGCAAAATACGCGCTGCATCCGACGGTGATTTACAAAGGTCATCGTTGACAACGGGTTGTTTTTTTCCGTCAAACCCAGGCCCCTTGGCTTCAAAAACAGCCTTTGTGCCAATGCCTGTGATCGAGCCGCGCCCGATGCAGTCATCCTTCGCGCCCATGAACAAAGCAAACTTCAGACTCGATGAGCCAGCGTTCATGACCAGAACGGCAGATTTCTGTTCCATGTTTTATTCTCCCATCCGACTTTTTTGTTCAATGTTGGCCAACACCGCCAAAGCCGCTGAGGCTAAGCGCGCATGAGGTGGATCCGCACGGCTCGTCAACATAATGGGAACCTTGGCCCCCAAAACGATCCCAGCCGCCTCGGCAGCGCCAAGATAAGCCAACTGTTTGGCCAGCATATTGCCCGCTTCGATATTGGGAACGATAAGCACATCAGCTTGTCCCGCTACACGCGATTCAATGCCCTTGATCTTAACCGCCTCCATGCTGATCGCGTTATCAAAAGCCAAGGGGCCATCCAAGGTCGCACCGACAATCTGCTTGCGATGCGCCATCTTGCAAAGGATAGCCGCATCCATCGTTGCTGGCATGCCGAAACTGACCGTTTCTGCCGCCGCCAGAATAGCCACCTTGGGATCCAAAAGCCCCAGCGCATGAGCCATATAAATAGCGTTTTGCGTGATATGCTTTTTGCTTTCAAGATCGGGGGCGATATTCAGCGCCGCGTCTGAAATCAAAAGCGGGAACTTATACGTCGGCACGTCCATCACGAAAATATGGCTCATCCGGCTTTCAGTACGAAGGCCGCGATCCTTATGAACGACCGCCCCCATCAGCTCATCCGTATGAAGAGCGCCCTTCATCAACGCGCCCACTTTGCCTTCTCGCGCCATAGCAACGGACACAATGGCCGCCTCATGGCTATGCTCGACATTAACAATCTCACAGCCCTCAAGAGAAACGCCAGCGGCTTGCGCAGCCGCCCTAATCTTCGCCTCTGGCCCCACCAAAACAGGAAAGATCAATCCGGCTTTGCGCGCTTCATCCATGCCCGTTAAGGACGTCGCATCGCAAGGATGCACAACGGCTGTGCGCAAAGGATCATGCCCTTGCGCCTTTTGGATCATCAGCCCCATGCGGTCATGGTGCAGAATGTTAATCTCAGGCAGGTCTTGGCAGCTATGGCGTATTTTTTCTAACGGCGCCAAAACAGTGGCGATGCCGATGATGACCTCTTCGGCGCGTTGATTGATGCCGATGCAATTCAACGTAACGGTTTTATGTTCCGTATCTTTTGACGCCACAGTTACCGTCACCTCAATCGTGTCATCGGGACGAACGGGCTTAAGGAATTTAATGCCCTGCTCTAAATAAACCGTCCCAGGGCCGGGCAGCTTGGTTCCCAAAACAGCCGAGAACATCGCGCCGCTCAACATGCCATGAGCAACAACGCCATGAAAGCGCCCCTTAAACGAAAAGTCTTCGTCAAGATGCGAGGGGTTGTTATCCCCCGACACAACGGCAAAAAGCTCAATATCGCGCCGCGTCAACTTGCGCGTGATCTTGGCAAAATCGCCGACATTGATTTCATCGAACGTCTTGTTTTCAAGAAACGTCTCAGTCATGGGCTGGATCCATTCAATATGAGAAACAAAAAACGACAGGGGGGCGGTGTCTTTTCCAAAAAACGGAAGGAGAAAGCCCGCCAAAGGCTAGGCTTCCTTTGTACATTAACCATAACCGTTTGTCAGCTTGAACTTGCGCAGAGAAATAAATTTTAAGTTTTTAAGCCCCATTGTGCCGAAAACGTCACGCCCAGCCCTACCTAGGCCGCCAAAATCAACCTGTTATAAAGCGCGATCATTTTCTCGGTCACCGCCTTACGCGTATAAGAACGGCTATAAGTATCAAAGCCCGTCGCAATCAACCGATGCCGCAAAGGCTCATCCTTTAAGGCTTGGGCAAGAGCCTTCCCCAACGCTTCAGGATCATCAATGGGAACCAAAAGGCCATTTTTCCCATCATCAATATGAGCCGCAGGGCCTGCGCTTTTGGCTGCCACCAAAGGCGTTCCCGCCGCCCACGCCTCTAAAATAACCGTTCCGAAAGGCTCATAGCGCGAAGGCAAAACACAGACATTCGCCGACCGCAAAAGAGCGCCACGATCCGTACGCCAGCCCAAAAACCGCACACGCGCTTCCACCCCTAACTTGCGGCTCAATTTTTCCAACTCGCTTCGCAAAGGCCCCTCACCAGCCAGCCAAAAAATGGCATCGGGCACAAACTTGGCCGCATAAAGGAGCGTGTCCAACCCTTTCTTTTTGTGCAACCGCGAGAGCGCCAACACGACGGGCGCGGAAGGCGCCGTTTGAAGGCTGGCCCTGTCCACAGGGCTTTCCTCGCGCACATCGGGAAAGGTTGGCACATAAAAAGCTTTGTCCGCCGCCACGCCCTTGGCAACCTGATGCGCAACGATGTCTTTGGTGACCCCTACAAAATGGCTGCAACGCTTAAAGTTTTTGGGATCGTAATAACCGCCGAACCACCCAATGACAGGACAAGACAAATCAGGCGGCAATAAACTGGCGGCGCGGCGCATCCAGCAATGGATTAAATCAGGCTTTTCTTTTTCTATAAGTTTTTTAAGCCGCCATCTTTGAATAAAACGAAAAGGAAGGCTTAAAACGCCAGTCTCAACCCGCACGCCCGCCGCACGTAATTCAGCCGTACGCGGAGCATCCCCCGCCACCACAGCAAGGCCATCAATCCCGCTGGCCTTAAGGCTCAACATAATATCAACGGAATAGGTTTCGGCACCGCCCTGCCCCCGCCCAGCCATGATATGAAGGATACGCACCGTTTAATCCGTATCCTTTGCGGCATCGCTGCCAAGCCCTTTGTTCAGCTTATCTGCCATGTTTTCAAGATAGGCCGTCATGTCATCGGGCAGTTTTAACTTTGTGATGTCCGTGCCGTCTCCCTCAACCTCGACACGCGGCACGATGCTGGTATCAAGATCATGAGGAAGGAATCCGCTGGTATCCACCCCGTCCATAGGGCTTTCCTCAAAAGATTCCAACAAGTCTTCGGCCCCCTGCGCTGAAGGCGCATCTGTTGGCGTCTGCGCCGAAGGCGCGCCCGCTGGCGTCTCCCACGGCATAACGACAGAACTCCCGACACCGCCACCGCTCTTTGACGAGGCGCTTTTTGGATGAGCGCTTGTCGCCGGAGCCGCCGCAGTCCCATCATCCCCCTCAAACAAACGCTGAGGCGACGTGACCACCTTAGGCAATCCGCCGACCGCCGCCGCGACCGCCTCAACAGCGGTTTTCCCCGCAGCTTTAGCGGCCTCAAGCCCCGCAACAAGGCCAGCAATTTCAGGCGGCGTTTTTTGTGCAGGCGCGGCACTGGCCGCTGTCCATGACGAATCATTGAGTCGCGTGGCCACCTCAGCGATGATCCGTTCGCGATTCTTAAGCAGATCCGTGGTTGCAGGAACGGGCAAAAGTTTATGCACCCGCAAAGCGCCCGCCCTATCCGGAACAGCATAAAACATACGGGCACGAACGATATACTGCGCGAAGAGCATATGGACTTCGCCTTCACGCTGTCCACGCAAATGATCATAAACAGCGCGAGGACGAACCTGCAAGCCTGTGGATTTATGGTTGTCATAAAAAGCATGCGACAAAAACATACTTGAAACGGTGTCGTGCCTTGCCTCCATGCCGCTGGCATCCATCACGAACTCCGAGCCTGCATGATCCTCAAAAAACTTTTTCGTGTCACCGGGGTCTTCAATCTTGCCGAAAATCTTCAAGTTACAGTTCGCCAAAATAGACTGCGCCTCTTGCTTGACGCGTTTTTCCATCGACGGCAAATCCTGCGCCGCAAAGATGAGCGAGAATCCAAGGGAACGCGCTTGCGCCGCCATCACGGCCATACCGGGCGCGGTGTAATACCCCACCTCGTCAAACACGGCCATGAACGACGATTGTGAGCGCGTTTGCTTGCTGCCAATCGCACTTTCCCAACTGCCTTCGACCGTGTT
Source organism: Micavibrio sp. (assembly GCA_020718105.1). Taxonomy (GTDB): domain Bacteria; phylum Pseudomonadota; class Alphaproteobacteria; order UBA9219; family UBA9219; genus UBA8914. Next base: position 25,968 of record DYDA01000004.1, on the reverse strand, counting down.
GCCCAGCGTCGCGCCCATCATGCCCTTCATGCTGGCCACAACGATTTTACCAAGGTTTGCCGCTTCATCGCCCGATTTCTCAAGCGAAGGGATCAAAACGACAAGAACGCGGCGATTGATGACAACATCCAAAACATCGACATCGGCCAATTGAGCGCGGAAAATATAACCATAATCATCGGCCAGTGATTGCAAGGAACGCGTAAACTGCATGGACAAATAGCCATGTTGTTGCCGCGCCACTTGCAAATCATACATGGGCTGATCGGGCGAAGGCGGCTTCTCGTTTCCTTCGTCATCAAACGCCGCATCAATATAACCTGGCAATGTCGTTAAATACCCCTGCAGGCCACGCAAAATGCGCTCTGGCAAATCAGGATCACGCGAAAGGCGAATGATCGCGGGCAATTCAATGTAATCGCGCAAAGCGCTGACATCGAGTAAGATATCGCCGCGATCACGCTTCCACGTCAGCGCGGGCATAAGCGCGCCCATCAAAGCCACGGCACGTTCTTTCCACATGGCGTTATCGCCGCCTGCGTCAGGCATCAAACTAACAACCATGTTGGTGATATAAGACGCAGAGCCGTTGGAAAACGGATTCATCGTATTCGATACCGCGCCGCTATCCGAGTTCGCGGTCATGTAGTTAAGCGCCAAAATATCATCGTCGCGACCAAACCGCCGCACCAAAGCATAAAGCGAGGCCCACAAATCCGTATCGGCCTTACCATCAACATAAACGAAGCCCGATCCCCATGTCAGAGAATTGGCGACCAGCGACTTAAGCCCCTCTGTCTTGCCCGAACCTGTCGTTCCCAAAAACAACATATGCGTGCGGGCATCGGCGTTGGTGAGCCAAAGCTCGCGCCCATTTTCCGGATGCTTTTCCTCATCCAAATTACCAAGGTATAAAATACCTTCCGACTTACCTGCGCCGCCTTTTCCGGGTTTAGGATTATGCGGATCGGGCAAGGGCGCGGCCTGCATCGGCATCTTCAAAGGAAGTTCAAACGACGTTTTAAGCAAAACCCAACGCGCATAAAAAATCATAAAGATAAGGATCGCATCACTCCAAGCCGCCGTAACCGGTGATGCTAAAACGCCAATAACAGCCATAATCGCAACAGCCGCAAAAATATCGGGCTTGTTCCAATACTCCTTGATCCGCACAGAGGCGGGGCGCACATCGCGAATAAAATCGCGGTAATTGATTTTATGTTTAGCAAAAAGAGTCATAAGCTTTTTTCTCTCCCCATCCCTCCCTCTTTATCAGGAAGAACCTTTTTTCATGGCACGTTTGGTAAAACGTCATCCGCGTTTGCGGGCACGCCCGTTCGAAGCTCCTTAGGCGATGGCTCTTGCTGAGACGCAGGCGCTTGCAAGCCCACCGCTTGATTTCCCATTTCTTGCAAAGACCCCTGCCCCGCGCTTGAAGCAACAGAGGAAACAGTCTCGGCCTTTTCCCCAAAAAGAGAAGCGCCAACAAAAAGAAGCATCGCCAACACAATAAGCCACACTAAAAAGCGCAAGAACCCGAACCCTTTTCCTGCTGCTATAGGCCCACTGCTATGCCCCATCGCTCGTTGAACAACGGCATAGGCCTTTTCTGCCTCATGCCGTTCATCAAAAGAAGCCACCGTCACAAACGCTCCCTGTCCCAAAGGCGTATACCCCAACTCCCACGAACCTTCTTTTTCGCGAAGGGCAATCGTCGTGTTCGCCATTTTTTCAAGGTCGGCTTGCCACACCAAAGGCGGCGCGCTCAATTGAAACGCGGCCAAAAGAAACGGCACATGCCCCCGACGCACAATTTTGGCGCGGGCGGGCGTATCCTTGATCAAAACCGAAAACATAAGCTCTCTCCTCTTCCTTCTTTGTGAGCCGCCCTTAAGCGCGGTTTGTTCCTTCGTAAGGCGGGATAGCCACCTGAGTGTCGCCTATATATTTGTTCAGCGTGATAAAAACCGTTTCAAAACGAGGGACAACCAACGCTTTATGAGCCAAATCCTCCGCCATAAAATGAGCCATCGCGCCCGCCCCTTCCGTATGGAAAGAGCGCCGTCCCAGATTGTTCAGCGCGTACCACAAATCACGATCCACGCCGCGCAGCCACAAAAATTGAGCCGACGCAAGAACGCCGCCCATAAACCGAGCCCACTTCAACACCCCGACAACCGCCGTTGTCCGAAAAGCATGGTTCTTGGCCACATTCAAAGCCTCGCCTCCAATGGCGGGATCCTTCAGTATTTTTTTAATCTCAGCCATCAACTCTGATGGATAGGTCATGCCCTTGCTCTGCGACCAACAAGCGGAAACCCGCCCCAAAAGAGCGTCGCTTTCATCACGCTTTTGAACGCCCTTTAACGCAAGGGCGGCTAAAAGAGCCTGAATATAAAAAGGCATGTCTTGATAGTTTTCCGTCCAGCGCGGCCCCAACTGCAAAAAAAGGGCGCGATGAACTTCTTCACGGCGCGGGATCCCTTTCACGATAGGGATTTGGTGAAAAGAAAGCCATTCTTCCGGCGCAAGAGCCTCGGCAAAAAGAGGAAGCTTTTTAGGAACGCGCCCGCCAAGCACGCGTGCGCTATGCGTAGAGGGATTAAAGGAAACAATCGGAGAAATAACCTTCCAAACAGTCGCTTGCGTTTTAATAAAACTTTCAAGGCCATGCCGTTTTTTGTATTCGTTTCGCACAGATTTGAACAACGCATAATAGGCCACAAAGACGCAAAACCCTGCGACAAGCCATTTCCCATAAGACCCTACGAAACGACTGATGGCCCCCAAACTTGTCGGCGTCACATTATAATACTGCAACGCCTCGGCGGCAGGCAGGCGGGCAAGCGACGCGCCACCAAAACAGCCCAACGCGGCCTGATAGGCTTCATGCGAAGGCATGGCGGCGCTTATCTGCGCCTCACGCAACCACACAAAACAAGCGGCCGCTTGCTTATTCACCAACGCCAACGGCGCCATTTCAATCAACTTGACGTAACGGACAAACTCCATAAGCGGCTGATTAAAAAAGTGCCAAATGAGCCAGCCAAAGCCCCCCAAAATAGAGGCAAGGATGACAAGGGTCCATGTTGGATCGTCGTTGTTATTCGCAGCCATTTCTTTTTTATCCCGTTAAAATCCTAACACAAACCAATCTTGGAATATACGATATCTCCCCCAAGCAACCAACCCTCTTCTTTGGTTAAGGGCTCTGTCATTGGCCTGTTTTTTCCGCCCGCCTTGCGATAAAGACACCCCATGAAACAACCCCCACCGCTTTGTTTTTATTAGGCTTGTTCCTTGAGCAACGTTTCCCGAACGGTTTTAATAAGCTCATCCGCCAATTCAGCGATAACCACGTTTGTTCCGGCAGATTCGACTTTTCCCGACTCCGTCCGTTGAACGACCCGCCGCCGGATTTCTTGCCTTGCCGATCCGCTAGGGAAGAACCGCGCCAAAACGCGCCGCGCCAAAGGCCCCCCAAGGGATGTATAAAGTGCCGTGCGAAGATCAACGTCTTCCCGCGAGGTTGAAAGCGCCCACAACTCAATAGGGCCAAGCGTGTTGATCAAGTGCTGTTCATACCGCCCTTCATTGGTGCTAAGAAGAAGGAGAACGGGCGCACCACTGGGACGCGGTCCTGTCAAACGATAACGCATCACCCAACGCGCTGTATCCGAAAGGCCAAAGCGTTCCGCCGTTTCATTAATGGCGCGTTCAGAAACGGCCGTACCGCAAACCCAAACGCCCGTCGCCATATCGACCATATCGTTGCTGAAATCTTCCAACAACTGAGAGGCCAAAACGATTTGAACGCCCCACTTACGCCCTTCGCGCATATCACGCACGACCTGCGCACGAACCGCCGCCGTCTTACTCGTGCGATGGAACTCATCAAAACACAGCCGCTTGGGCGATTCACGAATATCGCGGAATCGCTCCTCATGATAAGGGCGATATTTCTCCGGCATAAGCCGAATGGAATCCGGCCCCAACCACCAAGCGCGAATAAGAACATGGCGCGCCAACATATACATAACCGCCGTTTGACGATCGGCCGCATCATCGCCTTGAGGCGCGACGTCTTGCAAGTCAACCGCCGCAATGCGCGTTGTGCCAATATCGAAGCGCGTGATAGAGGCCAAAATCGGGAACTCGCGAACGGCTGATGCGATCATACGATCAAACGCATGAATGATAGACTCCGCCGAAGAACCAATCGACGTTTCCTCTAACAGGGCGCGAATTTGTGGCCGCCGCGCTGATGTCACGGCATCCACAAGCGTCGGAACGGCATGCCGCTGCGCCAGCATACATTCGTGATAAGCCCCCACCTCATACAACGCATCAACAACATCCCACCAATAAGGATCGACAGGGAGATGAAGGTTATATTTTTTAAGCGCTTCATCAACATCCGGCTCCATATTTAAAAGATAGGGCCGAGGCTCAGTGTTCGCCCCCTTATCATCGCGCCAACGATACATCTCGTCCACGCAAAGACCCACAAGCTGCGCCATGCCGTCATACGGCGTAACTTGTCCAGGCGCCGTGCACAGCAACGTAAGGAGCTCTGTCAAATAAGAGCGCTCTTCCGGCAAAGGATAGCGACATCCTAATTGCGTATCGAAAGGATTGACCGCAAATTCAGGCGCCATCTTCAATTTAAAGTGCATCGCCTCATGGCGTCGCTCAAGCGGCAAAGCATCGCGAATCAAAGCAATCAATCCCGCCGAGGAAGGGCCGATGTCCAAAATCGCAATATAGGGAAGGCGCGTAATGCCCGCCGACAAAATGGTTCCCAAATTAAGCGCGTTCATCAAAACCGACTTACCAGAGCCAGGTTGCGCAAAAATCAAATCAAACCACGTTGTCGTCAAAGAACTGCCCGTCTGATAGGGCCAAATGCGCCCATCAGAGGTGCGAAAAACAACCGAGCCTTCTTTAAACGGCGAGGATGCCCGCTGCCAAGGCAACAGCTTGAGAACATCACGAAACGGCGCAAGAGCGGGCGGCGCGGTTGAAGCGCACCCAAGACCCAGCGCCGATGAAAGGGTCATCTCTAACGGATCCCCGCCCGACGACGACCCCTGACAATAGCCCCAAGCCTCTAGCGCTTGCGTCAACGAAGCAAGGCGCGTTTCAACCAATTTAACCTCGCGCGAAGGCGCATACGTGGAAAGCGAAATGCGCAACCGCACAACAGGCTCGCTTTGCGACAATTCTTGAAGCGCTTTAAGCGATTCACGAATCTGCCGGTTGACTTCGTTCGTAAAGGCCAAAACAGCAGCCAAAAACGTACGGAACGCCGATCCATCCGTTCCCGCGCTTTCAATCAAAATTGAAAGATGGAAAGGCATATCGTCGTTGATCATGCGCGCAAGCAGCTGCGGGAAAGGCGCGGGATCCGCAGGCCCCAACGTCATATCAACGCCGCCCCAACATAAGTCCCCAATCCGCACGATGGTGGGCTTAATAATTTCAGCGTCGCCCGTACAAATCTGACGCCGCAAAGGCGGCCACAAAACCTCGGACGCATCGGTGGGCTCTGTTGACGTATGGGGCGTGATCACATCGCCGGGCACATTGGCCTTCCAGTCGTCATGGCTCAACGTGGGATACAAACTCGCCCTAATCGCGGCAAGCGATTGATGGACCGAAGCCACGCTGGCTTTAATCGACAGATCCTCAAGAACCGAAACGATCCCTGACACATACCCCTTATGCCGCGAAACAAGGGGGCCAAGCGCGGCAAAGGGATGCTGCGCATCCTCGGCAACAACCCACTTTTGTTCAGCCCGAAGGCGCACAGCTTCCTTAATCTCCATCGCGCTGACCGCTTTGGGGCGCGTCCACAAAACGAAATAAACCTCCTCATGCGCCAGATATTGAGAAAGGTGGCGCTGCCGCTCATCAAGCAAATCCTCAAGATCCAACCCCGCCATTTGGGCGGCGGCACGATTGCTTTTCATCGCGTTGATCAAATCGCTTCCCGCCATATGGGGGTCACGCATAAAATAAACCTGAAGCGCATACCCAGGGCGATCAAACCGAGCGCCAAGCTTCGTGGTTGCCTGCTCAACGATCCATTGGTATTCGGCGTCCCCGATAATTTGCCGCGAGCCATGAATCTGGACGATCGACATCAAAGAGCCGTCATCAGCCACCAGCGTTGTGCCATCTTGCGCCGTTTCAAGACGAATGAAGGATTCAATCGGTTGCCGCGCCGCGACAAGAACCGCCGCCACGATATGATCAAGAACATTTAACATAGGAATGCCTCTGTTAGCCCCCTGCTAAGGGACTTTCTCAAAACAAGAAAGGAGGGGGACGCCATAAGAATCAGTCTCCTCAAAGACAGGAGCCACCCCGCCACGTTACGCACAAAAAGAAACAGCCATCAAGCCGCCTTTCTTTTTAATCAACAGATTATGAACATTTGACTAACGCCCCCCTTATAACCAGAACCATAATCCTTCCACTTCAAGAGTTGATTTTCTGGAACAAAAAATAAGGAAAGGGGAACCCTGCCCAACAAAAAAAGCCTCGCGCCGCCACGAAGCCCCTCTTTCTCTGAATTCTACGCTCTGACCCCTGAACTCTAACTTCAGGCACAGCTCCGCCTAGCAATGTCAATAGCAGAAACGTCCCCACGAGTCAAGGGAAAAAATCACCAACTACCACTTTTTATTCTCTTGATATATCAGCTGGTTGGGTTATTTCCATCATTTTTGGCGCGTATGTCCACAACAAAAAGCACCGGATAAAGCGGTCTGGATAAACCGCCCGCAGCACCGTGCGGTAAGCCTCCATCTGCGCCCTGTAAGCGGCGGGAATGAGCGCGGAATCGGCGGGCGGAGGGCGGTTGGTTTTGTAATCCACGATCCAAACCTCCCCCTCCATCAAAACAAGGCGATCCACTTGCCCCGAAATCAAGCGCCCTGAGGCAAGGCCGATCACAGGAACTTCGGCGCGGCTCTCTTTCCCAAACAACGGCGCGAAACGCGGATCCTCCATAAGCCGCAGAGCTTCATGGGCGATTTCTTTTTGCGCGACAGGCGTCAACTGATGCGCTGGCCGCGCCAACAGCCGTCTTGCGGCCGCTTCTCTTTTTTCCGCCGCAACATCGGGAAGGTTTTGCAACAGGCGATGGATCAAGCGGCCACGCGCAAACCGCGCATCCTGTGGCGATACAGAAGGTGGGGTTGCATTTTCCTCCGCCTCGCTGGGGCGTGAGGGCACAAGCGGGCGCGGCGGCAAAGGCTCTGGTGGCGGCGGAGCAAAAAGCCACGAAGGCAGCAAGGGAGGCAAAGGCGCGGCTATCTTTTTATTTTTTTCTTCTGTGCCCTTTATCCGTATGTCCACGCTCGTCGCATAATCGGCCAGCACAATCGTTGGCGGCAAAAGCGCCGCGCCCGCCACAACGTCGGCCTGATGATGGGGCGCAAGGGCGCGGGAGACAAGAGCATACCACGAATCAACCACCTCTTTCTTTTTGGAAGGTTCCTTCGGCTCGCTTTTCACAAAACCACCGATATAAAGCCGATCAGCGGCGCGAGTCATCGCCACGTAAAGCAAACGGCGATATTCCTCTAATTGCCGCTCTCGCGCCTGCCCACGCAGCGCGGCCAGCCGCCCGTTCAAAGACTCACGCGGCACATAAAACGGCACGCGCCGCGCCTCATCCCATAAAATCTTGGGCAGCTTACCTCGGCTTGGTTCAAGGGCGGCATCGGGCAAAATCACAACGGGCGACTCCAGCCCCTTAGAGCCATGGACCGTGATCACGCGCACGCGCCCCCCTGCGGCTTCCATCTCGCGCTTGATCTCGGCCTCGCTTTCCGTCAGCCAGTGTAAAAAGGCCTGAAGGGAGGGGGCGCGGCGCGTCCCGAAATCTTCAGCCGCCCCCAAAAGCTCATCCATCGGGTCTTCGGCTTGGATGCCAAGGCGCGATACCATCGCCCGTCTTCCGCTCACCGCATCGGCAGGACAAGGGTCGCTTAGGACCATCATTAAAAGCGCGAGCGGCGATAGCCCATCCGCCTTGGCCAGCAACGCGCGAAGATAGGCATAAACGCAAGCGAAGGGAGCACAACCGGAAACGTCACAAGAAACAAACGGGATGCCCGTTTTCACGGGCATGACGGCATTTTTGTTGCAGCCTTGTCCTCCATCGTCATCCCCGCGAAAGCGGGGATCCCGTTTTCTTTTTTCTTTTTCAATTCTTTCGCTTTCTTCTGTTGCCGCATCCCCCAACCGCTCCCACAAACTTTGCGTGCCGCGCCCTATAGCCAGCGCCATCAACGCCTCTTCGCTTATCCCCATAAGGGGTCCACGCAAAACAGTCGCCAAAGTCAAATCATCGCGTGGCAATAAAAGAAACTGCAAAAGCGCCATCAAATCCATCACGGCCAATTGAGAGGTCAAGCGCATACGATCCACGCCCGACACAGCCACGCCCGCTTTTTTCAAAGCCGCCACCAAGTGCGGAACCAGCGTGCCGCGCTTTTGCACCAGCACCATCACGTCGCCATAAGTCATGGGGCGCTCGCCCTTTTGGTCGCGATCATAAACGGTATGCCCGCTTGTCACCCACGCCTTAATCTGCTGCGCGATCTGCGCCGCCAACTGCGCGGCAGGATCGGGCGCGGCGCGGTAGCCCCAAGGCATTCCCCAATCAATGGCTTCTTTCAACGCCTTTGGCTTTTTTTCTTCATCCTCGCCTGCGACCAACAGAGGCCAAACCTCTACCCGCCCTGTTGCGTCTTGACGAAAGGCCTGATGCGTAACAGGCTGCAAGGACACGCCTTGCCTTGCCGCATCAGCCTCAAAAACCCAATCAACGGCGCGAAGAACGACAGGGGCAGAGCGAAACGATACGTTCATCGGAACCGAGCGAAACGGCCTTCCCGACTCCGTGATCCGCTTTTCAAACGCGCCGCGCATTTTGGCAAAGACGGCAACGTCCGCGCCCTGAAAGCTATAAATGGATTGCTTTTCATCGCCCACGACAAAAGCCGTGCGCCCCACGTTACTGCGGGCGCTTTCTCCGGCAAAAAACTCATCCGTCAACGCTTGCACGATGCGCCACTGCGCGGGGTTGGTGTCTTGCGCTTCGTCCAACAAGATATGGTCAATGCCGCCATCCAGTTTGTACAAAACCCAAGCGGCGCTGCCTGCCTTGGACAACACATCGCCCGCCTTTTCAATTAAATCGTTGTAATCCAGCGCGGCGCGGCGCGTTTTTTGAGCCTCATAAAGATCAACCATTCGCCAAGACAGTGTCAACGCAGCAGCGGTTTCCTGCGCGATGCGGCAGGTGTCGCGCCGCTCCATCAAGCGAATGATCCGCGCTTCTTCCGTCCGCAGGGGCTTTTCATACGCAGGGTTGGCCTCAAGCCATTTTTTATCGGCAACCTTCGCAAAAGGCTCCCCTTTGTCTGTCAAAAACGCCCGCGCATAAAGATTCAACGTGGCGATGCGTCCCGCCTCATCCGTCTCCAACCAATCCAAAATAATCTGTCCACGAGGCGCATATTGAGGTGAAGCCTTTTCCGCCAGCGCCCTTGCCACAGCCAACAGCGCGGCACGATCAAACGCACCTTCCCGCGCCGCCACCGCATCAAACAGCGCGGACGAATCCTGCGGCTCCAACTCTAACGCGCTGCGCATCGTTTGAAGAAGAGCGGGCAAGCCGCCCGCTGTGGCCGCCGCCTCCTTCACACGCGGGGCATGAGACGCAGCATCGCGCAATAACGCGCTCATGGTTTCCTCGGCCATGACATCGATCAACGCGGCAAACGCTTGCGCTGCCGCGCCGTCTTTTTGCTGCGCGATTTCTTGCAGGAGAGCGCCCTGCGCCTCTTGCCACAAAGCATGCGCGTCCGCTTCCTCGATCACCGAAAAAGTGGGGGACACGCCCGCCTCTAAAGGAAAGCGGCGCAAGATTTCCTGCGCGAAAGCATGGATCGTGACAAAGCGCATGCCGCCCGCGCACGCTAAAACGCCCGCGAACAACCGCCTTGCGCGAAGGCGCTGCCCCTCCTTCGCAGGCAGTCCCAAAAGAGAATCCAAATCATGATCCAGCGCCGCATCGTCGCACACAGCCCAACGCGAAAGACGCTGCGTCAGGCGAATGGACATTTCAGCCGCAGCGGCGCGGGTGAAGGTCAGACACAAAATCTTCTCTGGCCTCACCCCCTCCAGCAAAAGGCGCGTGACACGATCGGCCAACACCTTTGTCTTTCCCGATCCTGCCGATGCGCCGACCCACGCGGACACGGCCGGATCCGCCGCTGCGCGTTGCGCCGCATTAACGTCACCTAAAAAACCCTTTTCCTTTTCAGGCGCGGGGGACGATAGAGAAAAACTTTGTTCTGTCATGCACCCTCGCTTTCAGAACCATGCCCTTGCTCCCCAAGGCCTTCGGCCAACCGCGCCAAATGCGCGTAATCGTCAAAGCGGGGCGCAACATGCGGGCGCGGCACGGCCGCATACGCCGTGGCGGGATCGGCAAAAGCAGTGATAAGATTATCAAGGCCTTCTTGCGCCTTGTCGCATTGCGCCGCCGCTGTTTGATCAAAAGCGACGATTTTCTTTTTATCGTCCTTTTCTTGCAGCGCCCAATAAGCCATAGACGTCACAGACGCAGCGGCCACTTCCTCAAACGCGCCCGCCTGCGCCATTAAAGCCAGCAGCGCTAATTGAGGTTCATACCCCGCCAGCACTTTCGTGCGCGAAGGCGGCGTGCCCGTCTTGTAATCGATAATCTGAACGCTTCCATCCGCAAGGCGATCGATCCGATCAGCGCGGCCTATCAACGTCAACCGCCCGTTCGCAAAAGCCATGGTGCCCCGCGCCTCAACGGCCATGGGCAGGATCCCTGCGGCGCGTCGCACCTTTTCATTGGCCACAAACCATGCGGCTATGCGCTCAAAGCGCGGCCACCAGAACGCCGCAATCTGCGGCCTATCCTCAAACGGCGCAAACGCCTTGCGCCCACAGGTCAGCAAGCGATCAAGGGTCAGCTCATCCCCCCGCACAAAAGCCTCTAAAGCGCCGTGAACAATCGTGCCAAAATCCGCCATCGCGGGGTCGGCATCGATAGGCTCCAGCTTTTTCAACTTTAAAATATGCTTGGCATAAATCGCATAAGGGTTGCTAAGCCACACGCCAATTTCCGTAACGGAAAGTTTTTGAGGCCGCAAGGCAAGGCAAGGACAAGGGCACGGCGGCGCAAAAGGCGCGGGCTGCGCGGTGGGCGCATCCATGCCTCGCGCCCAAGCTTGCCATGGGAGCCTAGGCGCTAAAGCCGTTTTGTCATAACCTGCGGCTTGCAAGACCGCGCCAAGCTGCAACCAAAAACGCGATGGAACGGCAGGGGCGCCCCCCACACGCTTTGCGCGGGTCATCATGACTTGCGGGGCGCTGGCAAGTTGCGCAAAGTCATGGGCGCTAAGCCCGATGCGCTTTTCCGGCAAAGGCAAGCCCAATTGTTTTTTCATGGGCCGCGAGAGCCATGGATCAAGGGTTGCTTGCGGGGGCCATGTGCCCTCATTCATGCCGCCTAAAATGATCACGTCATGCTGTAAAAGACGCGCCTCAAGAGGCCCCAGAATATGCAAACGCGGGTGCTGGCCATAGGTGGGGCGCAAAGTTATCTGATGCAAAAGCGATTCAAACAACGCCAGATACTCGCGCCCCGTCACGGCCATGAAATCATGGCTTGCGCCACGCCAATCATCCAGCGCCAGCGCCGCTGCCTCACCATCGCTTCCTCGCCAAAGACGTGCCGCGCCCACGTCGCTTTCGCTTTGCGCCAACCCTTCGGCCAGCGCCAAATGCGCATCAAGCCATGCGGCAATCGTCTTTTTCGTCTGCCAGCTTTGCGAAAGAGGCGATACCAGCGCATGAAGCCGCGCCAGCCACGCATCGCCTTCCACGCTTAACGCGCCATGGCCTGTCAAACCATCTGCGCGGCGCACCCCACGCCATAGTTTTACTTCAACCTCTTGCGTCAAAGAGCGCCCTTGCGCTAAGGGCAAGCCCATCGCGGCCAGCGGGTGTTTAAGCAATGTCAGAAACTCTATCGCGCCAGCGCCAGCATCGGCGGCCTTAAACGCATCGATCAAAAAACGCCCCACAGGCGACAAATCCAGCAGTGTGCCCGCCGAATCATTGACCTCCAACCCCCAGCACGTGAGCGCCGCCGCAACCCGCGCCGCCAAAGCGCGATCGGGCGTGACAAGCGCCGCCGTTTTCCCGTCTTCCTCCAACGCGGCGCGAAGGCGCAGCGCGATCACGTCCGCCTCTTCGCGGGCATGATCCAATGTCAAGACCTCAAGCCCCGCAAAAGCTTCGGGCGGAATCGCATGCGGTGTCAGATGTTGCCAGCTTTCCGTGACCTCGGCGGGACGTAGCGACTCTTGCAACAGGCGCACGCGTGGCGGCGCGGCAGGCTTATCAGAAAGAGCATCCCACCCCCGCACGACCTCGCGCTTAAAGCCTGATTCGTCCAACCACACCTTCATCGTGAATTGCGGATGCGTCTCGCCAATCGCTTGCCACGCCTCTTCTTCCAACGATAAATCCAGCGCGGGCAAAATCACCTCGCCTTGCGGCAAAGCGGCAATCACTTTCATCAAGCGGCCAACGGCGGGCTGTGAGCCTGTTGATCCCGCCACGATAATCGGATGGAGAGGTGGGGCGGCTTCCCACGCCTTGGCTTGACGATCCAAAACCGCAACGCGCCGCGAGGCTGGATCAACACAGCCTTCATCAAGCAACACCTTGGGCCACGCCTCTGTCACGATTTCCAAAAACGAAAGCGTTTCTTGCCAATGCTGCGCATAATCGTCGGCCACCAGCGCGCCAAACTGCGTTAAGGCGCAACCCGTCGTTTGCGCCTGATCCAAAAGCGCCGCCAGCGCCTGCGCCAACGCCGCCGCCTGATCCAAGGGCAAGGCAGGATCTTTCTTCGCAATCAATTGCGTTAAAAGCATTTGGCGGCGAAGCGGCTCAATGGCGGGAGGCAAGTCGTCCAAAGCGCCCGCGTCCATAAAATCAAGCACGTCTTCTTCCACATCGCCCAACGGCTGCATACGCGGCAAAAGCGTAGCGCGAGCCTCTGTTTCTTGTAAAAACGCTTGCCGCAAAGCGCGGCAAGCGCGGCGCGTCGGCAAATAGATTTGCATAGAGGCAAGACGCATCGGATCGCCGCCCGCACGCATCAGCAAGCCACGCGCCAAAGTTCTTACAAAACACCGCTCTGCAGAGATGGTGAAAACGCCGCTCATCGCCAGCCCTCGCCCGTTTCAAGAAGCCGGTTCGCCTCGGCCAAATCTTCGGGCGTGCCAACGTGATAGCATGCGCCGTCATGGACAAGGCCAAACAACCGCCCCCGCGATTCTGCTAAATCAAAAATCACGTTGTTCGAAAAAGCGGGTTCACTGACCTCATCATACAGGACGGGATTCACAATCATGGCCGAGATAAAAACGACATCCCGCGCCGCGCCGCCTACACCAGCCCGCGCCAAAGAGCCATCGGCGCGCATCATAAAATCGCCCTTGCCGGAAAAGCCCCGCGCCTTATCACGCGGCATCACCAACAGCAAAACGTCCATCGTTTTGGGATTCCACGCCTGCGCCAACCGCGCCAGCGCAGGCGCCGCGCCCTCCGTCATCGGCATATCGCCTGCAAGGACAAAGAAGGGCTTGTTTGTTTCTTTTTTGATTTTACTTTTTTTCTGAGCCTTCCTCATTATTTTCGTCATCGCGAGCGAAGCAAAGCGAAGCGTGGCGATCCAGCCGCGCCGTGTCCACGGCGCATAAGACTCACACACCGCGCAGACGCGCGGCGCTGGATTGCTTCGCTGCGCTCGCAATGACGAGGACTGAAACAACCCTGCCCTCAACGCCTTTTTTACGCCGCCGCCCGTTTCTAGAATTTCATCTTCACGCGATAAAAGGATGGTGCTGTCCGTAATGCCAGCACAATGCGCGGCCACCTGATCCGCCAGATAATGCGCGTTGACGACAACCCGCGTGATCCCCGCCGCCTTCAAATGATCAATGGCAAGATCCAGCATCGCCCGCCCCCCTACCTTCAGCAACGGCTTGGGCGTTGTGAGAGTCAACGGCTGCATCCGCTTACCAAAGCCCGCCGCCAGCACCATGCCCGTAGCGCTCAGAAAAGGGAAAGCCGTCGTCATGCCCCCATCACCCCGCAACCCTTTGCCCAACGCCGCACGGGCGCAAGAGCCTCCTCTTGCAACAACGATTGAACCGCATCCGTCACGCGCGGAATCATCGCCTCGCGCCCCACCTTAACAAGAATCCCCAGAATGCGCGTGTGACGCTGCGCGGCATAAACCCGCGCCGCTTGCAGCAAAAGAGGCTGATCCACCACAGGATGCAGCGCGTGATACGCCGCGACAAAAGAGGGCAACCGCGCAAGGCCGCCATCGCGCCTCACCTCCTCGCACCACGAGGCAAGATCATACGCGGGCGAGCCAATCCCTGCGTCCTGAAAATCAATCACGCCAAGGGTCTGCTCTGTCACGGGAGGCTCTAACACCATCGCGTTATCGGGCATAAAATCGCGCAGCAACAATGTGCGCGGCAGCGCCGCGTCAAACGGCGCAAGAGACTCTTGCCACGCCGCGATAAAACCTTCGCGCTCACCGTCTGTCGCACAGCGCCCCGACTCACGCAAAAAAGCAAAATCGATAAACAGCGCCGCTTGCTGAGCCAACAGCGCGGCATCAAAACGGGGGAACGACACCGCAGGGACAGGCGCTGGTGAAAAGTTTTTGTGCAGCCGTGCCAGCAACGCCGCAGCGCCTGCATCAAACAGCGCAGGGTCGCGGCCAGCGTCCAAAAGACCCCCGACTTTGTCCTCGCCAAAATCTTGCATCAACGCCAAGCCCGCCGCCACGTCCGCCGCATAAATCTCTGGCGCAGCAAGCCCAAGACCGCGTAAAAGAGCAGCGAGAGCAACAAATTCTTTGGTTTTCTGATCCGGCGCGGCGATCATCAAAATCGCGCTTGTCGGTTCTGCCCCCTCGCGGGTCAGGCGATAAAAACAGCGCGAAGAAAAATCGGCAGCGACCGCGCAGCGCCTTGCCCCACCCCACCCCGCGCCTTGCAAAAAAAAGTCGAGGGCTTTTTCATCCGCCATCACACGCCCCCGTCCAAAAGACGCGGCGCCCACGCCTCATCCGCCTCTATCGTTACACAGCGCACAGCCTCAGCGTCCATGCCAAAACGCAAAGAAAGAACGCCAAGCGAAGGCGGCAAATAACTTTCCGCTTTTTCTGGCCATTCGATCACACAAACGCCATCGCCAAGGGCCTCATCAAAGCCAAGCTCCTCAACCTCCTGCGGCGTTTTCAAACGATACCAATCAAAATGATAAATGGGAAAGCGCGGCGTTTCATAAACCTGCGCCAATGTAAAAGTCGGACTGGTGATGTCGCCTTGCACGCCCAGCACTTGCAAAAGAAACTGCGCGAAGGTTGTTTTGCCTGCGCCTAAAGCGCCACGCAGCGCAATGACATCATGGCGGCGAAGAAGCGGCGCAAGGCGCACAGCCAAAGCCTTCGTCGCGGCCAAATCGGCAAGGGGAAGAAGGCGCGGCGCGGCCATCGCCTTACGCCTTACCGATCAAGAGAGCCTCGTCCTTTTTCGGCGCTTTACGCGGAAAGAAGCAGCTGATGCGCGTGCCATCCGTTGCGTCGCTGAAAATCTCAACGCGGCCACCGTGTAACTCGACAAAGCTTTTGACAAGGCTAAGGCCCAATCCAGCGCCGCCTTGGCGAAGATGCGCGTTGGCACGCTCAAACTTGCCAAAGATGCGCTCGCGATCGTCTTCGGGAATGCCAACGCCCGTGTCCAAAACGCTGATGACGACCCATTCGTCCTGTGGCCATGCGGCCAGCGCGATATGCCCACCCGCAGGCGTGTATTTAATCGCGTTGCTGATAAGGTTGAAAAGAACCTGTTTGACGCGCTGTTCATCCACCTCAAACGCGCCCATCGTTGAAGGGCAATCAATTAAAATTTCTAACGCTTGCTGCCGCGCCCATTCAGCCGTCATCGCTTTGGCGTCGTTCAAAATGTCGGCCACACCGACCGATTGAAGGTCTAAGGTCATGCGCCCCGCTTCAATCGTCGCCAAATCCAAAACATTGTTGATAAGGCGCGAAAGCTTTTCGCTTTCCGTTTTGATCGTCGCCGTATAATCCATCTGCCGCTCATTAAGCGCGCCAAAATACTGCTCCACCAAAATTTCGGCAAAACCCGTAATGGTGTTAAGCGGCGTGCGCAACTGATACGACACATTGGCGACGAAATCGGATTTCAGACGATCCGCCGTGGCCAGCGCGGCGTTGCTGGCGCGAAGTGCTTGCTCCACCTTGGCTGAATCGGTAACGTCAAGGAAACTGTTCAGCACCGAGCCATCAGGCAACGGCACCGTCAAAAACTCAACAATCTTTTGATCGGTTCGGCCCATGCGTCCCGACCGTGGCATACGATGAAGCGCCTTGCCCACCAGCTCAGCCTTACGCGCATCCCAATCATCTTCCGTTGAAATAAGCGTTTTGGCTTGCTCTAAGAAATCAGAAACATGCGGCTCTGTTTCTAAAAACGCCTCTGGCAAATCCCACAGCGTCGCCAGCGCCGCGTTGGAAAGGCGCAGCTTTCCGTCGGGGCCAAACACGGCGATGCCTTCGGCCAAATTATCAATCGTCTCGCGCTGCACCGCCATCAATGTGTTGTACGATGTCTCCAACGCCAATTGATCCGTGACATTTTCATAAACATACATAAGGCCGCCCAACGGATGCGGCGCGACCATCACGCGCAAGCTGGTTTCATCGGGCAGATAGATCACGTCCTCACGAGGCTCAAGCAGCGAGGTGAAAAGCGCCAGTTGCTCCTTTTTGTATTTTTGAAAATCCACTTGTTCAGGGATGCGGCGACGCGCGCGCAAATCTTCCAAAACATCGCTGAACATCGGCTTGCTGTCCAAAAAGACGTCCTGCGCCTCCCATAGGCGTTGATAGGCGCGATTATAAAACGCCAACCTTTTATCCGCATCGTACACGCAAATAGCGGCGCTTAAATGTTCCATCACCTCATGATACAAAACAAGATGGCGGCGAAGCTCAGCCCCTTTTTCCTCCTCCGCCGTCACATCGATGGCAAACCCCAAAAGAACAACAGAGCGCGGGTCATCCTTCTCTTTGACAAAGGGCTGTTCAACAATTTGCAGCAAGCGCCGCTGGCTGCTCATTACCGCGTGATCGCGCACTTCCATGGCCTCGCCCTTGGCCAAGACAGCGGCGGCCAACGTGCGCCCGCCCTTAAAGGGCGGGGGCATCAATTCATGCTGATGCGCCAAAACGCGCTCTGGCGTGCTTTCCAAAACATTGGCATAGGCCTTGTTGCACGCCACCAGCTCAAGCGCCGCATTGCGTCCCCAGACAGGAAACGGCAGCGCATCAAAACACGAGCCCACGCCATCCTTCGACGAGGAAGAGAGCGCCGCAGCGCAACTTGTGCCGCCGGAAGGCGCCGCCGCAAGCAAGGACGCTGGTTTTTCCGCAGGCGGCGAGGCGCTCTTTGCTGTTTCCTCAACGGCGGGCATGGGCAGAGCGGCGTCGTCCGCCTTTAAATCACAAAACCAGAGCCCATCGATATGCGGCCCCTCGACCCCAATGCGAAAGCGTTGCCCATAAAGACGCAAAGGCCCACCGCCGTGCACAGGATGAATGTCCTGCACAAAAGGTTCGCCCGCCGTTTGAAGCTTGCGAAACGCGGCCAAAAACGCGCCGCTGTCCTTAATCGCGCCGATCAACTCATCCATGTGCGTAAGTTTTCCAAGACCAAGGCGCGAGGCCACCGCCTGCTCCTCACGCAAAAGGCCTTGCGGCGTAAAAAGGCAATAGCCCATGGGTGCATGGCGCAAGGTGGCTTGAAGACGATCTGCGACGAATTTCAGGTGGCGAAGGAACCGAGCATCCAACCCTGCTTTTTTCCGCAGGCTCCACAACGCCACACCCTCAGCCGCGGCAAAAACCAGGGCCGCCACCGCAAGCAAAAGGGGCCAGTCCAGCCCCAGCCCCGCCCCCGCGACGATGGCAAAGACCAGAACCATCGCCAAAACGGCGATGAGGGGAGCTTTTGTGAACAAAGTCTTGGGCATGGGGGTCAAAAAACGCACCGTAAAATGGGAAAAGAATCACCCAAAAGAAATAAGCCATATTAACGACGAAGGAAACAGGATTATGCCAAGAACGACAGGGTGGCGCAGGATCCTCTTTTTCCTTTTTACTTTCATCAACGCCATTGTATAAAAAGGGGGCTTTTGTTTTTAGGGACGTTATTATGAAAAATGCCTTTAACGCCGTTCATCTGGCTATTGATGTCCAATTGCGCTTTTATCACGCCATGCCCCAGAAGCGACGGAGCCTTTTTGTCAAGGCAGAACGCGCCTTTGCCAATAAATTAAAGCGCCATAACATTTCCACCATTTGGGTCGCCTATAACCAGACAGAATCCTTTGCCTTTGCCCCGACGATCAGACCCCCCGCCCTTATAAAAGGCTTAGGGCTTGATGCGGTGAAGCCCAAAGAAAACGAACCGATTTATGTTAAATGTGCCAATGATGCTTTTTACTATGAAAGGAACTCTCTTCTCTACCAAGAGCTTCAAGAAAAAGATTGCCAGAAGGTTATTATAACGGGCATGAACACTTGCGCTTGCGTTGCGGATACGATCCTTGGGGCGCGTAAGGTAGGGCTTGATGTCTATGCTCTTTATGATCTTATGGCAGACAAATGTTGTGAACCCAGAGGCCAAAGCCCTCAATGGCATCAAGAAAAGCTGATCCATACCTGCGACGCCATCAACAGCGTCCATTTATCAACGAGCGATGCGTTTTTGCAGCACCTCAAGGCGACCGCGAGCTTGCCCGCCCTGCCTTCGTCGCCCAAAAGCTTTTCAAGCCGCGTTCTCCAAAAAATAGCGAGTTACGCTTCCTTGCGATAACCGGGCAGGCCTGAACCCTTTCGCCTTCTCCTATGATCTATTTTCGCCATAGAAAACAAGGGAAACCATTTTTTCTTAACGCTTTCTTTTCCAATTAACATTCCGTTAACATATTGAAAGTAAAGATTTTTCTTGATTTTTCTTTTCGTTTTTTGCTACCTTCAAAACACAAAAGAAGAAAACCTTTTTGAAAGGAAAGACAAATGGTCTATCATGTGCCGACACAGATTAAAACAACAGGAACCGCCATGAGCAACCGGCATCAACGTAAAACGCAGCAATATCATGAAAAACCCGTTTTGGGCAATCTTACCCAAGCGGATCTGGATAATGCTGAACGGGTTGCCAGAGAAGCGATTGAACTGAGCAAACAAAACCCAATCCAGCCGCCCGCAGGTATGAACAAGCACGAGCGCGCCATATGGGATGTTATCAGCGGCCCAGGCGATCCCAATTTAGGCACCACGATAAGAAAGCATTTTAAAGAACAATTTCGAGAATGGCGATCTGAGCCTTCGTGATTAACCGTTAACACCACCACTATTTTTCAACATCAGCTGTAAATCCAGCTTTTTTACAGGGGCGTATTATGTCTCAAGAATCTCACAAAACGGAAAAGCCAGTTACATTTTCTGACATCCTTCTTCTTTCTCGGAAAACTTTTCTGACCTATTATTTAGAGAAAGAAGATGTGTCTGCCTTGATTGCTCAATCGTACTTTGACGAACTTGTCCTTGATGGAGACCTGCCGCTTAAAGACGCTTGGAATACACTTCACAATCCCAAGAAAGTTGATAAACTTTATCTTCTGGCTCAAAAAGACTTTCTAAAAAGCGAGCAAGGGCGTCTATCGAACATTCACAACAACACAACCTTTAAAGCCTCTGTTGTTTCCGGTCTGACCTCTGGCACAGCCGTCGGCACAATTTTCTGTCTGCTGTCACCTTTTGCCACGGCGTTGATACAACCAACAGCCGACGCCCTTTTTAAACGCGAGACAAAAACGGTGGAAGCGCCCAAACCGGAGGCAAACCAGCCGACGATTATCGTCAACTGTGGGGATACGCCCCATCCAGCATCACCCATACCCCCCAACAAAACCTCCCACAAAAAAGCCAATCAAGCCCCGCATCGTTAAGCGCGGGAAGGACGCGTTAGAAGAGGCTCTGTCATGGTTAATTGTTGGATCGTTTTGATCCAGAAATAGCATAGTATTTCCGCTCGTTTAAGGCGATTTGAAGAGGGTAAAAAGGGCCTTTTATGCCCCTCTCACCCGTCCCATCAAACCGCGCACGGTATCTTGAATATCGGCGGGGAGCAGGATGGTTTTCGCGTTCTGCGAAGTCGCCATCTTTTCCATCGAGCGAATGTACTTCTCGCCCAGCAGGTAAGCCAGCGAGGTGTCGGCTCCGGCAGACGCCTGCATGACCATTTGAATCGCCTTAGCCGAGGCATCGGCCAGAACAATCTGCGCCTCCGCATCGCGGCGCGAGGATTCAAGGCGCGCTTCGGCTTGCAAAATCGCGGCCTGCTTATCGCCCTCGGCCTTTGTCACCGTCGCCTTACGTTCGCGCTCGGCCGAGGCTTGCAGCTCCATCGCCTTTTGCATGGTGGGCGAAGGCTTAATGTCTTGAATCTCAACCGAGCGAACAGTGAGACCCCAATCCAACACTTCGTCCGCGATGGATTCGCGAAGGCGCGTCTTAATCTGATCGCGGGAGGACAGCGCCTGGTCAAGCTCCATCTCACCCACGATGGAGCGCAGCGTCGTCATAATCAGATAGCGGATAGCATCGGCAAAGTTCACGACGCCATACACGGCCTTGACGGGATCGGTAACTTTCACAAAGGCAATCGCGTTGGTCAGGATCACGGCATTGTCTTTGGTAATGACTTCCTGCTCTTGCACGTCAAGCAGCACGTCTTTTGTCACCACCTTTTGCGACACGCGATCGATATAGGGGATCATGACATTAAGGCCGGGCATAAAGGTTTCATTGTATTTGCCAAGACGCTCGATGATCCACTCCTCGCCCTGCGGGACGATGCGAATGCCCTTGGCCAGTGTGACAAACACGAAAACGAAAAGCGCGATAACAAAAATAAGTGAGGGGTTCATGGCAGTTATCCTTCCAGTTTTTTGACGACGACGGTGTTGCCTTCTACACTTTCAACGCGAACGCGCGTGCCCGCGATGATTTCTTCTTGCGCGGTGCAGTTCCACAAATCCGAACCGACGAGGGGTTTTTGAAAACGCACTTTGCCCGCTTTAAACGGCGCGACGGCCTCTGCGATGATCCCAATCTCGCCCACAAGGGCGGCGGATGAACGGCCAATAAGGCTTTTATGAAAGCCACGCTTGAAAACATGGAACCACAAAAGCATCATGCCAAGCGATGACAGAGTCCAAATAAGCAATTGCGCGGTAAGAGAAAACGAGGACAAAAGCAAGAGGGCGGTCATCACCAAAAAGCCGCCAAGCCCAAACCAGACAAGGACGAAAGCGGGCAAGGCAAGCTCAGCCAGAATAAAGCCAAACCCGACAAGCGCCCAATGCCACCAAATAAGTTCGATCATGCAGAGGTCCTAAAGGTTAGGGGTTAGGGGTTAGCCTTTCGTCATCCTCGACAAGCGATGCGGTAGCATCGCGCAGATCGGGGATCCCATTTGGTTTTATTTCTATATCCAAAACAGTTCAAAGGTTCGCACTCGAATCGCCCTCCCCTTGCGGGAGGGCACGAAATTTCTGATCGCAGCGCGAGAAGAAATTTCGGGGAGGGGTCAGAAATACAGCCCCTTAAACCCCCTCCCCGAAAACATTCCATGTTTTCGACCCTCCCGCAAGGGGAGGGTGATTTTCTTTTTTCCATCGCCCCCCTCATGGTAAACAAATTCTCAAGAAAAGAAAGCCGGTATTTTATCCAAGATCAACCCTATCCTAACCTTTTCGCGCTATGATGGGGGCATAGTCGAGTTCAATGGATAATTCTCCGGCTTCATGCCGGAAGGGAGGGTTAAGATGCAAAATGTATTAGACCGTGTTCACTTCACCATTCCTAAAGATTCTTTTGAAATCACTTCCCCTTTCAAAGAAGCAGCGGGAGCCCTGTTTGGCAAACAACAACCGCATGTCGGCGGTAAAAGCGTAAAAGCAAGAGCAACGCCTCCTACGCTCCATCGTTGAGAACCTCACTTCAGGCGGGACTCCCCGCACTGCTGCCGCCGCAGCCGAGCGTGACATCCCTGCGGCCCCATCCCGCCGCCCT
>DYDA01000004.1:0-3637 GCA_020718105.1 Micavibrio sp. | reverse complement strand
GAAGAATAAAGCTCCCGCCGCAGCCGAGCGTGACCTCCCTGCGGCGGTGTTTTTTTGCCCTTCTGTTTTTACCAATTACAGGCTAACCGCCCTCCCCTTGCGGGAGGGCACGATATTTTCGATCCCATAGGGAGAGAAAATATCGGGGAGGGGTTGCTTTCTTACAGTCATTCTTCTGACCCCTCCCCGAAAACACTTCGTGTTTTCGACCCTCCCGCAAGGGGAGGGTGGGGTTACCCCCCTCTTTTTTCTTTGTTCTTCTTTTGCCCCCACGGGACAAACCGCCTATCCTCTCCTTTATGAAAGTGATTCGCTGCATCTTGGGGATTGATCCGGGCCTGCGCCACACGGGGTGGGGCGTCATCCGGCAAGAGGATAACCGCCTGTCCTTTCTGGCGGCGGGGCGGATCAACCCCGACCCGACCCTGCCGATGGCCGAGCGGCTCAAGGTTCTGGCGGAAGGGCTTCATCAAATCATTGCCGCCCATACGCCCGATGAGGCCGCAATTGAGGAAACCTTCGTCAACAAAAACGCGGCCTCGGCCCTTAAGCTGGGGCAGGCACGGGGCGCGGCCATGCTGAGCGCGGCACAAGCGGGGCTGCCCGTCGCCGAGTATTCCGCCAACACCATCAAACAAACGGTCACAGGCTTTGGCCATGCGGACAAAGGCCAGATTCAGGCCATGATCAACATTCTTTTGCCCGGATCGGGGAAACTGGCCCCCGATGCCGCCGATGCCCTTGCCATCGCTGTTTGCCATGCACATCATGGGGGACATTATGGCTGATGTTTTAAACAAAAAAGAAAAGCGCATATACCCCTTCACCTCCCCCCTTGCGGGGGAGGACATGAAAACTTGGGTTTGCGCCAAGCAAGCCCTTAGTTTTCATTGGTGGGGGGTTATGCTTTACACTAGCCTTCGTATAACCCCCCACCTGAAAAATCTAAGGCGTTACTTTCGTAACGCCGAGATTTTTCTTCCTCCCCCGCAAGGGGGGAGGCGCACAACGGAGTCCCCAGCATGATCGGTAAACTCACAGGACGGATTGAAAGCATCGAGGGCACGCAGATCATTTTGGATGTGCAGGACGTTGGCTATCTGGTGGCTTGCTCGGCCCATACGCTGCGGCTGGCGGGCGAGGTCGGCGACACCGCCGCGCTATGGATCGAGACGCATGTGCGCGAGGACGCGATCAACCTGTTCGGCTTTGCCGAAAAAACCGAGCGCGACTGGTTTCGCCTCCTCACCACCGTGCAGGGCGTGGGCGCGAAAGTTGCACTGGCCATCCTTGGCATTCTCTCACCCGAACGTCTTGCAGGCGCAATCCTCTCTGGCGACAAAGCTGCGCTGACCGCCGCCGATGGCGTGGGGCCGAAACTGGGGCTTCGGATCGTCACAGAATTGAAAGACAAAGTTGCGCATTTGGCGCTGCCCGTCTCTCTGGGCACAGCGAAAGTCGCCGCCCTGCCCCAAGGCGGCGTGGCCGACGATGCGCTTTCCGCGCTGCTCAACCTTGGCTATCGCCGAATGGAAGCCTTTGCCGCCGTCTCAGCCGCCTATGAAAAGCTGGGCGCAGACGCACGGATCGACGCGCTCATCCGCACCGCACTGGCTGAGCTTTCTAATAGGCAAGGAGGGGTGTGATGGAGATTATACTCTCCCCCCGTCATTGCGAGCGCAGCGAAGCAATCCAGCGCCGAGCGTCCGCGAGGCATATGACTCTTTTGCGCGGCAGACGCCGCGCCACTGGATTGCCACGTCGGCCTAACGGCCTCCTCGCAATGACGTGGTTTTTTAATCGGAAAAGTGTTTTTATGGATGAATTATACGAAGGCCAACGAACATGACCCCCTCCCCTCCCCCTGATCGCCTGATCACGCCGACACAAGCGCCGCATGAGGCCACCGCGCACGATGTCGCGCTGCGTCCCGACAAGCTCACCGACTTTATCGGACAGGAAACGTTGCGCGACAATCTGCGCGTGTTTATCGATGCCGCCAAAGGGCGCGGGCAGGCGATGGATCACGTCCTGTTCTTTGGCCCTCCGGGCCTTGGCAAAACGACGCTGGCGCAAATCGTCGCGCATGAGCTGGGCGTTGGCTTTCGCGGCACATCGGGGCCCGTAATCGCCCGCGCAGGCGACCTTGCCGCGCTGCTGACCAACTTGCAGCCTCATGACGTTCTGTTTATCGACGAGGTTCATCGGCTCAACCCCGCCGTTGAGGAAATCCTGTACCCCGCGATGGAGGACTTTCAGCTTGACCTCGTGATCGGCGAGGGGCCAGCCGCGCGGTCGGTTAAAATTGACCTGCCGCCCTTTACCCTTATCGGCGCGACGACGCGCAGCGGGCTTATCACGCGGCCTTTGCGTGAGCGTTTTGGCATTCCCTTGCGGCTTCAGTTTTATGCCGTTGAGGAACTGGCGGCCATCGTCAATCGCGCCGCCCGTAAAATGAACCTGTCCATTACCGATGACGGCGCAAGGGAAATCGCCAAGCGCTCACGCGGGACGCCGCGTGTGGCGGGGCGCTTGCTGCGGCGCGTGCGCGATTTTGCCGCCGTGGCCAAAGCTGCCGCCATCACGGCCACAATCGCGGATAAAGCGCTGATGCGCCTTGAGGTGGACGGGCGCGGCTTTGACGCGATGGATCGCCGCTATTTGAGCATGATTGCCGAGCATTACGCGGGCGGCCCCGTGGGCGTTGAAACGCTGGCCGCCGCCCTGTCCGAACAGCGCGACGTGCTGGAGGAAGTGATTGAGCCTTACCTGATCCAGCAAGGCCTCCTTCAACGCACGCCGCGTGGCCGCATGATGACCGAAACAGGGTATAAACATCTGGGGCTAACAGTACCGAAGGATAAACTTCCAGCAGATTTGTTTGTTGCTGAAGGTGAAGGAGGGGACACGCTGTGACAAGTATAACCCCGATTGTGTTACCAACCCACCGTCATTGCGAGCGCCGAAGGCGCGTGGCAATCCAGCTGCGCCGCGTCTGCGGCGCACATGACTCATACGCCTCGCAGACGCTCGGCGCTGGATTGCTTCCCCCCGCCTTCGCGGGGGTCGCAATGACGACGGTTTTTATGTTAACAAGCACCACAACACCGTAAGCTGAGAAACACGCATGAAAAAACTTCCCTCCTCTTCAAACCGCGCATTTGATCTTCCCCTGCGCGTCTATTACGAGGACACCGATGCGGGTGGGGTGGTGTACTATGCCCGCTATCTAGCCTTTGCCGAGAGGGGACGCTCTGAATTTTTGCGGGCGGTCACGGGGCGAACGGGTGCTTTATGGACGCAGGACGATCCTCTTTTTGTCGTCCGTCACCTTGAGGCGGACTACAAAGCCCCTGCAAGGCTTGATGATTTACTGACCGTAACAACTTTCTTGGATCGTTTGGGCGGCGCGAGCCTGACCATGACCCAAATCATAAAACGTGGCGAAGAAACCCTTGTTGCCATAAAAGTGACACTAGTTACCGTTACGCATGACGGAAAGGTCTTGCGCTTGCCCCCCGATTGGCGGCAAAAGCTTGAGGTCTTCCAAGAATAGCCCGTGAATCGTTTTTCTATACCCAAAACGGTTCAAGAGTTGGCACTAAAATCGCCCTCCCCTTGCGGGAGGGCACAAGAT
>DYDA01000021.1 GCA_020718105.1 Micavibrio sp. | reverse complement strand
CAGCGTCCTTGCGGATAAAGCAATCCCAACTCTTGAAGTGCGAGGAGTATATAAGGAAAAGATGTTAACAATCAGAATCTGCTTGCCTTCCCGCCCCTATCAGCGGTTAAAATCCCCAGCACAAGTTTCAGATTCTTTTTAAGGAGTGACAATGACCGAGACCCCACAAAACACGACGCAAGCGGCCCCCGATATGCCCATGTTCTACAGCTCGATCCGCCCCTTGGATATTGAGCACGATTCGTCTTTGTTCGTCTCCGCCCCCAAACATTTCAACTTCGCCGCCAAGACAAACGCCATCCCCTTGCTGGTCGATGAGTTTCCAATGGCCGCCGCGCATTACCCCATCGTTTTTGCGGCAGGCGATTCCCCTGTTCCCGCCGCCGTGGTTGGCCTGACGAACGACAGCAATCTGTTTTTGGATGAGAACGGCCAATGGCTGGGCGGCAGCTATTTGCCCGCTTATGTCCGCCGCTACCCATTCCTGTTGATGGATGATCCCAACCAAAAGCAATACGTCCTGTGCATCGATGAAACCAGCGAGATGCTGGGCACAAGCGGCGAATACGCGCTGTTTAAGGATGGCAAGCCAACGCAATTCACGCAAAGTGCCATGAATTTTTGCGCCTCCTTGCGTCAACAAGGCGAAGCCACAGACGAGTTCGTCAAAGCGCTGAAGGACTACAACCTGCTGATGCCCAACGATGCGCAGATCGACATGCCCAACGGCTCTAAGCTGCAATTGGCGGGCTTTCAAGTCATCGATCCCAAAAAGTTCGATCTGCTGCCCGATAATGTCTATCTTAGCTGGCGGCGCAAGGGCTGGATAGGTCTTATCTTCGCGCACCTCCTCTCCTCGCATCGCTGGCAGAACCTCATCGCCCTGTCTTCCATGAAAGAGCAAGGGTAAAAAAGGATTCAGCCATCAGGATTCAGGATTCGGGGGAAGCTATAGCTTCCCCTTTCCTTTAAAAGCAAATAGAGTCCGTCATCGCGAGAAGGCCGTTAGGCCGACGTGGCGATCCAGCGCCGCGCGTCTGCGCGGCATAAGACTCATTCGCGCCGCAGACGCGGCGCAGCTGGATTGCTTCGCTCCGCTCGCAATGACGCTGAAAGAAAAAACAGTCTACACTCTTCCCTAAATCATAAACTGGTTGCCATGCCCCATCTTGCCCCGCTTCTCACCCTCCTTGCCCTGCTTATCACCACGCCAGCCAGCGCGGCTACGCCCGCGCACGGCCTCGCTTTGCATGGCACGCCGAAATATGCGGCAAGCTTCACGCATTTTGATTATGCCAGCCCCGACGCGCCCAAAAGCGGCGCGTTGCGTCTGGCCGCGATTGGCACGTTTGATAACCTCAATCCCTTTATCCTGAAAGGCCAAGCCGCCGCCGAGTCTTCGATGGTCTTTGAGACGCTGATGGAAAGCGCGCTAGACGAGCCGTTCAGCCAATATGGCCGCGTTGCGAAAAGCGTAACGGTGGGCGACAATAAGCAGTGGGTCGCGTATGAGCTTCGGCCTGAAGCAAAGTTTCAAGACGGCACGCCCATCACGCCCGACGATGTCGTCTTTTCGTTTGAGACGTTGCGCGAGAAGGGCCATCCATTCTATCGCAGCTATTATAAAGACGTCAAAACGGTCGAAAAAACGTCAAAAAACGACGTGAAATTCACCTTTAAAAACGCTGGCAACGCCGAATTGCCGCTCATCATGGGGCAGATGCCCATCCTCTCCAAAGCCTATTGGCAGGGCAAAGATTTTGCCGCGACAACGCTCACGCCACCGCTGGGCAGCGGGCCTTATAAGATCGAAAGTTTCACGGCGGGACGCACCATCACCTATCGCCGCGCACCCAATTGGTGGGGTGAGAATCTGCCCGTGAACAAAGGGCGCTATAACTTTGATACCATCATCGTCGATTACTATCGCGATGCGACCGTGGCGCTTGAAGCGCTTTTGGCGGGCAAGTATGATTTCCGCTTGGAGAACAGCGCCAAGAATTGGGCGAGCGCCTATGCCACGCCTGCCGTCAAAGATGGCCGCCTGATCAAAAAAGAAATCAAGAACGAGCTGCCCGCTGGAATGCAGGGCTTTGTGATGAACACGCGCCGCCCGATGTTTCAAGACAAGCGCGTGAGGCAGGCGCTCGCCCTTGCCTTCGATTTCGAATGGGGGAATAAGACGCTGGCCTTTGGCGCGTACACGCGCACCAAAAGCTACTTCGCCAATTCCGAATTAGCCTCCAGCGGCCTGCCCTCTGCCGATGAAGTGAAGGTGCTGGAGCCTTATCGCGGGAGCCTTCCTGATGAGGTTTTCACGCAAACCTATGAGCCGCCCAAGACGGACGGCAGCGGCGATGCGCGCGATAATCTGCGGCAAGCCACAGCCCTCCTTGCGCAAGCCGGATGGACATTGAAAAACGGCCAACTGGTGAACGACAAAGGCGAGCCTTTCCGCTTTGAGATTGTCGATAGCTCACCGCTGTTTGAGCGTTGGGTGCAACCGTTCCTGCGCAATCTTGAGCGCCTTGGCATTCAAGCGACCTTTCGCGTCGTCGATAGCTCGCAGTACCAGAACATGATCGATGGCTTTGATTTTGATATGACGGTTCATGTCTTTGGCCAGTCTCTCTCACCCGGTAATGAGCAGCGCGATTTCTGGGGCAGCGCCAAGGCAGATCAAAAAGGAAGCCGCAATCTGATCGGCGTGCACGATCCCGTCGTGGACGCGCTGATCGAAAAACTGATCCATGCCAAAGATCGCGCTGAGCTGGTGACGCTATGCCGCGCCCTTGATCGCGTTTTGTTGTGGGGGCATTACGTCATTCCGCACTGGAACTTTGGCGCGTATCGCATCGCGTATTGGGATAAACTCGCCATGCCCGACGTCAATCCCCAATACGGGCTGGATATCGAAAGCCTGTGGTGGATGAAGGCAAAGGAATAGGACGGTGCTTTCTCCTTCTATTGCCCCCCCGTCATTGCGAGCGACTGTAAGGAGCGTGGCAATCCATCTCCTGCCGTCCCCCCTTCGTCATATAGCCTACGCCATATAAAATGATTCAAAAAAACGGGATCCCCGCTTTCGCGGGGATGACGAAAAGAGGAAAGGGTGGGATGACGAAAAGGGGCAACTCCTGAACCCTACCCCCTGCCCCCTGAATCCCCCTAATCAGCAAAACCAAAATCCTTTTCTATCAATGCGTTAGCAAAAAGATATCGTCTGTGGTTGAGCGGAGCGTGGGATTGTGCCACTCAATCGCCTTCCGCTCAAAGTTAATGCCGTAACCCTTTGAAATACAAGAAAACTGACTCGATTTTCGGCCATGTCTAAGCCATTGATTCAAAACACTTTTGTAAACTTCGCCCGATTTTGGATCCAAAATTGGCAATTTTCAGCGCCCTCACCCAACACCGCCTGTTTACAGGTGTCGTTAACCATAATAGGCTGATGCCACCTTCTCTTCTTGTTCCCTGTGATTCGATGTTCCTGTACCAGTTTCTTGATCTGCAAAATATGGCGCTTGCGCCGTGGAATGGCGTGGCGCGGTTTATGGCGCAAACGCTGAAAAGCGCCCGATGCCCTGCCTCGCGTTGCGAA
The DNA here is from genome assembly GCA_020718105.1 of Micavibrio sp. Taxonomy (GTDB): domain Bacteria; phylum Pseudomonadota; class Alphaproteobacteria; order UBA9219; family UBA9219; genus UBA8914. The sequence goes on along the minus strand of DYDA01000021.1, from coordinate 35,926 downwards.
TGTGGCCGTGCTTTGGCAGCGCAAGCCGCGCTGTTTGAGCGCAGCACGCGCTTTCATGAAAAACCCGCCTTCAACATCAAAACCACAAAGTTTCGCGGCGAGCCTATTGCTGTCGAAATGAAGACAGTTCAAAAGACGCCGTTTTGCCACTTGCTGCATTTTGAGCGCGGCGCCAACCATCCCGAAATCGTTCAACACTTGGCAGGCGACCCGAAGCTTTTGATCATCACACCTATGTCGGGCCATTTTGCGACGCTTATGCGCGGCACGATTGAAGCCATGCTGCCGTCCCATGACGTTTACATAACGGATTGGATCGATGCGAAAAACGTGCCTCTTTCGCAAGGTTCTTTCGATCTTGAGGATCAAATTGGTTATCTGATGGACGTGATTGGGCACCTTGGCTCTGACCTTCATCTTCTTGCGATTAGCCAAGCGTCGCTTTCAACCTTGTGCGCGGTGGCGCTTTTGGCCGAGCAAGAAACGCCTGTCACGCCTTTGTCCATGACCTTGATCGGCGGCCCCATCGATGCGCGGGAGCAGCCCTGCGCTTTTAGCGAAGAGGCCAAAAACCATTCCCTGTCGTGGTTTCGCGCCGCGCAAATCCAAATGGTTCCGCCCTATTACGCGGGCGCGTTCCGGCGCGTTTATCCCGGCATGATGCAGCTTCTTGATCGCATGGCCATGTCGCTTGATCGTCATATCACCGAGCAAGACCAGTATTATCGCCACCTTGTGCGCGGCGACGATGACGCTATTGAAGCGCATGAAAATTTCTATGACGAGTTTCTGGCCGTGATGGATGTGCCAGAAGAATTCCACCTTCAGTACATCGAACGCGCCTATCAGCGGCACGATTTAGCGAACGGCTCGTTCGTCTGGCGCAGCCGCAAGGTGAACCCCGCCGCCATCACGAAGACGGCGCTCCTTACCATTGAAGGCGAGTTGGACGACCTTTCCCCCGCAGGGCACACGCGGGCGGCGCTGGCGCTTTGCAGCAACCTTCCGCAAGAAAAAAAGCAATCCCATTTGGAAATTGGCGTCGGCCATTATGGCGTGTTTAACGGGCGCAAATGGCGCAACAACATCCAGCCGCTCATCCATCAATTCATCCGCAAGCATAGCGCCACAGGGGAATAAGCAATCCGCCTTTTGAAATGACTCATTTAAAAACAAGGAAACGGGATCCCCGCTTTCGCGGGGATGACACTTGTGGATTGACATTAAAAACAAATCCGTCATTCCCGCGTAAGCGGGAATCCCGTTTGTTTTCTTTCTCAATGATTCAAGTCATCGGGTCGTTGGTATAGGCCAAAGCTGGGACAAGATTACCTCTTCACGCGTGCGCCTTGAGTAACGGGCCTCTCCGCAAACGAGCCAAGAGAGATCATACGGTCATAAAGGCACAAAGCCCCCGCCACGCCGACGTTGACGCAAAACTTCATCGGGATTTTCACGATATGATCGCACCGCGCCACCAGCTCAGGCGACAGGTTGCCTTTCTCTGGCCCCAGAACATAGGCGGCGCGAAGAGGATGGCGGAACGTCGGCAAATCCACCGCCTCGTCCAAAAGCTCCACCCCCACCAACGAACAATCATCGGGAAGCGTGAAGGCTTCGACATTTTCATGGGCATAAAAAGGCATATGGATCGCCGCATGCGACGTGTCCGATGCGCGGATATTCTGATAATTCAAGGCCGAGCCAATCGTAAAGAAAAAGCTAGCCCCAAAGGAATGGGACGTACGCACCAGATTCCCAAGATTAAAGCTTTTGCTGATGCCTTCCACGCCTACGCCAAAATAACCCCGCATTGATGTCGTCCTTTTTTGCACTAATTATTAACGAAGCATGACTATACTGTGCCTCACCTTATAAATCAAAAAGCAAAACAAAAACCGCTATGACCATTTTGGAACTCACGATTGACGATGTGGGCACGCAAGGCGATGGTATCGCCCATCATGGCAACGAAACCATTTTCATCGCGGGCGCTTTAACGGGCGAGCGCGTTCGCGCCTCTATTCCCGATAACGACAACATGGTCAAGCGTGGCCAGCTTTTGGAAATTCTTATCCAGTGTTCTCTTCGCAACGTCCCGCCTTGCGTTCATTTTTCAAAATGCGGCGGCTGCCAGTTCCAACACATGAAAGACAGCGCCTATACCAACGTCAAACTGGGACAGTTGCAACAAACCTTGGCGCGCGCAGGAATCCCCCTGCCCTCTATGCTTCCTGTTGTAACCACGGCAACCCAAACGCGCAGGCGCGCGCGCTTTGTCGCGCAGTGCGACAAAAAGGGGGTTCTTACGCTTGGCTTTAACGAATGGCGCAGCCACACCATCGTGCCGCTCTCTATGTGCAGTGTTATGGTTCCCGCGATTAACAATCTTTTAGAACCATTAAAAAAACACCTACCCCTTTGGCTACCGCCAGACATGGGCTGCGACGTTCAGGTAACGGCTCTGCCCGATGGGCTTGATGTCGTGATGATCGGCGGCCCAAAACTAGGGATGGATCAACGGCACAATCTAGCCGCGCTGGCTCAAGCCTTAGGCGTTGCCCATCTCTCTTGGCGCAAATGGGATCGCAGCCCTGTTGAGCCCATTGCCCATGCTGCGCCGCTTATGGTTCGCTTTGGCGCGGCGCAATTGCCTTTTCCCCCCGCGTCCTTCCTGCAAGCGACCGAGGCCGGAGAAACCGCTTTGATCAACTTTGCCACCAACCATGATGACAAGGGAACACGCGTCTTGGATTTATTCTGCGGCCTTGGCACTTTTGGATTGTCTTTTGAAAATGCCAAGCACGTCCACTTTGTTGATCTGGACGGCCCCGCCATTGAGGCCTTGCAACGCGAAACAAGGGCAACAAGCCGCTATCAAGTCAGCCTACGCAACCTGATCGGCGATCCTTTCACGGCTGGCGAAAGCAACGACTATGATCTGGTGATCTTTGATCCACCACGCGGCGGCGCTAAAGCTCAAGCCACCCATTTGGCTCAAAGCAATGTCCCTGAAATCGTGGCCGTCAGCTGTGATCCCGCCAGCTTTGCACGCGATGCCAAAATACTGATGGCGGGCGGCTATACTCTTGAAAAGCTGCTGCCCGTTGACCAATTTTTATGGTCCCCGCACATGGAGCTGGCCGCACGGTTTACCAAGAAATAATTTTTCAAAAGCCTGCTTGTCCTATTGAATTGCAGTAAAAAAATTGTCAGTATGACTCGTTGTTTTTCGCGATTCTGTTTTATGAGGTCTTATTCCATGACGGTCCACCTCCCCTTTCTTTTCCCAGAGAACCAGTCCCCTTTTGCCGCCTATGAGATAGAAAACGCTATAACGCGCTTTAAGGAAGGCCTTGATAGCCTGACAAACCATCATGAATCTGGGGTTCGATACTATCACAGTCTCAATAAAACTGGCGAACTCCGCAGCGTTTTCAATACAAATGTTCCAAGCGGCCCTTTGAGCTATAACAATGGTAAATTAGCGCCCCTCTACTTTTCTTTCACAATTGGGCATAACGTATCATCAAAAAAGGGAACGATTTTTACGCATGCCAACCATTTCTTTCATTTACTCCATTGCAACCATGATCCCCTTTGCCAGCCAGTGAAACCGACAGATGAGACATTGACATCGCAAATAGATGCCGCCTTGGAAACCATTGCGCGTGAAGCGCGACGCTACGGCCTTCTACCCTCTAGGCCTCACAACGCTGATCATGCTGAAAGCAAGCGGGTCCATTACCCTCAATTCACCACCGTCTGATCCATCGCCCGAAGGGCGACCAAAACCATATAAATTAAGACTAAATTTACCATAACAAAGGCATCGTGAGCTATCTTCTTTGACTCGAATCGACAAGGATTCTCGCATCATGCTGGCTCTATTCAACAACCTATCTATCCGCTCACGTCTTTTGCTGAGCTTGATGCTGTTTATGATCACCTTGGGCTTTGCCAGCCTAAGCGCCTATAACAGCATTGGCAGCAACATCACCTTTGCCACGCAAGAAATGAAGGGCAATTTATATCAACGCCCCGTTTCCCAAATGCTTATCGCCGCCGCGCAGCTTCGCGTTGAGCTTGCCAAAGCCCGCGCAGGCCATGAGGATCGCGCAACTGTGACAGAGCGGGTCAGCGTCATTGACACCGCTTTGACCGATCTTAAAAAGGCGCAAAGCGCCGTTGGTGAGGCTCTTCAATTTACCGAAGAGGGGCTAAAAAGCCGCAAACGTGAATCGCTCAAAATGGATCTTATCATTGGCAAATGGGAAGCTCTTGCCGCCATGGTCAAAGAAAAAGCCAGCACAACACCCGATAGCGATGCCGCATCGTTCATCGCAGATTTGCGCGGCCTGATCGCCCATTCAGGCGATACCTCAAACCTAATCCTTGATCCCGATTTGGACAGCTATTACCTGATGGATGTGACCCTTTTGGCGCTGCCGCAAACACTGGATCGTCTTTCAGTGATAGGCTCAACCTTTTACTCCAAACTTTCAGCAGGCTCTTTGGATAAAGAGGCAATGACTGAGGCCGCCGTCATGGCGCGGATGTTGTCCGAGGCCGATAGTGCGCGCATAGACGCCGATATGGATACCTCCCTCAAAGAAGACAAAAACTTTTATGGTTTGCATGAAGCTTATCAGAAAAACGCGCCCAGCGTTCTCTCCCCTTATGATGAAAAGAGCAAAACGCTTAGCTTGATGTTGAATAAAATCGCTCAAGGCGAAAACGTGCCAGCGTCTTCTTTCGATACGGCTATCGCCGACGCGATAACCACATCAGCCTCTTTTCTGGGGCAAGGCTATAACGATCTGGATGCATTGTTATCGGTTCGCATTGCCGATTACAGGCAACAACAAATCCATTCCCTTTTCGTATCGTTAGCAGGCGTTGTAGCGTCCCTCGTCTTCTTTTTGATCATTAGCCGCACCATTACCGCGCCCCTCAAAATCCTGACAGGAACAATGCTCACCTTAGCCAAGGGCGATTTAAACGTGAGCATTGCCTATACCAAGGCGCGTTCAGAAATCGGCGAGATAGCTTCCTCTATCCAAGTTTTTAAGGACAATGCTCTTAAAATCGAAGCACTTAAGGGCGAACAAATTGAAAAAGACAAACAAGCCACCATCGAAAAAAGGCAGGCCATCATGGACGTGGCGACCAACTTTGAAGGCAGCGTTGGCAACATCGTGCAAACCGTCGCCTCCGCTGGCACAGAACTTCAAGCCAGCGCAGAAGGCCTTGCCCATATCTCTAGCGAGACAAGCGAACAATCATCGCACGTTGTGATGGCCAGCAACGCAACCTCCTCTAGCATCCAAATGGTCGCCTCTGCCGCCGAAGAGCTAACGTCCTCCATCGGAGAGATATCGCGTCTTGTGAATGATTCCTCTGATAAAGCGCAACAAGCTGTTGATCAAATAAACAAGGCCAATGAAACGGTTCGCAGTCTGGCAACAAGCTCCTCCGAAATAGGCGATGTGGTGAAATTGATCAGCGATATTGCCTCGCAAACCAATCTTTTGGCGCTTAATGCCACGATTGAAGCCGCACGAGCAGGTGAAATGGGCAAGGGCTTTTCGGTTGTCGCCTCTGAGGTCAAGAACCTTGCTAATCAAACGGCCAAAGCGACAGAAGAAATCACTTCCAAGATCAACACCATTCAAATTGTTGCTCATGATGCCATTCAGGTCATCGAGGCCGTTGGCTCTATCGTGGATTCAATCAACGCGGCATCGGCCAACATTGCCTCTGCCGTCACGCAGCAAACCGCCGCAACGCAAGAAATCGCCAAAAGCGCGGGACAAGTCGCGGAAGGAACAAGGGACGTCACGGACAGCATCAAAGGCGTGACACACGCCGCAGAAGAATCCCGCCACTCATCAGAAGAAGTTCTGGGCGCGGCCAAAGAACTTTCGCAGCAGTCCGAAAAACTTAAAGTCGAAGTTGATAACTTCCTTCTACGCGTCAAAGCGGCCTAACTTTTACCGGTTCAACCGCCAGCCACGTCCACCATCTGATCCATCGCTTTGGCGGGATCTTCGCTACGGGGACGACCCACGATTTGCGCAGGCACGCCCGCCACCGTGACATGCGGCGGAACGGCTTTTAGCACCACGCTTCCCGCCGCGATGCAGGCTCCCTGCCCTATCTCGATATTGCCAAGGACTTTCGCGCCCGCGCCCAGCATGACGCCTCGCCGCACCTTGGGATGACGGTCGCCATGCTCATGCCCCGTGCCGCCCAACGTAACGCCGTGCAGGATCGAGACATCGTCCTCCACGACCGCCGTCTCGCCGATCACCACGCCCGTCGCGTGATCCATCATAAGCCCCGCGCCCAACTGTGCCGCCGGATGAATATCTACGCCGAACACGACGCTGGAGCGGTTTTGCAAATACAGGGCTGTGTCGCGCTGCCCACGGTGCCAATACACATGCGCGGCGCGATAGGTTTGGATCGCCTGCACGCCTTTGAAAAACAGTAAGGGACGCAAAAGCCCCTCTGCCGCTGGATCGCGAGCCCTGACCGCCAATAAGTCACGCGCCGCCTGATCGATAGCGGAGGGCTCACCATCAAAGGCCTCGGCCAATAATCGCCGCAAAGAATCGTAATCGATAAAAGGGCTAGCCAACTGATAGGCCAGAAGACGGGAAAGCATATCGCCCAGCCCTGACGACACCTCAAACAGGCGCAACAAGGCAGCAGCGACAGGGTCGCCCTTACCGACAAAGTAACGGGATTCAGAGCGAAGACTTTGCCAAACAACGCTGGCGGAAGAAGAGGGATGATCCATGGGAAGCCTCATAAAAACAGAAAAAGGGAATAAACCAAGCGCGCGCGAAGGTGGATCAACAACACGCAGCGGCGGGGCAGGTTATTTTTCTGTTCAAAGCTTTCATGCCTTCAATGGTGTCAGAAAGCCCCCAGCCTCGTCAAGGCTCCTTTTTGCTTTCGCCGTTGGTTAATTTGTTAATCTTTAGCAAGGCCAAAAATGGCCTTCTTTTTTGTCATGACAATGTCAGGCATTTATGATACAATGATCCTCAACTGTCTATATTATCAAGGATGCCCCCCCATGCAGACACAAACCACGCGAACGGAAAAACTTGACCTTCGTTTATCAGGTCACGCCAAGCAGATTTTGAAGAATGCTGCCAGAGCATCAAAACGCTCTGTGAGCGAGTTCGTTCTTGAGAGTGCCCTTTCTCGTGCTGAAGAAACTTTGGCGGACCGCCAATCTTTTGCGCTCAACGCCAAACAATGGAAGCTTTTCATGGAAGCGCTTGAAGCACAGCCCCGCGAACTGCCGAGGCTTAAGAAGCTTTTTCAAAAACAAAGCGTTTTTGATAGAAAATAGCCTCTCATGTCCATTCGCTTTTCAATTGAGAAACTAGGGCAGCAACATAGCGTCGATGGCTTTGACTGTGGGAATGAGGAACTGAATCGTTTTCTCTCTCGTTACGCTCTTATCAATCAGCTTTCCAACGCTTCACAAACTTATGTTGGCTTGGCCGATGGCACTATCATCGGATTTTACACTTTGACCGTTGGACAAGTTGCCCCCGAAGAGTCACCGCGTCGTATAACAAAAGGTCTAGCACAACACCCTGTCCCCATCATGCTGCTTGCGCGCTTGGCGGTTAATATAGATTGGCAGAAACAGGAGATCGGTGCGGGATTATTGAAAGACGCTTTGCGGCGCACAATGCAAGCCGCCGATATCGCTGGCATCCGCGCTTTTGCCGTTCATGCCAAAAACGATGCCGCTCGCGCCTTTTACGAACATTTTGATTTTATCCCTTCACCAACAGACCCGTATCATATGTTCTTGTTGCTGAAGGATGTAAAGACGTTGATCAAGTCATGATGGATAGGTGGTGGAAGAGGGCGGCTTCCGTAGCTTGCGCGGAAGCGAGAGCCCGCCTACGCCCTTCGGGCTACGTCGCGGCACTTTTTGCGCGAAGCGCAAAAAAATGGTGGAAGGGACAGGATTTGAACCTGTGTACTCGTTAGAGGGCAGATTTACAGTCTGCTGCCATTAACCACTCGGCCACCCTTCCACATTTTTGTCCCACATCACAATGGGAAGCAGCCAAATAACGGATTTTACTTGCGCTTGTCAATCCCACAGGCTTGAGTAGGGCACAAATTCTCAAAGATTGTCACAAGAAAGCTAAAAATCATGAAAAGCAGCCCGCGTAAGCCAACAGGCAAACCCACAGGACGCCCCTCTAATGGCGCCAAGCGCCCTTCTTTTGGAAAGTCCTTTAGCAAGCCTTCGGGTGGCCGCAAGACGGAAGGCTCGGCGGACAAGCGCCCCCGCCGCTTTGATCGCGCTGGGGAAGGCGCTTCATCGGGAGAAGAACGCAAACCGACCTCACGCCCAACCTCACGCTTTTCCAAGAAGCCTGCGTTCGGCAATCGGGATGAGGAGCGCACGACCAGCAGAAGCAGCGGCAGAGATGCGGACAAGCGTCCTCGCCGCTTCGACCGCGCCGAAGAAGCTGCGCCGCGTGGAGAAACGCGTAAACCTTCCTCGCGCCCAACCTCGCGCTTTGCCAAGAAGCCTGCGTTTGGTACTCGGGATGATGCACGCCGCCCCAGCACTACAGACAAGCGCCCGCGTCGCGCTCCGCCCCGCGAGGCCGCCACACCAACCCTCTCCGCCGCTGCGCCTCGCTCCTTTGAAAAGCGTCGCCCTACGATGCAGCCCAAGCGCGAGAGCCTTCAACGGCAAGGCGTTCTTCTGTGGGGGCTTCATGCCGTGCGCGAGGCGTGGCTTAACCCCAAGCGCAAGTGCTATCGCCTATGGACGACCGAGGCCGGACAGGTCTCTATCAAGGAAGCGCTTGACGAGGCAACGGCCAAGAACCTGACGCGCCCCTCTCCGCTGCACGCCGAAAAAGCGGACATCGAGCATTTCCTGCCGCATGGCAGCGTGCATCAAGGCGTTGCTCTAGAAGTTGACCCTTTGCCAGAGATGAGCCTTGACGATCTGCTGGGGCAAGAGAACGCGCCAGAGCTGGTCATCATTTTGGATCAAGTCACCGACCCGCACAATGTCGGCGCGATTTTGCGCTCTGCCGCCGCCTTTGGCGCGGGCGCTGTGATCGTGACCGAGCGCAACGCGCCATCAGCGACGGGCATCATGGCCAAAACCGCCAGCGGCGCGGCCGAGCATGTGCCGCTTATCTCTGTCATCAACATCGCGCGAACAATTGATGCCTTGAAGGCCGAGAATTTCTGGTGCGTCGGCTTGGCCGAGGAAGGCGAAAAGGATTTATGCGAATCCAAGCTTTCAGATGGCCGCGTCGCGCTGATCATGGGCGCGGAAGGCGAAGGCCTTCGCCGTCTGACGCGTGAACGCTGTGATGATCTTGCGCGCCTTCCCACAGGCGGGCGTATCGGCAGCCTCAACGTCTCTAACGCCACCGCCATCGCGCTGTATGAGGTGAAGAGGCAAAGGGGGTAATTTATCCACAGATAAATGGGGTTATCCACAACCCCTGCGAGCGTTAATGTTTTGACATACGCCCCTATTCCGTCCAGTTTCGTTCATCCGCATGTAATAGACAATGCTTTTGTTGAAAAAGAAACGGGAACGGTTACGCGTGAGTGCTTTGTTGAAGACGCCTTTGACTGTTTTGAGCCTGTGTCTCTTTTTAGTCTCTTGCACCAATACTTTTCCTCCTGACAAAATTGATCCTGCTGGCAATATGGATCGTGAGGATTATCTGGCCTTGCGCCATCGCGGCGAGCCCAAGAAAAAAGAAAAAAACGCCCCTGAAGAACAGCCGCCTCTTCCCGATTTAGAAGAGGCTTTGTTGTCCCTGCCTGCTTTATCGCTAGACGCGCCGCCACCCATTCCTGCGCTGCCCGAAGCTCTTTTTCCTGAAAGCCTGTACAGCCCCGACTTGCCGGATAAAAAAGTCAGCGTGACGATTTCGGATTCCGTTCCCTTGCGCGACATTTTAATTGAGCTTGGCCGCGAGGGCGAAGTGAACCTAGAGATTGATCCGCGCATTGAGGGCCGCATTATTTTTACCGCGCATGACCAGCCCTTTGACACCGTTTTGCGCCGCATTTGCGACCTTGCGGGGCTGCGTTACAAAGCCGATGGCGATTTTATCCGCATTGAAATGGATGAGCCGTATCAGCAAACCTATGCCCTTGATCACCTCAGCCTTTCGCGCAAGACGACCAGCGAAGTGACCATCGCCACCAATGTTTTTGACGTTGACGTGGCGGGCAACAGCAACAGCGGCAGCAATAATAGCAGCGGCAATGGTAGCGGCAAAAGCGGAAGCGACAACAACTCCACCTCGAAAATTGCCGGAAGCTCAGACGCTGATTTCTGGAGCGAAGTTGAAAAATCGCTGCCACAGGTTCTTGCCACCGCCATCAAGAATAAGCCGCTGACGACAGGACGCGCAGGCGATGCAAAACCAGAGTCCAATTACAGCATCGATCGTCAAGCAGGATTGATCACCGTCTTTGGCAACAGCCGCCAGCAAGAGGCCGTCGCCACGTTCTTAACGCGCCTTGATCACAAAGCTTCCTCACAAGTTTTGATCGAGGCGCGTATCGTTGAGGTTGAGCTATCCGATGAGTTTCAAAGCGGTGTGAATTGGTCAACCCTTTTTAAAGGCGCAACGGGCCTTGCCGCCAACTTTGGCGCGCCGGGCGTGGGCGCGGCGATGACGGCCGCCTCATCGGGTCTTTTTACAGCGTCCCTTGATACCAAGGACTTTAACGGCATTCTCAACCTTGTCCGCACGTTCGGCACGACGCGCGTTCTCTCCTCGCCGCGCCTGACGGTCATGAACAATCAGACCGCCGTGTTAAAAGTCGCCCGCAACGAAGTATACTTTCTGACATCGGCGCAGTTTCCCACCACCACCAACGCGGCGGGCGTTGTCGTATCGGGAACGCCCGTGTTTTCCAGCACGCCACGCACCGTTCCCGTCGGGCTTGTCATGACGGTGCAACCCGCCATCAACAACGATACGAACCGCGTGACGATGACGCTGCGCCCCACGATCTCGCGCGTTATTGATCGCGTAAACGATCCTTCGATAGGGCTGAACGCTGCGAACGCGGGCGTGACCAACCCCATTCAATCGCAAATCCCCGTTCTGGCGGTGCGCGAGATGGACTCCGTTCTGCAACTGCAATCGGGCGAAGTCGCGGTGATGGGCGGATTGATGCAAGACAGCTCGGAAAACTCGGATCAAGGCATTCCACCGTTTGATGCGCTGCCCATCGTCGGCAACCTTGCCAAATCACGCGATAACCAAGGTACAACCAGCGAGCTGGTGATCCTGCTTCGCGCCACTATTTTAAACAACGCCACGCCCGATAAAGCCGATACGGCTCTTTATAAAAAGTACAACAGCGACCCCCGCCCTCTTCCCCTACCCCAGCGCTAGACGGAGATAGAAAATGAAAAACAAAACGACGCAATCTGGTTTTACGCTTGTTGAACTGTCCATCGTTTTGGTCATCATCGGCCTTATTATCGGCGGCGTTTTGACGGGACAGCAAATCATCCAAAACGCCCGCATCACGAACGCGATCAACGGCATTCAAGCCTATCAAGGGCAACTGCAAACTTATACCCAAAACTATGGCACGATGCCAGGAGACGACCCCAGCGCGACAACGCGCTTTCCCTCCATGACGCAAAGCACGAACGGCAACAACGATGGCAAGATCGGCACGGCCAGCTCGTTTGACACAACAAGCACAACAGGAACAGCCAGCGAGAGCCTTCACGTTTGGGCGCATCTTCGCGCAGCAGGACTTGTGAAGAACCAAGTCACAAGCGGCACGACGGCCATTCAACCGCCTAATCCTTTCGGCGGCGTGTTTGGTTTTCAAAACGGCGCATTCGGCGGCGTGTTCACCACCACCGTTTTATGCATGGATAAAGTCACGGCGGGCGCAGCGCAAGCCATCGATGCGCGGCTGGACGATGGCACAAGCAACGCAGGCGCGATTCAATCCACGCCCTACACCAACGCCACGGGCAGCAGCGCGAACGCGCCCACAGCGACCTACAGCGACGACAACACCTATACGATGTGCGTAAGGATATAAGATCAATGAAGCGATTCCTTCGCAAAACCATAAAAGCAATCCCTTCCCTCCCCCTTGCGGGGAGGGAAAGTGACCACTGCGATAGCAGTGGGAGCAAGGGAGGGGGGAGTACGATTAAGAAGAAAATATCGACTTTGTTTTTGACCGTCCCCGCCTCAGCTCAGCGTCGCCCCCCCCTCCCTATCCCTCCCCGCAAGGGGGAGGGAAAAGCCATGCCCTTACGGACAATCTTTTTTGATAATAGAAAAGCCTTCACCCTTGCCGAGATGAGCATGGTGCTGGTCGTTGTCGGGCTTGTGATCATGATCGTTTTCCCCGCCTTGACCGTCTTTCGCCAAAGCATGCAAACCAGCACCACGCAAAGCAATCTGCAAGCCTTAATGAGGGCGACGACCGCCTTTGTCCAAGCCAACGGCTGCCTACCCTGCCCCACGCCAGCCGCCACAACAGATGCGAGCTTTGGGCGCGTGCGCGGCGATACCGTTACGTCATCTTGCGGCACTTGTTCTGTGGCCGAGGGCATCGTGCCCTTTATCTCTCTCGGCATACCCCAGCAAATAGCCAAGGACGGTTGGGGACGTTGGATCACGATGCGCGTTGATCCTGCGCTGACCATCAACTTCGGCGTCGTGCCGCCAACCGCGCTTTGCTTAGCCAGCGATCCAGCCCCTTGCGTGACCGGCGAAAGCCGCAAGGGTTTGTGCCGAGCCAACCTGCCCTCCTCTAATCGCATTGCTGTCGCAACCGTTGGCGGCGGCACGCAACAAGCCTCCATCCTGTTCCTTAGCCACGGCGCGAACGGCTTTGGCGCGTTTAAGGCTGATCCCTCCGTCAGCGCAGGCCTTAATGATCATCTCTTTAAAGGCGCTCTGACGCCTTGCACAGCCACAGGCGGGTTTGAGCGCTGCAACGCCAACGGCGATCTGGCGTTTGTTGACGCGCCCTTTTCAAACGATCCAACCGCGCCCTATGATGACGTGATGGTTTATGCGGGGCGCGACGCGCTGGTCACCGCTCTTGGCAATCCCGCCTGTCAAACGACATGGTGAGAAGCATGAAAGCAACCGCCCGATCCTATGCTCTTGACGATGAAAGGTTAGACGACGAAGTCGAAGCCCTTCCCGCTTTACGCGCGCCGATCCGGTTTGGTGAGCGTCTGGTGCGTGAGAACATCATCACGCCCGATCAACTTCACATCGCGCTGCACGAGCAAAAGAAAACAAGCCTTATGCTGGGCGGCTCGCTTGTTGCTCTTGGCTTTTTGGATCAAGAAGGCCTTGCCAAGGCGCTGGCGGCTCATGCGGGGCTTTCCTTTTTGTCCTTGGATACGGCTACGCCCGATCTGACGCTGATGGAGCGTTTCTCGCCCCATCAAGTCAGAAGCGCGATGGCGCTCCCCCTTGATCAAAAGGGCAGGATCCTGACCGTCGCGTTGGCCGATCCATTCGATTTGGTCGCGATTGACGATATCAAACGCGCTTTTCCGCAAGCGACAACGCTGGCGCTGCACGTTGTCACAAAAACCGCCATCGAGTCTTTTTTAAATCAGCTGACAAAACGCGCCGATAACCTTTATGACCTGCTTCAGGAAATCGAATCCACCGCAACGCCTGCCGCCATTAAAGTTGAACATCCCGTCATTCGTCTTGTCGATCATCTGCTGGCCGATGCGATCCGGCAGGGCGCATCCGATATTCATTTTGAGCCAGAGGAATCCTTTGCCCGCGTGCGCTTTCGCCTTGATGGGCAGCTTCACCAAATCCGCGCCATCCACTTGACACACTGGCCTGCGCTTTCGCATCGCCTGAAAATCATGGCGGGCATGAATATCGCTGACACGCGCAGCATCCAAGATGGCCGTTTTCAAAAACAACAGGACGGCAGCGTCATCGATTGCCGCGTGGCGATTATGCCGACGGTGTGGGGCGAAACCATTGTTGTGCGCCTGCTTGATCACAAAAAGTCCCTGCGTCCGTTGGAAGCGTTAGGCTATCACGCAGCGACATTGGCGCGGCTTCAGACCATGACCGAAAAACCGCAAGGCATCACGCTGGTGACGGGGCCAACGGGCAGCGGCAAAACGACGACGCTTTATTCTATGCTGAAGAAAATCAGCACGCCCGACGTTCATATCGCGACGTTGGAAGAGCCTGTTGAATATCAATTAGAGCTTATCCGCCAGACCTCGATTGCTGAAAACCAAGGCCTTGATTTCGCCGCAGGCGTGCGCGGCATTCTTCGCATGGATCCCGATATTATCCTGATCGGTGAAATCCGCGATCCGGAAACCGCGCAAATGGCGCTACGCGCCGCGATGACGGGGCATCAAGTCTATACAACGCTGCACAGCAACGATGCGCTGGGGGCGCTGCCGCGCCTTATCGATCTTGGCCTGAACCCACGTGTGTTATCGGGTCATCTGTCGGGACTGATCGCCCAACGCCTTGTGCGAACGCTTTGCCCCCATTGCAAGCGCGAAAGCGAAGCAACCGCCGAAGAGGCCGCCCTTTTTAGCGCGTTTGGCCTTGATGCACCGCGACTGAGCGAAGCCAATGGCTGCGAGGCGTGCGGTCATACGGGTCGCATGGGGCGCACCGTGATTGCCGAAGCACTGCCCATCACGCCCGCGCTCGATGATCTGATCGCGACGGGGGCACCCCGCGCCGCGCTGCTGGATGCCGCCCGCTGCGATGGTTTTCTCACGATGCAACAAGATGGCCTAATGCGTGTGGCCGCTGGCGATATCGCGATAGACGACCTACGTCGCGCCGTTGATCTGACACGGGGGCGCCCATGACAGCCTATGCCTATCGCGCCGTGAACGCGGCGGGGCAGTTGCAAAAAGGCCTTATGACAGCTGCCAATGAAAACGATTTGGCCGTCCTTTTGCGCGGGCAAGACATGGAGCTGATTGACGCCCGCGAACGGCGCGAGGGGGGGGCCTTTCTTTGGATCAATCCTCTCAAACCCACGCTACGCGGAGAGGATCGCACTCTCCTTTGCGGCCAACTGCGCGATCTCCTCAACACCGGCATGCCCTTCGCGCAAGCGCTGCACCACGTTCTTCGCGCCGCCGGCGATGTTAATCTGCGCCATCATTTAGAAGCTGTTGAGAAAACATTTCTGGCAGGTGCATCCATCACGCAAAGCTTTGAATCGCTCCCTTTCTTTTTTGATGGCATCGCCCTTTCCATTCTTCACGCTGGCGAAAAAAACGGCGATCTTGCGCAAACCTTCACGCGCCTCACCCGCCATCTTCAAGAACAACAAGCGATCAAAAAACAACTGCGCCGCGCCGTGCGTTATCCCCTCTTTCTTTTGGCCCTCGCCTTAAGCGTGACGGGTTTTATGATGACGTTCGTCGTGCCGCAACTCATCGCCTTTTTGACAAGTTTGGGCACAACCTTGCCGCCCATGACACGCTTTTTAATTCACAGCGCTCATCTCTTTTCCATTTTATGGTGGGCGTTGCCGCTTGCAACGCTAACCCTCCTTCTCCCCCTCATCAATTTGCGCCGTCGCCATCACGCTGTTAAACTCACGACGGATCGCCTTCTGCTTTCTCTTCCTGTGATCGGCTCCCTGTTTCACAAAACGGCGCTGGCGCGTCTAACGGGAAGCTTTGCCCTTCTGATCAAAGCAGGGCTTTCCCTGCCCGATGCTTTAAGAACAGCGGCACAGGCCAGCGGCAACGCCGCGCTAGAGGTGCAGATTTTGGAAGCCAGCGATAGATTGCTTACAGGCCTTCCCTTATCCCAAGCAACCGCCTTTCTTTTCGATCCCCTTATCACGCAGCGCCTTATCATCGCCGAGAAAAGCGGAACGCTTCAAACCGTTCTTGACTCGATCTCGTTGAGCTACGAGGCACAGGCGAAGGAAGCCATCGATACCTTCCTTGGCGCGTTAGAACCTGCGCTCACGCTTCTGGTTGGCGGGCTTTTGGCGTGGATCGTTCTGGCCGTTCTGGGGCCTGTTTATGGCTCACTCGCCCCTTTGGCACAGGGGATGTAAAAGCATGAACGCAAAACGCCTCTTTCTTCTTTTGATCGGCGACAAAGGCGCGTTTTTGCTGCCGCCCGCGCATCTGAAAGACGCTCATCCGGTTTTTGCCGCCAACAACGATCAAGGCGAAACAAGTGCGATCATGCACGAATTAAATCTTGCGCCACGCGTGCCCGTCTTGATCCTTTATGACGGACAAGCTCAACTTTATAAAACAGAGACGCTGCCATCGCTGGCCTTTTGGGATCGCACTAAAATCTTGATGCGGCGATTGCAAAGCGCTTTTGAACAGGCCGAAATGAAAGGCTTCTTGCAAAGAAAAAACAAAACCGCGACGCTCGTGGCCATCCAAGAAAACGCCGCGCTAACAGCTTGGTTTGAGCGGCTGAAGACGCGCCCTGCCTTATCGGGTTTTGTCAGCCTTCTGCCCATGGAAAGCGCAAGCCTAGCCGCGCAGCTTGAGCCTACGGCGGCAAAGGGCTGGGCCTTTTGCCTGACGCAACAGAAAACAGGGCGCACCCGTTTCATCGCCACACGCGATGGCCAACTGGTCTTCACGCGCCTGACCTCCACGCCCCCATCTTCGGCCAGCGCGGGGCTTATCGCCTCCACCATCGCCCTTGAGGTCAAAGCCTTGCGCGATTATCTGGCGCGTTTTGGCCTAGTTCCTGATGAACCGCTAACACTTGTCGCCGTAATGCCATCCGCCACACATGAATCATTGGCCGTCACACCGATGGATGTCACCACGCGCCTCTTCTTCACGCCCCACCAAGCGGCGGTTAAGCTAGGCCTGCCTTTTGCGCCACCTGAACAAGACCCTTACAGCGATCTTGTGCACCTTCTTGCGCTGGCGCAAAAACGACGGCCCTCTCTTGTGTTGATGACGCCGAAAACGCGGATGCTTTATAAGGCGGCGCTTATCCGTCGCATGGGGCTTATCACGACAGGCCTCGTTTTAGCTCTTCTTTTTGTGATGATAAGTATAGACGCCGCCCTTCTTATCAAAAGCCAAAGAGCCGTAAGCGCAGCGCGCCAAAGTGTGCAAAGGCTTGAGACAAGCTTTAGGGACTCGCAAGCAAGCGCGGCGACAGGCGATGATGCGCAAACGCTGGCCACCTTACGCAAAGCCGTCGAACGCAGGCGCTTATTTCAAAACGAGCCTCCCGATGTTGTCGCTCTGTTGGAAGAGGTAGCCCCCCTGTTGCAAGGCCGCGCCAAGGCGACCGCGCTGGACTGGCAACCGAACCGCCTCATCCTTGAGATCAAGCTGCTCAAGCCAGAAGGGGAAGAAAAAAACGCCACACTTACCAGCCTTGAGCGCGATCAAAACAGCCTTCAGATTGATGCGTTGCTGCGCGCCCTACAAGACGGCCTGCCGGATTATGCCGTCACCGTCACGGGCAGCGCACGCGCCCCTTCCCCCAACGCACCGCTTTCCAGCCAAAACCAAAACGAAGGAGCCAAGGCCACAGCGACATTCATGATCGAAAGGAAAGCGCCATGACACGTCCCCAATGGCTTTATCATCGCGCATGGATGACAGGGTTTTTCTGCGCTGTTTTGCTTGTGCTGATGGAGCCACGCATCGCGCATTTCATGCACTCTCGCCTAAGCCTTACGCAAAACGAACTGGCGGAGCGCTTCTTTATCCTTGCCCAACAAAAAGTACAATTTGAAGCAGACCTACAAACAGCCAAAACCATCGATGGCACGCTGAGCCCCAGCGATATCGAAACTTTCTTGGCGCCCAGTGATCGCCAACAAATGTCACAGCGTCTTGAGAGCGTCGCGGCTTCAGCGCGTTTGTTTAACGTGAACTATCTTCTCTCTGCCGCACAAGCGTGGATGGGCGAAGGTTCCTTCACAGGCATTGAAGGCATTGTGCAAAGCACCCTAACACTGGACGCCGATGCGCCCCATGATAACGATATCCTTGGCTTTCTCTCTCACCTCAACGCGCTGGGCGGCAGGCTTGATCTGCAACAACTCTCCATCAAACCTATCACTCATAACGATGCCTCACCGCTGGCCGCGCTGAACCTCCATGTCACAGCGCAATTTCTGTGGCTAACCAACGCGCCCCAAGAAGCGGCCTCGCCATGAGGAAAAAAGTTCTTTTCCTTGCCGCGCTTATCCTTGTCGTCCCCACCCCCCTTCAGGCGCAGGATGCAGCGACCTCGCTGTTTTACTCACCCCAAGAACTCTGGCAAATTGAAACGGCCTTGCGCCGCGAAGGGTCCACTTTGCTCACGCAAGCCAAGCATGTTCTTCATTGCGGCAGCCTTGTTTATGTCGGGCCTGATCAATGGATCGTATGGCTGCAAGGCGAAAAGTGGACGCCGCAAACGGATCGCCCCAACCTTCACATTTTAAGCGTCGAGCCGGAAAGCGTGCGCCTGTCCATCCTCATGAGAGGCGAGAAAGAACCCCGCGAGGTCATTCTCCGCCCCAACCAAAGCCTCAACCTTCTCACAGGCGCCGTGATGGAAGGAATTTACTAATCAAACCCCACGGCCACGCAAGGCCCTGCGTCTCGCGACGCGCGGCGCGAACGTGCGCGGGCTCAATCAGCGTCGCGCCCTGCGCATAGGCCGCCAGCAAGGCTTTATCGGCCAAGACGTTCACAAGGCGCGGCAGGCCGCCACTGGCACTCGCAATCATCGCGGTGGCCTGCGGCGCAAAGGAAACGCCAAGAGCGCTTTTCTTGTGCCGCCCCTTGCCCGCCTTCACCGCGCAATGTTCTAAGCGAAAACGAATGTACGAATCCACAACCTCACGCGGAAACGGACGTGTCATAAAGCTGAAATGGATGCGTTGTAAAATCTGGCGCAAGGCCTTCTGATGCAAAAGCCGGTCAAGCTCCGCCTGCCCGAACAAAACAATCTGCAACAGCTTGTCGGTTTCCGTCTCAAGATTTGAGAGAAGCCGCACGACCTCCAGCCCCGCCGCACCCAGCGCCTGCGCCTCGTCGATCACCAGAACACAACGACGGCCCTGCGCATGCCTTGCCAACAGAAAGGCGCGAAGCGCCTCCCCCTCGTCTTGCCCCGCCTTGCGCTTCACGCCGAATTCATGGGCGATCAAAGCAGGCAGCGCTTCAGGCCGGATCGCCACGGGCGCGTTGATATAAGCAAGATCAATCGGCATTTGGTTTAAGCTGTCCAACAGCAAACGACACAAAAGGGTCTTACCGCTGCCGACCTCACCCACAATCTTTAAAAGGCCATCGCCACGCGTGATAGAAAACTTAAGCGCTGCCAAAAGCGATTCCGTTTCCACCCAAGGATAATAAAGATCAGGGTTAGGCGTCAGCCCAAAGGGGTAGGAGGCAAGGCCAAAATGCGATAAAAAAGGCATGGCTCTTTTTACTCTTCGCTCTCACTCGCGTTATCCATAGACGATGACGCCTCATGCGATGCCAAATAATCCAAGCGACGCTGCGCTTCAGGCGGCAACGGTTTGGGAATGGCGCGATAAAGTTTGAGCGCTTCGCTCTGCCGCCCCAACTTATCATTTAAAATCGCCAAACCCAAACGATAGTCTTTATTTTTGGGATCCAACGCGACGGCTTGTTGCCAAGCGGTCAGCGCCTCTATCGTATCTTTTTGCCTCACTAAAATGCGGGCGCGCGCCGCATGAAGCGAAGCCATCGAAGGGGCTTTTTCAGCCAACGCGTCCAACGCCTCTAAATCCTCATCGCCACCACGCTGCGAGAGAACAGCCACCGTACCTTGCAGCGCCGCTTGGTTATGCGGATCCTTTTTCAAAATCGTGCTATAAAGCTTAAGCGCCGTATCCCAAGCGCCTTTTTGCGCGGCTTTGCGCGCACGTGATAACATGTCGCCGCCCGCTTCATCCTCGCTGTTTTCAACCTTTTTTTCAGCCCTCGTCACGGCAATCAACACACCCGTCTTTGCAACAGGCGCTGGAGCCGCCCTAACGGTTTTATCCTGAACTTCAGAAGATTGACTGCCTTCGGACAGGGCAATGCCAAGCGGCTCGTCCTCTTGCATTTTCCGCGCATTTTTTAAAGGAACGCTCGCCTTAACCGGTAAAGACACAGGGACAACGTTCGGTTTGAAGCCCCCCTCTTTCGCAACGGCCACCTCACCGCCAGAAAGAGAAAGCATACCTATGACACCGAAAAGAAGAGCCCCCAGAACAGAAAAAAACAGAACCCGCTTTCGTAATGAGAAAGCAGGATGCAAGGACAACAGCGGAACAAGAACAGGAGCTTTCTGGCTTCTGTAATCACGCGCCGCTTTGTGAAGGGCATTAAACAGGACACTCATGGAAGGGGATTGATACTCATTTTTAACCAAAAACGCAAAGGGAGAGTTCCCGTCAATTGAGGGCAATAATACAAATGTATTCAAGCTCAGCTATGACAATCAAAACCAAAATGCATACGCCACTATTACATATCTATATTACGCATAAGACATACAATCATATTAATACGGTAACCTTTTTTTATCGTTCTACTTATTAAAAGTGAAGGCAAGCAACAAAAGGGAGAATCTCATGTTTCGCTGGTGGACGCAAAGCAGCTTGCTTTTTAAAGTTTTTATTCCGCAGGTTCTGGTTCTTTTGGTCTGCATCGTCATCGTGGTGACGGCAAGGCAAGGCTTTACAAACATTCTGGCCTCATCCGAACACATCATTGCCATCGAAGTGAAACAAAGCATCCTGATCATGGAAAGCATGGGGATCGTCAACGACATCGCAACCATTTTACGCGCCGCGCCGACCTTGAATGAAAAAACAGAAATAGAAAAGCAGCAGGCTCTTTTTAAAACAAAAACGGAGGAGTTCCTTAAGCATATTGAGGGGCTCACCAAAATCAACGAAGCCCCTGATCGCCTTCTTGTTCTGCAAGACATTCAAAAAGAAACTCAAAAATATACCGAATTGGGCACGACTGTTTTTGGTCTGATCGATAAGGCGCAATACAACGACACGCTGGATCGCACCGTCAACGACTCGCGTGACAAACGAACCCAAATTATTAATCACCTTAAAAACCTTGTGACGTTGGTTGAAGCGGGCATCAACAACCAAAATGAAGGGATGATTTCGGATACCTCTGCCGTCAAAAAGAATCACATCCTCATCGCGTTTTTAGGCCTGACGCTGGCCTATGGCTTTCTGGCATGGATCACGCTGAGCGCTATGAAACAACGGCGCGAGGAAATGCTAACCCTCGCCAAAGATTTCGAAGAGAGCGTCAAAATAGTTGTGGATGATGTGACAACATCAGCCCATGAGCTTAAAGCGTCCGCCGATACGCTGGCTTCAACATCGCAAGAGTCGAACAAGCTGACGGGAACCGTTGCGGCGGCGGCTGAGCAAACCTCATCGAACATGCAAACGGTTGCAACGGCCACAGAGGAGCTCACGGCTTCCATTGGCGAGATTAGCCGTCAGGTGACAGAATCCTCGGACATCACGCATAAAGCCGTTGAACAAGCCAACACGACCAATAAGACGGTGCGCGATTTGGCCGAAACCGCCGAGAAGATAGGCCGCGTTATCAGCCTGATCGGCGAGATTGCCAGCCAGACGAATTTGCTGGCGCTCAATGCGACCATCGAAGCGGCAAGGGCGGGCGAAGCGGGCAAAGGCTTTGCCGTTGTGGCCAGCGAGGTCAAATCGCTGGCGACCCAAACAGCCAAAGCGACAGAAGACATCACCAATCAAATCGGCAGCGTTCAACAAGCCACAAGCATTGCCGTGGGCGAAATTGAAAAGATTCGCGAAACCATCGTTGGGATTAATCAGGTTTCAACGCGCATCGCCGCCGCGATTGAGGAGCAAGGAACGGCAACGCAAGAAATTGCCCGCAACATCGCCGAAGCCACCACGGGAACACGTGATGTATCACGCACGATCAGCGGCGTCAGCCGCGCCGCCGAAGAAACGGGCGCCATTTCAACGCAAGTGCAAGCGGCCGCCAATAAATTGACCAACCAATCCGGCCTTCTCAGCCAGAAGGTCAAGACGTTCTTGGAAAAGGTTCGGGCGTAAGGGAGAGGTTGGAGTTCAGAGTTCAGGGGTTAGAGAAGGATGACGGAGAGAGGTTTCTTTTATAATCAAACCAACTTATTTCCATAACTCCCTGTATCGTCATTGCGAGCGCAGCGAAGCAATCCATCTCCTGCGCTTTTCACCATCGACCTTGCTGCCCCTTCAGGAGATGGATCGCCACGCTCCTTGCAGTCGCTCGCGATGACGGAAACTATCCGATTTGACTATAAAAGCTTCTTCTTCCTGTACCCTTTAGCGTCATCCCCGCGAAAACGGATCCAGTGGTAAGCGTCTGCGCCTCTGGATCCCGCTTTTCAGCGGGATGACGCAGTAGGGTACAATTGTGAGCCAAGGACATCGAAGCCGAAGCTTCACGCATTCCCTCGTCTCTAACCCCCAACCTCTAACCTCTATTTTTTCACCGGCAGCGACAGGCGGATATGGAGCTCGCGTAGGCGATCTTCATCCACCACGTTGGGCGCTTGCATCATCAAATCCTGCGCCTGCTGATTGAGCGGAAAGGCGATGATCTCACGGATGTTCGGCTCATCGGCCAGCAGCATCACGATGCGATCAATACCAGGGGCGGAGCCGCCATGCGGCGGCGCGCCCAGCTTCAACGCGGAAAGCATCCCGCCAAAGCGCGTTTCCAAATTTTCGGCGGAGTAGCCCGCAATCGCGAAAGCCTTATACATCACTTCCGGCAAATGGTTGCGGATCGCGCCTGACGATAACTCGATGCCATTGCAAACAATATCGTACTGATACGCCTTGATGGTAAGCGGGTCTTGCGTTTCCAAAGCCTCTAGACCGCCTTGCGGCATCGAGAAGGGATTGTGCGAGAAGTCAATCTTCTTGCGTTCCTCATCATACTCGAACATCGGAAAGTCCACGATCCAGCAGAAGCGGAACGCGTTTTTCTCGATAATGTCCATATCCTGCGCAATTTTTGTTCTCGCCTGCCCCGCCATCTTCGCGGCGGTAGCGGGTTTGTCGCATACGAAGAACACGGCGTCGGTATCCTCGCAGCCCGTCAGCGCACGCAATTCCTTTTGCGCTTCCTCGCCAACAAAGCGGGCGATAGGCCCCTTCCCCGCGCCGTTTTCAAACACGATATAGCCAAGGCCGGGTGCGCCGATATCCTTCGCCCAATCGTTCAGCTTGTCAAAAAAGCTGCGCGGCTTATCGGAAACCTTTGGGGCGCGAATGGCGCGAACAACGCCGCCCGCATCAATGGTGGAGCGAAAGGCGCGGAACTCAACATCATCACGCTTGAACACGCTTGTCACGTCCACAATCACAAGCGGGTTACGCAAATCGGGTTTGTCCGAGCCATACTTTAACATCGCCTCATCATACGCGATGCGGCAGAAAGGAATGCCATCTACGGCAGGCTTCGCCTCGCGGCGGAAGCCGCCAAACTCGTCAAACACGCCATGAAGAACCGGCTCAATCGTGTTAAACACGTCGTCCTGCGTGACATAGCTCATCTCAAAATCCAACTGATAGAATTCGCCAGGGCTGCGATCCGCTCGCGCATCCTCATCGCGAAAGCAAGGCGCAATCTGGAAATAGCGATCATAGCCCGCAATCATCAGCAATTGTTTGAACTGCTGCGGCGCTTGCGGCAACGCATAGAACTTACCGGGATGCACGCGGCTTGGCACCAGATAATCGCGCGCCCCTTCAGGCGAGGACGAGGTGAGGATCGGCGTTTGATATTCGCGAAAGCCTTGCTCCCACATCCGGCGACGCAGTGAGGCAATCACGTCCGAGCGCAACCGCATATTTTGTTGCAAACTCTCGCGGCGCAGATCAAGGAAGCGATACGTCAAGCGCACGTCCTCGCCCGTGTCGGCCTCGGCATTCACCTGCATCGGCAAAGGATCCGCTGCGCTTTGCACCACGAACTCCGCGATATCCAGCTCTACCGCGCCCGTGGGCAGCCTTTCGTTCAACGTCTCATCGGGACGCGCAACGACCTTACCCGTCACCGTCACGACGCTTTCGTTCTTCACATGCTCCACCACGTTCATAAGCGGGCTGGACATATCGATCACGCACTGCGTCATGCCATAGTGATCGCGCAAATCGATAAACAGCAAGCCGCCGTGATCGCGCTTGCGGTTCACCCAGCCCGACAAACGAACCGTCTGCCCGACGTGTTCGGCGCGAAGTTGACCACAGGTGTGCGTGCGATAAGGATGCATCGTAAAAACTCCAATAAAAAAGGTTAACGCACGCTTTTATAACGAGGCGCGAGCAAGAGCAATGCTTAAAGAGCCAAAAGGCCTGCCTTTTAATGCTTTCAAAGTTGAAAAAAGGGGCGTTTTTCGTGTACACTGCCTAGGCTAAGACGCTTTTTAACAAATGATTTTCTTTGAGGTTTTTGATGACCATTCCCTTCAATCGCCGTCAGTTTATACAATACGCGGCGCTTCTAACCGCTGCGGCGACCCTGCCCGCTTGCGCCAAAGACCCCGAAACAGATGAAGCGCTGACGCTAAAACCAAAGCCCGAAATCATCGCGATTCCAGAGGAATTGGCAGCGCCCGCCGCGACCATCGAAAAAGATGAAAACGCCCTTTATGTTCGTTTTGCCGTGGCGTTGGATGAAAAAGGCGAGCCCGTTATAAAAAACGGCAAGCCCGTCGTTTTAAGAGACAAAGACAACAATCCCATGATCGATGGCTACACAACGCCAATGATCAAACTGCAAGGCGATGAAGACCCTCGCCCTTATGAAGTCAGTTTTGAAAAACCTGTCACCCTCAATGATCTAAAAAGCGGCAACCCCGCCGTCAAAGTCGCGATGGATCCCAACACGGGCAGCCCCATAGCCTTGGCGACAAAAAACGAAGCCATCGAATTTCGTAAAAAACAAATGGTTGCGGCCATCAATCAACAGCTTGCGCAACGAATCAAAGAGAGCCCCTTTCAAGGCAACGAAAAACAGAACTATAAAATTGATGTCAAAGTTATTGAAGAGGCGATCAATAAATTTACCCTGTTAAGATCGATTGCGCCTTCTGCCACGGGGGACAAGGCTTTTGCTCCTGCGCCGCACCCTTAAACAACAAGGGTGTGACTCCTTGGGAAAAGAAAACAAAGGGAAGACAGGTGAGCCCCCGCTTCTTCCCTACCGCCGATCAAACAATTTCTGCAAGTCGGTGAGCTTCAACTCAACATAGGTTGGGCGGCCATGGTTGCATTGCCCCGTGTTGGGCGTTTCCTCCATCTGGCGAAGCAGCGCGTTCATCTCATCCACGTTCAGCTTACGCCCCGCCCTGACCGAACCATGGCACGCGATGCGGGCGCACAGCGCCTCAATCCGTTTTTCTAAAGCCCGCGACGTTTCGTTTTCCGCCAGCTCCTCCGCCAAATCGGCCAGCAGTTCCTTAACAGGCAGTTGCCCGATCAGCGCAGGCGTTTCGCGCACCAGCACCGCGCCCTCGCCAAAGCCTTCGATGACAAGGCCAAGCCGCGCCAAATCCTGCGCCGCGCTAAGTAACCGCGAAGCCGCGCCCGCGCCAAGCTCTACCACGTCGGGGATCAAGAGAATCTGGCTTTTCACGCCGCCCGCTGCCAGCGCCACCTTCATCTTTTCATAAACGATGCGCTCATGCGCCGCGTGTTGATCGACGATCATCAACCCATCATCCGTTTGCGCGATGATAAACGTGCCGTGCGTTTGAGCCACCGCCGCGCCCAATCGCCCGAACGAGGAAGACACCGGCGCTTCGCTTTGCGTGGTCCTTGCCTGCGGTGGCATGGCATTATCCAGTATATGTTCCGTAAAACCACTTGGATACGATGATGTGGACGGCGATGAGGGCCGATAGGAAAACACGGGCGCAGCCTCGCTCTGCATCATCGTCATCGCGGTGGGCGTCAACGCGCTGGTCGTAAACTGCGCTGCCCCGTCCAGCGCATGACGGATAGCCGTGACGATAAGGCCGCGCACGCGCCCGCTATCACGAAAGCGTACTTCTGCCTTCGTGGGATGCACGTTCACGTCCACCTCACGCGCAGGCACATCCAAAAACAAAACAACCGCCGGATGCCGCCCACTGGGGAGCAGATCGCCATACGCGCCGCGCACCGCGCCCATCAAAACCTTATCGCGCACGGGGCGGCCATTGACGAACAAATACTGATGGCGCGTTGTCGGGCGATGCCATGTCGGCAACCCCGCGTAGCCGGAAAGACGCAAGCCATCGCGCTCAAAATCCAACGACGCGGCGTTGTCCATAAACGCATCACCCAAAACGGCGATCAAACGCTCACGCCGCTTTTCCGGCACGGAAAGAAGCGCGGGCGAAGCGCCATAGCGCACGGGGCGGCGGTCATCTTCGGTCAGCGTGATGGCCACGTCCTCATGCGCCATCGCGATTTTCTCAATCATCTCTCGCGCCGCTTCGGCTTCGGTGCGCGGCGCTTTTAGAAACTTGAGCCGCGCAGGCGTTGCAAAGAAAAGATCGCGCACCTCGACAACCGTACCTTCGGGCAATGCGGCAGGCGAGGCGGCCATAACCTCACCGCCCTCCACGCCAATATGCCACGCTTCATCAGCGCCGCGTGCACGGCTGGTAAGGCTCAGCCGCGCCACCGCGCCGATGGAAGGCAAAGCCTCGCCACGAAAACCAAAGCTTTGGATATTCCACAGATCCTCATCAGGAAGCTTGGACGTCGCGTGACGCTCAATGCACAAGGTCAACTCATCACGCGTCATGCCCGCGCCATTATCCGCCACACGGATAAGCGCCTGCCCGCCTTCGCGCAGCGTAATGTCAATCGATGTCGCGCCAGCGTCCAGCGCGTTTTCAACAAGCTCTTTCACGGCAGCGGCGGGACGCTCCACCACCTCGCCCGCTGCGATGCGGTTCACCAATGTCAAAGGCAGGCGGCGCAACGTCATGGACGCTCCAACCCGAAACGCTCTTCCCATGCGGCAGCCACGGCCTCCCACGACAACGCAGCGCGGGTGGCTTGCGCGGCGGCGTGCTGTTCCTTCCACAACAAGTCGTCCTGCAAAAGCCGCAAAGCAGCCTGCGCGAAGGCTTCAGGGTTTTGCCGGATAAAGCCCGTCTGTCCATCGATCACGCGCTCACAAAGCGATCCAAGACCAGCCGTCACCAGCGGCAAGCCCGCCGCTTGCGCTTCCGCTGCCGCAAAGCAAAACGTCTCGCCCTCATCGCCGCGATAAAGCATCACGCGACTGTTTTGCATAGCCCCCGCCAAAGCCTCTTTGGGCAAAGGATCGTGCAACACGACGCCCATGGACGCATAACCCTCGGCATGCGCCAACGCTTTTTCAAGCTTATCGTCCTTGCGCAAGCCATAGTTGCTGCGCCCCGCATAGACATGAAGCTTTGCTTGCGGCATGGCGGGATGAATGAATCGCGCCCACACGTCCAAAACCCAATCAAGGTGGCGGCGCGGGTTGGACAGAAAAAGCGCGGATGGCGCAGGCGGCGCAGCCAGCGCAGGCGTTGAAGTAAAAGGCTCCCCCACGCCATGCGGTATCAGCGCGGGATTAAAAGGCGGGATCCAGTGCGGCCACGTTGCGCGATGGTAATCACCCAGAAAAACCAACGAGGGGTGAAAGCGCAGATAGGGCAACAAATGGCGCGGCTTGCGCATGTAACGCGCAGGACCATGCAGCCACAGGGCACGCCTGTGCCCCTGCGCGTGGGCAAACAACTTGGCCACGCAATTGGCAATCAGCAAATCATAATGTTCCCCCCACGGTGTGAAGAGAGGGCGATATAAAACGCCGTTCACTTTTTCATCCGCTGCCACCATGCCATGAACGGCAACGCGATGGCCTCGCGCCGCCAGCGTCTGCGCCAGCATCACCGTCGCCGTTTGAATGCCACCCAAAGGGCCTTCGCGCAAAGACGCGCCCGTAAAGGGGAAGCTGTCGTCAAGAAAAGCGATCCGCGCCATGATTGGTTCTTTCTTTTATTTGATCGTTTTGTTGACTTGTTTTTGCTGCGCTGGGGAAAGGCGCGCGCCAGCCATCTTGGCATCCGTAAACACCGCATCCGTCAAATCGCTACCAAGGAAATTCGCGTTCGTCAAATCCGCGCTGCTAAAATTCACCTGTTTTAAGTTCGATTCAGATAAATTAGCATAGCGCAAAAACGCGCCGCTAAGGTTTGTCACAACCACACGGTTTGCGCTCACCTCTAAGGGTTGCAACTGCGTGCTTTGCAAGGTCGCGTTGCAAAAATTCGCGCCTGAAAAATCGCTGCCGCGCAAATCAGCACGGGCAAAATTGACGTGGCGCAAATCCGCCTCGCACATATCGGCCACCTGCATTTGCGCGTCCGAGAAATCAAGGCCATACAGCGTCGCGCCGCGCCCACGCATCATGCTTAGGCACGCCCTTGCCATGGACGGAGAACGGCGCAAATCGAAATAATCAATCTCAAGCCGCCGCCCGTTTCTACCATCACTGCCAAGCCAGATCATATGCTGACGCAAACAATCCGCCAACGATTCCGGCAAGTCCTTAGCCGTCGGTCCCATCGGCGCTTCGGTCAGCGCCCCTTCGGTAAAAGCTTCGTCCAGCTTGGTCGCATTGGTCGTCACGTTGATCAAAATCGCGCCGCGTAGGTTCGCACCCTTCACATCGCACATGCTTAAATCCGCATCTTGCAGATCAACGCCCGCCATATTGACGCCTTGCAAATTGGCGCGAACAATTTTGCATCCGCGCATCGTCGCATCGCTGAAATCACAATTGTTGGCAATCGCACCCGACAACTTGGCGCGGGAAAGGTTCGCGCCGCTTAAATCCGCCATACCATTGCCCGCCATGGGCAAGGCGCTGGTTCCGGGGATCATCTGCACGCCCTCACGCGTCGTTATCGTGCCTTCGCGCAGATCCACATCCGTCATATCCGCGCCAACCAATTGAGCGCCGCGCATGCAAATGCCGCGCAAATCGGCACGCACAAGGCTAGAGCCTTGCATCTGGGCAAGGCGCACATCGGCGCTGAACAAATTGGCATAATCCAGCTTTGTATCACGCAAGTCGGTTTGACACAGCATCGCGCCCGTGAAATCAGCGTGCGAGAGATCATGCCCCGCCAGATTAAGCCCCGACAAATCGTGATACGCCAAAATAGCACGCATCCCGCCCATTCGCGCCGCGCGGAACATGGTGTGTTTTTGCACCATTTCGTCAAGAAGCGTTTGATCGATTTTGATCAGCTGCAAGAGGTCACCTCCATAACGCTTTGCCCTTGCTTCAAGGTCAAAGACACAGACGCGCCAACAGGGAACGTCATCAAATGCCGCCCATGCCCGCACGGCACGTTAAACGCCAAGGGGATGTCCGGCGGAAGATGTTTGAGCATGATTTGTTTAAGCGTGCGGCCATAGGGCACATCACCGTTTTCCATTTTTTCTGGTATTTCTTCGGGAATTCCCACCATCTCGCCCACCAAAACGGCACGAACGCCCTTAAACTTTCCGGCAAGACGAAAATGAGCCAGCATCCGTTCGATACGGTACAAAGGCTCATTCACTTCTTCAATAAATAAAATAGCGCCGTCTCCCGCCCAGTCATAGGGCGTACCAATCAGGGCCTCAAGCAAACACATGTTGCCCCCGACCAACCGCCCTTGCGCCGTGCCCGCACGCTCAACCTCAATCAAGGGCAAAGAAAGCTGCCGCGTGGCCAAGCCCTCTCCAATCATGGAAAAAAGATGTTCGTGCGTGTCAAGCTCATACTCTGACGGAAGAAAATTATAGCCAACGGGCCCATGAAAAGTCACCATACCCGTTTGGTTTGTGATGGCCTGTAAAAGAGCCGTCAAATCGGACACCCCGACAATTGGCTTAGGGTTTTGACGAATAAGATCATAATCGAGGCGATCAATCACCATCATCGCGCCGCTGCCCCCACGTGCGCACAAGATAGCCTTAATCGAAGGATCAACGAACATGTCCATCAAAGCTTGCGCCCGCTCCGCATCGCTACCCGCCAGCGTTCCGTTCTTTAAAGAGCATTGTTTGTGAACGACAACCTGATAGCCACTCGCCTCAACCGCCTCGACCAAATGATCCAGCATAATCTGACTTGGCCACCGACTAGGCGCGACGATGCCGACCTTGCCTTGAGGGGGAAGAAGCGGTGGAAAAAAGGACTGAATCATAAGTCTTACCGTAAAAGAAAACGCTTCAAGGCTCTTTTTCGCAAAATAGAAAACCCTCTCCCCTTGCGGGAGAGGAAGCGAAAACTTGGACTTACATAGTAAGTCCTTAGTTTTCGCAGGTGAGGGGTTATCTTGCCCGTCGGGCTCATCAAACCCCTCCCCGAAATTGCTGTGCAATTTCGACCCTCCCGCAGGGGGAGGGTGATTCTATTTCAGCGAAAACGACCTTACAGCCTAAACTTAATTCATCTTGTCTATAAAGTCATGTTTTTCTGTTGATTCAAAGCCGTTATCCTTTCATGGTAGGGTGTTTTTCAGAACAAGAATCGAAAGAGGCTTTTTCCCATGATCCTATCCCCCGCTGCCATGCTCAAACGTATTCACGACACCAAGGCCGTCTCCATCTGGAACCACGAGACAGGCCCCATCTTCTGGTATGCCGCCAGCGTTCCAGGGCCATTTTATGTGAATACTGAGCTTGTGATCGGCAAGGACCTCTCCGCCTCTCTGCTTAAGCAAATCACGGCGATTGTGGCACAAACGCCGACGGCGGCCCAGCGTGCGCAAAAACTAGAGACGATGATCATGGACGCGTTTAACGCCGATGCAACCTTTCAAAACATTATTGAAACAATGGTGGCCAAGACGAAAGAGTCGTTCCCTAACGATTCGTTTTCAATAATTTCGGGCGGAGAGCGGCGCGATTGGCTGTTTTCCATCCCGATGGCCAAACTGATGGGCCTTCGTCACGTTTATCTGTTCAAAAACGGCGATTTTTACTGTGAGAAGCCTCTGGCCATGGGCGAGGTCGCGCTTCATGTCGCCGACCTGATCAACAACGCCGCCAGCTATTTCGATGCGTGGCTGCCCATCCTTGAAAAGGCAGGACTGGCCTGCGTCGGAACCGTCTCCGTCAATGTGCGCGGCAACGTCGGCACGGATCGCCTGAAAGCCAATGGGCAAAAGGTCGTGACGCTGAATACCATCGACACAGGCTTTTTCGAACAATCGCAAGCAGACGGCTTGATCGACGCCAAAACGCTGGAAGAAATTCGCCTGTTCTTTAAGGGCGCGCCAGAATGGGCGGCAGCCTATCTGATGGACAAGCCCACTTTGTTTAACGCGGGCGGCATTGACGCCAAATCGTTTGAGCGGCTTGAGACGTTTTTTACGAAAGACCCTTGGGGATTGAAAGACTCGCATGCGGCCTTTTTCGAGGCCATGCACCGCGCCATTGACGAACGCAAAGCGCAGCGCGGCTAAGGAATCGGCGTGGTGAGTGTTTCGCCCTTTTGCGTCGCCGCTTCTTGCATTTGAGAAGCCAAAACGCCGCTTGTTTTCGTCATAAAGTTCAAGTCTTTTGACAACCCCATTTCGGTCAGCGCCGATTGCAAAGCGGCCAAAGTCTTGCGGTCGTTTTCCATGGCCTCAAGCTGACGACGACGATAATCAGCAAAAGCCTCACAGGCTTGGTTCGTTTCTTTTTGCACGGCGGGATCGATCTTCTTTTGCGCCATAACAGGTTTGGCGGCGGCCTCTTTTTCGGCCTTACGCACCTTCGCTTCACGATCAAGGATAGCCGTAGAAACACGCGAAGCCAGCATGGATTGAATGGAAGGACTGGGCAGCGAAGCATAGCGCACCTTAAACGGATCACGCCCCAAAATGTTAATCAGCTGTTCGACATTAGCCGCAATAACAGATTCCTGCTCAGCCGTTTCTATGCTTTTCCAATCATGATTTTGCGCGACGTTCCAAAAACGCGCCCGCTCCTCTTCCGTTGATTCCACAAAAAGACCATGATCGCTTGTCATCGTCGGTAAGGACGGCAGATTCAAAGGGCGCACAGGCTCGGCTTTCGCTGGCACGGCAGAGGAAGCCAACTGGGGCGGCTTCGTTTCTTCAACGATGGGACGCGCCGCTTCCTCTTCTTCCTTTTTCTGATTTTCTTCGAAAGCGTCCAGATCAACCCACTTCGCGCCAAAGGCAAAAGGGTCTTGCGATTGGGCTTGAGCCACCTTGCCAGAAAAAGAAAACAGCGCCACAAACGCACAGCAAAGCACAAAAAAGCCGCCACGCGCCAAAAAGGCACGGAATTTCAGCAACTTTCCTGTTGTTTTCTTTGTCATGGCGTCCTTGCACCTTTATCAATGACACCCCTATTTTATGATAAGAAACCTAATAAATGCTGAATGTTAAGCCCGCCGATGCCCTTTTCAAGAATCCCCATTGTTTAAACGAAGAAAACGGATAATAATGGCCTACTTTTTGTTTTACTTTACTTGCGTGAGGTCATCCGTTGTCATCTTGTGATTTCTCGGCTCCCGATCAAGGAGTTCAGGTTGAAGCTACGGTAAAGTGGTTCAACCTTTCAAAAGGTTTTGGCTTTGTCGCGCCCATTGACAATT
This sequence comes from Micavibrio sp., assembly GCA_020718105.1. Taxonomy (GTDB): domain Bacteria; phylum Pseudomonadota; class Alphaproteobacteria; order UBA9219; family UBA9219; genus UBA8914. Next base: position 3,207 of record DYDA01000021.1, on the reverse strand, counting down.
CGCCTGATGCTTTCATGCATGTGTCTGTTTTGACTCGCGCAGGGCTTCAGCAAATTGCAGAAGGAACAAAACTTCTGGTTGAAATGGACGATGGGCCTAAGGGACGCCAAATCCTTCGGATTATATCCGTTCTAGGGCAAGGCGAAGTTCCGCCGGAATCTCAATCGCCCCACCCTATCCCCACAGGCCCCACAGAAGATATGATGGGAACCGTAAAGTGGTTTAAGCCTGAAAAAGGATTCGGGTTCGTTGCGCCTGACGATGGCGGCAAAGATATCTTTGTTCACAAAAGCCTTGTCGTGCGTCTTGGGCTTGCAGACTTGAATGCAGGACAGCGCCTTAAGATGGCCGTCCACACATCCCCCAAAGGCCGCGAAGCCGTATCGGTTGAACTTATTTAAGACGAGAACGCGTCGTATTACAAATAAGGGCCTGTGGCTTCCATCATGGAGCGACGACGGATTTCTTCACGACGCGCCGCTTCTTGAGGATTGGGTCTAAAAACGCCATCGCGACGGATTCCTACGGGACTCCATTGAGGCTCTGGTGGAATGAAGGGTGTTTGTTGTTCTTTTTCGTTTTCCATGGTTGCCATTTTGTATGACCTTTCATTTTAATGGTTTTGAGCAATGCCCACCGCGTTCTATAATTTCGTAATACTTTCATCAAGCAAAAGAAGAGCCTATCCTTTTTGTGGCGTTAAGGCCGCTAACCCTGCGTTTTTGCTCTTTTAACTTGTTTTTTCCCTCTTTTTCTCTTTTCTCTTGCATTTTCCTGCTTTTGCCCTAAAATCTTGCCTTGTCGCGCAGCTACCGATTGCCGGTGGCGCGCTTTATTTTTTCGTGAGTTTGCTATGGCTGTTCCTAAAAGAAAAACATCGAAGTCCGTTCGTGATATGCGTCGTTCGCATCATGCCCTTGAAGCGACTGGCGTTGCTGAGTGCAAGAACTGCGGCGAACCCAAGCTTCAACACCATGTTTGTGCGGCTTGTGGTCACTATGATGGCCGCGCTGTTGTCAAGTCGAAGTCGGCTTCCTAATTCATCCAGTAACGGGGGTCCCCCGTGACACTTGCACCAAAATTCGCTGATACCTCCATGGTCATTGCGTTGGATGCTATGGGCGGCGACGATGGCTCGGCCATGGTTATGGCGGGGGCTGCGCTTGCGCTTGAGCGTTATCCCAAGCTTTCCTTTATCGTCTTTGGGGATGAGGCACAGGTACGCCCTCACCTGAACCGTTATCCTGCGCTTGAGGCTCGATGCGAGCTTCGCCACACAGTTTCTTGTATTTCTCCAGAAATGAAACCCTCTTTGGCGTTGAGGCAGGGGCGCCAATCGTCCATGCGGCTCGCGATTAATGCCGTTGCGGCGGGGGAAGCCTCTAGCATCGTATCGGCGGGCAATACGGGCGCGCTGATGGCCATGGCCAAGTTTGTTTTAAAAACCATGCAAGGCATTGATCGCCCCGCGATTGCGACGGTGTTCCCGACCCAGCGCGGTGAATGCGTGGTTCTGGATTTGGGCGCAAACCTTGAGTGCGACGCCGAAAATCTTGTGCAATTTGCCTTAATGGGCGCGATTTTCTGTAATGCCGTTTTGGGCGTGGAGCAACCGTCTATCGGGCTTCTCAACATTGGCGTTGAGGAAATGAAAGGCCATGACGAAGTGCGAACGGCCGCGGCTATCTTGCGCGAGCGTCCCTTGCCAGGTGTTTTCCAAGGCTATGTCGAAGGCAACGATATCATGGAAGGCGCGGTTGATGTGATCGTGGCGGATGGGTTTAGCGGCAACATCGCGCTAAAAGCGGCAGAGGGCACGGCCAAGTTTATGGCGCACATGCTAAAGCAAGCGCTTCAAAGTTCGCTGATGGGAAAAATAGGCTATCTCTTTGCGCGAGGCTGCTTAAAGAAAATGCGTCTGCGCGTTGATCCTCGTCGTTATAACGGGGCGATGTTTTTGGGGCTTCAAGGCGTTTGTGTGAAAAGTCATGGAGGGACAGATCCCGAAGGCTTTGCCAACGCCATCGGCGTCGCGCACGATCTTGTCGCTCATCGCTTTAATGATCGTATCAAGCAAGAATTGGCGCGGCATTATGGCTCGGCTGACGAGGATCGCACCGTGACCATCGATTCTATCGCCTTGACGGAAGAGGCTTCGTGATGGTGACACGTTCCGTTCTGTTGGGCTGTGGCAGTGCGTTGCCAAGGACAGTTGTCACCAATGACGATTTGGCAGCGCGTGGGGTTGAAACTTCGCATGAATGGATCGTTCAGCGCACAGGCATCGCCCAGCGTTACATTGCAGACAAGGACGAAAAAACATCGGATTTGGCAACGCAAGCTGCGCGGGCAGCGCTTGCGCAGGCGGGCGTGGACATCGGTGCGGTTGATCTGGTGATCGTGGCGACGACAACGCCCGACAATGTTTTTCCTTCCACGGCAGCAAGGGTGCAAGGCAACCTTGGCATCACACGCGGGTTTGCGTTTGACGTGCAGGCCGTGTGCTCTGGTTTTGTTTATGCGCTGACGGTGGCGGATAATTTCATTCGTTTGGGGCAAGCCCAAACGGCGCTTGTGATCGGCGCGGAGACACTTTCGCGCCTGTTGGATTGGAGCGACCGCACAACGTGCGTCCTGTTCGGCGATGGCGCAGGCGCGGTTGTTTTGCAGGCCGCGCAAGGCGCAGGCACGGTGGCGGATCGCGGCATTCTTTCAACGCATCTTCATTCGGATGGCAGCCAGTATGACCATCTTTTTGTTGATGGCGGGGTTGGATCGACGGGGACGTTTGGCTATTTACGCATGGACGGGCGCGAGGTTTTCCGCCATGCCGTGACACGGCTTTCCGAGGTTGTGGACGAGGCCTTGGCCGCCAACGGCCTAACGGCAGAGGCCGTGGACTGGCTCGTCCCCCATCAGGCGAACCGCCGCATTATCGAGGGCATCGCCAAAAAGCTGCATTTGCCAGAAGAGCGCGTGGTGATGACGATTGATCGCCATGCCAATACCTCGGCGGCGTCTATTCCCCTTGCCTTGGCAACAGCGGTGGGCGATGGCCGCATCCAAAAAGGCCACCTTGTCCTTATGAACGCTATGGGCGGCGGCTTTACATGGGGCGCGGCGCTGGTTCGCGTATAATTTCCGAAGGAAAAGGTCTTTATACTCCTCGCACTTCAAGAGTTGGGATTGCTTTATCCGCAAGGACGC
>DYDA01000020.1:38407-39882 GCA_020718105.1 Micavibrio sp. | reverse complement strand
AGAGGGGGGCGGGGATCCCATTTCCTTTTTCCTTATGGGTTACTTCATGCTTTCACAGTTATCAACTTCCCAAAATCGAAATAATCCCTGCCGAGCCATCGGGTATGGCCACAGGGGCAGGATAGCATATTTGCCGATTACCTGTCGCGATTTCATTCGTCACCAACCAATGACCATTCACGCCATTGCACGAGGTCGTGGCCACCCCGCCATAGGATATTTTGGGGAAATCGGTGTTACGCATCTGCGCCAAAATCTGCTGTGCCGAATAGCCAAGGGTGTTGGACGTAGGCGGCACATACGTCACGACATAGCGCGAGCTACTGATTGTATAGACATAGGAACGAAACTTGAAGCTTGTGTTGGCAAATTGATAATCCGTTGGCAAATCTGAAGCAGCCAAAGAAGAAGCACAAGCCGTCCCGCCAAAATCACTCGTCAGGTAACAATCCGTATTTGCATTGCTCTTCGCCTTTTTGTACGCCGCGCCGTGCCAGACCAACATGATCTCGGCCACGCCTTTTTGGTTTTCCGCCATGCGCGTTGTGCTCAGCACAAAAAGCTGGGTATAAAGCCCCATCACCGACAGCAACAGAAAAACATAAACGAACAAGTACATAACGAGCCCTTCCAAGATTCTCAGAATAACGGGGAAAAGATTAAAAAAGCTTAATTTCCCATCACCTTGCCGTTCTTTTCACAAAAGAAAAGTCAGTGACAACAGAATATGATCCTCGCGGCCACAACCGCTTGCGATAGCGCCCTCCCCCAATTGGGGCGAGCTTCCCTTTTGCTGGGGCTCTTCATAAATCAAGCGCCAAATCGCATGGGGGTCTTGCTCTCGCGCATCCACGCGGCGAACGCCCAATGTCTGTAGGTTCTTGGCATAAAGTGCCAAAAGGTGGCGACAGGCATGGGGTGACACTTCCGTCTCCAACCGAAAGGCTTTAGCGGAGGGATAAAAAAATACCCCGACACCATAACCCCAAGAATTCTCAAAACCACGCTCACCGCTTTTCCCCATAAAGCTGGGGCTGGTTTTATCAACCTCGGCAATTTTTCGCTCGGCAAGACGCTCCAGCAAGGTTTGAGCGGCACGTTCTGGCGAGGCACCCTCGCCCACATGCATTTCGCGCGCAACATCCACGACTTGAATAAACTGGTTAAACGTACGACCAAGGTTATAGTTTTCATGCGTGGCCCGCAGGGAAAGCCACACGCTTGCCATCGCCACCGCCACAACAAAGGGCGCGGCCAAATAAAACTCTCCAGCAATCAACCAACGACGTTTCATGTGTTCTCTTTTTGCGTTGTGATAGGACTAAAACGGTTCAAGGGTTGACAAGTAAAAAGAAAACAAATGGGATCCCCGCCTTCGCGGGGATGACGGCCGCTTTTTACGGCAAGGAATGGAATAAAAATGAACAAGTTCAACGTTTTTCTCCGCACCCAACCGCCACTCCCATCTCGTCATC
>DYDA01000020.1:0-38383 GCA_020718105.1 Micavibrio sp. | reverse complement strand
TGCGGCGGGCGAAGAGAGGGGGGCGGGGATCCCATTTTCTGTTTTTTTGTCTGTTAAAAACAAACTCTTGACGAAATAGGTATATCAAACACGCCTTACGACTTTGTTAACCCCGCCCCCAACGCATAAAAAAAAAGCGGAGGGACAAGCCCCCCGCTTTTCTTTAACGCTTGCGCGTTGTCTTTAGCTTATGACTTCAACATAAAGGTGAAGGTCAACGTATTGCCCGCTGCCGCCGTTACCGAACAAGCGCCAACAGCATTTGTTACAGAAACTGGGAAATTGCCAGCCGCTTGCGTGTATAGGGTTCCGTTTGCGCCAGCAGAAAAGAGGCCAGTGTCACGACCCGCGCCTGTATTACGTGTTAAGAGATCTGAACACGCGCTCTGTGGAACCCCAGGAAAGGTGATTGTAAAGCTATCGCCAGCAACACCCGCTGAGTTCGCAGAGGCAAGCTCAACCAAACCATTCCATACGTTACGAACCGTTGTAGGATTCGTTGGGCTATCGAGCATATCCTTAGGCATACCCCCTGTGCGAGCAATCAAAACAGCCCCAGCAGTTCCCGCTAAAGCAGTATCAATCGTGTTTTGCGTCGCATGGATCGAGCGAATGGATTGAACCATTTGCAACAACTGATTCGACGTCGTCGAAACGCGGAGGTTATTGTAAACAGCCGCAGCCGCGACCCAGATCGCGCCCAAGATCAAACCGACGATGCCAAGGACGATGGCGGCTTCGGTTAAGGTAAAGCCGCGCATTGAGCGGGGCATCATTTTTTTAACAAGCATTGGAATTCTCCCTTTTTCGGTTCGGTTGGATCTTTTTTCGGGCAATGCCTAAGATGACCCTAAAAAAACTTAGGCCAATTTGTACCAAAAGAACCTTAACGCAGTGTTAAAGCCACTTTTTACGCCAAAAGAACCACAAAGGAACCGCCGCCGACAGAAGCATCAGCAATAAAGCAAAGGGATACCCAAAACGCCACCCCAATTCCGGTAACGCATGGAAATTCATGCCATAAATACTGGCGATCAACGTCGGCGGCAGGAAAACAACAGCGGCCACAGAAAACATCTTGATAATATTATTCTGCTCCAAATTGATCAGGCCCATTGTCGCATCCAGCATAAAACTGACCTTCGCGGAAAGGAATCGCGCATGTTCATCGATTGAATTGGCGTCTTGCATCAAGGTCTTCATACGATCCTTGGCATCCTTATTAACATCAGACTGCGCCGCAAAAAAGAGAAGAAGGCGCGTCAGGTTCATCAAACTGCCCTTGGCCTTGGTTGCTAAATCTCCGACATGACCGATGCGGTCAATCGCCTCTTTAAAATCCGTATGGTTTTGCGCAGCGCGATTAGAGCGGAAAATGGTGCGCGATAACCCTTCCAAATCCGATGTGGCGCTTTCCAAAATATCGGCAAGGTTATCGGAAATTTGCTCTAACAAGCCCAACAAAGCTTGCTCCCCCGAAGGAACCAGAACGGGATGCTTTTTGATTTTCTGGGTAAATTGGCTAAACGGCACAGGATCAACATAACGCACCGTCAACAAGCGATTGCGAACAAGGATAAAGGTCACTGAGGCGGCCTCTGGCTCATCACTCGTCGGCTTGTTCAAAATGGCCATCGTCATGACAAGTGCGCCCTCATCCACATAAAGGCGGCTGGACGTTTCAATTTCCTGCATTTCATCGCGGGTTGGCACTTCAATCGATAAAAGCCGCTCAACAAGCTTTTCTTCCTCACGATTGGGCGAATAAAGGTCAACCCAAACGGTATCTTCGGGGAGAACGTCCAGCCCGCCCTCAACGCTGATTTGAGCCAACCGACCATGATCAAGATGAAAAAGTGTAATCATAGCAAAGACCATTCTACGAAGACGAGGAAAAGAGCCGATGGGACAGAAAAAAACCTCGGCAAAGCCGAGGTGTACACCTAATGCGCAGTGAAGTCCATCCAACAGCCACCTAGCTTTTGCCAAGTAGCTGTTGGATTGAGAATCGCTAACACTTGAAAATCACAAAAGAGACTTACAAGCTATCTTGAACCGTTGTGAACACAGCCTCTAGTCTTGGGCCGAGCGTCAACAAAACGCCAACAATGGCAACGGCAATCAACGAAGCGATCAAGCCGTATTCAATGGCTGTCGCGCCTTCTTCTTGTTTCAGGAAACGTGTGAACATCAGGTCTCTCCTTAAAAAGTTATCTGTTGGAACCTTGTTCCAGTTGAAGATCAATGTAATGGAACCTCTTTAACAAAATATGAACAAGCGCGTTTTTCTTACAAAAACAGCAAAAGATGAAGGATATACTCAAAACAGTTGAAGAGTTGGCAAGCAGTCAAGAAACCAAACGGGATGCCCGCTTTCGCGGGCATGACGGTGTTTTTTGTTGTTTTATTTCCCTTTAGCGTCATCCCCGCGAAAGCGGGGATCCCGTTTTTTTTGTTTTTTTCTGCTGCCAGAAACCCAACTCTTAAAGTGGGAGAGGTATATCTAACCAGTTAGGCTTCCCGCTGATCTAAGTCATAAATAGCCTTTCTCAACTTGACGATGGTGGTGCGCGCCTGATCCAGCTCAAACCCCAACGTCTGTAAAACGTAATAAATAAGACCAAAGGCGATTTCTCTCTCCCCCATCACCGCAAACCCAACGCCAAGCTTTGTCATGGCGCGCGCTTCCTCATCCGAATGGGTACGAACAACGATAGGAATGGCGGGATAATTTTTCCGCGCCACCTTGACAATCTGCTTGGCCAAATAGGGATCAGGGACAGCCACAATAATAATCTTGGCATGCTCTGGCCGCGCCGCCGCCAACACGGCTTCGCGTGAAGCATCGCCATAGATGACTTGCTTGCCCTCCACCCGAAGCCTCTCTGTCAAAGCTCTGTCCGATTCAATTGCGATATAACGCAGCCCGTTTTCACTTAAAGCGCTGGCAACAATGCGCCCAACGCGGCCATGCCCGATGAGGATGGTGTGATCGCGCAAGCCCTCAACCTCTGGCAGACTTATTTCAGTGCGCCGAGACTGCCACTGAATGACCCAAGGCTGACCGACAGACCAACGCGCCAACCGCATAGAAAGAGAAAGAACCAGCGGGTTGATCATAATAGACAGCAAAGCGACAGCAACGATCAAGTCTCGCTCACTCGCGCCATAAAAACCGTTTTTGTGGCCAAGCTCACTCAAGACAAACGAAAACTCGCCAATTTGGGCAAAGGTAGCACCGACAAGAGCCGCCGCTTGCAGCGGTATACGCATCGCTGCCAATAACCCAAAGGTCAAGAATCCTGTTCCCAAAATGATAATGCCTAAAAAGGCCAAAATCTCTAGCGACATGCTCATAACGCTACGCGGATCAAAGAGCATTCCAACGGAAACGAAAAACAGAATCGTAAAAACTTGCTGCATCGAAACGGCCTCAGATGCCGCATGATGATGAAGATCACTCTCGCCAATCACAACGCCCGCGAAAAACGCACCAAGCGCCAGCGAAACACCAAAAATAAGCGCCGAGCCATAAGCAATACCCAACGCCACCACAATCACGCAAAGCGTAAAAAGTTCTCGCGATCCCACACGCGCCACATACCCCAAAAGCCACGGAATTGCGCGCCGCCCCCCTACGACCATAACGGCAACAAATCCCGCGACTTGAAGAAGCGTTTTACCCAAGGCCACAAAAATAGACGCAGGTTGCATCTCTGTCATGCTTCCCAAAACAGGAAACAACACAAGCCCCACGATGACAATGACATCCTGCACGACAAGCCAGCCCAGCGCGATGCGTCCCACAAGGGTCGCCAGCTGTTGCCTTTCGTCTAAAACACGCGTTGAAACGGCCGTGCTGGCAATCGCCAAAGAAAGGCCAATCACAATCGATGCGCCGATAGAGGTATGAACGATCCAATACGCCCCCATTGCACCAACAAAGGAAGTCACAAGAACCTGAATGATCGCGCCAGGAATAACGATGCGCCGCACCATCAGAAGATCTTTAAAGGAAAAATGAAGGCCGATGTTGAAAAGAAGAAGAGCAACGCCAACCTCAGCCAATTCGTTCGCCATTTCCTGATTGGCCATTAAACTAGGCTTAAAAAAGCCAATGGCAACGCCCGCCAGAAGATAGCCAAGAAGAGGAGGAAGTTTTAAAGAACGCGCAGCAAGCCCACCTGCAAAAGCCGCGACAAGGCCAATGACAAAAGTCGATAAAAAGCCAAATTCATGAACAGGCATAATGCAAGGGGGGTTAAAGGAAAAACGACAACAAACCGCCTTGATAAAAAAGCAGCCGCCACTCACGCATCATGCCCAAAAAGGATTTAAGTAAGGGTTAACCTCATAGCCCTCATCACCTCACGCTTTAGGCTACAAAATCAAGCCTCTGTCGCAACATCCTCCTCAGGGGCTTCGCCGGATTCGTCCCTGTCTAACGCGACGACAGAAACAATGTGTTCCTCCACGCCGACACGGAACAGAATCACGCCCTGTGAGCCGCGACCTGTCACGCGCACATCATGGACAGGCATGCGGATAATCTGGCCACCGTCCGACACCATCATGACTTCCTGATCATTTTTAATCGGGAAGGTCGCGACGATAGAGCCATTCTTTTCGGTCAGCTTCATGTTCACGATGCCCTGCCCACCACGATTGGTGTTGCGGTATTCATAGGCCGAGGAACGCTTGCCAAAACCGCGATCGGAAACGGTCAGCAAGAACTCCTCTTGTGAAGCCAGCTGCGCGAAGCGTTCAGGCGAGAGCGTCAAATCCGTTGTCGTTTCATCATCCTCGCCACCTTCTGAACCGCCCTCAACGCCGCTCAGATCCTCACCCGCCGCCGCACGAAGAGCGCGGCTTTGTTTGATATAGGCCGCGCGTTCCTCACCCGTTGCCTCCACATGAGCCAAAACGGACATGGACATAACCTCGTCATCCTTGGCAAGGCGCACGCCGCGCACGCCCGTTGAGGCACGTCCGGAAAACACACGCAAATCCTCAATGGCAAAGCGAATGGCGCGTCCGGCCTTGGTCGCCAGCAAGATGTCGTCATAGCCACTACCCGCCCTCACCGCAATTAAACGGTCGCCCTCATCCAGCTTCATAGCGATGATGCCGCTTGAGCGCACATTGCAAAAATCAGAAAGCTTGTTCCGCCGTACGCCGCCCGAAGCGGTGGCGAACAGGGCAAACAATTCCCCCCATAGCGCTTCGTTTTCCGGCAGGTGAAGGGTTGTTGTGATCGTCTCCCCCTGCTCCAACGGCAACAAATTGACCAAGGCCTTGCCACGCGCCTGCGGGCTGGCGAGCGGCAACTTGTACACTTTCAGCTTATAAACTTTGCCAAGCGACGAGAAGAACAGCATGGGCGTGTGCGTGCTGGCGACAAAAATATCCGATACGAAATCTTCATCCTTCGTCACCATGCCCGTGCGCCCCTTACCCCCGCGTCGCTGGGCGCGATAGGTGGAAAGCGGCACGCGCTTGATATACCCCGATCCGCTAACCGTTACGACCATGTCTTCGCGCTGGATCAAATCTTCAATATCCGATTCAAACTCTTGCGCTTCAATCGTTGTGCGACGCGGCGTCGCAAAGCGATCACGAATAGCGGTGATCTCTTCTTTCATAATGTCCAGAACGCGGGCGCGATTAGCCAGAATGTCCAAATAATCTTTAATCTGATCCACGACAGCGTGCAAATCGCCGCCAATTTTGTCGCGCTCCAGCCCCGTCAAGCGGTGCAAGCGCAAATCCAAAATGGCCTTAGCCTGCGTTTCAGATAAGCGATAAGTTCCAGCCCCCTTGTTCAAGCCGTCTTCGTCCACCAAAGCGATCAACGGCGCAATGTCCAAGGCTGGCCAATGCCGCTCCATCAACTGCTGCCGCGCGATCGCAGGCTCAGCCGCCGCACGGATCAAGGCTATCACTTCATCGATATTGGCAACCGCAACCGCAAGCCCCACAAGAATATGGGCGCGAGCGCGGGCTTGTTCTAACTCATAAGTCGTGCGCCGCGTGATAACCTCTTCACGGAAGGCCACAAAAGCCTCTAGCACCGCGCGAAGCCCCATCAGCTCTGGCCGTCCACCATTAAGCGCCAGCATATTGACGCCAAAGCTGGTTTGCAGCGGCGTGTGTTTGAAAAGCTGATTCAAGACGACATCCGCCATCGCATCGCGCTTAATCTCGATCACCACGCGAACGCCATCACGATCAGACTCATCGCGCAAGTCAGAGATACCTTCAATCGTTTTATCCCGCACGCACTCAGCGATAGTTTCAATCAATCGCTTTTTGTTCTGCTGATAGGGAATCTCAGTCACAATGATCGCTTGACGATCCTTGCGGATTTCTTCGATGTTCGTCCTCGCACGCATAATAATGCTGCCACGCCCTGTATGGGCCGCCGTGCGGCATGTCGTGTGCCCAAGGATCAAACCGCCCGTGGGAAAGTCAGGACCCGGCACGATTTCCAACATCTCATCCGTCGAAAGGTCTGGATTGTCAATCAACGCCACACAAGCGTTGCAAACTTCGCCCAAATTATGAGGCGGAATGTTCGTGGCCATGCCGACCGCAATGCCGCCCGCACCGTTCACCAAAAGGTTGGGATAACGCGCTGGCAGAACCGTTGGCTCAACCGTGATTTCGTCGTAGTTTGGCTGAAACGCTACCGTGTCCTTGTCAATATCATCCAGCAGCGTTTCGGCAACCTTAGCCAAACGCGCTTCGGTATAACGCATGGCCGCCGCAGGATCGCCATCCATCGATCCAAAGTTACCCTGCCCATCCACAAGTGGCAGGCGCATCGAGAAATCCTGCGCCATACGCACCATGGCGTCGTAAATCGCGCTATCACCATGCGGGTGATACTTACCCATCACATCACCGACGATACGAGCCGATTTTTTATAAGGCTTGGTGCTGTCGTAGCCGCCCTCTTTCATCGCATACAGAATGCGGCGATGCACAGGCTTCAACCCGTCGCGAACATCAGGAAGCGCGCGCGAAACGATCACGCTCATCGCGTAATCAAGGTAAGAACTGCGCATTTCATCTTCGATAGTGACAAGCGCGATATCAGAACGAGGCAAAGGCGGAACAAGCGTATCAGTCAAAGGAATACCTATTTTTTCATGAGAATTGAGTCGGTCAAAAACCGACCTAAAAACTAGCACTTTGGCCGCCAAAGACCAAACAAAAAAACACATAATAAAAATTAAGTTTCAAGGGGTTAAGGCTCTCTTGATATCCCTTGAAGCAAAGAGGCGCGAAAGCGTCAACCTTTTGGTAGGAAATTCCTGTTATGGGGTAAGTTCTGTATTTATTGGGAGATGCTTCATGACAACTTTATCCACTCGCACGGGTCGCCTTGGGTTGCTTTTGGTTTGTTTGCTAAGTCTTAGCGCTTGCAGCGATCTTTCGGCGAAGCAACAGCGCGTCCTAACGGGCGGCGCTATCGGCACGACAGTCGGCGCGATCAGCACCGTGGCCATGGGTGGCTGCGTGGCTTGCGGCGCAGCCATTGGCGGCGCGGTTGGCGCAGGATCGGGCTATTTGTATGATTATATCGAAAATCAAGATTGGTAAGCGATCAGTTACGTTGGCCAGCACAAGCCATCACACTGCCGAACCTGCCTATCATCGCTGAAAAAACGGTTATGGCCCCCGCCACCAGAACAATGGCGGGTCCTGAAGGAATGGCCGTATGATACGATAACACCAGCCCCGCATACGCGGCCAAAGCACCCAGCCCCATGGCAAAAGGCAACATGCCATCCATCGTCTTAGCCCAAAAACGGGCAGCCAGTGCAGGCAAGACCATAAGCCCCAACGCCATCAACGTGCCCATAGCCTGAAACGACGCCACCAAATTAATCATCAACAGCGCGAAAAAGGCAAGACTCATAAGCCCCACACCACGCCTTTGCGCTCCGGCTGTTCGCATAAACGCGCCGTCAAACCCATCAATCACAAATCGCCTGTAAAGAACAGCGATGGTGAAAAGCGACAGACAGCAAACACTCGCAACAAGAGTAAGTGTTTCTTGATCAATCGCCAGAATGTTGCCGAATAGAACGTGCATAAGATGGGCGCTGCTCCCCTTAAACGAGATCAACGCCACGCCCACGGCTAAAGAAAGCAAATAAAGAAGCGCAAACGCCGCATCCTCTTTCATATCGGTCAAGCGCGTCAACAACGCCGCCAGCCCTGCAACAATCAGCGCCGCCGTCACGCCACCTAACGTCATCGCCCAAAGAGATAACCCCGCCACAAAAAAAGCAACGGCAATACCGGGTAAAATCGCATGAGATAGGGCATCCCCCACCAGAGTCATACGCCGCAACATCATCAAAACGCCCAGCGGCGCACCGGAAATAGCCAACGCCAACGCAGCAACAAGCGCCCGTTTCATAAAGGCATAGTCGGTGAATGGACTTATAAGAAAATCTGTAAGAGTCATGCGTTTCCTCCTAAATCTTCCTTCTTTTCCGGAGCGACAAGCTCTGCCATATCCAAATCGAAAGACAGTAATTTTTGATCAAACAACGCATGCGTATGACCACGCCCCATACATTTGCCAGCCAGCAAAAAGGATTCAGGAAAATATTTTCGAATAAGAAGCAAGTCATGCAGAACGCAAATAATCGTGCGCCCCTGCGCGTGCCACACCATAATCTGCTGGATCAATGGCGCGATCGTTTGCGCGTCAATCGCCGCAAACGGCTCATCCAGCAAAATCAGTTGGGGGTCTTGCACAATCAGACGGGCAAATAAAAGCCGTTGAAACTGGCCGCCTGAAAGCTCACCCATTTGCCGCGCTGCGAAATCTTGCAACCCGACATCTGCCAAAGCCTTATCCACCCGTGCCTTCAACGGGCCTTCTTGAAATGAAGGCAAACTTCCCGCATCAGGCCACAGCCCCGTACTCACCGCATCACGCACGTTAAGAGGATAATCGCGCTCAATCGCGCTGGCCTGCGGCAAATAGCCTATCTTACCTTTCAAAGCAGGCGCGACAATCACACGCCCCTTTTTCGGCTTCATCACGCCTGCGATTATTTTAAGCAGTGTGCTTTTGCCAGCGCCGTTCGGCCCTGCCACCGCCGTCAGAGAACCCGCAGGAAACACACCGGATACATCCTGCAACGCTTTATGATGGCCGTAGTGATAACTCACATCGTCAAGGGTCACATGCGCTTGCGTCATTTCACTTTTGCCCCTTCTCTACCATGCCCACAGAGCCAGCAAGATCACACACGTGGATAATATCGTGGCAACAGCCAGCCGCGCCGTCATACTCATGCCGAACATGAGGTCCCTCCCCTTTTGTTTTAACCGATAAGGCTCTATAGTATAGCCTCCTTTTCTTCAAAAAACATCATGAGGTTTTTCATGCGCCCCTTTCTTTGGCTTTCTCTTTTGGCTTTGCTTCAAATTGCCATCCCCACGCAGGCGCAAGAACCCACACCGCTTAAAGTCGTAGCCAGCTTTAGCTTGCTTGGCGATATGGTGGCGCAAGTGGGTGGTGAGACCGTTGAAGTGAAGACGCTGGTTGGCCCCGATCAAGACGCGCACACGTTTGAGCCAACGCCTGATGCCGTTAAACTCATCGCAAGCGCGGATATCATCGCCATCAACGGCCTTGGCTTTGAGCCATGGCTCCACAAAATCATCAAAGCCTCTGGCACCAAAGCCAAACTGTTAGTGGTATCGGCAGGCGTCACACCCCGCACCCTAGAAGACCACGAAGGCCATGAAAAACACGAAGGCCATCACCATCATGATGACGCGACCGATCCCCACGCATGGCAAGATTTGCGCAACGGTGCTTTATACGTCCAAAATATCTATGGCGCGCTCAGCGCCGCACGTCCTGATGACGCCCCAGCGATGAAAGAACGCGCCCGCGCCTATCGCGATGAGCTTCTAGCCCTTGATCAAGAAACCCGCGCCGCTTTTGCATCGCTTGCGCCGGAAAAACGCAAGCTTTTAACCTCGCATGATGCCTTTGGCTATTTCGCTACTGCCTACGGCCTGCAAATTCTTGCGCCCATGGGGATCAGCACCGATGCGCAGCCTTCGGCCTCAATCCTTGCTGCCCTAACGGATCAAATCAAAAACGAAGACATCAAAACATTCTATATCGAGAACATGGCCGATCCGCGTCTGATCCAGCAACTAGCCAAGGATACAGGTGCAAGGATAGGAGGCACACTTTACGCCGATGCACTTTCACACCAAAACGGCGAAGCGCCAACCTATCTGACAATGATGAAAGGCAATATCAAAAAGATTTTAGACGGAATGAAGTAAGCCTTTCTACACCGCCATCTCGACGCGATTACGGCCTGACTCTTTAGCACGAAAAAGGGCAACATCGGCACGCGCCAATAAATCATCAATGGTGCTGTCCGAGGGTCTAAGCTCTGCCACGCCAAGGCTGGTCGTGCATTGGATCGTTCCTTCCGCCATAGCAATGGGCGTTTCACGAATATGAGTCAGCAAGCGTCCTGCAACTTCACTGGCCGCTTGCTGCTCAGTCTCTGGCAAAAGAACCGCAAACTCCTCGCCGCCCAAACGCCCCATGATATCGGACTCGCGTAAACTTTCAAGACTGGCGCGCACCACCGTCCCCAGCGTTATATCACCGACCGCATGGCCAAAAGTGTCGTTGACTCGCTTAAAATGATCCAAGTCCATCATGATGATAGAAAGGCCGCGCCCAAAGCGCCGTGCGCGACGAATTTCTTGCTCAGCCTGATTCATAAAGCTACGCCGGTTGCTAATCCCCGTCAGCTCATCCGTATTGGCCTGATGGAATAATTCGTCCTCAAGCTCTTTGCGCTTAGAAATGTCGCTCATAGAAACCAGCGTCGCGGGAGCGCCCATATAGCTCATGCCAATCGCCGCCAGCTCAGCCAAAAAGCCGCGCCCTTGCGCCGTTTTCATATGCACCTCAATATCGCGCACATCGTGGATAGTATCGACCATCGAATGAATGCGTTGGCGATCTTCTTGATCAACATAAAAATCAGACGAACGAGATTTCAGCAAAGGCCCCGCGCTTTGTTCCAACAGCAAACACGTTTTGCGATTGACGAACATCATCCGGCCATCACTGCGCCGCGCAATAAAAACAGGAACGGGCAAAATCTCTAGGATCGAGCGCAAGGCTTGCTCGTTATCCATCATCGTCGCCTCAACCTCGACTTGGCGCGTGATATCAAAAGCGCATAAATGGACGGCTTGTTGCCCATGCCAGTTGATAAGCCGCTTGGTCACCGAGAGCCATATTTCCTGTCCATCGCGACGCACGGCAGGCATCCGTCCAATCGGCGCAAAAGTAGCCCCACGAATAATATCGTTGTAATCTTGCTCTACGTCCGGCCAGCTTTCTGGCGCATAAAGGGAACGGATGAGCGGCAGCGCCATAATCTCTTCCGCGCAATCATACCCAAAGAGACGCGCGAAGGAATCGTTGGCGTAAAGCGGCCTGAAGTTGCTGTGCACCAAAATGCCTTGCACCGCGCCATCAATTAAATCTTGAAAATTAGGCAACAAATCATCATCGCGGCGGCGAAGGATGCGGCGGCGCTCACTGGGGCTCAAATCAGGCAAGGGCTTTTTCATAAAAAGATTATAACAGTATCCATGCGCCCTTTAAAACAAAAGACACAAAAGCCCTAAAAAAGGGCTACCCTATTGATCAAATTAGAAAATTATAGGCTTTGGCCATCTAGCCCACGCTTCCCTTTCATCAAAAAAGAAGATCATACACGTCTTTTTAAGATTCCCTGTTGTAGGGATGGAAAAAGTGAAATCAGATGCCCCCGTTTAAGGAGAACATTATGCCCAAAACAGCCACTCTTTTGGATCGCACGTTTGATGAAGGCGTCGCGCTCACTATGGAGGCGCGTAACTACATCGCGTTTCAAGAGCAATCGGGACGTGGGCCTCAAAATCTTCCTCATAATTTACACGTTGGCTATCATCACACACGCGTTTCCGCACGCCTTATTCAGGTGATGACATGGCTTCTGGCGATGAAGGCCTTGCTATCGGGAGAGATTTCGCCTGAGCAATTTTCATCCCCCCAATATGCGCTAGGCGGCGGCGATGAGTGCGAAAATCCCATTGGCAATGAATTAGAAGAATTGCCGTCCGGCTTGCGTCAATTGTTAGAGCGCACTCATCTGCTTTACGCACGGATTTTGCGTCTGGATGCGATGGTGCGCGATAAGCTGGCGGCAGGCGAAGTGCCAAACTTTGGCATGATCCAAGGCATCCAAATCATTGATCCCCCTACGGATCCCTGCCAATAATCGTACCGCTGATAAGAAGGAGTATCTTCCATTCTAAGAGTTGACTTTATGGGATAGGAAGAAAAAGAAATCGCCCTTCCCAACCCTTCAAAAAATAAGGTAGCATTAACACAAGAAAATTTGCTAGACTTTCTCCTTCGTTATTTTACCAGAAAATAAAAGGAGAGCTTATAGTGACTGAGCATAGCGCCGCCTATAATAATGAAGACGTATTTAAAGGGATTGTTCGCTCGCTGTTGAAAGGAAACACGGCGCATTTACAAAAAACGCATGAACGCATTTTGGATCATGTCGATTTTTCCAAAACGGAGTTAGTGACAGCATGGTATTTCCTGATCGTTCGCGATGTTTCCAAACAGTTTGGCGTTGAGTTTGCTTTTGACGAAGCGCGCCGCGCCTTTAACAAAAGCCAAACAGGAAGCGAATTCGAAGGGGCGACAGCAACGGCGCTTTTGCATCTTGCAAAAGATTTAGCCCAAACGCGTCCCCAAAAGGCCAATGAGGGCGTGGGCTCTGTTATACGGGCGTCTCGAAAAAGAGAAGATGACGGCGTTTTGCATAACAGAGCAAGGGAAGTATCTGCCGTTATCTCAGGGCGCGACAGCACAACACCGCTCTCCCAATCCTTATCCTTGGGCTAAGGCTTTTTTCATGCCCTTTTAAAAGGATTTTAAAAAACACGCGCTCACAGCCTTTTTATTAACATATTTTATGTTATATAATCAGATGTCGGCTCACGCCGACTATGGTGATAAACGCTTTGTGGCATAGACGCTGCGGACCCGGGGGCGGTACCCGGCGCCTCCACCACTCTTTTGTAGGGGGGCGAAACAGGATCGACGCGCGCAGTAAAGACAGAGTTTTTGCTCGGCATGATACCGCCGTTATCGGGTCATTTTGACAAATGCCAACGACAATGTTGACATGAGTGCAGTGGCTGTTGCTGCCTAACCTCCGCTTTGCGGAATTAGGGTAGTTTGTTACTCACGCGGCTGGGGGGGCGCCGGGCAACAGAAGCCCCCTACTTATAATTTGGGTCTTATTTGTTGAAAGAATGCCATGGCGACCGATCATATCCGATACGACATGCTTATTGAAAATGCTTTGCGCTCGGTGGTGCATCAAGCCATGGCCAAGGTGGTTCAAACGGGTCTTCCCGAAGAACATCACTTTTACATTTCTTTTCTAACGCATTATCCGGGAGTCGATATCCCCGATTATTTGTATGAAAAATATCCTGAAGAAATGACGATCGTGCTACAGCACCAATTCTTTGGGCTGACGGTGACGGATGAAGGCTTTAGCGTCCTTCTCAGCTTCAACAATGTGCGCGAGCGTTTGACAATTCCATTTGCGGCGGTCACAACTTTTGCCGATCCGTCTGTGAACTTCGCGTTGCAGTTTCAAAACATTCCCGTTTCTGAGGAAGAAGAGGGAGCGGTGGATGAAGCCAAGGATGGTGATTCTTCCTCTGACACCGAAGAGCCAAAAAAGGGCGAAGTGATCAGCCTTGATAAATTTCGCAAAAAATAACACAAACAATCGCATAATATCAATACGTTAGCAACGTATTGCTTTTTAAAAAGCGATAGGCAAAGAAAAGCTTTTGCCTAAAGCCTTGGTTGTGCTATCAAACGCTGCTGCTGATCGCCACTAGGGCTTTCGGAAGGTGGTTTTTGTATCTTTTACAAAGAGCGCCTATAAACTGTTTTTCATTCCCATAAGGAGGGGATTATTCGTGCAAGTACTCGTACGTGATAACAATGTTGATCAAGCGCTCCGCGTTTTGAAAAAGAAGCTTCAACGTGAAGGTGTGTTTCGTGAAATGAAACTCCGCCGCAATTATGAGAAGCCTTCAGAAAAGCGCGTTCGTGAGCAGGCTGAAGCCGTTCGTCGCGCCCGTAAGGTTGAGCGCAAGCGCAAGGAACGTGAAGGCATCTAAAGCCTTCCGCTTTTGCGGCTCTCTCAAGAACTTATTAAAAAGGCCACGTCATGTGGCCTTTTTTGTTTCCGCACTTACACGCAACAGTATTCAGCTTGCCAATAAACGCGCCAATAAACGCGTAGGCAGGTCGTTAGGCATATTTAAACCAATAAAACTTATAAATGCTTTATGAAAAGACGCTCATAAAGGGTTTCGTTGTGTCTCAAGCCTATCACAATCTTCTGGAAGACATCACGGTTGAGTTCAGGCGAGCTCACGTTGTCATTGTTGATGACGACCCCACCAATCGCGTTTTGTTGCGAAGCGTATGCGAGAAAATCGGCGTGGGCATTATCGATGAAGCCGAAGACGGCGTTGTCGCGATGGAGCTGATCTCTCGTTTTCAACCTGATTTGATTTTACTGGATATACGGATGCCGCGCATGGATGGCCTTGAACTGATGCGTCAGCTTCGCGCCAACCCCACCCTTGATCGTCTTTCGATTCTTGTACAAACGGGGTTGCAAGGAGAAGATGATCGTGTTCGTTGCTTTAACCTTGGCGCGACAGACGTTGTTAGCCGTCCTTTTCATCTAGCCGAACTTAAGGCACGCATCACCGCGCATTTGCGAAGCGCCATTGCATCACGCGTTCTTTTTGATTTTCGCAATCGCATCCAAGCACACATCGAAATCACACACTCGTTTTTAGACGCCATTCTTCCAACGCAGGAAAAGGCCGAGATAACGGCCTCTTCTTTCGGGCTGAACTGCTCATCTGTTTATCGGCCTCATGATGAAATTGGTGGTGATCTTTGGTCTTTGCATGTCATCGATGATGACCTGCTGGGCATTCTTTTGGTTGATGCCAGCGCCCACGGCCTTGCTGGCGCCATCAATGCGCTACGCGTTGATTGTTTGGTACAAGAATACATGGGCGATTTTCGTGATCCAGGACTTTTCCTGAACAAGCTTGATGCAGCCATGGCCAAAATTTCTTTTGGTCAACTGTTCGCGGGTGCCATTGCCATGACCTTCAACAAAACAACAGGGGAAATTCGTTATGCTGGCTCTGGCATCCCCTATCCGCTTTTAATGTCAAACGGTTTTGTGACAGAATTAAAAACGCGAGGTCTTCCCTTAGGATCGGGCGTCGTATCGCTGACAACGGCGCAGGCAACAATGAAGGAAGGCGACACGCTTGTTCTCTACAGCGATGGGTGGTCCGAAAGCATCACGGGGGAACCGGCCTCCCTTCTCGCCAAGGCGGATATCACGCGTTATGACCTTGCCCAAAGTTTGGCACCAGAAGAATCCTTGATCGACGACCTTACGCTTATCACTTTTCAAAGGAGGGCCTCCCATGCCGTTTAAATTTCGCCGTGAAGGGCGTGATTTGGCTATTTATATTTCCGGTGTTTTGACCTTTCATCAGCATAAGGAGGGGGAGCAATTGGTCTATCAAATTGCAACCCTTGTTGATAATGGCGAGGTGGAATCGGTACGAATGAATTTCGAAGAAGTCTTGCGTATGGACAGCCATTGGCTGGGCGTTTTAATACGCATCTTGCGTCGCGTGAAGGAAAGAAAAGCAACCTTCGTTATCGAAAAACCCAACAAAGACATTTGCCGCCTATTCGATATCGTTGAACTAAGCCGAATCGCCGAGATAAAACCTTAAAAAATCATGGGACCAGTATGAAAACTTTCGGGTTTCTCAACGATGAACAAACAGACCTCTTTCAAGACTCTTTGGCAGACCCAAGAAACATCTATGCCGCGTTATTTGATCGGCAATCGTTGTGGGATCCTGTGACTCTTGATGTGGTGTTAGAAGACTTTCCGACGGGTCATATCGACCGCGCCGACCTGTTTCTTATCATGGCAGAATGTATCGCAAACGCCGTGTTGCACGGACAGGCCGAGATTCTTGGTTTCTCTGCGCGGCGACGCAGCAATGTCCTGTTGCTCTCCTTTCTCCAAAAGCCCCCTATGCAAAAACGCATTAGCGCCGTCTTATCGATGGCAAAGGCGGGACAGATTCGAGAATGCAACATGGAAATGCCGGGGGGGTTGGGCTTTCCGATTTTGTTAAAGCTGGCGCGCAAAATCACCATCAGCAACGATTACAAAAAACTCCATCTTTGGATCAAAGCCGATAACGCCAACTAACCCAAGCGCCCTTTTTTCCATAAGCGCCGCTCTATCGTACTCAATGCTAAATCGGGCTCACTGGCTTCGAATCGTGCCGCCATTCGAAATACAGCTCGGCCTTCCCCTGTCCCTTCGTGGGTAACACACCCAAAGGCTCTCCACTATCAACGGGCTGCCCCACATCGACATCAAGACGCGCAAAGCCTGACAAAAAGGAGTGATAATCTCCTTCATGCTGAAGAATAATGACCTTTCCATATCCGCGAAAAGCGCCCGCAAATACAACCCGCCCTGCCTGTGGCGCTATAACAGGGCTACCTGCCGAAGCCGCAAAAGTAAGGCCTTCGCTGATAACACCGAAATCATCCTTATCGCCATAACCACGCAAAACCTTGCCCGCGACAGGCAGCTTAAGCCCCGCCTTCGCGCGCGGTGAGCGTTTCGTTTTCTCCTTACCAACCGCCTTGCTCCACGAAGAATCGGAAACCTTTTCCATAAGTTGGCGAAGGTCTTTCGCTTCGTTTGTCAGACTTTCAAGCTGACGCGCCAAGGCCTCTTTTTCCTCAGTCGTTTTTTTCAGATACCCTTGGCGGGTTTGAATGAGTTGGTCCAGTTTATTCTTCTGCCATGAAAGATTTTGACCAGCAGCCTTAACAAGATTCCGCTGCCCCTCCGTCTGATTTTGCAATTGCGTATATTGATCAACTTCTTGAGCCAATTTGTTCGTCTCATCCTTCAGGCGAGGAAGCATAGAGCGAAGCAAAATGGTGCGGTGAATGGGCTCATCGGGGGAGGCCTCTTGCATCAAGACGACCTCGGAAGGCTGACGCGAAAATTGTAAAAGAAGCCGCGTGAGCAAAGCAAGCCGTTGATTCGATTCATGAAGAGAAAGGGTGCGCCGCTCCGTTTCTTTTTCCAAAGCTGTTAAACGATTTTCAAGCTCTTCCTGTTCATTGCTTTTAGTCTGAAGTTCTTGCCCAGCCGCAATAAGCTTATCGCGCAAGGTCTCTAGCTCTTGAGCCGTCGCGTTTTCTTTTTTTTCTAATCCTTGCGCAGCAGCCTTTTGCTCTTCCATTTCCTTTTCGATACGCGCCAAATCGGCAGGCGTCTGCGTCAAACTTATCGCCTCAGGTGATAAGAGAGAAACGGCGACTAACGCGATGAGAAGAAATATCTTTTGAAGCAAAACTCTATCCTACAATCAAGCTCGATCCTTCCATAAGGGAAGGTTGATCAACCCCCATGAGAGATAATAACGTGGGCGCGACATCGGCAAGACGCCCCTCACGCAAGCGATGACACGATGTCCGCCCCACAATCACAACGGGAACCTTGGACAAAGTATGCGCGGTATGGGGTCCCTTCGTCTCGGCATTCGCCATCACCTCACAGTTACCGTGATCGGCCGTAATCAAGGCCACGCCGCCCGCCTTTTCAAGAGCGCTCATCAATCGCGCAAGACAGCCATCAACAGTCTCCACCGCCCTGATGGCGGCAGGCAAGGATCCCGTATGCCCCACCATATCAGGATTGGCATAGTTCACAACGATCAGGTCATAAGCTTCGCCCTCAATCGCAGCGACCAATTTATCCGTCACAGCAACGGCGGCCATTTCAGGCTGAAGATCATAAGTTGCCACGTTGGGCGAGGGAATCATGATCCGGTCTTCCCCCACGTAAGGCTCTTCACGTCCACCATTAAAGAAGAACGTGACGTGAGGATACTTTTCCGTTTCGGCAAGGCGCAACTGCTTCAACCCAAGGTGAGCCATATATTCGCCAAGCCCCATGTCAATCTTTTTAGGGGGGAAGAGAGGCGTCATTACCTGATTGAGCGATTCCGAATACTCAACCATACCCATGGCGGCAGCAAAAAGAACGACTTTCTTGCGTGCGAATCCACTAAAGGACGGCATCAATAACGCCTCTAAAATCTCTCTTGCGCGATCCGTTCGAAAATTGGCAAACAGAACGCCATCGCCGTCGTTCATCCCTTGATAGGATGTCAACGCGATAGGCAAAACAAACTCATCGTAGATTCCATCAACATAACTGGATTCAATCGCATCCACCGCATCAGGCACGCGCGCGCCCTCTCCCGTCACCATTAAATGATACGCTTTTTGAACACGCCCCCACCTTTTATCACGATCCATCGCATAATAACGACCACACACAGTCGCCAAGCTCGCGCCAACACAATCGGAAAGAGAATCCTCAAGCCGTCCTATTTGCGTGGCCGCACTTTGCGGAGGCACATCACGCCCATCCAGAAAAGCATGAACCTGAACCGTCACACCCGCCGCTGTAAGAATCTTGGCCAACGCGACCATGTGATCTTGATGCGAATGAACGCCGCCCGTCGAAGCCAGCCCCATAAGATGACATGCGCCTCCACTGGCGCGAAGCTTGGCTATAAAAACCATCAACTGTTCGTTTGTTTCAAGGGAGCCAGAGGCGATGGAGCGATCAATCAAAGGCAAATCCTGATAAACCACACGCCCCGCGCCCAAATTCATATGGCCAACTTCGGAATTACCCATCTGCCCCACGGGCAAGCCAACCGCTTCCCCTGACGCTTCTAATAAAGCATGGGGACAATCTTTCCATAATTTCTGCCACGTCGGCATTTTGGCGATACTGATCGCGTTATCAGCTGCTGGCTCACGATAACCAAACCCGTCAAGGATGCAAAGAACGACAGGACGGGAATGTGGAAGGGAATGAGGCATGGTGATTCCTTATGACGCTGTTTTCAGAACTATACGGCATAAAAACCGGCAGGGGAATACGCCCTAATCCCTATGGTAAGGATGTCCCTTATTGATTTGTTGAGCGCGATAAAGCTGCTCAATCAACATCACGCGCGCCAATTGATGCGGCCAGGTCTTGCACCCAAGGCTCAGGCTGAAATCAGCGCGTTCTTTGACATCTTGCATCAGGCCATCAGCCCCACCGATCACAAAGACAAGCTCTTGCACGCCTTGATCCTGCCAACCGGCTATTTTCTGAGCAAGCTCACGGCTGGTTAGATCCTGCCCACGCTCATCCAAAATCACGACAAACGCCTGCGGCGATACAGCCGCCATGATGGCTTCGTTCTCAGCCTTCTGGTTTTGAGTGGTCAGTTCACGAACAGAAAAGCCCCCCATCAACCTTTTGGCATACTCATCACAAAGGGAGGCTTGCGCGCCTTTGGCCTTACCAACAGCCAGAATTCTGGTTTTCATGCCCCTGTTTCGACAGGCGTTGTCGCCGACCAAATGGTTTCAATGTGATAGTAGGCGCGCACTTCGGGGCGGAACAAATGAATAATAATGTCACCCGCATCGATCAAGACCCAATCGCCTTGAGGCAACCCTTCAACGCGCATTCCCTTAACACCCAATTTAAAGAACGCCTCTCTTATATACTCAGCCATCGCCGCCAACTGACGCGCTGAACGGCCAGACGCAATAATGACATGATCCGCGATGGCGCTACGGCCTCGCACATCCACCGCCATCACATCTTCGGCCTGCCGCTCATCCAAAACACGCAACGCGGCATCCCGCATCTGCTCAGGAAGGCCAAGGGGCTCTTGGATTTCAGAAACCACAGGCTTTACTGAAGCCTCCACAGAAAGAACCGCCTTTTTCGCAGGTGCTTTCTTAGGGGCAACCTTCTTGACCAAAACCTTCTTCACCGCAACTTTTTTCGCGGGAGCCTTCTTGGCCACGACCTTCTTCACGGCAACCTTCTTGGCCACAACCTTTTTCACGGCAACCTTTTTCACAGGAGCCTTCTTGGCCACAACCTTTTTCACGGCAACCTTCTTCACGGCAACCTTCTTGGCCACAACCTTCTTCACCGCAACCTTTTTCACGGGAGCCTTCTTGACCACAACCTTCTTCACCACAACCTTTTTCACGGGAGCCTTCTTGGCCACGACCTTCTTCACGGCAACCTTTTTCACAGGAGCCTTCTTGGCCACAACCTTCTTCACCGCAACCTTTTTCACGGGAGCCTTCTTGGCCACAACCTTCTTCACCTCAACCTTTTTCACGGGAGCCTTCTTGGCCACAACCTTCTTCACCGCAACCTTTTTCACGGGAGTCTTCTTGGCCACGACTTTTTTAGAAGGGGCAACTTTTTTCTTAACGACCATCAGTAAATCTCCAATTGCTATTTATTATGCGATCATCATGCAATAAAAATGCCCCACCCGCAAGGCGGATGGGGCATAAAAAGTCACTCAAGCTTATTTCTTGACTGTCTTCTTCACAACCTTCTTAGCGGCTGGTTTCTTCGCAACGGTCTTCTTAACGACCTTCTTAGCAGCTGGTTTCTTGGCGACGGTCTTCTTAACGACCTTCTTCGCGGCTGGCTTCTTAGCAGCTGGCTTCTTGGCGACGGTCTTCTTAACGACCTTCTTCGCGGCTGGTTTCTTGGCAACGGCCTTCTTAACGGCTGGTTTCTTGACTACCATTTCTAGTACTCCTTCATTGGATGGGTTAGATTTTGAAGCGACCTTACTTCGTTGTCTTATCTGCGTCGCAGACAAGGGATTCACTGTATTGTCCAACAGCACCCAAGCGGGCGTATTGGCCTCGGCCAGATCCTCGGCCAACGCTAAAGGCAACTGCTCTTTTG
The DNA here is from genome assembly GCA_020718105.1 of Micavibrio sp. GTDB lineage: Bacteria > Pseudomonadota > Alphaproteobacteria > UBA9219 > UBA9219 > UBA8914. Next base: position 17,333 of record DYDA01000020.1, on the reverse strand, counting down.
CAAAGACTGCATGAGCGTCACCCCTTACGTTCGAATCAGAATACTCCGATCGGCGAAAAACAGCAACCGGTAGCTCAAGGAAAATCTGTTGCCATGACTTCCACAAAGAAATCGTTTTGAAGTTGTCTTCGCCCATCAACCAGACAAATTTTTTCATCGGCGCACGACGTTTCAACGCGCGTAAAGTGTCGATGGTGTAGCGTGTGCCAAGACGTTTTTCGATGTCCGTCACAACAATCTTTGTATGGGGCAAAGCAAGCTTGCGCGCGCCCCTTATGCGCATAGCATAAGGCATCATTTCATCCCGTGTTTTCAAGGGATTTAACGGTGACACCACCCACCAAACTTCATCCAGTTTAAGACGCGCAAGCGCAAAGAGACTCATCGCCACATGCCCCTCATGCGCGGGGTTGAAAGAGCCGCCCAAAAGACCGATGCGTTTTTGTTTTGCGATCACTTTTTTTTCATCCGTTTTTGACTTCATGATTCAAATTTGACCTCTTACAGGAGTGTTGCAAATCATACACACTTTTCATCTATTTGTCTTGTGACACGGTTTTGTATAAGATGGAAGACATGACACGCACCCCTTTCCCCATAATGATGAGCGAACGCGAAAGCGACTCTATCGAGAGTCACGCGTCTTTGACTCAGCTGTCCATCGAGACTCAAACCAAAACAAAGAAGCCTTCGCTGTATAAAGTTTATCTTCTGAACGACGACTATACGCCGATGGATTTTGTGATCGTTATTTTGGAAACGGTCTTTAATAAGGATCACGAAGAGGCCACGCACATCATGATACAGGTTCATCAAGGTGGCAGTGGCCTTTGCGGCGTCTATTCCTTTGACGTTGCAGAAACTAAAATCTCGCAAGTTCTACAGGCCGCGCACAGTGCGCAGCACCCGCTTCAATGCAAAATGGAACGCGCATAAACAAAGAAAACAAGGATGCTGGCTTATGCTCTCTCCCCATCTTGAAGACACATTGCACCGCGCCTTAACCTTGGCCAGCGCCCACCATCACGAATACGCGACGTTAGAGCATTTGCTTTTGGCCTTGACCGAGGATCCCGATGCGCTGCCCGTTTTGGCGGCTTGCGCCATCGATATCGGCCTTTTGCAGGCAAGCTTGGATCATTATCTGGAAGAAGAGTTGGACGTTTTGATCACCGATCAGATTGTTGAGCCGCTCCCCACCATGGGCTTTCAACGCGCGTTGCAACGCGCCGTGATCCAGGTTCAATCCGCCGGAAAAACGGAAGCAACGGGGGCGCACCTTTTGGCCGCCTTGTTCCAAGAGCGAGAGAGCCATGCCGTTTTTTTCCTAACCCAACAAAACGTCACAAGAATGGATGTCGTGAACTTTATCGCGCACGGCATCAAGAAAAAAGAAAAGAGCGCCAAAAAAACAAAAGGCCACCCAACGGAAGCGGCCTCAGGTGAAAACGCTCAAGATGCTTGCGACGCGCTTGAAACCTATTGCATCAACCTCAATCAAAAAGCGATCCAAGGCAACATCGATCCCCTCATTGGCCGCGATAAAGAAATCGAACGCACCATCCAAATTTTATGCCGCCGTCAAAAGAACAACCCCCTTTTCGTCGGCGAAGCGGGCGTCGGCAAAACAGCGATTGTCGAAGGCCTTGCAAGGCGCATCGTGAAAAACGAAGTGCCTGACGTTTTAAAGGAAGCCACCATTTTAACCCTTGATCTAGGCTCTCTTGTCGCGGGAACGCGCTATCGCGGCGATTTTGAAGAACGCCTGAAAAATGTTTTGACGGAAATCAAAAAGATTCCTCATGCGATCCTCTTCATCGATGAAATCCACAGCGTGATTGGCGCAGGCGCAACCTCCAGCGGCTCGATGGATGCCTCAAACCTTCTTAAGCCCGCGTTGACGGAAGGCGCTTTTCGCTGCATCGGCTCCACCACTTATAAAGAATACAGCGCCATTTTCAAAAAAGATCACGCGCTGGCAAGACGCTTTCAAAAAATCAACGTCGAAGAACCCTCGGTCGAAGAAGCCGTGACCATCCTGATGGGGCTTAAAACGACGTTTGAAGCTTATCACAACGTGCTCTATAGCAACGATGCGCTCCGCGCAGCGGTAGAGCTTTCCTCTCGCCACATCAATGATCGCAAACTGCCGGACAAGGCCATTGATGTCATCGATGAAGTCGGCGCGGCGCAAAAGCTTGTTCCCACGAACTTGCGCCAGAAAATAATCGGAACCAAAGATATCGAGGCCGTCATCGCCAGAATGGCCCAAATCCCCGCCCATTCCGTCAGTCAGGACGATAAGACGATTCTTCAACATCTTGAGCGCGATTTGGCGGCGATGGTTTATGGCCAAAGCGAAGCGATTCAAGCGTTGGCCAGCGCCATCAAACTGGCTCGCGCAGGTCTACGCGAGGCGGAAAAGCCTATCGGCAGCTATCTTTTCTCTGGCCCCACAGGCGTGGGCAAAACCGAAGTGGCACGCCAGCTGGCCAAAAACATGGGCATCGAACTTAAACGCTTTGATATGTCGGAATACATGGAAAAGCACAGCGTGGCTCGCCTTATCGGTGCGCCTCCGGGCTATATCGGCTTTGAGCAAGGAGGCCTTCTAACCGATGCCGTCGATCAACATCCTCATTGCGTCGTTCTTTTAGATGAGATTGAAAAGGCTCACCCCGACCTGTTCAACATCTTGCTGCAAATCATGGATCATGGGCAACTGACCGACCATAACGGCAAAAGCGTCAATTTCAGAAACGTCATTCTTATCATGACCACGAACGCGGGCGCGGCTGATTTAGCCCGCGCCGTCATCGGCTTTGAACGCAAGGCACGCACCGATGAGGATCACGAAGCGATCCAGCGCCTTTTCACGCCAGAGTTCCGTGGACGCCTTGACGCCATCATCGGCTTTAAGACACTGTCTCACCAGACAATGACCCGCATCGTCGATAAGTTTATCCTGCAACTGGAAAACCAAATTGCGGATCGCGCCGTCAGTTTGACGGTTTCGGAAAGAGCGCGAAGTTGGCTTGGCCAAAACGGCTATGACCCACTTTATGGCGCACGGCCTTTAGCACGCCTTATCCAAGAAAAAATCAAAAAGCCTTTGGCTGAAGAGCTTCTCTTTGGCCGCTTGCAAAACGGCGGAACCATTCTGGTGGGTGTGGATGAATCGACAGCCGCCCTCACCTTCCTGTTTAAAGAGCCTTTCACGCCCCCCACTACGCCAGAAAAGCCCCCTGAAAAAGAAAACACCAAAGAACCGGTTGAACTCGCCTAAAACAGGCAGGAGAGCATGACGGAGAAGAGATAAAATTCTCTTCCGTCAACCTCGGCTAACCTCATCTCAAGCAACGCCATTCCTTTGGCTGACGCGGCAAAAAGGAAACGGGGGAAAGCGGCGCGGACGATGCAGGCCAAACCTTCTGCGTGCGAGCGTAAGGGCATAAAACCCCCAATCTTGCGTTCACCGTCAATCCCTCTTCTTTGCTGCGTGTCTGCGCTTGCGCCGTGCGTGTAAAAAGATGAGCCACCGCATGACGCATCGCCTTAGCAGCCGCATCGGCTTCCGGATCAAGCAGTTTCGAAAAGTACGGCGAGACCGTCAAAGAAAAAACAGCCATAAAACTTGCCAAAATAATCGCCGTCCTAATATGCGTGCTTTTTTGAATCTCGCTCAGAGCCTTCTTTATCCATAGGAATTGAGCTGTTTCAGCGCGTTGATCTAACAGTTGCTCATATTTCCATTGTTTTTGTTCAAGCCAACGATCCATCTGATCGTGATTTCGAAGAAGACGTAAGACTTCCTTTGCTTTTTCTTCCGTTTCTGGAAAGCTTCTAATCCCTTCGTCAAACTCAAACGCCACCATAAGAATGGCAGGATTATCATTATGCCGATATTTTTCTGAAAAAAATTGTGCTGATTCCCGAAAGACTTTGTCCATAGGCGAATGTTGAACAAATTTCGGATGACGTTTATTGCGACGGCTCATAATGCCCCCTTTTAAAAAACAACCCGTGAAACAGAGAAATGATCAGCGCTTATGGGAAAATGGAGGGGGGGATTGATGTTTTGTGTTTGGTCGTGACGGAACAGATTTCGAAACGATGTTGTTCTCTTTAAAAAGTTGATCTACTGATTCACGGAACATTTTCGACGCATCTCTATTAACGCCGCGCATCATCTCGTGCCAATCACGCGCACGTTCTTTTGGTGGAACCAATTCATCAAACGTAAGTGGTCTAAAAAAGGATATGAGGAGGTTACGAAATGTCATTGAAGAACCATGAGGGGAAGCTGGAGCCGACGGGGCATTGTAGGTCATTTTTTTTCCTTTTCAAAATGGTTTCAGCGTGAACAATTCTTGTCCCTTCGCTTATACAGAAAAGCAAAGGGAATGTCAAATAAAATATAATAATTTCAAGATGTTATGGTTGAGAAAGTATTAAAAGCTCCTCTCAATGCCCCATCTTGTTAACCATGCTCATCCATTTATCCTGCGCGATCAATCTCGCGCCTCGTGTGCGCCTTTCAGAAAATTAACCCTTCTCCGCTTGTTTCTTAATCTGCGGATAGCAATGCGCCTGCCGGTCTGGAAACGCGCCGCCGCGCACCTCCTTGGCATACGCGGCAGCGGCCTTGCTGACCTCGCCCGCCAAATGCGCGTATTGCTTCACGAACTTTGGCTTGGGGCCGCCGTCGCCCAAAAGCCCCAGCATATCTTCCGCCACCAAAATCTGCCCATCGCAATCGGGTGAGCCGCCAATGCCGATAGTGGGAATGGCAACCGCCCGCGTGATTTTGCGCGCCAGCGGCTCCTCCACCGCCTCAATCACCAACGCAAAAGCGCCCGCCCCGGCAATCGCCAGCGCGTCATCCATAATCTTCTTTCTCTCCACATCCTTGCGCCCGCGAGCGCCATAGCCCCCCAGCACATTGACGGATTGGGGCGTGAGGCCAACATGCCCCATCACAGGAATGCCGCGTTGCGCCAGAAACGCCACCGTGCCTGCCATCTCCACGCCGCCTTCCAGCTTCACCGCGCCACAGCCTGTTTCCTTCATGGCACGGGCACATGCCTCAAACGCAACCTGCGGCGAGGTTTGATAAGACCCAAAGGGCATATCGACGACGACCAACGCCTTGACCGAGGCTCCCACAACGGCGCGACCTCCCACAATCACATCCTCCAGCATCACGGGAAGCGTACTTTGATAGCCCATCTGCACCATGCCCATGGAATCGCCAATCAGCAGCATATCAACATGCTCATCCAAAAGCCGCGCCATCCACGCATTATAAGCGGTGAGGCACACCAGCTTTTCGCCGCCCTTACGCGCCGTAAAAGCGGGCGCGGTCAGGCGTTTAACGGTTGCTTGCAGGCTCATGATACACCTCCATCAAAGCAGCGACGGCCAAGCGCAAGGAGCGCATGGCCAAATGCGTATTGTACCCAAGACGCGCCAGATCAAACACCTGCGCGGGCGTTTTCTTGATCGATTGCCACACGGCGCGTCCATCCACACCACCCTCAGCCGTCAATGGCAATAAAGCCGCAGGCGGTAAATCCATATCGAACGGATCGCTGACGGCGCGAATAACATTGAACGGTATTCCCGCTTCGTGCGCATACTTCGCAACGATATGGCTTTCCATATCCACGGCCATGCAGGCGGTGCGGCGATAGATCATTGCCTTGTCCTGCTCCCTCGCCGCGATCCTGTCACCGCCCCAAAAGGAAACGCATAAGGCGCGAGGAACGCGATCCACCAAGGATTGATACGCCGCGCCATCGGCTTCCCACGCATCGCCAAGCGCCATCACGCTTGTGCCAAAAAGCAAATCGCCCGCGACCAAATCGGGGCTGACCGCGCCGCACAAGCCAAAGCTGATAAGGCGCCTTGCGCCTTGATCGATCATATGCCGCACAAGAGCCTCGGCACGCTCACGCCTTGCGCCGCTGCATCCCACCATCACATCGGGGAGCTTATCCGCGATCACCGCCTCGCTCTTCATGCCGCACAAGATCCCGATCATAAGGCCATCACATCCCCACCATAACGGTGCGGGCGTTGCCCTGTTTCAGGTTGCGATAGCGCGCCAGAGCCCATGCGGGGAAGTACGCCTTATACCCGTGATAGCTTAGGTAAAACACGCGTGGGAAACCGACAGCGGTATAATAATCTTCCGCCCATGTTCCATCGTCTTTTTGTGTCGCGGCCAGATGCGCAACGCCGCCGGCAACCGCCGCATGATCCACCTCACCCACCGCCATCAGCGCCAGCAAAGCCCACGCGGTTTGCGCCGGAGTCGAAGGAGCCCCCTCGCCTTTCGGCGTTCCAGCGTAATAGCTTGCGCCGCTTTCGCCCCAGCCACCATCGGCTTGTTGCCGCGCCAAAAGCCACGCAACGGCGCGACGGATCATGGGCTCCTGATGATCGATGCCAATCGCGTTAAGGGCGCACAGAACCGACCATGTTCCATAAATATAATTCGTGCCCCAACGGCCAAACCAGCAGCCTTCCGGCTCTTGTTCGCGCCGCAAGTAATCAATCGCCGCCGTGACAGCCGGATGATCCTTTTTATAACCCAGCTGGCCCAGCATCGACAGGCATCGCGCCGAAACGTCAGCGCTAGGCGGATCCAGCAAAGCGCCATGATCAGCGAACGGAATATGGTTCAAATAATAATGCACATTGTCCGCATCGAACGCGCCCCAACCGCCGTTTTTGGATTGAAGACCCAACACCCATTCCACAGCGCGATCAATCGAAGCGCGATAACGATCATGATCAAGGCGATCCATCGCCATCACAACAACCGCCGTATCGTCCAAATCAGGATAGTAAGCGTTGTTGTACTGAAAGGCCCAACCGCCCGCCCTCACAGCGGGGCGGCGAGCGCTATAATCGCCCGCAACATCCAAAATCTGTTTAGACGCAAGCCAATCGCACGCCTTGAGCGCGGCTTCCTTGGACAAGCCCGCTTCTTGCACCGCATGCGCCGCCAGAGCCGTATCCCACACGGGCGAAACACAAGGCTGGCAATAGGCGCGGGCATGGCCATCATCGATCACCATCAAATCAATGGCCTTAAGCGCCTGCGCGAACAGCGGGTCATCATGAGAAACCCCCGGCCTGTCCCACATCATCACGCTGTTGGCCATTGCGGGATAAATCGCGCCAAGCCCATCAAGGCCGTTGGCGCGTTCCTTGACCCACGCCAGCGCCTTATCAATGGCTTTTTGCCGCAGGCCCTTGGGAAAGAAAGGCTCGACCAGCCTCAAAGCCGCATCCACCACGCGAAAAACAGGCACCAAAAAAGAACCCGAAGGATTTGAATGCCAGTTTTTGACGCTTTGAGGCGGCGTGACAAACAACTCGTCAATCGTGATGCCATCGGGATTCTTCGCCAAGGGCTTTAAGGCGCACAAAACCAAAAGCGGAACGATCACAGTACGCGACCAATAAGCGATCTTGTCCAAATGAAAAGGAAACCAACGCGGTAGCAGCATAATCTCAACCGGCATCACAGGAACGGCCTTCCACGGAACCGCACCGAAAAGAGCCATCTGGATGCGCGTAAAGACGTTGCTCTTCGCCGCGCCGCCATGCGCCAAAATAGCGCGACGAGCGTTGATCATGGGCCCTGCATAAATATCCTCGCCCGTGCATTTCAAAGCGTAATAGGCCTTGACGCTCGCGCTCATATCAAACGCGCCGCGATGAAACAGCGGCCAGCCGCCATGCTCTTCTTGACTATCGCGCAGATACTTTGCCATGCGCTTATGCAAAGCTTTTTGCTCTGGCGTCAGCCGCCCCAAGAAGTGATCCAGCAAAATATATTCGGATGGAATTGTGGCATCGGCCTCCAACTCATAAATCCAGTGGCCATCCTTTTTTTGCGCAGCAGCCAAAGCCTGAACGCTTCCCGCCAAAGCCTTTTGCAAAACGGCATCGCTGCCCGCCAAACTTCCCGTCATGCCTGCCGTCATCGTCTCTCCAACCTTCATCGTTTTGGTGCTAAAACAAGGCGATGGCTATAGCACAAAAGCCCCTGAAAGCCGAATCCTGAATGGAGAATAATTGTGGGGGCTAAAGCAAGGTCTCAATTATGCTAGCTTGCGGCGAAAATGGTGGTTTTCGAGAACCGGAGCCCCTTAAATGCTGAATGCTTCTTAATATTTAAGACCATAAAACCGATAGTATTTAAGGCCTTGTCCAAAAGCGGCAAGACGGCGAGACCAAAAATCGACCTCCCTGACCACAAGGCGCTTAGTGTCCTTATCGGGCACGTTGGTTTTCATATGGGAAACCAACGACACGAGGCCTGTCAAAATATGATTTTTATAAAGCGTCGTTTGATCCTCGGCAATGCGCAAATCATACCCCATGCCCTTCCACGTCTTGATAAGTTCAATCTGCGTTAACGGAACCATCGACTTCTCACGCTCCAACCATTTTCTGATGGCAGGCTTCTCTCTCACTGAAGGGGCCATTACAAGCTCGGTAAAAACAATCTGCCCGCCGCCATTTTTTAAACTGGAATCCACCGCCTTGAAAAACTTTTCTTTTCCTACAACACGGCAAAAAACTTCCCGCGCTATAATACAATCATATTTACGCGTGGCATTGTATTCAGCCGGATCATAAACGGTGATGGGTGCTTTCTTGCCTTTAGCGGCAGCAATTGACATCACCATCCCGCGTGTTGCAAGGGTCTGATCCATCTCCAGCCCCGTGACATAGCACTTGTAATCCTCGGCCAGCTTACGCGCCATATCGCCAAGGCCAGCGCCCAAATCCAAAACGCTTACCTCCTCATTCAGCCCCAAAGGAGACGTCAAGGAATCGATATAAGCCTCCCCTCCGGGAAAAGAGCTTCCCGCGCCCCACATCACTTCCATCACTTGAATGCGGTCCGCTGTCCAAACGCGCGTTTCTTCTTTTTCTGAAGCCCCCCCCTCTTGCGCATGAACAGAAGACGCAGACAAAGTCTTTTCCTTAACCTCAGACGCAGGCGCGGAAGGTTGCGCCGCACCAGTCTTTTGGGCGCGGCTCATCTTGCCCATCAACGACAAAAACCGTTGAAACGTCGGGCTGGCGTTAAGCGGCGCATCCTTCCAATAGTCGCGGGCAAGCCCAACGAGAAAAAGGCGAAGACGAAGCACCCGCGCTTGAAGCGCGGGATTTTCAACAATTTTCGTAAAAGGATTGCCCATGGCAAAAGAAACAGCGGTTAAAAAGGAAAGGAAAGACTCTCTCGATTCTCGCATCCTAAAGCATTAACCACAAATTGAGAATCAAAAAATTACCCCTACTTCTTCCCATGCCCCTTCCACTTTTCAAAGCTTCTGGCGCCTGTATAGCCCAAATAGCCCATACCAAACAGATTGATGATCGGCTCTGGCAGCGCGGCAAGCCACGCCCTGAAACCCTCGGTCACGTTTTTAGCAACGTCAGGCTCAAACGCAAACAGCACGCCCATCGGCAGAGAGGCCAACAGCAAAACATAAATCACATACATGAACGAAGGCCTAGCGCGGCTTGTCCACGGGTCGGCGCTTTGCGCCTCGGCCAAAATGGGCGAGAGCTGCGCTTGGATTTCCTGCAAAGCCTGCTGCCCTTCATGCTGCATCAACTGCAGCTTGGCGGCCTCACGCGCCTTTTCATCGGGGATCACTTTATCCAGCAAAGAAAAAATCGGTGTTATTAAAGCTTGCCACATTGCATACCTCCGTTTGTTAAAAAAGGGACTAGGGTTCAGGGGTTAGGGGTTAGAGGTTAGAGGTTAGGGACTCGCCCTCCCCCGTCATTGCGAGCGACTGCAAGGAGCGCGGCAATCCAGCTGCGCTGCGTCTGCCGCGCATAAGACTCATGCGCTCGCTATCGCTCGCAGCTGGATACCCGCTTTCGCGGGGATGACGATAGGAGGATAGAACGGGGATGACGCTAAAGAAATGATGGGGACGCAATCCCCCCTAACCTCTAACCCCTAACCTCTAACCCCTCCTCCGCCACAACGCGCCTTCGGCGGCGCGGCGGCGTGTCAGGCCGCCCAAGGCTTCACCCTGTACATGAACCCAACGCATCAACTGCGCGGGAACTTGTTCGTACCATCCACGATTGAGCAACTTGAGAAGCGTTGAGGCATCAAACGCGGCGACGCCGACGTTAAAGACAAAGCTCACCAACGCGGCAAACTCGTTATCCTCCAGCGGCACTTTCACAAGGCGCGAGACGGCGCGCTCAAACACGTTCAAATCCTCCGACAAAAGACGGTTCGCTTCGGCTTCATCAATCGTCATCGTCGGATAGGTTGTGCGCGTGTGGCCATAGCCGATTGTCCACACGCCCTTGGGGCAGCGATAGGCCGTCAACCGCAAGCCTTCATGTTCCTTGATAAGCGCAAGTCCCGCGTTATTCACGCGCCGCGCCAGCCATGGCATAGCGCCCAGCGTTTCGCCGGTTTCTCCAAGACCTTCCATAATAGCTCCTTATAAAAATGATGTTCAATAGGGATCAGAGTTCAGAGGGCAGAGGTTAGAGGTTAGGGGCTCTCCCCCTATCGTCATCCCCGCGAAAGCGGGGATCCCGTTTTCTTTTTTTTGCAAAGAATAACGAACAGCGATGGGGTTGAGGGATAATGAATCAAAACAAACGGGATCCCCGCTTTCGCGGGGATGACGCTAAAGGAATGATGGTGACGCAATCCCCCCTAACCCCTAACCCCTAACCCCTAACCTCTAACCCCTAACCCCTAACCCCTGCCCCTACTTCTCCCCGATCCTTTTCTCGATGCGCTCCAACAGGACATTCTGGGCGGCAACACGCTCTTCGATCCGTGCGAGGCGTTGCAAAACCGCGCCCGACGTATCGTCAGCTTTGGCCGCCCCGCTTTCCAGCTTCTCAACGCGTTGCTCCAAAAAGGCCTTATCCCTCGCCTGCGCCGACACCCACCAAATTGCGCCAGAGCCTTGCACCAAAATCATCATCAACACCGCCAAAGGCAAGCCGCGAATGAGGCCGTCATGCACTTCCATCTTCATCACACATACCCCCCTAACAAAGCCCACACGCTGCCGTTATAGGCATAAAACTTTCCATCGGCCTGCGAGAAGGCGAGCCATCCGGCCTTGGGCGTTTTGAATCGCCAGCCTGAAAAATAAAAAGCGACCTGCCCCACCTTGCCTTCCCACGCGCCTGTGGGCGAAGTCCCGACGATATAGGCCGCGCCATCGGCGGGCGAAGCGGGCGGCGCATTAATCACGCGGCTGATAACCGACAGCTGAGCCATCACGTCCAAATCGCTGATCGCCTCATTATGTGTGATTTCCTTCTGCGCCTGCGAGGCGACCAAATACGGCATTTCCAAATTCGGTGTTGTCATGTTTTTCTCCATTATGGTTGTTTAAAAAAGGGGTTAGAGTTCAGAGTTCAGAGTTCAGGGGTCAGAGTTCAGAGACTCTCACTCCCCCCGTCATTGCGAGCGACTGCAAGGAGCGCGGCAATCCAGCGCCGCGTGTCCACGCGGCATAAGACTCATGCGCTCGCTATCGCTCGCAGCTGGATCGCCACGGTCGCTGCGCTCCCTCGCGATGACGGTAAAGGGAAAACCGCGCCACAATACCCTCTAACCTCTAACCCCTAACCTCTAGCCCCTAGCCCATACGTTGCGCTGACCTGCGCGACGCGCACATCAAACAACGCAGGCATGCTGCCGCCCCAATCCGCCGTTTGCATCGCCGCCGTATAAACAACCGACGAAGCGCCCACGACATCAAAGAACCGAACCACCGCCGCGCCATTCATCACTTCGACGACATAGCGTTCCTCGCTTTCATCCAAAGGCACATCGATATAATCCACCCACGCCGCGTTTTTGCGCGCGCAGCGCACCCACGACAACGTCACGTCGCTGCCTGCGCCTCCCGCCCTCACACTCTTCACATGCGCGGGCGCAAAGGGCGCAAGCGTTTTCATGCCATAGGCGAACGGGATATCCTGCGCGAGTGCCAAAGATCCGCCATCCGATACGGCGCGGAAATGCACGACCTTGCCGCGCTCGCTTAACGGAACGGGCAGAAAGTGTACCGTCCCTTCTTGCAACATGACAAAAGCCTCACCAACCTGATGCGCGGTGGCCTCTGTCCCGCGCCGTCCCCGCAAGAAACCGCTCAACTCGTACAAGCCTTCCTCCATCAACGTCGCGGTTTGAAACTGAACGATCTCCGCGCCGATCAAAGCGACGTTCGCGCCGTTTAATAACTCCGCCTCGCTGCAAGAACTTAAATTGCCGCGCAGCAGCTGAACGCGCAGCGTGCTGGCGCGATCCATAACGGACATGCTCCGCGCAGGCAAAGCCGTCACCGCAACGCCCATGATCGCGGCGTCCGTCAGCGTCGTGACGCGTGAAAAGGTCACTTGATCCTCACTGCGCCACAGGCTTGCGCCGCGCCATCCGGCAAGGCCGCTGACGGCGACATAAACGCCCGGCTGATCATCGGCAGCGCGAAGCAAAGGCAAATCCATGACGTGCAAGACGCTGGCAACCGCGCTGACGGCCACCGCCGCGCCAGCCTGCCCGCCATCGGCTTGCGCCGTTTGCCCAAAATGATCGGGGATCGCGGCCACGCCATCGAATTGCAGCAACCCACCTTGCGAGGCAACCACGCGCATGATGCGCACGCGAACGCCGCCCACCTCCACAATATCGCTTGGCTCAATGGCCAGCCCTTGGCGCGAGAGGAAAAAGCGAAAGCGGTTCCGCTCCACCCATGCGCTGTACAAAAGCCGCGCCGCGATTTGCTTGGCCGCCGTGGCCGTGCAAACCAGCGGCACATCAACCGATGCCACGGCGCGAGCGCCGCGCGTTACGCTGCGCCGCGCACGCTGGCTGCCAACCTCATAATCGCGTGAGGCATCGTGATAATTGCACGTTACTTCAATCGGCAAGTCCAACTCTTGCCCGCGCTCTTGTGCCAAGGAGGGCAAGGCAGAGTCGGGAGAGCTCAACTCATCCTCGTCCACACTGATCACCGCGCCCGCGCCTTGCAAGACGGCAACCAACTGACCGCCGCGCTCAACCAAATCAAAAGGCTCAACAATTTGCAGCGGCGCCAAAGCGCCCGCCGCGCTGGCCTGATCGGACAGGACATAGCCATCGATCACCGTGCCTGCCAAAGCGCTGACGTCCACGTCGCCGCTGTCATAGCCCGCCCGCGCCAAAATGGATTCCACGATGGAATCCAGCGCCGCGCCAAGACTGCGCCGCTTCATAAGCGCAAGACTGCCCAGCGTTCCATCATAGCCGACATTGCCTGAGACCAAAAACCGCGACGCGGAAACCGTCACCGCATCGAACGCAAAGGAAGGCGCAGCCACGTCCTCCACCAACGCCGCATCACGCGTCAGCGTAAACGCGCCATCGCCCAAGGTGATCTCACTCAACCGATAGGCATTCTCCAGCGCAGGACGATGCAAAATCGCAAGTCTATCGCCAAGCGCTATCGGCGCATGACACGCTACCGTTCCCATCGCGGCGCTGGTGATCACCTGCCACGGGCGCGTGAGGACAACGCTATCAGGCGCGGGCGTAAAGCTCATCATCCGCATATCCATCGCGGTCAGGTACAGCAAGGCCCACTCGTCCTGCCCACAGGGCAGCACGCGCACCTGCATCCCGCTACCCGATCCAACATCAAGGCCGCTGGCAATCGTTATTTCTTCGCCAACGACAAGCGCGTTATCAACCCACGATAAAAAACGCCCATAAAACGCAGTGAAGGTCGGCGCGTGATCGGCCATCATCATCATCGCGCCGCTGCCCAGCGCCTTAAACGCCGTAGAAAAAACAGGCACGCGCGTTAGGGCGCTGCCCGCGCCCCACACGTCAAAGAATCCCAAATCCACACAATCAAGGCCACTACGCAGCAGAACGCGCACGCCGCGCTTGCCGTCACGCTGCTCCATCACGGCCAGATGATGCGCATCCAGCCAAAGGGAAGGCCTTTCTTCAACGGCCTCCATGCCGAGCGTCAACACGCTGCCAAAGCGGCGCGTGGCGCTATCGTACAACCTCACGCGAAAAGGATTGCCGCCCGCGCTGTCTTGAAACCCGATGGCCACCATCCGGTTATCGGGGGCCATCGCCCACGTCTGCGCCGCGACTTCTTCGCTGGCGAAAAGAGAGCTCACCGTCCGCGCTGCTTCCACAGGCGCATCGCCCGTCACGTCAACCTCGATCACCTCCATATAGGCCTGAAACCCATCGCACGCATAACCGCCGATCAACATACGCCTTGCGCTGGTCGCGCCACCATCAACAACAAGCGGCGGCATAGCGCCCTGCTTGCTGGCAACAATCCCGTGCATCGTTTGCGGGTTCATCTCGCCCAGAAAAGCGGGAGTCTCCTGCGTGTCCTTGGGCAGAACCTCAAACGTCAGGTTGGGCAAACGATTGCCAAACCCTTTCAACTGTAAGCCCTCGATCACCAAATAAGCCACGCCGCGATAAGCAGGAGTCAACCCCGCGCCGATCCAGCCTTCCAACAAAGGATCAACGGCCTGATCCGCCGCGCCGCCGTGAAAACTCGCGCTGCCGCAAACGCCGCTTTTCCACACGCCGCCTTCGTAAATCACCTTGCTATCCGCCCAAATGGTTTGAAGGCCGCCGATCTCGCCCGCCGCAATCGCAATCGCGACGTTGATCGAATAAGTGTACGTCGTGCGTGTTGCGCTGAACGCGCCGCTGATCACGCCGCCCTTGCCGCCCGACACGCTGCTTTCGTGCGCCGTCTCGATCAAGTCCGAGACCCAAATGACATTGCCCGCCACGCGCACGCATCCATACGCAACAGGGATCGCGATACCATAGCGCGAGTCCTGCACCTTGAAATTCTCAAGCCTCGCGCCGTCCTTAACCGCCGCGCGGTTGCTCCACCCGATCTCGTCGTCAATCGCGCCGCCGACTTTGCGCGCCAGCGAGCTTAAAAGCCGCCCGCCCACGCCGGGCACAATCGCATTGCCAACCGAAGACGCAACGCTGGATAAAATAATCGAAGCCATTTTTCTCTCTCCTTTTAAAATAGGGGTTAGAGGTTAGAGGTTAGAGGTTAGAGGTTAGGGGTTAGAGGTTAGGGGTTAGAGGTTAGGGTTTCGTCATCCCCGCGAAGGCGGGGATCCAGCGCCGCGCGTCTGCGCGGCGTGTGAGGAAAAAAGATCAACAACGCGTGCACTTCGTTTTTTTGACTCATGCGCTCGCTATCGCTCGCAGCTGGATCGCCACGTCGCCTTTTCAAGGCTCCTCGCGATGACGGAAAAGGAATGATGGTGACGCAATCCCCCCTAACCCCTAACCCCTAACCTCTAACCCCTAACCTCTAACCTCTAACCCCTAGTCCCTATAAACCCCCACCAATCGCCGCCGCCAATACGCGCCGATGCCTGTCTCCACCACGCGCCCTGCCACCGCAAAAGCATGAATCATTGTGTCCGCGCTGGTTGCCAACGCGACATGCTGCGGCTGATGGTCATAGCGAAACAGAAGCACATCGCCTGCCTTAATCTCTCCTGTAACGCGCTTCATCCCATGATCTTCCAACGCCGCGACCAGCGATGCGCCATCGGGTCTGCGCCCGTAATCAAGGCGGTCACGCACAGGCAGACCCGCCGCCTGCATCGCCACGACAATGAGGCCAATGCAATCCAGTCCAACGCCCGCAACGCGCCCCTGATGGTGAAACGGCGTGCCCGCGCACGCCCGCGCCGCCGCAATCATTGTTTCAATCTGCGTCATCCATGCCTCCTCATTCCGGATAATCCAACACCTTGCCCACGCCGGGCAAAGAGGGAAACCCGCCATAGTTCACGCCATTGCCAAACCGTGTGCGGCACGTCGCATAGCGCTTGTCGCAGCCCGCCGCGACCTGATACGCATCGCCAACTTTCATCGGCGCAGGCATCGGCAACCACAGCGTGAACGTCCGCGAGTCCCCATCCCATGCGGCCACCTCAACGCTTGCGCCTGCGTTATCGCCGCTGGTCCACGTGAGCGTCGCGTCCTGAAAATACGCTGACTCCTCGCCACGCGTCACATCCGTAAAGGTGCGCGCATCAATCACGCTAGAGACCACGCCGCTGACGGTCAACGCGACAAGGTTCACGCCGCACCGGACGTCGCCGCAATCAAAGCGGCATTCGGGCGTAAACGTCTCACCCACACGCCGCGTCAGCAAATCGTGCAGGCCGCGTAGGCTGGCCACATACTGCCCGCCACGCATCGCAACCTCACCCAGCCAGCCGCGCCGTACCTGCACCGCGCCTTGCGAGGCATCCGCCCAGTTAACGATAAAAACATCAATGCGAGCATGATCAAAAAGACCGGCCTTCATATCATCCTCGCCGATCAACGCGCTGTCCAAAAGCCCGACGATATCGAAATCCTTGACCTTCATGTTCGCCTGCTGAGTCAAAGCGTTTGCGGAAAAGGAGCCATCGGCTTTGTACGTCACGCCGTCCATGCTCACATCGTCGTCATGATCGGTGAACGCGACGATACCGCCATCACGCCGCGTGATTTTGACAAGCGTGGCGAGCGTCGTCAGCGCACCCGCCAAATGAGCGGTCAACGCCGCGTCTATCTCTTTCATCACACCCTCACTTCAATCAAAGGAATCTCGACCTGCGCCAGTTTTTGGTCCTCATGGCTAAGCGTCAGCCTGTCCGTATCGAAACGCACCGGCACATCAAAAGCGAAGCCCGCCGTGATCACCGCGCCATTGGCAGGCGCCTGCGCAAACGTGATCACGCCCGTGTTGTCCACGCTCCACCCGCTTGCGTACAAAACGCCGTCCACGCCGACGACAACGCTGCCCTCGACCGGCTTTCTAATCTCCCGCGCATGGATCACGCCGCCGCTGCCATAGTTTTTGACCAACTGAAATTGCGTGCGCGTCCCATCGCCTGTACCGATAGATTGATCGCTGAACGCAGGCGCACTCACGCCATCTAACGCTGAGGTAAAATCGCTCCAGTCCTTCAGGCAAAAGCCGCGTGCCCGCCCCGCCCTAGCCTGAAAAAACGCAGCCAGCAGCGAAGCATCCGCCGCCGTCACCACGCCAGATCGCGCATCAAAGCGCCTTCGCGCCTGCGCCCAGCATTGATTGCGACGCTCATGACCGCTTTGCGTGGTCACAACGTCCGTTAAAAATTGCGGCCCGCCGCTCGCGCCATAACGCACACGCAGCGGCAACCTGACTTCATCAAATGACATTCGTTTTCTCCTTTAAAAAAAGGTTAGGGGTTAGGGGTTAGGGGTTAGGGGTTAG
>DYDA01000019.1:38141-40350 GCA_020718105.1 Micavibrio sp. | reverse complement strand
GACGCTTTCCATGTCGAACCGTTTCTTGATGCTGACCTGTGGGATAAGAACGAATATGGGCACGGTCGTCAGGCCACGCCCCGTGCGGATGGATGTCGCGCTGGCGCGGGTGAACCCGCCGCGCTGGCCTTTGCGCGCACGCATGTTCTCGGCCACAAGAATGGCAAGCCCCTTGCGGCGCGGCACAAAGATCAGTTTTTGCCCGTGAACTTGTTCCCATGTTTCGGGGGTGAGTTTTCTGCGTCCCGCCAGTTTCCCCGCCGCAGGCAGGGGAACCGCGAGATAGGCGCTTTTATGGGCACGGATCACCGCGCCGTGGGCGTAGCTGTCGATAATCTCCGGCGCCTTACTGAACACGAACCCCGCCGCATTCATGCTTTCGCCTTTGGGGAAGACCTTGCCGCGCCATGTTTTGGCAAGCCGCTGACCGAGGCCTGAGCCTGTCACTTGGTCGCGCAAATCCTGTTTCAGGCCATCGGTTGCCAGACGGACTCCAAGAGAGACGGCGTGCTCCGCCGCCTTGACTTCCTGCGCGACGATCTTTGTGAGGCTGCCTTGCAAAGCGGCAACAAGCCGCACGCTCATAACGGCACAACGTCCAGCGTCCAGACGAGGCGTTCGCGGTCGGCCACGGGCTCGGCCTGAACAATGTAGGTCGCGCCGTCCACCGTCACTTGATCACCGACTTTCGGGGTTGGCACTTCAACAACCTGAATGTCGAACAGCGTTGTCGTGTTATGAAGACGTGCTTCGCCGAAGCTGGTCAGGGTGTCGGGCTGCTTGGCAATCACGCGGACGGCCCAACCGCCGAGACCTCCTTTGGGGAGATACTCGGCGGCTTTGGCCAGCACAGGGTCCGCAAAGAGCGCGGCGATGGCCACGGCAAAAGCCATTAGGCCGCGCCTTTGAGCAGCACTCTGGGCCGGGTGCAGATCGGAAGAGGGTTGGCTTGCGTGTGCAGTTTGACCCAACGCGCGAACTCGTTATCGATGGCTTGTTTCGCATAACGAGGCAAACCGATGGTGTTGACGGTTTCAACAAAATCTGCAGGCGCGTTATACTGGCGGAAGAGCCCTTGAACGCCCACAGGGAACAAACGAACCTCACCATCTTCGATGGCACAGCCGCTGCCGCCCCTGTATTCTTCGAAGACAATGCCCGCATAATCAAACTGGCCGCGCGCTTGTCCCGTCCTCAAGAAGATGCCTTCCTGAAAACGGTCATAGGCTGCCGTGATCTCTGGGTGTGTGACAAGCGCATCAAAGAAGCTGGCCGAGCAAAAGGCGTGGATGTGATCATAAGGAACCGCGCCTAATTCCTCTTCGATGGTGCGTTTGATTTGATGACAGAGCTTTTTGATCACGCCGCTTGGGGGAGAGGCCGCATCGAGATTAAAGTCCACATCGCCATTGGCCGTGACGTTAAAGGCTTCGAAGAGGTTATAGAGAACGCTTTCCCCGTCGGAGTCGATAATCTCGCCTTTGATTGCGCCAAGGCGCAGATTTTCCAAGGTGAGATCATGCTTTTCCGCCATTTCACCAAGACGTTCATTGACGATGGTCTGAACGCTTTGCACGGCGGACTCGCTGCCAAACTCTCTCACGCCTTGGACTTCATCGGCCATGATGGTGTCTTCGAGCGTCAGATGCGTGGTCAGCAATGCGCGGGCTTTGCGCTTGTTGTGCCGATTTTGCGTTGCCGGAGCGCCGCGCGGGCTGGTCGGGATAAGTTCAAGAGAGCCTTCGCGTTCTTCAATCGTAATCGAGATTGTCGAGACGCCGCTTTCTTTGAAAAGACCAAGCTGGCCAACCTGACCGGGACGGTAGGGCATTTTGTTGATCGCATCGGTCAGCGATGTGACCGAGAAAGCGTCATTGGAAAAGATGTCAAGCATAGGCATAGGAAGGTTCCTTTTGTTGAACGACAAAAGCCCCGCATCCGTTGCCGGAAGGCAGGGCTTTCGTCAGGGTGGGAAGGAAGGATTAGAGAGCGGAGCGCACGAGGATCACTTGTTCTTTAAGCTGAGCGATGGCAGTCGCTTTCTGCGGATCCGTCGCGCCCGTGAACCAGACGATCTCGGCTGCGTTCACTTCGGCATGACGGGCGATAATGACGACTTCCTTGTCGGCAGCCGTTGCGTCGACATTGTCGAGCAAAAGCGCAACCGCATGGTTCGATCCGTCCGTATTGGCGGGATTGTACTCTTTAT
>DYDA01000019.1:0-38119 GCA_020718105.1 Micavibrio sp. | reverse complement strand
CGTGACGGTAAAGAGATCGCCCGCCACAAAATCGGTCGCTCCATCCGTCAGCGTAAAGTTGATCGGCCCTGTGAAGACCGCGCCAACGTGCGCCGAGCCGATGGTGATGCCGTCAGGATCCTCGACGGCAAAGACGCCGCTGCCCGCAATCGGCTCGATGCAGGTGATTTTGTAATTGCCCGCCTTCGCGCCTGCGCCCACCGTGATGGCGGAGATCGTGCCGTTGCCTGTGTTGCCGCTTGAGGCTTGCGCGGAGGCTGTGCCCACCGAGACTTTGCCGAGCACATGGCCCGCTTTCAGGTTTTGCCCCGCAAGAAGCGTGACCGTTTCCCGCGAGATCGTGCCTTCTGTTTCCGTGACGATAAACTCCGCCTTGTGTTGGCCTTCTTTGACTTCGGTCATGTGTTAGTCTCCTTTCATGTTGTTGCGTTTGGCGTAGATGGCAGTCGTATCGATCTTGGCTGCCGCTTGCGCCTCTTGAGGCGGGATGTGTCCCGTCAACGTCGTGGTTTCAGAGGCTTTGGCTTTGGCCTCCAAGAGTTCATGGCGGATAGCGTCAATGGCCATGCCTTTGACGATAAAATCCGTAGCCCTATGCGCTGCGCCCGCTAAAGCGCAGAGATCATGCACCTCGGCGACATAGGCCATCGCTTCGGCTTTCGCTTCGGCACGGGCTTTCTCGAGTAAGTCCGCCTTGAGCGTTTCAAGATCGGGAAGATCCTCCTTGGCCTCGATAGGTGGGCTTTGTTCCGGTTTGCTCATAAATAGTTCCTTTCTGCTGGGGTTGTTAAAGGGAGAAGAAAGAGAGGCCGTTAAATCGGCTAAGGCGGCCTCGAGAGTGCCGATCCTGTCCGCGAGGCCTGCCGTCAGCGCGTCTTTGCCGAAGAGCAAGGCGGCTTCCGTTTTTTGAACGGCCTCAAGGGACAGGCCGCGCCCGCGCGCGACGCTTTGAGCGAACAGGCCGTAAACGCGATCCACTTCTTTTTGCAAAGAGGCGCGCGCGGGGTCGGTCAGCGGTTCGTGCGGGGAATAGTCGTTCTTATGTTCGCCCGCGAAAATGGCCGTGTATTTAAAGCCATCCTGTTCGTCCGCTTGGCTTTGATCGAGATGCACGGCGATTACGCCGATGGAGCCCACGCCGCCCGTGCGCGTGACGTAAATCTTTTCTGCCGAAGCCGCCAAGGCATAAGCCGCCGAAAAGGCGCTCTCGTTAGCGACGGCCCAGACGGGTTTCACCTGCCGTGCCGCAAAAATCTGGTCGGCCAGATCGAACACGCCTCCGGCCTCGCCGCCGGAGCTGTCGACATCAAGAAGAATGGCGCGGATGGAGGGATCGGCTGTAGCCTCCGCAACTTGCTCGGAAAGACCTCCGTAGCTGGTCAGCCCGCTTTGCGCTTCAAGCCCCGTCGCCCGCCGCACAAGCGTTCCGGCGACCGGAATGATGGCAACGCCTTCCGCCGTGACCTCAAAAAGAGAACGCGGCGCGACGGATTCTTTGGGCGCAAGGGGATTGCCTTGCAAACGAGGCGCAAGAACGCCAAGGATCACGTCGAGTTTAGGGCGTGCGATCATCAGCGGCGCGGCAAAGACGCGCTCCGCGATATGGGGCAACAGGTTCATGCGTTGTCGTCTTTCTTTACGGGGTCGGTGGAAGGATCGGTTGGATCGTTTTCGTCAGCAGGCATTTCTTGGGACTGCGCTGTTGGCGCTGCGCTTGATGCGCCCGTTTTGATACCGAGAGCCTTCATGCGGGCTTGGTCTTCGGCAATGCGCTGCATCGTCTCGTCCACATTGTTGCCCTCGGCCTCGATAATGTCGGAAGGCGCTTTCCAACCCATTTCCTGCGCGATTTGTTCGGCCTGCCTGTCTTTAAGCGGATCGACCCATTCCCATTTGGGCTTGATCCATTTCACGCGATTGTAGGGGCGCGGGTTTTTGGCAAAGTCTTGCAAGCGCAAGGCACCGGAGAGCACAGCGGTCTCCAGCCACCGCTGCCAGATTGGACGGCAAAGCTGGAAAATCAGCGTCGCTTCCTGAAACTGGTTCAGGCGGCGGCGGAACTCGACCGTGCCCGCGCGGATGCTGGAATAATTGGCGGCTTTCAGATCGCCCGTGACGTTTGTGTAAGGCATGCCCATCGCGGCGCAGGCGGCCAGAATGTTGCGGTATTGAAAGGGCTCGTAGGAGCCGCCGACATCGGCAGGAGTCGAAAAGGTTATGTTTTCACCTGGCAAAAGAACCTGCATGGTGCCAGGGGAAAGACCCGCGAGGGATGCGCCCGTTTCGTCAGGGGCGCTTGCGCCTAAAAGATTATCGTCTTGATTGTCCTTTGTGATAAAACCCGCAAACAAGGCGGCGACTTTCTTGCGATCCAGTTCGGCATCGTCATATTGATCGAGCAGATAGAGCTTGACGAGCGCGGGGGCAATCCACGGCACGCCACGGATCTGACCGGGGCGTTGCGGGCGATATATGTGGAGGATTTCTGAAGCCGGAACGCGGGCAAGCTCTCCCTTGTTGCCGTTTTCTGTGCTGTCGCCGGGATGTTTGCGATAAAAATGATAGGCCACGCGCTGGCCGATGCCGTTGAACTCGATCCCGCACCGGACAGCATTGCCTGTCGGCCCCAGCTCGATCTTGGAAAGCGGCAGCATTTCACTCTCCAAAAGTTGCAGCTGAAGCGGAACCGTCAGCCCATCGGACAAACGGCGCGGACGAAACCGCACAAAACATTCGCCCGCCTCGAACAGCGCGTTCGCCACAAGCCCCTGCATACCGTAAAAATCTGTCAGCCCATCGGCGTCGGCCTCAAGAACCCAATCCTTCCAAAGTTGAAGCACGTCCTGTTTGAGGCTCACATCTTCAATCAGGCTGGACGGACGGATGCCGTCACCCACGGCGTTGGCGACAAAACTGTTCGCGGCGTTGTTGGCGTAGGGGTTAGACCGCACGATCTGCCGCGCCCGCGCGCGCAAAAGATCGCCGCCGCTTGCGATAAGAGAGTTGATGTTCTCTTGCGTTGCTTGCCAGCCAAGGAGCCTGCGTTTACGCATCGCGCCTTCAAAGCCGCCCGCCAAAGCGGACATGCTTAAGCGTCCGGTTGCGGCATATTTAGCCGCCGCACCGAGCCGAGAGAACAGGTTCATGAGAAATCCTTCTTAAAGATCTTTGTCGGCGTAAATCTTGATCCGGCGCGTCTGCGGCTGGCCGCTGTCCTTGGCGAGGCCTTGCTCCACCTCCGCCAAAGCCGCCTTCAAATCGGCAAGGGATCTGTATTCGACATTCTTGCCGTCATAGGAAAGGCGCAGGACGCCGCTTGCAATGGCGGCGCGCAAGGCATCGCGTTGGGAAGTCGTGTAGGTCATAGATAACTGCTCCGAATGATGCGTCTGGCTTGGACTGGTTTCTGGCTTTGCGCTTTCTCATCGCGATCCACCGTTTTTTGAACGCTTGCTTCAAGACTGTCCCAGCGGCCTTCCGAAAAGCGATCAATGCCAAGAAGCCAAGCGGCAGCGCGGGCGTACACACGGCAATCCAGCGCCTCGTTCCTCGCGCGCAGTTTTTGCCATTCGAGGCGCGTAAATCCGCGCTTGGTTTTGACGGTCACAAGCTGTTCAGCCGTAAGCTGTTTGATCCATTCGGTATCGATGCCGTCCGGCAGATGAATGGTGCCGGGAAGATAGGCTGCGCCTTCGCTCATTTCTTCCTTAGTAGGTCGCGCAAGGCGCAAGAAACGATAGGTCTCCGTCTTGAAGGTTGATCCCGCGACGATCCAAAGTTTCGCGCCGCGTTTGATCTTGCGCCCGCCTTCGGTCGCATCGACATAGGTGGGGCCGGAGACGGGGCTTGCGCGATTGAAGCTTTCCATGCCTTTGACGGCGATCACTTGCCCTACGCCCATCCGGCGCGTCCATGCATAGACGGTCGGCGCTTCAAAACCGGAGTCGATGGCCAGTTTTGCAATCGACAAGCGCGCGCCGTTTTCATGCGACCATGTCCGTGTCAGTAGATCGGTCAGCGTTTGCCATGCCGTTTGATCGTCCGGCCCGCCATAGACGACGATATGTTCGATGAGCCAGCTTTCAAGGCCACGCCCCCACGCCCAAATGTCGATCTCGATGCGATCTTTCTGAACGTCCGCGCCCGCCGTCAGGAACAAGCCCTTCGCGGGGATCGTCCCGATGCGATAGGCCTCGCAGCGATCCGAGAGAGCCTGCCAATCGGGGGCTTCGCCGCTTTCGGCCCATGTTTCGCCAAGCACGCTGTTTTTGAAGCTCTTCATGGACTCATCTTTTCCTTGCGCAGCTTCCCAATCGCGGGCGATGCGCTCCCAACTCATCCAGCCATAGGGCGAGTAAAGGCTTGAGATGTGAAAACCGACCGTTAAAGGATCATCGCTCGCCCGCTCGGCCCGCCATTCTCCATCAGCCAGCATCCGCGTCTTGTGGTGTTCTTCAATCCGCGCTTCGCAATGATCGCAAGAGTACGCAACGGTTTCCGCCTTTCCTTTTTCCCAACGCAATCTTTCGAACAGCAAAGTCTGTTTGTGTCCGCAGAAAGGGCACGGCACGAAGTATTTGCGTCTGTCGCTGGCCTCATATTCTTGTTCAATGCGCGAGATGCCTTTGATCGTCGGCGTCGAGCATAAGAAAACTTTGCGCCGCCACGAGAAGGTGCGCGTGCGCGCCTCGGCCAGCATCACGGGATCGCCTTCTTCGCCAGCGCTTGCCGGATAAGCGTCGATCTCGTCCAGAAAAAGATACCTTGCGGGCATCGAGCGCAGGCCGACCGCGCTGTTTGCGCCTGTCATGACCAGAATGCCGCCGGGAAACTCTTTTGACAAAATGGTGTTGCCGCTATCCCGCGCCCGCGCAGGAGCCACGCGCTCGCGCAAGATGACGCTTTCCTCGATCAGCGGATCGATGCGCTGTTGGCTAAAGCGCCGCGCAAGCTCGACGGTCGGTTGCACGGCCAGCATCGGGCCGGGAGCGTGATGAATGACATAGCCGATGAAATTATTGCCGCATTCCGAGCCGCCGAGTTGCGCGCCCTTCATCAAAACGATGCGCTGGTAAGGCGAGGACGGCGACCACGCATCCATGATCTCGCGCAAGTAGGGCGTTCGCTCTGTGCGCCACGGTCCCGCTTCATTCGCGCCGCGCGGCGACAGGATGCGGTTTTCATCAGCCCATGACGAAACGGTGTGAGATGGATCGGGCATGAGGCCGCTTGCCCAGCCGCGCAGGATCTCGTCCGCGCCGTCGAACGAGGCGAGTGTTTCACTAATGACGATCATGCGCGTAAATCGATCTTGATGTCGGCGAGTTGCCCCAAATGCTCGCGCACGAATTTCTCAAGGGCGGTTTGCACAAGGTGCGTATCCACGCCGATCTCCGCCGCCAGCGCAGCGGCAACGCGGGTCGGCCACATTTGCCACGCATCGCGTTCCTGTCGCGCAATCTGATAAACCAAAGCCGTCGCCAACGAACGGTCGATCAATTCCCCTTTAAGTTTCTGAACGCGCAGTTTGCGTTCTTGCGCTTTAAGCACTTCGTTCGCGGTTCGCGCTTGAACAAAGGTTGTGCCGCCGCCTGCGCCATGTCCCGACTCCTGCAAGGTTTCTTGCAGCGATTGAAGGGCGGCTTGGGGAATGCGCTTTTTACCGCGAACCTGTGAGGGATCCGTGTTGACCTTCAGCGCGGCAAGCGCCTTGTCAGGATCGATTGTCCCATCGGCTTCAGGCGAAACGCGCCCCGATGCGATGGCCTTTTGCACAGCCCCGCGACTTTTGCCCCAGAGCGCGGCGAATTCTCGTTGACTGACTCCCATGGGCCATATTCCTGCGCTCCCGCGTCTTTGTTGCACGATCATCAAATGATCGGGATAAGCCGAAGAAAGCCATTTGATTGCTCACAATTGAGTGGATAAGTGCTGCGAATGAAGCGTTCATGTCATCGACCGCAGTCGCGATTGCGCGAAGCGCAGAGCAGTCGCGGCGCATTTAAGACAACAACTTTTCAAGGAGAACGCTTATGCCGAAAAAGTCCAAAACACCAAGTAAAGCCAAGCCCGTGAAGCTGGTCAAAAAGCCCATCAAGAGCAACGGACTATCCACACCCAAGAGCAACGGCAAGGCACGCAGCCCCATTGACGAAAGCAAACTCTCCGCACCGATGCAGGCGGGTCTTGCCGCCGTCGCGGTCATGGAGCCGACAAACGACAAACCGATTAAAGAAACCAAACTTACGCACGTGATCGCACTTCTTAGTCGCCCAAACGGCGCGACTATTGACGAGATTACCGACGCGACAGGTTGGCAAAAACACACCGCGCGCGCCGCCATCTCGCACGCGCTCGGCAAGAAACGTGGTTACCAAATCGTTTCCGAAAAGCCGAAAGGCGGGAAACGCAGCTATAAAATCGTGGAAACCCTAGCAATAAAATGATCATGCGGCGCGGGTTGATTATCAAACAATCAATCCGCGCTGTTCTTCGCAATCTTATGATCCCTAATTGAGTGGATAACCTTGCGAAGAAGAGCGATCATTACCATGTAATCAGAGACGCATTTAACGGAGGACAAAATGACAAACGCAATTCAAACCGCCATCGCCGCCAACCTCGCTGCCTTATCGGAGCGTCTTACTGAAGCGGCGGCGCTTGCAAAAGAAGCCCAAGAGGCGATGGAACAAGGCAAGCAAAACCTCGCCATCGGCACGGTGCTTGATTTTGAAAAACGCTTGCCAGAAACGCAAGCGCTCTTCGCCGCAGCGATGGCTTTACATCGCGGCAACAACTAAGGGAGGCAGCCATGACGACGGACGCTCTTTTTGAACAACTCGCCAAAAAGCACCTTTGTGTTGAAACGCTGACCCCGCGCAATAGAGACGGGCTCGATTTTCCTGCCTGCAACGTCAGGGGCATCAAGAAAGCCCTGCAAGCCGCTTACGAGGCCGGACAGAAATCCAACCAGAAAACAACCGTGCGCACCATGCGCGGGGCTCCCGCGATGATGCTGCTTGGAACCATCGAAGCCAGCTACAGCAAACTGGTTGCCACCTTTGGCGAACCGATGGAAGGCGACGGCTACAAGACCGAGGCGGTTTGGGCTGTCGATTTAACGCCGGACATTTCAGTTCAAATCTACAATTATAAAAACAGCCAATCTTACGACAAAGCCAACCCGCGCCTTCAAGACGTCCGCGAGTGGAGCGTCGATGGAACCCAATCCGATGCCATCGAATGGGTGCGCGGCATGCTGAAACAAGAAACCAAATAAGGAGGTCATTATGTCAGAAGAAATATTTGTCCGCTTTGCCCGCAAGCCCTACCGTCTTGACGAGGTCATTGCTGCCGCCAGAGACACGAACGATCCGGGTCGCCGCGTTAACATTATCGAGACAAAAGTGTTGAGCGCGGAAGAATACGATGCCTTTACCAATTCCCTGCTGCAGGATCACGCATGGCTTGCTGGCAAAGGCGGATACCTCAACCTGAAGTGTCAGGTTATCGAAGTCACCGCGCCGGATCGCCAAACGCTTTATGTTGACCCGTCAGGCTCAGCCTACGGTCGCTATGTCGGTGTGCGCGTGTCGGAGCCAACTTGCCGCTATCCGGATGTGCGTGTTTATCTCTTGGATCGCAAGGCCAACCGCATGTCCATCATCAAGCAAGCGCACCGCGCCGCCATGAAAGAAGGCGTGCCGAAGGAAGAAATCAAGGCGTTTGTAGCTGAAGCGTCAAGCGGGGATCGTGAACAACTGATTGCCGCTTGTGAGCGCTGGTTCTTTTGCATTTAAGGCGCAGAAACTAATTCGGCCTTTTGACCTGTAAAGTCCTCCCATCGCTTGACGATCACGTCGCAGTATTTTGGATCAAGTTCAATGAGCCGCGCTTGGCGACCTGTTTTTTCGCAAGCGATGAGCGTGCTGCCGGAGCCGCCAAAGCAGTCCAGAACAATATCTCGGCTCTTGCTGCTGTTGCGGACAGCGCGCTCCACAAGCTCAACGGGTTTCATGGTGGGGTGCAGATCGTTCTTCGCGGCCTTATTCACAAACCACACATCGCCTTGATCGCGCGCGCCGCACCAGAAATGATCCGTGCCTTGCTTCCAGCCGTAGAGGATCGGTTCGTACTGACGCTGATAATCCGAGCGACCGAGCGTGAAGGTGTTCTTTGCCCAGATGACAAAGGTTGACCATTTGCCGCCTGCCGCAACGAAGGCCTTTTGCAGCGTATGCAACTCGCTCGATGACATGCAAACGTAAATCGCGCCTTTGCAAACGGCAATCATATTCACGCAAGCGTCGTAAAGAAACGCCTCGAACCCTTCGCCGAGATTATCGTTCATGATCGTGCGATTGTTGCCGCGCATCTTGTCCTTGGCCGTGTTGCCGTAATCGACATTGTAGGGCGGATCGGTAAACACCATATCGGCCAGCGCGCCGTCAAGGACGCGCTCGACGCTTTCAAGCATCGTGCTATCACCACAAAGCAAGCGATGGTTGCCAAGGATATAAATATCGCCAAGTTTTGTTTTCGGATCCAAAGGTGCTTCCGGCACGGCATCGTCGTCCGTGTTACCTTCGGTTCCATCGAGCCCTTCCATTATCTCGGACAATTCTTTATCCGAAAAACCGATGACGGATAAATCGAAGTCAAGATCGGCAAGAGCGCCGAGTTCCGTTCTTAACAGGTCATCGTCCCATCCAGCCTCAAGGGCCAGTTGATTGTCGGCAATCACATAAGCGCGTTTTTCTTCCTCGGTTAAGTGATCGAGGATGATCACAGGAACTTGTTTCAGGTCTAATTGCTTTGCGGCTTGCAGTCGCCCGTGGCCAGCGATGACATTAGCTGATGCGTCTACCAAGATGGGGTTCACAAAACCGAAGCGAGCTATACTGGCGGCGACCTTTGCAATTTGTTCTTTCGAATGCGTGCGCGGGTTGTTGGCGTAGGGTACAAGCCTTTCCACGTCCCAAAGCTCGATCTTGCTTGCAAGACTATGCGTCGCTGAAGAGGTCATTCTGTTCCGGTTTCTGAAATTGCTTGAGTTGCCAAAGTGCAAAACGCATAAGCCGCGACCAACGGAACCACGCCGTTGCCGCAAAGGCGGAGTCTGTCCACCCGATAGGCCAACCCATCAGCCATTCGACAAACGGCGGGTTTAAGGTCAGCGGGGACGCTTCCCCATGCCGCGTAATCGTTTGGTCTTGGGGGCCAGAGCGGAATGTCGCCGGATGGGCCATCATCGACAGATTGAGTTGCTTCCCCATGGCCATCCGCCTCTGGATGCAGGGGTTCGCGAGATTCCCCCGTTCCCTGTAATCCGATGATTGGGGCGTCGGCCAAGTGTGCGTGACGGCCACCATCGCCAGATTGAGTCCGTGTTCGCCCTTCAACTGAGATGGCGTCGGTTTGGTCTGTCGGTCGCTGTTTGGATTGGCGCGTGGTGTCGGCCACTGCGCTTTCGCTATCCGATATTGTCCGCCGCTCATTGCCTTCGCTAAATCCTGCTTCGTGTAAGGAAAACCTTCCGGCTGTAGAACCGTCTCCGCGAGGCTCGGCGTGCGAAGGACGTTTCTTCCGTCCTTGCGGATCATTTTCTCCGGTGGTCGCGCGCGCTGAACGAGCGAGTCCGTCGCTGTCGCCGTTGGCCATAGGGTCGTCTGCGCCGTCAGCGATCCGAAGCACCGATCCGTCCGGTCGCCGTTCCGCTTTATGAAGCTTTCCTGTTTTTCTGTCGTCTCCTGCGCGCGCGGGGTCAACCATAGGGCCGCGCTCACTTCCAAACGCCCCTTCGGATTTCCAGCCGAGATCTCTTTGCGTGATGCCCCGTTCGCCGAAGACACCCTCACGGTAGGCCAAGATGAACAATCGCTCGCGCTTGTGGGGCGCGCCGACTTCTTCCGCAGTAAACAAACCCGCCTTAACGCGATAACCCATTGATCGAAGGTCATCGTGGACTTGTTCGAACCCCAGTCGTAGATGTCCGCCGACATTTTCGAAGAAGCAGAGCGGCGGCTTGATCTCGCGCACGATCCGCGCAATGTCCGGCCACAGGTGGCGTGGGTCTTTGTCGCCGAGCTTACGACCCGCGACGGAGAACGGCTGGCACGGATAGCCTCCATGGACGATATCCACCACGCCGCGCCACGCTTTACCATGGAAGGTTTTAACATCGTCCCAGACAGGCGCAGGATCCAAGGCCGCGTTTTCCATCCGCGCCACGAGCGTGGACGCGGCGTAGCTTTCCCGCTCAACGTAACAAACAGTTCGATAGTCTGGCAAAGCGAGGTGGAGGCCGAGGTCGAGTCCGCCTGCGCCCGCGCAAAGCGAGAGGCCGAACAACGCGCGCCCTTCGTTTGGGCATGCGTGATCGCCTCCGGCGGCAGATAAAGCCAGACCATTCAAAGCCAACCTCGGTTGTTGTGGGGGCCGGATTCCTGCGCCCCAAGAATCCATGCAGGGGAAGCCGCGCAAGGCGGCAGCTAAGTTTTTGTTTTCTTGTTCTTTATCGGGAGCCTTCCAGACCACAACATGTGGGGTGGCTGCCCGCTTTTAACCCCTACATGTAGGGTTCAATCGGGCTCCGCCCGCCCCCATAGGGTTCGCGGCGGGAAGTACCTTTTGATTTCAAAGGGATGGGAGGCATGCCTGTATCCGTTGTGGATGGAGGCCGTATCCTTTGCGGCTTGGGCGCGGCCAAACCCGCCGCGATCATGTGAGATACTGTGCGATGATGTGAGTTGATGCGCGTTCATGCGAGATAATGCGCGATGATGTGCGTTCATATGCGTTCATGTGAGATGATGTAAGATAATGCTCGATGATGTGAGATGATGTCGGATGGTGTTCGATAGTGTCAGATGATGTTGCGCTTAATCGGCAATCTTCGATGCGTTTTCCTTGCCGAAAGCGTCATAAAATTGCTGAAAGAGGCGACACTATCCGCATGATGTTCGATGATGTCGGATGATGTGAGATACTGTGCGATGATGTCCGAAAGATCTCGGATACTGTGCGATGATGTGAGGTGATGTCGGATGATGTTCGAAAAACCTCGGATACTGTGCGAAAATCTTGCTTACTGTTCGATGATGTCAGACGGTGTAAGGTGGTTCCTCAGGGCCGCGTTGCCCGCCCGCACGTCTCCCGACCATAATCAAAACCATGCCAGAAAATGCGCAAAACACGCAGAACTAAAATGCGCATGGGGTTTGCCAATCAAATGAATTGCTTAAAGATCGATTGCGCATTTTTGCTTATCCACCATGGATACGCCGCTTGTAAGGGAGCACGATTTTCTCGTTTGGATTGTTCAAACGATGCACGATCTTCATGAGGGCGACGCGCCAATCGTATTGCAGCTTGCGCACCGACCAGCCCAGCTCAAGCCCGATGCGTTTCCAGCGAATGCCGTTGGCGCGCAGCCACACGATGCGTACCTCCTCGCGCTCCAGTCCCATGAGCCAGAGCATCACTTCGTCCATCTCGGTGATCTGACGCGCGGATGGCGGGCCGGGGTGGATGTGCGCGTCCTCCCATCCATACGCGTCCATCGCTTCACGCACGATAGGCGGCCAAGCGTTGAAGTAGCCTTGCACGGTAACCTTGGGCAGCTTACGCAGGGTGTGCGCCGCTTGCTCGATGCGGTCGGCAACGTCCTTGAGCGTGAGGCTTTTGCCTTTGCTCATGCGACCCTCCCGTAGGTGCGGGCCTCCAGCATGTCACGCGCCCACTGGCAGTTGTCGATCTTGGCAAATTGCAAAAGAGCGATCCGCGCTTCTTCAAGCGTGGTGAAGCCGAAGCGAAACAGCATTTCGCCGAACAACGCTTCGGGGCTTGTGGCGCGGGCGTGTTTCCAGCCCGTCCAGAACGAGCCGCTCGATGTGACGCGACTTTCGCACAGATCATACCGATCACGAACCCGCACGTCATAGACGCGGTTCGTGTGGGAATAGCGCCAGTAGATGTTGGCATCGCGGGCCTTGATCGGATCATTCCTCATCATAAATTTCTCCTTCGTTTTTTGCGGGTGGTGGGAACGGGGTTTGGGGCATCGCGGATCATGTCCAAGCGCAACTCCCTCGACCGTTGGAGGAGAGAACGCCGTAAGGCGTCTCTCTCTCCCGTAGGGAGAGTGGGATTTTGTGAATCTGTGAATCTGGAATAACGCCCTGAAATGGTTGGCGTATTTTCTAGATTTACAGATTCACGTCCAGATTCACGGGGAATCTGGAAATGATCGTTAAGCGTATGATAAAACAGGCGTATTCCAGATTCACAGATTCCCGTGGCCTCTAGATTTACGTAAATCTGGCCCAGATTCACGCCGCCAATGGCCAGATTCACGCGCTCAGGGACAGGGTTTTGAAGGGCAAAAGTCATGGCTCAACCCCCTCGTGGTAAATCCAGACTTCCGAATTTTCGACGGGCAGGATCGCGCCATCTGTCGGTTGCTTGAAGTGAGTTGGCAGATACGAAATCATCACGTCTGTGATCTCGCCCGTTTGCGGATCGACGTCCGGCTGCGCGCGCGGAATTTCCATGCCTTCGACACACATCATACCGTATTTGCTTTTGGCTGCGCCGCCTTCCTTGTTGAACTTGATGAAACCCTTTGTGGTCAAAACGTCGATGCGATCATGAATGGAATGACGACCGCCGAGGCCTGCCTTGTTTTCGAAGGCTTGGCAGAACTGGCTTGGGGTGTAGAGCTTGCCCCGCAGCCCTTCGTCGTAGAGGAGTTGCAAGATCACATCATGTCGGCGACGGCGTTCGTTATCGAGGCGCTCGCCATGCTCCTTGTTGACGAGACGCTTGGAATGCCGTTCGACCTCGCGCCAGACGCCGTCGATCTTGTCGATGCCTTTCGTCGGGATGGCCTGTCCGTTGCGCAGCTCGAACATCAGCTCGCGCAAGCTCTGGTTCTCGTCGGGGCGGAACATGATCACGCCCGTGGTATAGAAACTTCGCAAACTGCCCGCTCCGCTAAGGGCTTGGAATGGGTCTTCCTCCAGCATGCGCTTGGTGATCTTGCGCGTGTGGTGGGCGAGAATGACGCCCGCATCCGGATTGACGAGAAACCGCAGTTTTTCCACACGTTCCTGAAGAAAGTGCAGCATGGCCGTGTTATCGTTTTCGCCCGTGCCTTCGCCCACGTCGAACACGTTGCGCAGGGGATCGATGGCAATAATGTCCAGCAGTTTCGGATCGAAATGGCGCAGGATCGTCTCGCGCACCATCTCGACGCCCTTGTCATCGAGGATCAGGCGCACTTGCGGCGTGATGACGAGGTTCTTGCGAACGAGAGGAAGTATCTCAGGATCGATCTTCATCTGCTTAAGGCGTTCGCGCAAATAGTGGTAGCCGATCTCGGTTTGCAGACAAAAAACATTGAGGGGACGCGGCGGTATCATGCCGAGGAACGGCCTTCCAGCCGCCGCATGTACCAGAAGGGAAAAAAGAAAATCGGACTTGCCGACTTTTGGCGCGCCGCCGAAGACCGCAAGGCCGCTGGGCGTCAGAATGCGCGGGGCTATCAGGTCGTCCGGCATGGGGCTGTCGTCGTCCAAGATAGCCCCAACCGGATAAGCGGGGATCGTCGCGGCGGCAGGCGGCACGACAGGTTCCGGCATCGCGGCATCAACGTAAGCCCGAACATCCATGCCCTCGGCAACAGCGTCCGCAGCATCCCAGCCACCGGGCTTGCTTTGCGGAATGGGCAGAATGCCGACGCTTAAAGCTCCGGCAGCCAGAACCGCTTGTGCCGATTTTTGCGCATAAGACATTCCCGGTAGATCGTTATCTGGCCAGATCAGAACGCGCTTTCCTGCCAAAGGCGACCAGTCCGTTTTGTCGGTCGGGGCGTTGGATCCGCACACGGCGCTCGTCGCCGTAACGCCCGCCGCAATAAGCGCGTCTGCCGCTTTTTCGCCCTCGGCCAGTACGACGAGATCGGCTTTGACGATGCCTGTTTGGTTATAGAGAGGACGGCCTGATATCGGGGCTTCTGACTTGCGCGTGACGGCGTTCCAAATCCGGAAGGTCTTCTTGCGCTTGCCGTTGTCATCAAACTCATGGCGATAGACAACGAGGATGATCGTGCCTTGCGCGTCGGTGTAATTGTATTGAGCGACAGGCGCTCCCATTTCTGGCGCTTTGCTTTTTTGAGTTTTAGCGGCTGGCGCAGGAAGGCGTTCGGCTATGTTCAGAAATTCGGCGATGTTTTTGATCGCCGTCGTGTAATTCTCGCTCCGAACGATCATCCAAACGTCGATCAGGTCGCCGAACTTCTGGCCTGTGGCAAAATCCTCACCGACCCCCATCTTGTTCTTGCGCACGCTGAGTTTCAGGCTTTCACCGGGCGCGCCGTAAATATCGCCGCAATGGAACTCTTCGCCGACATAAACGCCGTTCGGTAGAAGATGATCGAGAATCTGCCGATAGCAATCACCCATGCGTTCTTTGAGCAGAACGATGTCGATCTTGCCGCGCGGCTCGTTGCCTTGGCGGCGCGCATCGTTGAAATCCATCTGCTCATGCGCCATGCCAGCACCTTTTCGCATAAGGGCAGCAGAGGCACAGATAGAAGTCAGGGTTGGCCGCCATGCGCGGCAATTGTTGGCCAGCGTCGGTGGACTGCAAGATGTTGACGGCCTTGTCGCTTGTGCTTTGCGCCAGCGAGGCATCGAAAGGCACAAGCTCGTGATAAAGCTCCTGCGTGTCCTTGTTCAGCGCGGTAAACAGCGCAGGATTTTGCGCCAGATCAGGCATGTAGCCCTGATAAAGGGCGACCTGCGCAGCATAAAGCGGCTTGGAGATCGCAAGCCCGCGCTTCGCCAAATCCTGCCAACTTTTGTCCTTAAGCGCCTTGTGTTCCCATAACGCGGGATAAAAAAACCATGACGGCCCATCGACAAGCACGCCGTCGATATGACCTTTGATGCGCCCCTTGGCGACCGAGAACCCGAATTGCCCGCCGTCCGCTTTCTCGGTTCTTAAATTAAACCCAGCGCCGCGCAACCACTTGATCGATAGAGCTTCAAATTGATGCCCTGCCGCAAAGATGCGCAGAGTTTGGCCGTTGAAATCCTTATCGGGATCCTTCGGCGCGCCGACATACTCGTACTGAATGCGACGCGAACAGGGATCGCCCAGCATGGATGCGCCAAGATATTCACGGCGCGGCTGCGTTGCGCGTTCCGCTATCAGCGCGGCATCAATGAGATCGTTGATGCGCTGACCGATGGGGAGCGCGCGCGGATCCTGCGCGTCGCGTTCGGAGTCGTGATTGAAGTCGAGCATCAAAACGGCACCTCCGGACTACCTTTGCGCATGGCGTCCTGATAGGCCGTGACGATGACTTCGATCAGCGTGAGAACCTGTCCCTTGCTGTAAGCGGAAAGCGGCTTGTCCATGCCAATCTCGGCCACGCATTCGCCAAGGGGGGTGAGGCAAGCGTTGATGGATGCGCGTTCAAAATCCGTCATGTCAATCATGCCGTTTCCTTCCTTAAACAGACGTGCGTAAAGATCGAGGCAGCGCATGCTGCAAAACCGCTGTGCGGGTTTGTTGGGTTGTTTGATCAAGGCTGGCATAAAGCCAAAGCCCCGCTGTTCGCGGTAACAAAGGACGCACCATTTCACATGGCCTCCATTTGACAGTCCTGCGGTAAATCATCATGGGAGATAAGAAATGGCCGTAAGGTTCTTTTTACGGATGGGCGCGCAAGCCCCCTTAGTGCCCTGAGCTTGATGGAGTGGATGCGCGCGCTGCTTACGTTGTATTTTTTGGCGCAGTCCTTGTATTGCAACGCTAGTCCGTCGAAGCCGAACAGATCCCTGATAACGGATGCATCGCGTGGCGAAAGGGTTTGCAGCGCATTGTCGAGTTGAGAGGCTAATTCCTTTTGTTCCAAAAGGTAGTCTGGCGCGGATGCCCTGTGGTTTTCGATAAGAAATGCTGCCTCTCCGGCATCCATTTCGATAGTTGCGGAATTCTTCTCAAGGCAAGTGCGTATATGCTGGGGCGGAAACAGGCTCTCCGGCGTCGTTGCAAGGGCGTCCGCCATTTTTTGGACAGCGACAGCCCATTGCTCAACGCCTTGTGCGTTGACGCGCAAGGGTAATCGCTTGAGAGCAATAAAAGCGCACAACGTTTCATAACCGATACCGCAGTGTCGCGCGAAAGCTGCTTGCGATTCAAAACCGGCTTTCCGAATAGCGGAGAGCAGAAAATTGTTTCTGACCTTAATGGTAATCTCATAATCCTTCATTCACGCAGCCTCCCTTTGCCCGATAGCCTGCTCGATCAATTGGCGGATGCGGCCTTTGTTGAAACGGAAATTAAGCAGGCAAGACGCGCGGTATTTCGTCATGCTGAAATCAAACCGCGAGGCCTCGCCGAGCAGCGCGAGCTGCTTTTCACTGGCGGGCTCGTTCATCCAGCGGCGGGTCTTATGGGCGCTCTCGCTTGTTTCGTGCTCGTTCAAAAAATCGTCGGCGACGGCCATCATGACGGTACGCTCGCCCGTGCCGAGCAATTGCACGTTGCGTTCAAACCCGCCAACCGCATGCCAGTAGCCGCCGAGCCAGAAAATGGCGACCCAAGCTGAAAAGCCGGATGCCATCAATGCGGCATCGTCGCCGAACAAATCAATCCAGCGGAAGCTGCTCCGTTTCAGAAGGTCAATTTCCGTCAGGGAGAAGTTTTCGAGTGGCCGACGTCCCGCGAAACATTCTAAATCTTCGCTTGTAACGTCGGATATAAACTCATAGCCGCACAGGGCGCATTCCTGCGCGGACAACGGAACTATCGCTCCACAATCAGGGCATTCCTTTGTCGGCGATTCACCTTGGTGGACACTGCCGTCGAGAAGAACGTCCTGTTCCAGACTGCCGTGCATTAATGTCGATGTGCCGAAATCGAGCACGATGCAGTCGGTTTTAATGATGCCGGGATGTTCCTTGGGATCTATGGTGCGCAAGCCCCGCCCGACCATCTGGATCATGGTTGAGCGATAGGAACTTGGGCGCAACAATAGAACGCAAGAAGTCGGCGGATAATCCCAACCTTCCGTCAATACCGCCACATTGACGATCACGCGCGCGCTGCCTTGTTGAAAGCGTGCGAGGGCTAAGCGACGGTCGGAGCCTGACATCTCGCCGTGGACAATTACGGCTTCGATGCCGTTGTTCTGAAAAGCTTGTCTTACGTTCTCAGCGTGAGCGACGGTGGAGCAGAAGACCACGGTCTTTCTGTCTTCCGCCTTTTCCTGCCAATGCTTCACGACCGCGCTGGTGACGACAGGCCGGTTCATGATCTGCGCCACTTCACCCATGTCATAATCAAGCGCTGTCTTGCGCACCTGTCTCAACTCATCCTGAACACCGACATCCACCACAAAGGTGCGCGGTGGCACGAGATGGCCGGACTGGATGAGTTCAGCCAGCCTGATCTGATCGCCGACATTGTCGAAGATCGGGCGCAGAGCTTTCTGATCGCCACGATTGGGCGTGGCGGTCAAACCGAAGAGCAACAGGTTCGGGTTTTTGGCCTTCGCTTCTTCGATGATGCGCAAATAGCTCGCGGCAGCCGCATGATGCGCTTCGTCGATGACAAGCAGATCAAGCGGCGGCATTTTGGTGAGATTGTCTGGTCGCGCCAGAGTCGGAACCATCGCAAAGGTCGCGCGGCCATGCCACGATTTGCTGTTCGCGTCATAGATAGATGTACTGAGACTCGGATTAACGCGCGCGAACTTCATGACGTTTTGCGCCGTCAGCTCATCGCGGTGGGCGAGGATTGCGGCCTTGCCTCCTGTTTCGCGCAAAATCTCGCCCGTCGCCGCCGACAGCATGATGGTTTTACCAGCACCTGTCGGGGCAACGCCGAGCGTATTGCTCCGTTGCTTCAGCGCAGCGACGCAATTTTCGACAAAGATCTTCTGCCGTGGCCGGAGCAACATGGGACACTCTCAAACTTCAGAAATAGGAAACGGGGATTAGCGCGCCCAGGCGGGCATGCCGCCGCCTTGCGTTCCTGTCTGCTGTTGAGGTTGAGCCTGTGGTTGCGTTTGCTGCGCAGTTTGCACGGGTGGGGCCGCATAGCTACCTTGCGCCCCGAACATGACCCCAGCGTATTCCTGATTTTTGCGCGTCAGAACGAACTGAAGACGGTTCTTGTCGGCATAGCCGTCCTTGCCTTTTTCGATGCCGATCTTGGCGACGAACTGCAGGCCGTTGAACGCGCCCCAATCTTGCGTGATGCGCTTTTGCTTTGCAGCGGGACTTTCGTCGTCCGGATCCAACCCAAACGCGCTGTCCAGCATGGCGCGCAAAGACGCCTTTGTGATGCCCCATGCTTTCGATTGGCCACGCTCATCTAGCTTACCGCCGGAGACGGTCATGTTTTGCCAAAACTTGCGCCGCGCGAAGGGGCCTTCCAGAACTGTGAACTCGCAATTGAGATATTCCACGTCGCTCGTATTGCTGCGGGTCAGCCAGCCGCCTTGGCCCGCGCTGCCGGGGCGAACGGTGACCACGACTTTGGCGATAGTGCCCGCCGGAATAAGTTCGCCGACCTGTTGTTGTCCGGCGTCATTGAAATCCATCCCTTGATTCTGGTACATGTGTTTTTACTCCTGTGCTTGTTGAACGACAGTTGCGGGGGTTTCGGCATCGGTCGGCTGTGGCCTGCAAAACTCCAGCCGTTCCGATGCCGTCTTGGTGAGGGGTTGTCTGATTTTGTCCATCAGGCGCCCAAGATGTGGATCCTCGATCATGTCGAGCCGTCCGCTACGGTCGCCCGCCGGATAGCCCCACGGATTGAGGGTCTGGCAAACGAAAGCGCGGTGAAGCGTCCCATCGTTCACTTTAATCTCGGTCATGGTCACGACTTGATCGACGATGCCAGGCAGCTCAAGACCTGTCTTGCTGCCGTCGATCTGCGGCGAATAGACACGCCTGTTAAAATCGTCCGTTTTCTCGTCGAGGATCCCGACGAACCAGACGCTTTTGCCGCGCGTGTGCTGTAGATGCGTGAGCCAGCCAATCATCTCGCGGCCAAGAAGGCCGTAAGCGCCGCGTGTATCGGGCTTGCCTGTTTTCTCACTGATGGCTTCGGGCTGTCCTGTGCACCATTGGAAACAGAGACGCGCCGCAACCGTGATGCTGTCGACAAAGATCGTGTCGTATTTATCGAGCGCTTCCGCATTACCAAATTGACTGCACACATGATCATAATGCGCTTGGCTGTAGGGCTGGTTGTCGCGCAAAGCCGGATTCGGGCCGCCGATAAAGGCGGCAAAGTCGCGGCATTCCTGCCATGTGCGCGGTCGGATTGTGTCGCCCGCCCAGCCTTCGACGGCAAGATCGCCCGCTTCAAGATCGATGAACAAGGTGCTGGGCGCATCAAGCGTCCAGAGCAAACTGGTCTTGCCGATTTTCCAGCGCCCGAAAATGCAGCCCTTGATGCCGCGCTTTTCGGCTAATCGCTGATCAGCAGTAATGATTTGAAACGTCATGTCACTCCTTTGCTTTACGTTTGAGGGTGTAGGTCGCTCGGCTCGGCACGACGGCGCGCGCGGGTGCGAGGATTTTCTGAATGTCTGGAGGCGCGGCGGCGTATTTGCGCTCGTCCACTTTGAACTCGGCCTTGGCATAATGCTTGGCCGTTTCGGTCGGCAGGGAATCCAGCGCCTCGATTAACTTCGCCTGATCCCATTTGACGGTTTTACCAACCTCAGCAGAGACGTCGAACCCAGCATCCTCAAGATGAACGACGCCTGTATCTTTTCCGGCGTCGAGACGCGCCTTTTGTGCGGCATCGCCGTACTTGCGGTTGAGTGCGCAAGCGAGTTTGTCTTTGCGCAGTTTGAGAAGCGTTGCGTCTTTGTCGATTAAATCGATCAACTCCGCCAACTCCGGCGTCGCCAGCGTTGCAATAGCGGTGATGTCCATCTCATCAAGCGCGGCGGGACTAAAATTGCGAAGGATCATTGAACTCCTCCATAATTTTGTCCGTAAAGGGCGATGAGCGCAGCCTCGGCCATGCCGTCATCTTTGCGGCGCGTCCACAGATGCGCGAAGCGCGGCATCAATTGGCTGGCGCGATAACGGGCATCGTCTTTGTTGCTGGAGACTTTGAGTTTGCTTTTCCATGTGCGCGGCGTAACGAGCGTCATGGGAAGAAAATTGGCCGCGATGATCCCTTTGATCGCGCCATAGCTTTCTCCAAAAGAGAACATGCTGGCCACGCCCTGTTTGGGCATGGACGCGACGCGCTCGATGAAAACGCTCACGCGCGCGGCGTTTTTGGTTTTGTCGTCGATGATGTTTGCAAGAGCCGTCAGATCCAGAACGCGGCGAACGCCTTTGCTCTTTGTGATCGTGAGAACGGGCATAGGCAGAACGCTCATCTCCTCGCCGGAGCGAAAAGCCAGAGCGCCCGACAGGCCGGGATCGATGCCGATGAAAAGCGTCATGGCTGATCCCTCACGCTATAGATGTCGTTCAGCGTGACGCGGCCTTTGGTGACTTCGACCATTTTGTTGGCCACGGCGGGTCTGGGCTTGCGCGTGCCCTTGACGTAGCGGCACACATTCATGGCCGCAGCCGTGCTGGTCATGCCCAGCAGCTTGGCAAAAGCGGCATACGTTAACTTTTTCTCAATAAGATAATCGGAAAGCTTCATAGGCAACCAAGTATCCTATATGGCAACAGCAATCAAGAGAAAAGTTGTCATTTAGGCAACTAATTTATTTTACTTGCTTTCATATATCCGAAAAGGATACAATGTTTCCATGAACAGATTACGAACCATACGAGAAATGAAGGCCAAAACGCTTGAGGAAGTTGCCCAAGCGTTGAGTGTCACGCGCGGTACCGTCCAGCGTTTTGAGACGGGGCAGCGTAATGTCAACCTTAACTGGCTTGAACGCTTTGCCGATTACTACGGCGTGAACATCGCCGAGCTTGTGACGGACGATTTCGACGCGCAAATCGATACGACGTTGCTGGAAGAAGTGGTCGGGTATGCCATTGAGCGATGCAAGAACGAGAAAGTCGATGGAAAGACCCTCGTCAAGGTTATCGCCATAACCTACGCCCGCTGCCAAAAGGCCAAAGAAGACGTGAAAACAGGCCAAATCAAAGAAAAAGTCGACGATATGCTGGCTTGCGTTCTCTAACGCGCTTCAATTCGCTCCCGCAAAATTGAGAAGATACGCCATCGCTTCCTCGAACTTAAAGGTGGGGATATCCGACAGCTCCTCGACCTGAAAGCGGCACTCCAAAGCTGTGTGCACATGTATTTTGGCGCAGCCGATTTTTTGAGCGCGATAGAAAACCAGCGCTTCCAGCATTTCGCTTTCAATGCGTCCGATGGGAGAAGCCCAACAGGCAAGGGGAGTAAGATCGCCTGAAGAATAAAGGCTTTGCTCCTCTGCGACGCCCTCAAAGGTGAGGCGAACTATCTTTTTGAAATTATTCATCAAATATCTCAGATCGGATATGTCCAACTACCAAATAAGAGCAACCATGAACGCATCATGCCTGAAAAGAGGAAAAGTTTCAATCAAAAACTTGACATTTAGCTAAAATTAGTCTGAACTTCAGTCTATTTAAGCCGTAAGGAGACCCATGACGCTTTCCCCCGAACAACTCCGCGCCGCGCGCGCCCTGCTTAATATCTCGCAAGACGATCTCGCCACCCAAGCAGGCGTTGCGGTTACGTCCGTACGCCAATTTGAGCTGGGCAATACGACAAGCCTGCAACAAAAAACGATCAATTCGCTGATGGCCTTTTTCTTGGAGCGGCTAGAGTTCATCGGGGATCGCGGCGTTGCATTGCGGGAGAAAGGCCACCTCATTTTGGAAGGGGAACACGCGAAGGATTTTCTGCTGGACGATATTGCAAAGAATCGGCAGGGAACAGAATTGCTGGTTTTGTGCGGAAACCCCGCCGACAACTCTTTGCAGATCGCCTCTTTTTGCGAGGCTCTCAAGGAAAAAGGCTTTCCTTCGCGCTGCATCTGTCAGGCGGTGGACTGTCCTTTTCCAATTAAGACAATGCCCGTCCAGTTTAACCCCTCCGTTCTTCAACTTGTTTATGGGTCGACCGTAGCCCAGATGGTTGCCCCTGATAAAATACTTTTGACCCGCTCGAACATGCTTGCCGAGGGGCTGGGGGAGATATTCGAGATGCTTTGGGGAATGCTGCCGGATGAAGACGGGGATGACCGAAGCACACTACCGCCTTCAGGCAAGAAAAGGGTTGCCCAAGGCTGATTCTCATCCGGAAAGATGATTTTGGCAACAGACAATCCTTTTTATTGACTCATGTTGCCTATTTGGATACAACAGGGAAAAGGACTGGCACGCCGTCGGCCCCAAACACCTTGTAAGGAGATCCCTTTATGTCATCCGTTTCCGCCCAGCTATATCTGGATTTTTCACATCGCTGCCTGAGAGAAATGCTTCACTTGCTTAGCCAAGGCCGCTTCACCGAAGTGTTCGAAGTCGGCTGTATGGCCGTCGATCTTTATCACGAGGCCGCGCCTTCTTCCAGCACTGAGGAAGATGCTCTCTTCATCCACACCGCGCTCAGAACGCCGCATCCGTCCGAGCCAAAACAAAAGGCGGGCCGTAGCGCGTGAAGAAACTACGATTCTTTCAGCAGCTCTGGCGCTGGTGGCGCACCGTTTGGGCGAGGGGTTCATCATGAACGAGCCCCTCGTTCTTACGGTGGGGCAAGTCGCCCAAAGATTGCAGATTAGCCCCAGCGCCGTCCTTCGCCTGCGCACGCAAAGAAGACTTGCGTTTGTAAAAATTGGAAGCCAAGTACGGTTCCGCATTGACGATGTGGAGGATTATTTAAAAAGGTCATTGACGCCATGTCAGGAGCGCGAAAAACCCCGTGGCTCGGTAAAGAGCCCAATCAAAAAGTTTGGTACATCTATTGGTTCGAAAGCACCAGACGGATCCGGCGACGCAGTGCGCGCACTGATGATCGCGCAGAAGCTGAAAAAATCCTCGGCGAGTTCATCTTAGAATATGCCGATCAAGAAGAACACGGCCCCATCGCCAAACCAGAAAAATATCCCATCGCTACGGCCTTGCGCTGGTATTTGCAGGAACACGGCCCCGAACTCGCCACCGCCGATCTGGCGGCGCGCACCGTTGAAAACTTCGTCGGGTTCTTCGGGGGCGAGACAACCGTCTCGACCCTTACGCCACAGGTACTGAAACGCTATGAGCGCGAACGCACGAGAAAAGTTCGCGTCTATCAAACAAAAGACGGTATCAAAAAAGTCGAAGACACGCGACCCATCACCTCGGCGACCATCCGCCGCGAGTTGGTCGTTCTCGTGGCCTCCCTCAATCACGCCATCGTCAACGGGCGGTTGACTTCCGCGCCCAAGATTCCGCTGCCGCCGATGGGGCAGCACAAGATGCGCTATCTTGAGCCCGAAGAGATCGAGCGGCTGCTCGACAATTGTCCCGAAGCGCATGTGCGCCTTTTTATCAAGCTAGCCGTTACCACGGGGGCGCGAAAAGGCGCACTGATGGAACTCACATGGGATCAGGTGGATTTTGCGAACAAGATTATTTACCTGAACCCACAAGGCCGACAACAAACCAAGAAGCGTCGCGCCATCGTTCCCATCAGCGAGTATCTTTACCGCGACCTGATAGAAACGAAAAAAGCGCAGGAAGAGTTTGCGCGCGGGCAGTCGGAGGTGGCCGGAGAAACCGTGCCGCCTTGCGGGAAGGTGATCGCGTATAATTTTGAGTCCGTCAAAAACATCCGCACGGGATTCCGCCGCTCATGCGAGCGCGCCGGAATAGAGGACGTTACGCCGCACACGTTGCGCCACACGGCGGGAACACTCATGGCCTTGGCTGGTGTCGACCTTTTCCTCATTGCGCGGCTCCTTGGCCATTCAGTGCAAAGGACGACCGAGCTGTACGCCCACCTCCAACCCAACTACCTGCGCGGCGCGGTCGATGTGCTGGCGACCGCCGCCTATCATGGTCAATTGACCCGCGTGAACAACGCCGAGCGGCCTGCGGTTGTTCACTAAAAAACCCAAGCAAAACGAAACTGCTCTCACGTTCGTCTCATAGCCGTTAAGGATATATCTGATTGAAAAGAAAGGAGAAGCAGAGCCAAAAAGGATAATCTGCTCTCATGTTTGCTCTCATACTAGCGAACTTGCTCTACCCCCTGAAAAGAGGAAGTCTTTGAAACATAAAAGAAAAACTGGTGCTGCCGCGCGGAATTGAACCGCGGACCCCGTCCTTACCAAGGACGTGCTCTACCCCTGAGCTACGGCAGCGAATGGGCTAAACCCGTGGGGGCTTGAATGTTACGGCCTCCCTCAACAAACTACAATCTATCTGTGGCGGGCAGGCAAAACAATACATCTGTCTATGCAGGCCGCCTAGGCGCAATTATAGTCGCTCTTGTAAAAAAAGCGCTCCGACTTTGGAGGTTTCATAACAAAAGCTGCGGCTTTTTGCCACACTTAAAGGCATTACGCAAGCGGGCTCTTACAACGATCCACCTGGTTTAAAGTTCATCTTAACGCCCGCCTGTTCCCACTTTTGGTTGGCTTGAGCCGTGGTGGCGATATATTGCTGTGTGGCTGCCGCTTGCATGACCTGCCCATAATCCGTGGGAGAGCGGTTTGAGGATGTTTTTTCGGCTTGAATAAGGTTGAGGAGCAACCCCGGAAGCCCGCCATCCTCCACCTTGCCGCTGCGGATGCCTTCATCCTGTCGTTCTTTAGGCCCCCAAAAAAGTTCAGTGACACGCTGATCGCCTGCGCTTTTCTTTTTCTTCTTTTTGATCAGGCCGGTTTCTTCGTCGTACTCTTCTTGATCATCGCCTCCGTCCCAATTGACATCTTCCCAATAGATATACAAAAAATCTTGGATTGCGCTGGAAACAAAGGGCAGGTTGATAAGAATCTCGCGGAACATC
This sequence comes from Micavibrio sp., assembly GCA_020718105.1. GTDB lineage: Bacteria > Pseudomonadota > Alphaproteobacteria > UBA9219 > UBA9219 > UBA8914. The sequence goes on along the minus strand of DYDA01000019.1, from coordinate 13,129 downwards.
GTTGCGGCGTTGAGGATCGAGGCTTCCTCCAGCTTACGGACTTCTTCTTTTTCTTCGTCCGTTTTCATGCCTTTGCGGGCCGCCATGACGGGGACCATGCAGTTGTCCTTCAGCTTGCGCGCCCAGTCGGCGGCTTGCTCACTGCGTTCCATTTCGTTGTTTTCGCGGTAGATGTCGGCGATGGTTTTAAAGCGCTTTACAAGGCATTCTGACCAATACCACCAATCATTAAAGGGGGCACGTTGTGCGTAACTTTGAGCCATTCATAAGGGTCCTTTTAAAAACGGAGAATTTTTCTCTTTTTTCTTTTAATTCATTCGTCCTGCTGAGCGCAAGAAAGAGCTGTTCTTTTTGCTCCACAGGCTGGCCAATTCCTCGCGACGCATATGCTTTTCCGCAAAACGAGGTTTTTCAATGCGGGGGGCGCGGTTGCCTCCAGCCTCTTCACGATCCAGAAGAGCCGCAAGAGAGGCGGGGAGACGTCCATTTTCCACCATGCCGCTTCCAAGACCTTCAGCCAAGCGCCCATCAGGGCCGCAAAAAAGGATCGAAGCAAGTCTTCCAGCGCAATCCCGCGACCATGGGGATTGCAAAAGCTTTTGCATATCCTCAGACCATTCGGGCAAGCGACGCATGACGTCATAGAAAAGGGGGGAGATCATCGTGATAAGATTCTCCTCATAAGCCTTTTCTTCAGTCGCGTCTTTAGGGATGGAAAATTCGTGCTCATCTGTCAAATCGTGCAGACGGCGCATGATGCTCGTCGTGTTCATCAATCGCTCTTGACGTTCTTTTTCAACAAAAAAGATTTCGGAATGAGGTGGCTTGGCATAGACATGAGCAACCGTTGTCAGGCGATCAATAACGATCTGCGCCCAATACATCCACTCGTCATAAGACGGTTTAGCGTTCTCAATATCTGACATAGGCTTTGTTCCCTAGCCCCCGCCACAGTCTGTTTTTTGTGCCAAGAACATCCTTTATCTTAGCGAAAAGCCTTTTCTATTACAAGAAGGGGCATTAACCATAAAAAGAGCCTCTGTCAGGCAAAGTATTTGGCCAAAGCGTCGTGGACTTTGCCGCCTATATCGGAATCAGCCAAAGAAAAAGCGACGTTGGCCTCGATAAAGCCGATCTTATCGCCGCAATCATAGCGCGTCCCTTCATAACGCATCCCGTAGAAGGGCTGCCGCCCGATCAACTGCGCCATGCTGTCGGTCAGCTGAATCTCACCGCCTGCGCCGATGCGCCGCGATTCCAGCTCATCAAAGATTTCGGGTTGCAGGATATAGCGGCCAATGATCGAGAGGGTAGAGGGTGCAAGCTCTGGCGCGGGTTTTTCGACAAGGCCTTTAATTTTGGCCAGTTTGCCGTTGTCGCTTTCAATGTCCAAAATGCCATAGCGGTTGGTGTGCTCACGTGGAACGTCCACAACGGCCACGACGTTGCCGCCAATCTCGTCATAGGTTTCGATCATTTGTTTCAGGCATGGCGTTTTGGCCAGCACCACATCATCGGGGAGAAGAATGGCGAAAGGCTCACGCCCCACCAGATGACGCGCACACCAAACGGCATGGCCAAGGCCCAGCGGGTCGCGTTGCCTTGCAAAGAGAAGGTCACCTGAAGGAATTTCGGTCGTTTGCAAAATGGCCAACTCACGCTGTTTATCGCGGGCTTCCAGCGTGCGCTTAAGGTCGTTGTTGCTGTCAAAATGATCCTCCAGCGCACCCTTGCCGCGTGAGGTCACAAAGATGAATTGCTCAATGCCCGCTGCGCGGGCTTCGTCCACGGCGTGCTGGATCAGTGGACGATCCACCAGCGTCAGCATTTCCTTGGGCATCGCCTTGGTGGCGGGCAAAAAGCGCGTGCCGAGGCCAGCGACAGGAAAGACGGCTTTGCGAATGCGTTGTTTCATAAAAAAACTCCTATGGGGTGGTGTCGGTTTAAACAGAATGAGGCATGACGTTTTGCACAGCCTCGCATATTTCTTCAAGAGAAAAGGGCTTGGCAATAATGCGATGAACAAGAGCGTCAAGATTATGCGCTCGCATGCGTTCTTGCGCATAGCCCGATATCATGATGATACGTAAATCAGGATATTGCCGGACGGCTTTAAGGGCGAGGGCGATGCCGTCCACGTTGGGCATCACGATGTCGGTAATCAGGACATCGAACTTTTCGGCGGCCAAGGCATCTAAGGCGGCTTGTCCGTCCGGCACAGCCTTGATCGTCGCGCCTGTCGTTTGCAGCGCCCTCACGACAAACTCGCGCACGGCAGGGTTGTCCTCAGCGACAAGGATGGTAAGGGGGCGCGGTGTGGCGGGGTCAGGGTTGGGCATGAGGCGTTTCTACAAAGCTAAGATTAACTTCGACGACAGTTCCCTCAGGCGAAAGAATCGATGAGGAAAAAGGAAGGACTGAGTCTGCCCCTAATGTAGCGGCAGAAGGCTTAATACGCCAGCTTTGGATAATCTTTCCGTCCGGCCCCATGGCATCGACATTCAAATCGGGAACGATTTGTGGTTTTTGAGAGCTATTTTTAATTTCTCCGTTGACAATCAATTGCATAGCCCCATCCCTATAATGTCTTTCTGAAGAAATGTTTTGAATAAGAAGGATTTCATCCGAAGAAGAGGTTAGGGAAAGGCCAAGCGAGCGATAGAGCGTTTCGGTAGAAGGCCACGTCTGGGCGATATAGCGATGCCCCGTGAAAAACCCCAAAACCGACAGTGCCAGAAGGGTGAGGAGAATAAAACCTGCCGTCTTCAAGAAGCTGGAGATGAGATTTTTTACATTCGAAAAGGTCAGTTTTTTGGCAGGAGGTGAGGGCTCTGCATTGGCTGTCTCTGGCAATGAGGATAGGGAAAGGGCTTCTTTTTCCGCAGAAAAAAGCCACGAGTCAGCAGGAGCCGAAGAGGGGGGAGCGTCGTCGTCCGCCTTGCCAGAGGAAAATTCGCGCCAGACCTTTCCACACTTTCCACAACGGACAAGGTTCGACGCGCCATGGAACAAAGACGATGGAATCAAAAATGACGCGTGGCAGCTTTTGCAGACAATGATCATGGCCTTTACCTTATAGGTTTTAAGGTGAAGGCGGGCAAGAGCGTTATGGGGCGCAGGCAGGCATTGGCAGAAAGCGGTTTAAAGGAGCTTGGCAACGCTTTTGTATTTTATCGAGATGCGCCTCAACCCATGGAATATGAAAGGGCGTTGTTTGCGGGCTTCTTTCATAGACGCCTTGAATGTGATGAAGGCCGTCATCGATATGAACTGTGGCATGGATATTTTTGAGTAAGTCGCCTTTGCAATCCCACCCCGTTGAGAAAATTTCATCGGGCTTAACACCCCATGCGTCAAGAGATGTTCTAACGCGATCAAGAGATTTCCCCGTGCGTGCCGTGACGATGGGAATGTTGAGCGTATATTTATCGGGCTGCCCGTTTGTTAGATCACGGAGCGCAAAAAGCTTTTCAAAGAAAGGGGAGAGGGGGCCTTTATGGGCCGGTATTTTCCGGCATTCATGCTCTCTTTGCCACGCGGCTTCTATGCCTTTCACATCGGTGTATTTTTCGTTATCGAGGAATTGATCGCATGTTCCCTGTGGGCCACAAGCAATCCCGACGACGCGATCAAAATCAAAGGCAATGACGACGTCTTTATGATTCTCAAATTGCTCGTCTCGTGCCCGTCCCGCTTCGACATGGCCAGCGCAATAGCCAAGGGTCAAAAGATTTTCCACGTCCTTGGTGTTGGAAGATAAAAGCAAATCGACAGAGTTCTTAAAAAGGACTTTGTTAAGGGCGTTGCTCCCGAATTGGGAAGTTAGGCCACTGTGATGTTCGGGGCGCAGGGAATCGATCAATTTGTGATGATGCATCGCTTGTTGAGCGCGAAAGATCGTTTCTGATTGGCAGTTGGCGATAATGGTGACTTGAACAAGGGTGTTTTGAGGATCGTTGAAAGAGAGCATTTTGGCGACAAAGGGAAACGCTTTGGCGGGCTCAAGCGTTGTTTGCATGTTAGCGCGAACATATTTTTTATAAGCTTCGTTGCCTTGCTTTTTTAAAATGCGTTTCTCTTCTGAAAAATCAAACAAGGCATCTAAAGAAATGCCAATATGAAGGAGAGGAGATGGCTTGTTGGGTGACATTTTAGACCTGATACAAACTTTTTTAAGGGATCGATAGAGCTGTATTATTTCATCCTAGAGTTGGTTTTGGGGCGCAAGGTACAGGGGTGGAAGAAGGGCTTCTTTGTTTTCCCATTTTGGAAAGCTCAACCAGAAAATCCGGCTGATGGCCAAGGCCACTCATAACATTTCCTGTGATCGATTCAGCGCGTCTGTGAAAGAGCAACAGGCCTAAGTCTTTTTTATTGATAAAGCCTTCGTTGGCACAGTGCCAGACTTGCTTGGCTAAGGGCTCCCATAAACGAAGCCCGTTATCATCAAGGTGTGGGTCATAGGCATGGGCAACCATGCGGGGGCGCCCCATATCGCGGCAGTGTGGAACAACGTCGCAATAATCGCCATGCCCTGTTTGGTTGCGCGTGACATGCGAAAGCGCTTCGTTGGCGGTGTGAATGCCGCCTGCGATAATGCATTGGCCTTGAACGATGGTTGCGAAAAGCCGCGCTCTTTCGAAATAACGCGGTACATCAATTTGCATTTCCTGCTCATTAAGCCGCCTTATATTCAAAGGCAGGCGCGTTGGATTTCTTTGAAGCCAGATCACTTTGCCGCCTGCTTCTAAAGCCGCTTGTGCCATTCTGGCGCGAAGGCCGCGACGATCCCCCATAAGAACCAACGCTGCGCCTGCCTTGACAAATTGGCGCGCAATCATGGTCGTATTATCAACAAAGCGAGAGCGATAGGTTCTTTGAGACAGATTGAAATCGGCTTCCTCTTTGCCGATATTGCCAGAGGCAATAAGACCAATACGTGGGGCTTTTCCAATAAAGGAAAAAATCGCGTTAGGCAGCTTTTGAGGATTCGTTTCAAAAAAATTTCGCAGACTTGTCGTCGCGATGGCTTTTTTCTGCGGTGTCAGTGTGTTTTTTGCGTTGGCTTGTTGGTGCTGAAGAAGTCCCTCAACAGCCGTTGAAGCGTCAGGAGCGCTGGAAATGCAGTTTAGGTATTCGGGTGGCATCAAGCCTTGTTTTGCAAAGGAGGAAAATAAGGATAGGGTGCTGTCCCAATAGCCGTTAGGGTTGACAAAAGTGACGCGCCTGTTGGTACGCGCCGCAAAGATCAACGATTCAAAGGCTTCATCCAAAGAACCATAGCCTCCCGGCAGGACGATAAAACCGGCATCAGCGATGAGGGTCATCGCCGTCTTGCGTTCCCAAAAATCGGGGACGACGTGATTGACCGCATGGGCGTGAACGTCTTCGATAGCCACGCCCGCGCCTGTTCTTGACGCAAAAAGCTTGGGGATAAAACAAACTTGCCGAGAGCATTCATTTAAGACAGCGCCCATAAGCCCTGGAGATGTTCCCCCTGTGACGGCGACGCCTTCTACGTTTTCAATTGACTGGCCTAGTTCTTTGGCAACAGCCATGTGGTTCGGCGATTTCCCTGTGCGAGAGCCGCTATAGACTGCGATAAAAGGTTTTTTCTCAAGCTGCCAACGAAGAGCCCTGGCCCCAAGGCTTCGCATCATGGTGGAGGGGGTCAAGCGACCGACAGAATTGGTAGGCAAATCATAAAGAAAGGGCATATAGGGGGATGATGAATCAATCGGATGAGTCATGCGTGAACCTGACATAAAAATAAACCATTTCATAAACTTCTTGTTAGAGTAAACCTTATCGCCGCCGAAATGAAAAGGTTCATTAATGGTTTCATAAATTTTTTATGTCAAAAAGGTGTGGATAAAACTTAAAAAGGATATTTCATGAAAGTCTTGGTTACGGGCGGTGCGGGCTATATCGGTTCCCATACGGCGTTTGCTTTGAAAAAGGCGGGGCATGAACCCATCGTCTTGGATAGTATGGTTAACGGCCATGCGTGGGCGGTTAAGTATGGCCCGCTTGTGAAGGGCGACATTGGTGATTCGGATCTGGTGGTGCGGGTGTGCGCCGAGCATAAGCCAGAGGCTGTGATTCACTTCGCCGCTTTTATCGAAGTGGGCGAATCGGTTGCGAATCCTGCCAAATATATCGAGAACAATTATCACAAAGCGCAAAGGCTCTTTGATGCGCTGTGCGCGGGGGGCGTGAAGCGCGTTGTGTTTTCTTCGACAGCGGCGGTGTATGGCACGCCTGTCAGTGACGCGCCGATTGCCGAGGATCATCCGCAAAACCCGATCAATCCCTATGGCGAGGCCAAGCTGCTGGCTGAGAAACATTTGCGTTCTCTGGAAGGGCAGGGGATGCGTTCGCTTGCCTTGCGCTATTTCAATGCCGCTGGCGCTGCGCCGCTAGAGGAAGGCATTGGCGAGGCACACGATCCTGAAACGCATTTGATCCCTAATGTGCTGCTTGCGGGGCTTGGTGTGAAGGATGAGGTGAAGCTGTTTGGCTCAGATTATCCCACGCGTGATGGAACGGCGTTGCGTGATTATATTCATGTGCTGGATCTGGCGGCGGCGCATCTGGCCGCGCTTGACTATTTGGCGACGGGTGGTGAGACAGACGCTTGCAATTTGGGGACGGGGACAGGCTCAACGGTTTTGGAAGTCGTGCAGGCGGCCGAGCGTGCCCTTGGCCATTCCATTCCTCAAAGCCGTCATTCGCGCCGCGCAGGCGATCCGCCGATGCTCGTGGCGAACGCTGCTCGCGCCCGTGAAAAGCTGGGGTGGAGCCCACGCTATAATCTGGACGAAATCGTTGAATCCGCTCTCGCATGGCATCGGCACACACAAACCCATCCTGCGGCGTAAAGGCCGTTCTGTAATAGATGTAACGGTTTTTCTTTTTCAGTAGCCTAAAAAGAACCTGTATGGCATTTGTTATGGGGTGGGGGCTGTGCTTAACTTGGCTCCTCTTTTTTCTTAAGGAAAGATACCTATGGCCACACAGCATACAAAAGTCTTGATTATTGGCGCGGGGCCAGCCGGTTATACGGCGGCCATTTATGCGGCGCGGGCCAATCTTGCCCCCGTTCTTGTCCAAGGCATGCAACCGGGCGGCCAGCTGACGATCACAACCGATGTTGAAAATTATCCTGGTTTTGCAGAACCCATCGCTGGCCCTCAACTTATGGAGTTCATGGCCGCGCAAGCGCAGCGCGTTGGGGCAAGCTTGGTGCAGGACGTTATCGTTGAGGTGGCCTTTGATCAAAGACCCATCCGGTGCGTTGGTGATTCAGGAACGGTTTATACGGCGGATTCCGTCGTGATCGCTACGGGTGCTCAGGCGCGCTGGCTTGGTCTTGAGGCGGAAAAGCATTTTCAAGGTTATGGCGTGTCGGGTTGTGCGACGTGCGATGGTTTCTTTTATCGTGGCAAGAAGGTTGCTGTTGTTGGCGGCGGTAACACAGCGATGGAGGAAGCCCTTTATCTGGCAGGGCTTGCCAGTCATGTCACGATGATCCATCGCAGAGATGCCTTTCGTGGCGAAAAAATCCTGCATGACCGTATCGCCAAGAATCCTAAAATCACCGTCTTATGGGATAGTGTTGTTCAATCGATTAAGGGCATTGAACAACCTGTGCGCGGTGTGACAGGCTTGGCTGTTTCTCATGTGAAAACGGGCGCTATAACAGAGCTTGACGTTGACGGAGTCTTTATCGCTATTGGTCATGCGCCAGCGACAGCAATCTTCAAAGGCCAATTGCCTATGGATGACGAGGGCTATCTTTTGACCGCGCCGGATTCAACAGCAACGTCTATAGCGGGCGTTTTTGCTGCGGGCGATGTCAAGGATAAGCGTTACAGGCAGGCCGTCACAGCGGCGGGCATGGGGTGCATGGCGGCGTTGGAAGTTGAAAAATATCTAGCATCGTTAGAAGAATAACAAAAGGAGCAAGCGTCATGGGAGCCTATGTTAAACGTGCGATGCAACCGAACGAAACCATCCTTTATGAAACGCAGTTGCACTGGATTATTTATAAGATGGGCATCACCATCACGCTTCTGGGTTTTTTGGTGGGGCGGTTTGCGCCTTTACCCGTTAAGGCGTTTTTAGGTGATTCCATAGCGGCCATGATTTTGCCAGCAGTGAGTTACGTTTCCGCTGGTCTTATCGCTCTTGGCGCTTTCCAACTTATAGCCTCCTATATCCGGCAAATATCGACCGAGCTTGTGATCACGGATCAGCGCGTTATTGCCAAACACGGCTTTATTGCGACAACAAGCTATGAATTGATGATGACCAAGGTTGAAGGCGCAACGATTGAACAATCCATCGGAGGGCGTCTTTTGGGCTTTGGTACGTTGATGGTCAAAGGCACAGGGGGCGGCATTTCTCCCATCGATCATGTTGCCAATCCCTATCACTTTCATTCCCATCTTATGAATGCGCTTCACGATGCTCATGCCGCCGATGCCGTGCGTCATCACGACTAACCGACTTAAGGATCACTCTTTTCATGTTTATCCAAACCGAAGATACGCCCAACCCTGATACCATGAAGTTCCTGCCCTCTCGGCTTGTGGTTCACAATCCAATTGATATTGATAGCGAGGAAAAAGCCGCTCTCTCTCCGCTCGCTCAGGCTTTGTTTGCCACGGGGGGCGTGGCTTCCGTTTTTCTGGGGACAGATTTTATCAGTATCACGCGCAAAGCGGGTGGAGCCGCGTGGCCTGTTTTGCGTCCTGCGCTGCTTGCCGCGATTATGGATCATTTCACTGAAAGCCGCCCCGTGATCCTTGACGACGCGCCTGCCGCTAGATTGACGCAGGCCAATGCCGAAGACAGCGATGTCGTTCGCCAGATTAATGAGCTTCTTGATTTGCGTATCCGCCCTGCAATCGCGCAAGACGGCGGCGATGTCGCGTTTGAGCGGTATGAGGACGGCATCGTCTATCTGCGTCTGAAGGGCGCTTGCGCCGGTTGTCCCAGCGCAACCGCGACGCTGAAAGTTGGCATTGAGCAGATGCTCCGCCATTTTATCCCCGAAGTCCAAGAAGTTAGACGGGTGCTTTAAGCGGGAAGGGGGCTATTCACCCCGAATCCCTTTTTGCGCAAGAGCCGTTTTTGTTTGTTATGGCTAAGTGACGCCTCAGTGACAAACCCCTTCACAGTCGTTGGGAAATAGGGCAAGTTAAGGATAGACTCCTGATTCCGTCCTGTCTTCACCTATGGTTGTCATGAAAATTGCTGTTCTTAAAGAGCGTCGCCCTCTTGAAATGCGCGTTGCCGCTACGCCTGATACCGTCAAAAGGTTTAAGGCGTTGGGCTATGACGTTGTGATCGAAACGGGCTGTGGCATTGAATCGTCTTATCTTGATGAAGCTTATGTTGCGGCGGGCGCGGCTGTCGCGTCTTCGGCGCAAGGCGCCATGCAGGGCGCGGACATTGTCCTGAAAGTTCAGCGTCCCATGAGCGCGGGTGAGGGCCTTGATGAAATTGCGGCGCTTCCCGATGGTGCTTTGCTTATTGCGATGTTGAATCCCTATGCAGCGCGAGAGGAACTTAAGACCTACGCCGCCAAGAACGTCACCGCGATGGCGATGGAGTTGATGCCACGCATCACGCGCGCGCAAAGCATGGATGTTCTCTCTAGTCAGTCCAATTTAGTTGGTTATAAGGCTGTTTTGGATGCGGCTTCCGTCTTTGGCCGCGCTTTTCCCATGATGATGACGGCGGCGGGGACTGTGCCTCCGGCGCGTGTTTTTGTTATGGGCGCGGGCGTGGCGGGGCTTCAAGCGATTGCGACGGCGCGTCGTCTTGGCGCTATTGTGTCGGCGACCGATGTGCGCCCTGTGGCCAAGGAACAGGTGCAAAGCCTTGGCGCGACGTTCGTGATGGTTGAAAATGAGGAAACGAAGCAAGCGGAAACTTCTGGCGGCTATGCCAAGGAGATGAGCGACGACTATAAGCGTCAGCAAGCGGCCTTGGTGGCAGAAACGATTAAAAAGCAGGACATCGTTATTTGCACGGCGCTTATTCCGGGACGCGCCGCGCCTAAGCTGGTTTCTAAGGAGATGGTGGCCTCTATGAAAACGGGCAGTGTCATTGTTGATTTGGCCGTTGAGCAAGGCGGCAATTGCGAGGTGAGCGAAGCAGGCTCGGTTGTTGATTACAATGGCGTTAAGATCGTCGGATACAAGAATATGCCGTCTCGCATCGCCGTCGATTCTTCGGCTTTGTATGCGCGAAACGTGTATAACTATGTGGCCCTGTTGTCGGCCAAAGCGGGTGGCGCTTTGGCTATCAATTGGGAGGATGAGATCGTTAAAGCGGTGACCCTGACGCGCGGCGGCGGCATCGTACATTCCCAGTTCCAATCCATCTGATCGCGTTGACTTAAGGGAGGATACCCCATGACGAACGATGAAATGTCACCCTCGATGCCCAATCATGCCATTACGCAGTGGATCACAAGTCTTGCCATTTCGGTTATTTGTTGTGCTATTCTCTTTATCGTTTTTGCGGGGTATATCGTTCGAATTCAGGAGACAATGAATTTGTTGTCGTTGAGGGTTGAGCTTTTAAAAGAGCGTAATGACAACATGACGCATGAGATTTCGATGTTGCGTAAAGGCCCTGTGGTTCAAATCAACGGTGTGTCCCCAAGCATGTTGACCATCTCGCAGCCGTCAGAAAATGGTGGCGCGGCCTCTGGCGCGGTGCCTTCTGGACAGGCGCAGCCCCCTGTGGCGGTTCCCGCTCCTGCGACGATGATGGCTCCTGCGGCGCTTCAAGAAAAGATGGAAATTGTGATTCCCATGGAAGAGCCAGCGCCAGACGACATCATTGTTCCGGCAGAGCCAGCCCCTAAGGCAAGTCCTGCGAAAAAGTAAACCGTTACTCTTCTTCGCGCCGAATTTGTAAGATCGTATTGGGTGTCATCATCCCTTTCACAAAGATTAGGAAGAAACTATGGAACAGCAAACACTCTTGGATGGATTAAGCCGGTTGGCTGGAGAGCAACAAAAGCTGGCCGAGGCCACCAGCGCCCTGATGGCGCAAGCGCAAAATCTTGCCTTGAACGGCGCAGGCGCGGGCGGCTCTCATGGGTTTTTCATCACGGGTCTGACGGTTTTCGTTCTTGCTTGTTTTGTCGGGTACTATGTTGTCTGGCGCGTTACGCCTGCGTTGCATTCGCCACTGATGGCTGTGACGAATGCCGTTTCTTCGGTCATTATTGTTGGCGCGCTTGTGGCCGCTGGCCTGCCAGAGCTGACCCCTTCGGCATGGATGGGGTTGGCGGCCGTTGTTTTGGCGTCCATCAATATCTTTGGCGGCTTTATTGTCACGGGGCGCATGCTTCATATGTATAAGAAAAAAGGGTCGTAAAGTCATGACAACTTCTTTAATCGCAATGGCCTATTTGGTGTCGGGCGTTTTGTTTATTCTGGCGTTGCGCGGGCTATCTTCGCCAGAAACGGCGCAGCAGGGCAATAAATTCGGTATGATCGGCATGGCGATTGCCATTGTCACGACGCTTCTTTTACCGCAAGTCACGTCCTATGGCCTGATTGCGATAGCCCTTGTGATCGGCGGCGCGATTGGCGCGTTGGTGGCTCAAAAGATCAAGATGACGGCTCTGCCCCAACTGGTCGCCGCGTTTCACTCGCTGGTGGGTCTTGCTGCTGTGCTGGTCGCGGGCGCGGCCATGATGCAGCCGGAAGCCTTCGGCATGATGGAAGGCTCACGCATTCATCTCTCTAGCCTGATTGAAATTGGCCTTGGCGTGGCGATTGGCGCGATCACGTTTACCGGATCGATCATTGCATTCGCCAAGTTGCAAGGCATCATCGGCGGCAAGCCGCTCGTGTTTCCCTTTCAGCACCACGTTAATTTGGGGCTTGGCGTTTTGGCGCTCCTTTTGATCGTTGCGCTGGTGCTTGGGCAATCGGTCACCGTGTTTTGGAGCATTGTTGGCGTGACGATGCTGCTGGGCTTCTTGCTTATCTTGCCGATTGGCGGGGCGGATATGCCCGTCGTGATTTCGATGCTGAATTCCTATTCAGGATGGGCGGCGGCGGCCACGGGCTTTACGCTTGAAAACCCGCTGTTGATTATCACGGGCGCGCTTGTTGGTTCATCGGGCGCGATCCTTTCCTATATCATGTGCAAAGGCATGAACCGCTCCATCTTCAATGTGATCCTTGGCGGCTTTGGCAGCGATGCGGCGGCGGCGGGCGCGGGCGTTCATGGCGCGGGGGATCGTCCTGTCAAGGCAGGCTCTGCCGAGGATGCGGCCTTTATCATGAAAAATGCTTCCAGCGTCATTATTGTTCCCGGCTATGGCATGGCCGTCGCGCAAGCCCAGCACGCGCTGCGTGAGATGGCGGATCAGTTAAAAGCCAATGGCGTCAAAGTGCGTTATGCCATCCATCCCGTTGCGGGACGTATGCCGGGCCATATGAACGTGCTGCTGGCCGAAGCCAACGTGCCGTACGATGAAGTGTTAGAGCTGGATGAGATCAATCGTGATTTTGGCATGACTGACGTGGCTTTTGTGATCGGCGCGAACGATGTCACCAATCCTGCGGCTAAGAACGATCCAACCTCAGCCATTTATGGGATGCCAATTTTAGACGTGGAAAAAGCCAAGACGGTTTTGTTCATCAAACGCTCGATGGCAACGGGTTATGCGGGCGTGGAGAATGAGCTGTTTTTCCGCCCCAACACGATGATGCTTTTCGGCGATGCCAAGAAAATGTGCGAAGACGTCGTGAAAGCGTTAGAAGCTTCGTAAAGCATGGCTTCCCTTTTCGGAAGATGCTTTCTACCTCATCAGGGTTTACTATGGGCTTTGGCTTGTTTAATATCCTTTTCCTGCGTCTTTTTGTCACCACCACAGAGAAGAACGCCCCTTCTTTCTTCTTGCGTGAAACCCTGTAGCCAAGTTAATCCGTCATCGCGAGGAGGCGTAGCCGACGTGGCGAGCCATCTCCTGAAAGGGCAGATAGGGATTCTAGTGGGAGGTTTAGGTGATGGGTTGCCACGCGCGTTTCACGCGCTCGCAATGACGGGAGGAGAAATTACAGAAATAATTGGCATAATGGACAAAATT
>DYDA01000038.1 GCA_020718105.1 Micavibrio sp. | reverse complement strand
AGTCCCTAGCCCCTAGTCCCCAGTCCCTAGCCCCCGCCTCCCAATCGTCCCGCATTTTTGCTTTTGGCGATCTAAAATCGGGTGACGATTACAAAAGCTTTATGAATCAATGGGTTAGATGCTGCCCAAAACCGAGTCAGTTTTCTTATATTTCAATGGGTTACGGCATTAACTTTGAGCGGAAGGCGATCGAGAGGCACTATTCCACGCTCTTCGGGCTGAGAATCGATAAAAAACACAAGATTCATTGATTCTATTGGGTTTTTTCTGGGGCGAAAAAGGGGGCAAAAAAGGAGGGAAAAAGGGAAGCAAAAAAGCTACAGTCCTGCGATGGTCATCCCCTCAATCCGCACGGTCGGGGCATCGATCCCATAGCGAAAGGTCAGGTCATTGGCCGCCGTCAGATTCTTGAACATCGTTTTCAAATTGCCCGCCACGGTCATTTCCGAAACGGGGAAACTGATCACACCATTTTCGATCCAAAAGCCACGCGCGGCTTGCGAGAAATCGCCCGTCACGTCGTTCACGCCCATCCCCATCATTTCGGTGACATAAAAACCGTTTTTAATATCGCTGATGAGGTCTTCAGGACTGACCGCGCCGCCTTCCATATAAAAGTTTGTGGGCGAAGGCGAGGGCACGCCCGTTGTCCCACGCGCAGCATGCCCCGTGCTTTTCATCCCCAACTGCCTTGCCGAGCGAAGATCCATAAGCCACGTCGTGAGCGTTCCTTGATCGACAATCGTGCGTTTTTGCGGCGCGAGTCCCTCGCCATCGAAAAGCTTAGAGCGCAAGCCACGTGCGCGAAAAGGATCATCGATGATCGTGATGCCTTCCGGGAAAATCTGTTCTCCCAACCCTTCCATCAGAAAGCTTGTGCCTCGCGCTATTGCACTGCCGGAAATGGCGCCTATCAAAGAATCCAAAAGCTCATGCGCCGTTTGAGGCGCAAAGACAACAGGCGCGGCGCAGCTGGGCATTTTGCGCGCGCCAAGGTTCGCAACAGTTTTCTCGCCCGCCTTGCGCCCTATCTGTGCCGCGCTGGGCAAATCGCTTTGAAAAACGGTTGAGGCGAAATCGTAGTCGCGCTCCATCGCCGTCCCCTGCCCCGCCAGCGCCACCGCGCTGATGGAATAATGCGTGCGGCGATAATGCCCGCTAAAGCCATTGCTGGCCGCCATCACGACCGTGGACTGACCACAGCCCGCATCCGCGCTTTCGCACAACGTGATGCCCTTCACCGATAGCGCGGCGTCCTCGGCCTCCTTGGCCCACGCGAGAAGCGCGGGAGGCTCAATCTGATAAGCGTCGGCCATTTCCAACGCGGGAAAAGAAGTCGCAATTTCATCTTGCGCGGCAAGGCCGCAAAAAGGATCCTCGGCCGCCGCCTTGGCCATCGCCACGGCGCGATCCACAAGCGCCGCAAGAGCCGCTGGGCTACGATCCGAACTAGCAACGCTCGCTTGGCGATGCCCCACAAAAACGCGAAGGCCAATATCGCCGCCTTCGGCATGCTCTAACGATTCAAGCTTACGGTCATGCCACGCGACGCTGATAGAGCGGCCATCCACCAGCAAAGCATCCGCGCCGTCCGCGCCTGCCACACGGGCGCTTTTGATCAAATCATCCAACTGCTGCTGGGCTTGAGCGATGGGAGGAGCCATAGAAAAAACTTTCTTTGTTTCTAATTTTATAAATCAAGCAAAGCGCGAATCTTTGCCATGACATCTTCCCACGCGGATGACGTTATCTTATCAATAAATCGAGCTTGTCGCGCCTGCCAATCCAGACTTTTTATTTGATCGGTCAAAACCGCGCCCGATACTTTATTTTTCGCAGCCAGCTCCACTTCAAAGGGATAACCTTTTATCTTCGTCGTGACAGGGCAAAAAAGAGCCAGCCCTGTTTTTGCATTATAACCTTTGGGTGAAAGAACAAGGGCTGGTCGCCGTCCAGCCTGTTCATGGCCAGCTTGCGGATCAAAGACCAGCCAAACCAGATCCCCACGATCAGGAACATAGCGCCCCGCGCGGCGACTTTCCACAACGCTTACCACAGCTCCTTTCCTTGACGCTTACCCGTCGCAACAGCTTGGTGAATATTCTCAGGCGTTATGCTGGCTACAAGATTATCCAAACAATAACGAACAGGCGTAATCACCAGCCGTCCTTTTTCAAAATCAATAAGAACGGGAGCTCCCGCCGCAAGGCTGGCTTTTTGCGCGAGAGCCTTGGGGATACGCACACCCAAACTGTTTCCCCACGCCGAAACGATCGTATCCATTGGCTTCCCTTTTGTTGATTAATAGATATACAATGTATAGCCTATCCCGCTGCGCAACACAAGCCCTTTTAATCATAACTTAAGGTGCGGGCGCTGCCATGGAACACCTTATAGGCATAAAACGTATAGCCGAAAAGAAGGGGCAAAGTGATAAGCGCCCCCACCAAAATGATCATCAGAGACTCTGGCGCGCTGGCAGCCTCTACGATCAAAAGTTGATCCGGAACGATGTAAGGGTAGAAGAAAAAGGCAAGCGCCACGACGCTGACCTTAAACAAGCCAACGGTTAAAGCAAAGGGAACCCAAACCCTACGGCTAGGTGTTTGCGCCAGCGCTTTAAGCGATAGCCCCAGCCCAACGATCAAGGCCAAGGCGACCACCGCCAAAACGGACGGGATCAACAGCGCCGGAAACGTAGTCAGCCCCTCTGCCGCGCGCGCGTTTAACATCGGCAACAGGGCAAAAACAAAAACGATGCCCGCCGTCGTGCCCATCCATGCCCGCCGCGCCCAACGGACGGCTTTATCACGCAAAGCGCCATCGGTTTTCATCAACAGCCATGCCGCGCCGATCAGCGTATAGGCCGCCGCAACGGCAAGCCCCGTCCCAAGGCAGAACACCAGCGGCCCCCAGCCGCTCTCAAACCCAAGCACATAAGAGCCCATCATATAGCCTTGCGTAATCGCGACAAGAAAGGAGCCGCCGATAAAAGCAGTGTTCCATTTTGGGCGATTCTTTGAAACGGCCTTGGCACGAAGGTCAAAAGAAACGCCGCGAAAGATAAGCCCGACCAGCATCAAAAGAAGCGGCATATAAAGAGCGCCGGACACCACGCCGTTTGCTTGCGGAAACGCAATGAGCAAAAGCCCCAGCGCCAGAACCAGCCACGTTTCATTGGCATCCCAATAAGGGCCAATGGAAGCGATCATCACGTTTTGCTCATCAGGCTTTGCGTCTTTCATCAAAATGCCAACGCCCAGATCATAGCCATCCAGGACCGTATAGGCCAAAATCGCCACAGCAAAGAGCAAGCCAAACACCAAAGGCAACCACTGTCCGTTTTCAAAGATTTCCATGGCAGATTTCTCCTTTAAAAGCCAAGTTCACTATGGGAGCCAAGACGCACAAGATCCAAATCGTTATCATCTGTTTTCCTGTAAATCAGGACAAGATCAGGCCTAACATGACAATCTCTATGATCGCCCCATACGCCTGACAAAGGATGATCCAGATAGCGATAGGGCAGCGGCAAGTCCTTTGCCAATAACGTCACTATTTCCTCTATCATCGCTTCAAGCTTCTTACCATGGCCCCCAGATAACTCGCGCCTATAGTCACGCTTAAAACGCTTTGTGTACCTAATCGTCCTCATTCAAGTGCCTCAACAACCGTTGAACAGATCCAGCCTTGACAAGATCGCCCCTTCTGGCTGCTCGCATAGCCTCAATGGTTTTTTTGTTAGGCACAAGCGGCGAGAAAGGAAGGCTTTTTTCGGCAGCAATCCTTACCATCAACAAGCGAAAGGCATCAGAAGCCGTCAACCCTATAGCGGCCAACACGGCCTCGGCGTCTTCCTTTGTCTTTCCGTCAATTCTCGCTCGTACCGTTTCATTCATCGTCATTGTTATCCGCTCCCTCTTTTGGCTTGGGCTACAATGTAGCCCAAACGAGAAAAAGATTCAAGAATCCTTCGCACAACCTAAAGAGCTGAACTTTTCATTCCCTTACGCGCCAGATGGAAGATCGTTTTGATCAAAGCCACCATCAAAACAACGTAAACAATCAGATAAACGACCAAGGAAAACCCGATCATCGGCGGCGGCACTTTTGATGCCGCATCGGCTGTCAGCAAAAGGTCTTGCACCAGCCAAGGTTGACGCCCGACTTCCGTGACGTACCAGCCAAGGATCGTGGCCACCCATCCCGAAAACGTCATGGCCACAAGCGCTTTGGCCACAAGGCGGGTGAGCCCCTCTTTTCTTTTCTTAAGCTGATAAGCCGCAGCCCACGCGGTCAGCAGCATCAAGCCCCCCAAGCCAACCATCAAACGGAATGACCAAAAGACGGGAGCCACCGGCGGATGCTTGCCCTCAAACTCGTTCAGTCCCTTGACCTCACCATCCCAATCATGCGTGAGAATAAAGCTGGATGCCTTAGGAATTTCTAGCGCAAACAGATTGCTGCGCGTTTCTTGATCCGGCCACGCAAAGATCACGAACGGCGCGCCTTTTTGCGTGTTCCAAAGGCCTTCCATCGCCGCCATTTTCTGTGGCTGGTATTCCAATGTGTTCAGCCCGTGAAGATCGCCCGCCAAGATTTGCAAGGGGATCAAAACAGCCGCCAAAGTGACGCCCGTTTTTAGGGCGTTTTTAACCGCCGCGCCGCGATCGTTCTTAAGCCAGCGATAGGCCGACACACCCGCAACAAGGAAAGCCGCCGTCAAGCCAGAGGCCAACAGCATATGAACCATGCGATACGGCATAGACGGATTCCACAAAATAGCCGCCCAGTCCGTCGCGTGCGCCACGCCGTCAATCATCGTGAAACCGACAGGCGTTTGCATCCAGCTATCAAGGCACAAAATCCAAAAGGCTGAAAACGTCGTCCCTGCCGCGACAAAGAACGTCGCAAGGTCATGAAAAAACGCGGGCACGCGCTTAAAACCAAACAACATGACGCCAAGAAAAGTAGCCTCTAAGAAAAAGGCCGTCAGCACCTCATACCCCAAAAGAGGCCCCGCGATATTACCGACCGTGTTCATAAAGCCGGGCCAATTCGTGCCAAATTGGAAAGACATTGTGATGCCCGATACGACGCCCATGGCAAAGCAAAGCGCGAAAATCTTTGTCCAAAAGAAATAGGCGTCCATCCATGCGGGGCTTTGCGTTGAGGCAAAGCGGCGCTTGAAATAAAATAAAACCCATCCAAGCGCGATTGTCGTGGACGGGAAAAGGATATGAAAGGTGATATTGGCCGCAAACTGGATGCGCGCCAAAAGAACAGGATCAAGATCAAACATCGCGTGTCCTCATTTAATAATCAAAGGCGTTGTCTATACCCAAAACAGTTGAAGAGTTGGTAAGCAGTCAAGAAACTAAACGGGATGCCCGCTTTCGCGGGCATGACGGAGTTCTTTGTGGTTTTATTTCCCTTTAGCGTCATCCCCGCGAAAGCGGGGATCCCGTTTTTTTTTGTTTTTTCTGCTGCCAGAAACCCAACTCTTGAAGTGGAAGAGGTACAGGCTCCTTTTTAAATGACACCTCAATCGTTAGAGATTGGTTAAGAAAAGCCCCTCAAGCATGCCCTATATCACTGGAGAGCATCGTTGGACTAACGCCAATCGACGAAAGCGCAAGTTGCCACTTGCTTTCGATATTGGCATCAAAAAGGATGGTGAGGTCTGCGGGCGCGGTCAGCCAGCCGTTCGACTGAATCTCGGCCTCCAGCTGCCCCGCCGACCATCCGGCGTAGCCCAAAACCAACAAGGCGCGCTCTGGCCCCGCGCCTTCGGCTAAGGCTTGTAAAATCTCGATGGTCGCTGTCAGATGAAGGGTTGGCGATATTCGCGTGGTGGCTTCACTGTCATAGTCTGAGGAATGCAGGACAAAACCGCGCACAGGCTCAACCGGCCCACCGTAATAAACAAGACGTTCCGGCGCATCAGGTGGCAACGCAATGCCAAATTGATTCAGCAATCCGCCAAAATCCAAATCACCAAACAAGCGATTGACCACAATGCCCATCGCGCCCTCAGGCCCATGCGAGCAAACAAGGATAACCGTTTTTTCAAAGCGCGGATCGATCATAGAAGGCATGGCAATCAGCACCTGCCCCGTAAGCCAGTTGCGCTCATCAATAAACGATTTGATTTTGTCTTCTTTCTTGCCCAACAGCAGCCCCATTTTCATGGTTGTTTTTTAACCATTCTATTGCATCATGGCAAAAGAGCAATGCCCAAAATCCTATCCCTATGCTAAGGAATCCTTATGAAGCGCCTCCTCTCTTTCTTCTTTTTCTTTCTTGCCCTTTCCCCTGTGCCGCTTTGGGCGGCGGCCAGCGATTGGCAGCGCGAGAACGGGATCGCCGTCAGGCTTATCAGCAGCGATGATTTGTCATCAAACAACAAAGAACTAACGCTTGGCCTTGATATTAAACTTGAGGAAGGCTGGCATATTTATTGGCGCAGCGCGGGCGAGGCGGGAACGCCGCCAGCCATCACCACGGGCGGGTCGGACAATGTCGAATCCTTGACCATTCTCTACCCAGCCCCTCATCGCTTGACCCTGATGGGCATGGACACCATCGGCTATGAAGGCCACGTCACCCTGCCCCTGCGCGTCCTTAAAAAAGAAGCCGCCAAGGAAATGGCTCTGCAAGCCAGCCTTGACATTTTGACATGCAGCACCCTGTGCGTGCCGCGCCATTTTGATCTGGCGCTGACGCCTAACATGGCAAGCAGCGGGGAAGAAAAAGCGTTGCTTGAGGAAGCTCTAGAGCGCCTTCCCGCGACGCAAGATACAAGCGACCTCTCCATCCTCAAAACAACCCTAGGCACGAATACGATTCAAGTAACGTTCAATGCTCAAGGCGGCCTGCAACAGCCCGATTTGTTGATTGAAAGCGCCTCTGATCTCACCTTTTCTAAGCCCAGCGTCATCCCTGTCCCCGATGGTCATGGGGCGACGCTGACGGCCAGTTTGCTCAGCCCTTTGTCAGAAGGTGCTGTGTTGGCCGATATTCCTTTAACGCTCACGCTGATAAACGGCCATGCGGCGCGTGAGATAACGCTTTCGCCGCCTTTGGCTTTGCACGCGTCTATGACTACGCCTTCACATGCGCTTCCTCCCGCCTCGCCCCTGCCCTTTTGGACAATTGTTTTGCTGGCGCTTTTGGGCGGCTTTATCTTGAACCTGATGCCCTGCGTACTGCCCGTCCTGTCGATTAAAATCCTGTCCGTCATCAAACACGCGGGCAGCCATAAAGACGTGGTGCGCCATTCCTTTTTAGCCTCAGCAGGAGGCATCGTGTTTTCGTTTCTGTTGCTTGCGGCGGTCACCATTGCGCTTAAAGCATCGGGGCAAGCCTTTGGCTGGGGCGTCCAATTCCAACAGCCCGTTTTTCTTGTTTTTATGATTGCCCTTCTAACTTTTTTCGCGGCAAATCTGTGGGGCTTTTTCGAAATCACGTTACCGCGCTTTATTTTGGATAGGGTTGATACCTCCCGCCATCCCAAACTAGCGGGCGATTTTGCGGGCGGCATGTTGGCCACGCTTTTGGCCACGCCTTGCTCGGCGCCTTTCCTTGGCACAGCCATTGGCTTTGCTTTAGCAGCGGGAAGCCTTGAAATCATGGCCGTGTTTTTCGCCCTCGGCCTTGGCATGGCGCTGCCCTATCTGGCCATCGCGCTATGGCCGCACCTTGCCAGCGCCCTGCCCAAATCGGGCAACTGGATGAATATTCTCCCCCGTTTTTTAGGCTTTGGCCTTTTGGGAACGGCGGTTTGGCTTCTTATTGTCGTGCGCGCTCAAACAGGCCATGCGCCCTTCATCCTTATCACGATGGCCATGGCAGGCATTCTCTTTGCCTTATACTTGCGGCATAGAAATATCTTACGCGGGCTTATGCCGTGGGCCATTGGTGGAGCGCTCATCGCATCCTTTTTCATCGCCACGTTGGCTTCGGTTCCGCTCTCTTTGCAAAAGGAGTCAGGTGTATGGAAGCCCTTTGACGAAGCCGCCATCGCCAGCGCTGTGAGCGAAGGTAAAACCGTTTTTGTGGATGTGACCGCCGATTGGTGCCTGACCTGCAAGTACAATAAACGCGTTGTTTTGGGGCAAGAAGACGTTTCAACCCGCCTGTTTGGCCATGAGGCCATCATCACGCAACAAGCCGACTGGACAAGCCCCAACCCCGTCATCACAGATTTTCTTCACAAACACGGAGCCTATGGGATTCCCTTCAACATCGTCTTTGGCCCTCGCGCCCCGCAAGGCATCGCCCTGCCAGAGCTTTTAACGAAAGCCAGCATCCTTGACGCGCTCGACAAAGCCAAAGCCTGCCAGCAAGGCGAGGCGTGCTAGAATAAGTTCAATCTTTCCTCTTCTCGTCATCGCGAGGCCACTTAAGTGGCCGTGGCGATCCATCTCCTGAAACGACGAATATAGGCGCTAGTGGAAACGACAGGAGATGGATTGCCGCGCTCCCGTTGGTCGCTCGCAATGACGTGGAACGCGGGATTCTTTTCCCCACAACCCCTATCCGTCATCCCCGCACAATCGCGGCGACGGCAAGGGCATCAACGCGCTCGTTATCGGGGTGACCTGTATGGCCGCGCACCCAGTGAATCTCAAGGTCATGGGGCTGACTCGCGGCCTGCAAGCGTTGCCACAAATCGACGTTTTTGACAGGTTTTTTATCGGCGGTTTTCCACCCATTTTTAATCCAACCCGCCATCCATTTGGTGAGGCCGTCTTTGACGTACTGGCTATCGGTCGTCAGCTTCACCTTGGACGGACGCTTAAGCGATTCCAGCGCCATAATGGCCGCCGTCATCTCCATCCGGTTGTTGGTCGTCTCGGCCTCGCCGCCCGACAGCTCCTTTTCCGAGCCTTTATAGCGCAGCAAAGCGCCCCAGCCCCCGGGCCCCGGATTGCCACTGCACGCGCCATCTGTAAAAATCTCGACAAGGTCATGGGTTTTCGTCATAACAATTTCCGTAGTAAGAAGGGGTTCTTGTACCGGATTATACAGCACGATTCTCCACAAAGTCACCCTTGTGAATGAAAGAAGTCTCTTTTGCGTATTCTCTTTATCTCATCAAACCGCATTGGCGATGCCGTTTTAACGACGGGGCTTTTAGCATGGTTAGAGGCCGCCCATCCCAAGGCGCGGTTTACAATCGTCTGCGGCCCCGTGGCCGCCGATCTTTTCCGCGCCGTCCCGCGCCTTGATCGCCTTATCGTTCTGAAAAAGAAAAAGTACCACGGCCACTGGTTCAATCTATGGCAGCAGTGTATCGGCACGCGGTGGGATCTTATCGTTGATCTGCGTAACAGTCTTGTCTCACGCTTGTTGATGGCACGTCGTAAAGTTTATAAGCCTGCGCATCCTTCGGGCGGCCATAAGGTTGAAGACCTCGCCAGCCTCTTTTGCCTATCCCCGCCGCCTGCGCCACATCTGTGGCTTGATGAAACGGCAACGCGGCAAGCTGACGCGCTGATCCCCTCCACCATCACGCCCCTTCTTGCCCTTGCCCCCGCCGCCAACTGGCCGCCCAAGCAATGGCCTATCGAAAGCTTTATCGCGCTTGCACAAAGCCTGACGGCGGAAGGAGAGCCTTTGGCAGGCGCCAAACTCCTCATCGTTGCCGCGCCGCATGAGCGTGAACAAATCGTACCGCTTTTGAACGCTTTTCCAGCTGGCAGAATTATTGATGCCGTCGGCCTCGACCTTCTCACCGTCGCCGCTTGCCTTCAAAAAGCGCGGCTGTTTATCGGTAACGATTCCGGACTGATGCACATCGCGGCAGCGATGGGCACGCCCACCTTGGGACTGTTCGGGCCCGGCCATGAAAAAATTTATGGCCCATGGGGCACAAAGACAGCCATTGTTCGCACGCCCGAAAGCGCCAGCGAGCTTTTTGCCCGCCTGCCCTATGCGGGCGCCTTCGCGCCCCTGCTTATGGGAAGCCTTACGGTGGAGGCAGTTTATGATGCGGCAAAAGTTTTAGTCAAGAAAGATGGTTAATATACCCAAAATAGTTGAAGAGTTATTTTTCTGGCAGCAGAAAAAACAAGAAAATGGGATCCCCGCCTTCGCGGGGATGACGGTGTTTTTTGCGGCAAAGAATGGAGTAAAAATGAGCCAATTCGCCGTTTTTATCCCGCACCTAACCGCCTCTCCCGTCTTGTCATCCCCGCGAAGGCGGGGATCCCATTTGGTTTCTTTCAGGCTTGCTGACTCTTGAAGTTGAAGGGGTATAGATGGTTAATAGGGTGCGTTATAAACAACTTTCTGTCCTTTTCCGCCCGTGAAAGTAATTTTTATGATTGATCGCCTCCGTTGGGCTGTTTTAGGCTGACCCTCGAAAGTTTCAACACGCCAAAACGCAGGCAAATTATAGAAGGAAAGCATCATGACCGGTCTGTTAGAAAAGAAATTGAAAGCTGTCGCAAAACTAGCCAATACAAAGGGATCGGACATGAACCCAAGAATGGTTCGTCAAGAATTTAGCGCGGCTGCTGACGCCGTTTTTAAGGAAACAGGCTATCTGCCTTGGGAGCTTGCCTCCAGCCTAAGCCTGACAACGGGAAATGTGACAAAAGCAATCAGGTCCTTTGAAACCCGCGCTGCCAAGTATTTTGGAAAAAAAGTCAAGCCAAACCTCAATGACCTCATCACGGAAAAAGAAAAAATGGCACAGGCTGCTCGCGCAAAGACTCAAGAAAAGCCAACAAGACCCATGCATATGGGGGCGAATGAAGATCCTATGCCTCTTCTGGGTCTTGCCTGATTACAAATCACGCAGCCTTGCTAAAAAGATCCGGATTTTATCCGGATCTTTTTTTGCCCGCGTTTCAACGCCTGATGACACATCCACGATTGTTGCGCCTGTTACGCTGATCGCCTCGCGCACGTTTTCGGGCGTCAACCCGCCCGCCAGCATCCACGGCTTTTTGAGCTTAAGATCTTTCAAAAGAGTCCAGTCAAAACACTGCCCACAACCACCCGATTTCGTGCCGATTTTGGCATCAAACAGCAGCCTATCAGACACTTTTTCGTAAGCTGGAACGTCCTTTAAGTCGCCTTGATCAGCCACGGCAATCGCCTTCATCACGGGAATGCCCGCCGCCTTGCGGATAGCAGCAACGCGCTGCGGCGTCTCATGGCCATGCAATTGAATAAGCCCTAGCAAAGGCTTTAGGCGTAGAATATCCCTCACCTGCTCATCGGTCGGGTCGCGCAAAAGCGCGACAAGGAAAAGCCCATTACCGCCATCGCAAGCGCCAAACCGGCAAAGGGTCGGTTGCGGCAAACCGCGCAAAAGCGCCAGTGTTTGATCAACGGTCACGGCGCGTTTGGAATCCGGCACAAAGACAAAGCCAAGGTAGGCCGCGCCGCCTTCTATCGCTGCGCGAAGAGCCGCCTCATCCGACAGGCCGCATATTTTAGCAGCAACAGCCACAGGAGCTTTTCTTGTCATCACAACACGAGGCGAAGATTTCATCCGTTATCCTTTGCGCGGCCTCGGCGGGATCCGCCGCACCTGTAATGGGCCTTCCGATGACAAGATAGCTTGCGCCCGCCATGACAGCCTCACGCGGCGTCATGATGCGCTTTTGATCGTTCGCCGCCGCCCAGATAGGGCGAATGCCCGGAACCATCAAGATAAAATCAGGCCCGCACAAGGCGCGAAGCCGCACGACTTCCGCCGGAGAACACACGATACCATCAAGCCCACTTTCTTTGGCCAGAAGAGCCAGACGCTCCACCTGCGCCGCCGTGTCGGCGTCTTGCCCAACGGCTTTCAGATCGCTGGCGTCCATGCTGGTGAGCACCGTCACGCCCAAAAGCTTGGGACGCTTACCCGTAGCCTTTGCCGCCGCCTGCGCCGCTGCGCGCATCATCTCCGCGCCGCCGCCTGTGTGGATCGTGATAAAGTCAGCTTGCAACGGCAACAGCGAGGTCACCGCGCCCGCCACTGTGTTGGGGATGTCGTGCAGCTTCACATCGACAAACAAAGGCAAGCCCAGCGCCGCGAACTGCGCGTAGCCCTGCGGGCCGTTGGCCATCATGTATTCAAGGCCGACCTTCAGCCCGCCGACTTTGCCCTTTAGCTGCGTGGCAAGAGCAAGAGCCTTAACGGGATCCGACGTATCAATGGCGCAAAAAACGGGATTGATCATGATATACCTCTTTCTCAGAACGGGTGGGCACGTTCGGTACTTACACCTCCCCCCTTGCGGGGGAGGAAATG
>DYDA01000037.1 GCA_020718105.1 Micavibrio sp. | reverse complement strand
CCATTTCCTTTTTTTGCAAAGAACAACAAGCAGCGATGGGGATGCAGATAATGAATCAAAACAAACGGGATCCCCGCTTTGCCTTTTCGCCCGCCGCAAGAGCGGCGGGACGAGGGCGCGGGGATGACGGAAAATGGAAGAGGGCGGAGATGACGAGGGAAAAAACAAAAACAAAATCGGATTCCGCATCTTCGGCCTTGGCTGATGCCAAGGCCTGTGTGCGGAATGACGAGGGAGATAAAAAACAAGAACAGACGGTAAAAACAAAAATAAAAATAAAAACGAAATTGAAGCCAAAGCCAAAGAAAAAACCAAAGGCAAAACAAAAGAAAGAAACGAAACAAAAAGAAAAGAAAAAACCTAAGCCCTCCGTCCCGCGCAGTGCGGCGCGGATAAGAAAGCAGGTGCGCGAAGTTTTGATGACTCTTTTGGATGAAAACGAAAGCGGCTCGGTTCGCATTGCGGCGGCCAAAGCGCTGATGGAACAAATGGACAAAAAGGAAAACAACAACGATGACGCCAACCGCCATGAAGAAGAGGAACGCGCCGCCGCTATCGACGAAGCTTGCGCCCTTCTTGTCTCTCTTGCCGCCGCCAAATCTGGCCGCGTTCGTCGCACGGGCAAGGTGGCTTAAGGCGGCGCGGCGCGAGCAGATCACGCCTCGCGGCAAGTGGCGCTTGTGGCTTGTGCTGGCGGGGCGCGGTTGGGGCAAGACGCGAACGGGGGCGGAGGATATTGCGGCTTTTGCTTTGTGGAACGCGGGCAGCCGCATCGGCGTGATCGCGCCGACGTTCGCCGATGCGCGTGATGTGTGCGTAGAGGGTGAGAGCGGGCTTTTGCGCGTTCTGCCGCCCGCTTGCATCGCCGCGTGGCATCGCTCCACCGGCGATTTGGTTTTGTTCAACGGCAGCCGGATTAAGCTGTATTCCGCTGACCAGCCAGAGCGGCTGCGCGGGCCTCAACACCATCGCGTGTGGTGTGATGAGCTTTGCGCGTGGCCTTCCTCCGCCGCTTTGGATCAGATGTGGTTTGGCCTGCGCCTTGGCCGCGATCCTCGCGTGATCGTCACGACGACGCCAAGGAATACCAAGGCGATCCGCGAGCTGATGGCGCGAGAAGGAAGCGATGTGCGCGTCACGCGCGGCACGACGTTTGACAATGCGGATAATTTGCCCGCCGCGATGCTGACGCATTTGAAAAAGCAATTCGAAGGTACGCGCCTAGGCCGCCAAGAATTGATGGCCGAGATTTTAGAGGACACGGAAGGCGCCTTTTGGACGCGTGAGGCATTGGATGCAAGCCGCGTGCGCGAACGCCCGCCGTTGACCCGCGTGATTGTCGCCGTTGATCCCGCCATGAGCAGCGGGGCGAGCAGCGATGAGACAGGCATCATCGCCGCCGGTCTTGGCGAAGATGGACGGATTTATATTCTGGCCGATTGGTCGTGCCGCAAATCGCCCGAAGCGTGGGCGCGGCGCGTTGTTGAACTGTATGACAAGGAGAGTGCCCAAATGATTGTAGCCGAAACCAATGCGGGCGGCGAGTTGGTGGAGCGTTTGCTACGCCAGATTATGCCGTCGATTTTCTTCAAGCCGGTGCGAGCGATACGCGGCAAGATCGATCGCGCCTTGCCCGTCG
The DNA here is from genome assembly GCA_020718105.1 of Micavibrio sp. Taxonomy (GTDB): domain Bacteria; phylum Pseudomonadota; class Alphaproteobacteria; order UBA9219; family UBA9219; genus UBA8914. The sequence goes on along the minus strand of DYDA01000037.1, from coordinate 10,641 downwards.
CCGCGCTGTATGAGCAAGACCGCGTGCGCCATGTCGGCGCGTTGCCTAACCTTGAGGATCAGATGACGCGCTTTACGCCGGAAGCTGTCGCGAAGAAATCCCCCGACCGCGTGGACGCGATGGTCTGGGCCGTCACGGAACTCAGCCAGCCGGTGAGGAAGGGCGAGCCGAGGATCAGGGAATTGTAGGGTCAGAGTTCAGGGGGCAGAGTTCAGAGGTTAGAGGTTAGGGGGGATTGCGGTGTTGGTTTTTCCTTCCCCGTCATCGCGAGGAGGCCGTAAGGCCGACGTGGCGATCCATCTCCTTAATTGGCAATCAGGGTCGATGGCGGAAAGTGTGGGAGATGGATTGCCGCGCGCGTTTCACGCGCTCGCAATGACGGAGGAAGAAGGGGCCTCGCGGTGACGCGGGGCTTTTTTGTTGGGTGCAAGAAAGGTGGAAGGAAGGGATATGGAAACCAGACAAACGATACAAGCTCTCCACAGCGAGGCGCAACACAAAGCGTTTGACTGTTATGTGCGGCGAGGGCGCGTGCCCAAGGCTTTGCTGACGATGATCCGCGCTGCCGAAGTTCTTGAACAGGCCTATGATCTTGCCGAACGACAAGAGAGACAAAAAAGATGGGTGGCGGCGCGAAGCAAATACAGTCCCTCTCAACCGCGCGCACCAGCGGGCAGCCCCGATGGTGGACAGTGGGTTGATGCGGGCGGCGGAAGAGGAGGGAACATGGATATTGATAAAACTATTGAATATTTGAATGCTCATGCGGAGAACAGATCAGTGGGACTTTGCGCAATGTATGTTCGTAAGGCTATACAAGCTGGTGGGGTAAAACTTAAGCCGCCTTATCCGAGATATGCCAAAGATTACGATTCTTACCTTGTAAGATATGGGTTTCATGCCGTTTCTCCTACACCACCGCCAGATTATAAGCCGAGAAGGGGAGATATAGTCGTTATTCAGTCTATGGATGCCGATCATCCTGCGGGACATATTGAAATATTTAATGGAAGAGAGTGGGTTTCAGATTATTTTCAAGGAAGAAATGATTTATGGCCTGGCTCTATTTACAGACGCAATAAGCCGCCGTACAAGATTTATAGACAATAAGTTGTGTTTTCAAAAAATAAAGTTGAGGTGAAGGCTATGAGGAGATGGGTTCTTATTGCAAGCTTGTTTGGCTGTTTATTCTTACAAGGATGCTCTCATAATTTTCATGCGCCGCTTAGCGATGAAGAGCGGTTTCTTGATCAAACGCTTCTTGCGGAAAGCAAGCCGAGAACATTTGTTGCAGGCGGACTTTCTGATCTATTAAAGGAATCCATAAGGGCACGAAAACAAAAGTCCATCCAAGAAAACTGTGGAGGCAATAAACGCACAGAGGATTTGTGCGGATTGGATTATAATCCTGTTCTCTGTGGGCAGGATGATAACGATGGGCGATTTGTTTATAAAACACTGTATTCTGACGATGGAATGGCTTTGATTGTCATGCGATGGGATGTGCCGAGCGAGAGTGCGTGGGTGGCAACGTATGTCGTGAGGAAGCTTAAGGGGCTGTGGCAACTTGATGGGATTGCTTGCCATGGCTTAGATACATTTAACATGGAAAAGATAGGTGGAGAAGGGTTTTAGCCCAATGAACCCTTGAAATTTTGCAGAATCAAAAGAATTAGGTGACGCAAGGCCTTTTTTTAACAACCAACATAGGGAGAACCAAGCATGAGATTACGCGATCTTGTGACGCCTTTCGCGCGTCCTCAAAATACAAAGATGAGCGCGGCGGGGCCGCTGGTGGCGTTCAGCCATATCGGCAAGCCCAAATGGACGCCGCGCCGTTATGACGCGCAGGTCGAGGAAGGCTTTCGCCGCAACGTCGTTGCTTATCGTTGCGTCACGATGATCGCCTCGGCCATCGCAAACGTGCCGTGGCTTTTGTACAATGCGGCGGATGAGGAAATGGAGGATCATCCTTTCCTTGCTTTGCTGGATCATCCCAACCCCGCGCAAGACGGTGTATCGTTTTTGGAGAGCCTTGTCATCAATCTGGAAACGTCGGGCAACGCTTATATTGAAGCGGTGCGGCCTGATGATGACGAAGCGCCAACAGAGCTTTACATCCTGCGCCCCGATCGCATGAAGGTGATCCCCAGCGTGTGCGGCCTACCTGCGGGCTATGAATACACGGTGGATGGCCGCACGGTGCGGTGGATGGCCGACCCCATCACGGGGCGATGCGGGATTTTGCACATCAAGCATTTTCATCCGCTGGACGATTGGTATGGCCTTGCGCCTCTTGAAGCCGCGATGCTGCCCGTTGATCAACACAATGCCGCTAGCGCGTGGAACCAGTCGCTCCTTAATCAAGGGGCGCGGCCTTCGGGCGCTTTGGTTTTCGCGCCTAAGGAGGGGCCGGCCACTCTTTCGGATGATCAGCTTTCGCGTCTGCGCGATGAGATGGATCATCATTTCGCAGGGCGGCGCGGCGCGGGGCGGCCTTTGATTTTGGAAGGCGGCCTTGATTGGCGCGAGATGAGTCTCTCGCCCAAGGATATGGATTGGCTGGCGGGACGCGATGCAGCGGCGCGGGATATCGCTTTGGCGTTTGGCGTGCCCGCGCAGCTTATCGGCATCGCGGACTCGCAGACTTACGCGAATATGGCCGAGGCAAGGCTGGCGTTTTACGAGGAAACGGTGCTGCCGCTTTTGGCACGTATCGTCGCTGCGTTCGATCATTGGCTTGTGCCGATGTTCGATGAAAATGTGTCATTGGATTTCGATCGCGACGAGATCAGCGCCCTGACCGTTCGCCGCGACGTTTTGTGGGACAAGCTGCAAAAGGTGGACTTCCTAACCGTCGATGAAAAACGCGCCGCACTGGGGTATGAGCCGATGGCCGAAGCGTAAAGCCGGATAGGGTTTTTCCAAACAGTGCGGGAGACTACATTATAATGAGAGGCAACAAAAAAATACGTTTTGATCTTAATAAGACCTCGCCGCACGATGAGCCGCATTTTCATGTGCAACGGGAAACGCAAAACGGAAATTGGGTGGATGCAGGAAAAGAGCATTATTATCTTTTCAGAAAGGAATAGCCTATGAAATGGATTGCCGAAATTAAAGAGCCTGTGCCGATGAGATTAATTATCGAACATGATAAACTGGCAGGTTATTATCTTTACGTTTACAAGAACGGTCGTGGCGTTCGTGACGATTTGCAAGATACGCTTGACTGGGCGATGCGCGTTGCCCTGAATGATTATGGTGTGCCGCTGGATGCGTGGAGGCAGGTTGAGGCTTAGAAGTAAGGCTTACAGCGTCCACCTTGGCCAGAGTTGCAACGTTATATGTCGCTGGGGCTTTTTAATAATTTTGGGGGTGGCGATGTTCCAAGAGGGGCGAACACTTATGTTGACTTCTATGGCCGATAAGACATTAAGGGGATTGTTCCTTGTCGTTTTGGGAATAGGGCTATTGCCATCTTTATCGTATGCGGCCATGGGCGGGTGTTCAGGTGTTTCAGTAAAGGACGCCCCTTGTTTTCTTGTTGAGGGAGAGTTACAGCTCCGCGCCAATTTGAGGCCTTTGTTGATAGAAAGGGGGCGCCATAAAAAATATCGCGTGGCTCTTGTTTCTGATGCGCCAGATTCACCCTATGCCATGCCAGAGGTTTTGTCGCATCGTTTAGGCGCTCTTGAAGACATACAAAGGACGTTTCGCGTTTGCCCTGTTGCTGCGTCAAAGGACATGGGGCTGATTCAAGCCGTTTGCATTGAACGAGAAGAGTAAAGAGAAAAAAATGAAGAGAAAAAGAAAAGCCTCGCGGTGACGCGGGGCTTTTTTTGTTGGGCGCAAGAAAGGTGGAAGGAAGGGGTATGGAAACCAGACAAACGATACAAGCTCTCCACAGCGAGGCGCAACACAAAGCATTTGACTGTTATGTGCGGCGAGGGCGCGTGCCCAAGGCTTTGCTGACGATGATCCGCGCTGCCGAAGTTCTTGAACAGGCCTATGATCTTGCCGAACGACAAGAGAGACAAAAAAGATGGGTGGCGGCGCGAAGCAAATACAGTCCCTCTCAACCGCGCGCACCAGCGGGCAGCCCCGATGGCGGACAGTGGGTTGATGTGGACGGCGGAAGAGGAGGGAGAGGCGACGGCGGTGATGAGGCAAGCCCGTTTCTGGATGGAGCGGGCATTAACGATCCGCCGTTAGAGCCGGTGTATCCGGTGGAAAACACGCTTCTTATGTTTTTTGGGGGACAGGCAGTTAGGGCGGCTCGTGGTGCTCTTGGGCTGGCAGGCCGAGCGCAAGAAAATGGTATGATTAAACCAATAAATGGAGTTAAACAAACATATCATGGAGCCCAAAGATTTATTGAAAGAGGTTTTACAGAAAAAGAAGTTAGTATAGCCATAAAAACAGCAGAACGTGCCAATCGTGTAACAGAGAAAATTGGAAAATATGGAACCCCACAGAAAGTCTATCGTGGAACAAACAATGTTACGGTTATTATTGAGACTTCAAAAAGGAATGCAGGAAAAATTATAACTCTTTTTCGAACAACAGGAGAGGCACCATGAAGAAAAAGGTTAGCCCCATATTTTCTCTTTTAATGAGGGAGGACATTGAGGGGCTTATTAAGCTTGGCGCCCCTCGTGACGAATATGCTTCTGAAGCGAAAGCCCTTGTAGCGGCCTTGTCAAAGTTAAAGGAAAAGGACTTAAACAAGGAAGCAGTAGCCTCCTTGCTAGCCTTAATATGGACGAAAGCTTTTTCATTGTCAGCAATCGACATTGAAAAACGAATCCCTCTATTTCGGCGTTTAGCCGCGCAGATCGTTCAAATGGAAAAAGAAGGTGGATAACGCGGGAGATTTTGCAGATAGGTGGAGAGAATTTTACGCCGAACCGTCAATGGCCATAAAGCATAAAGAAGGAGGGCTCCATGGTGGAAGAAAAAACGATAACAGTTTTTGTTCCTCTTTGCGATGAAGGGACGCCGACGTTGCGACCAACGCAGGCAATCCCTTTAGGCGGGGATTTGTATAAAATATTGCCAACGCCAGACTATGACCCTGAGGATGAAACGTGGGAGTTTTTGCCTGGTAGTGTTGTGCGGTGTGATAGAATCACAAGTTTGACGACAGGGAAAATAATTTTGCGTGCTAATGCAAGGCGTGAAGATACAGGCTCCTTTAGATTATCAAAGGAGTTTTCTTCTATGTAAGTTTGTCGTGCGTGATGAGATAACGCGGGAGATTTTGCAGATAGGTGGTGAAAATTTCAACATCCTTCCTTTTTCGTCATCGCGAGGCCTCGCAGAGGCCGTGGCGATCCATCTCGTGAAAGGACGAACAGGGACTTTGGTGGAAAGTGTAGGTGATGGATTGCCGCGCGCGTTTCACGCGCTCGCAATGACGGTGGAAGAAGGAGCCTCGCGGTGACGCGGGGCTTTTTTTATGGGGTGCGTTTTTTAAAAAGGAGAAGACATGACGATACATCATTTTTCCGGCGCGATGGAGGTAAAGGCCATCGCGCCCGATGGGACTTTTACGGGCTATGCCAGCGTGTTTGACAAGGTGGACAGCCAAAACGAAATCGTGGCGCGTGGCGCGTTTACGCGCACGCTGGCTGCGTGGCGGGCGAAAAATGCCGCGCCCGCGATGCTGTGGATGCACGATCCAACCCAGCCCATCGGGCTGTGGATTGCGATGGAGGAAGATGAAAGCGGCCTTGTGGTGCAGGGGCGTCTTGCTCTTGGCACGCAAAAGGGGATGGAGGCGTATGAGCTGCTTAAGATGAAAGCGCTGACGGGCCTTTCCATCGGCTACCGCGTGGTCACCAGCCGCATCGATGGCAAAAAGAAGGCGAAGATTTTGACTCAGGTTGACCTGTTCGAAGTCTCGCTGGTCACGTTTCCCGCCAATGACGCCGCGCGCGTCAGCGGCGTGAAGGCGCCGCCCATAAAATCGCCCGCGAAAAAGCGGCAGAGCGATAGGGCGGCGGCGAAGAAGGCGGCCGATAGGCTGAAGAAAGCCGCAAGGACGCTGAGGGGGAAGTAGCATTTAGCATTTGGCATTTAGCATTCAGGGATAGGGCGTTTGATTTACCCTAAATGCCAAATACTAAATGCTCAATGCTTTACCATTACAACAAAGGAGAACTACGAATGATTGATATGAATGAAGTGCAAGCGTCCGCCGAAACTTTGGCGCGCGCGTTTGAAGAATACAAAAGCGTGAACGACACGCGCCTTGCCGAAATCGAAAGCAAGGGAAGCGCCGACGTGATCACCAGTGAAAAGCTGGGCCGCATGGATGAGGCCATCAACAAAATCCAAGGCGAGCTGTCGGGCATGAAAACCGCTTTGCGCCGTCCTGCCTCTTCGGCTGCGGCTTCTTCGGCGGGTGCGAAAACCGCGCAAGAGCAAGGCGATGACGGCGAGTATAAGGCCGCCTTTATGCGCTATATCACCAAGGGGCTGGAGCCTGACGTGGCGCAGTTTAAGGCGATGAGCACCAGCGTGGATGAACAGGGCGGCTATTTCTTGCCGACCGATTTGTCCAGTCGCGTCGTCACGCGCCAGTTGGATACGACGCCGATGCGCCAGCTTGCAACGGTGATGAGCATTTCCTCAGATGCCGTTGAAATGCTGGTCAACGCCAGCGAGGCCGAAGCGCAATGGGTCTCTGAAATAGCGGCGCGCACCGATACGGACGAAGGCACGATTGGCCGCATCCGCATCCCAGCGCATGAGCTGTACGCTCAACCCAAGGCGACGCAAAAGCTGCTCGATGACTCGGTGCTGAATGTTGAGGAATGGCTTGTCAGCCGCATCGCATCCGCCTTTGCGAAAAAGGAAAACCTTGCCTTCGTCAGCGGCGATGGCGTCAATCAGCCTCGTGGGTTCCTTAGCTATACGACGGCGGCGACGGGCGATGATACGCGCCCATGGGGCGTGATGGAACACGTCGCAACCGGCGCGTCCGGCACGTTTGCTTCGTCAGGCGGCGCGGACGTTTTGATCAGCCTGATGAACAAACTGAAGGCCGGTTATTTGCCCAAGGCGACGTGGCTGATGCCGCGCAGCGTGGTCGATGCCGTTCGCAAGTTCAAGGAAAGCGGCACAGGCGCGTACATCTGGCAGCCCAGTTTGCAGGCCGAAACGCCTGCCTCGCTTTTGGGCTATCCGATCATGCTGGCCGACGATATGCCTGTGATGGCCGCCAGCAGCTTGTCGGTGGCGTTCGGCAATTTTGCCGAGGGCTATACGATTGTTGATCGCATCGGCCTTCAAACTCTGCGCGATCCGTACACCGCCGCGCCGTTCGTGAAGTTCAGATCAAGCAAGCGCGTCGGCGGCGACGTTGTCAACTTTGACGCGATCAAAGTGCTGAAGTTCGCAACGGCCTAGGGACTAGAGTTTAGAGTTCAGAGTTCAGTGTAAAGAGGCTTGATAGCCATAACACCTGTCTGTCATGCCCGCGTGGGTGGGCATCCCATTTGGTTTTGTAATAGTGAAGAAAACAAACGGGATCCCCGTTTTCACGGGGATGACGGACGGGAAGAATGTCATCCAACGCCTCTTATCCTAAACCCTAAGTCCTAAGCCCTGAACTCTGAACTCTGACACCTAGCCCCTTTTTTATTACTTACAGATAAGGAGAATATCGAATGCCTAATTTTGTTGTGAATACGCTGATGCAGGAAACGGCCACCATTGATGCAGCGGCGGCTTTGTCGGGGGCCGTCAACTTTGGCGGGTTGCGGCTGTTCGGCATCGTTATGCCTGCCGCTTGGACGGCGGCGGCGTTGACGTTTCAGGTGTCTTTTGATGAGGGCGCAAGCTGGAGCAACCTGTACGATGCCAACGGCAGCGAGGTGAACGTGACCGTGGCCGCCAGCCGCGCTATCACGCTGGATCCTGTTGTTTTCGCGGCTGTGCCGATGCTTAAGGTAAGATCGGGAACAGCGGCTGCGCCCGTCAACCAAACGGCGGCAGCGGCGCTTCAACTTGTTGTGCGGTCGGTCTGATGATGCCGCTTATTATCATGCGCCCACGCGCCAAGCCCGTGATCGATTGGTCGTTCCTTGGCACACTGCCAAGCGGCCTGACGTTCGCGCGCGCGGGAAGCGCAACGCGGTTTGATAGCTCTGGCGTTATGCAGAGCGTCGCCGCGAACGCGCCTCGCTTTGATTATGACCCCGTGACACATGAGGCTCTTGGATTGTTGCTTGAGGGGCAGAGGACGAATGTCTTTCTAGGCAGTGACGCCCCTGCGACGCAAAGCATCGCCGTGACGGCGCAGGCCTATACGCTTTCGTTTTACGGCACAGGAAGCATTGTGCGGTCTGGCGCTTCATCCGGCACGATAAATGGGGTTGGGGCTTATCCTGCTCGGTCAAGCGTGACGTTTACGCCTTCGGCAGGAACATTGACATTGACCGTAAGCGGCGACGTGCAGAAATGCCAGCTTGAGGCTGGAGCGCACGCATCGTCTTATATTCCGACGGTTGGTTCAGCGGTCACTCGGTCTGCGGATGGTTTATCGACGACGAACATTCCGTGGTTTAATGCGGCTCAGGGAGCGTTTGACGTTGAGTTTGTTTTGCAAGGCGTGGGTGATGGCGGCAACAATTATTCGGCCACGTTTTCGGATGGAACGGCCAACAATATGATCGCCATGTTTTTTCCGCCTTCGACGCGGAATTCAACGGGCATCATAGTGGTTGCAGGAACGTCCAAAACAAGCGCGGGGTCTGCCGGTGCGATTGGCATCGGCTCTCTTTCCAAACAAGCTTTGTCTTACAAAAATGCGGCGAACGGCTCTTGTTTTAATGGAGCGCTTGATGGCGCTGGCACTTTGGGCGCGTCGGGCTTGCCAAGCGGCATCACCTCGTTGGCCTTGGGAAACCGCGTGAGTGGGCCGTACATCCCTTCGCTCTATTTAAGGCGGTTTCGTTATTGGAACCACACTCTTGATAACGCCACTTTACAAAGGATCACAACATGACTGAATTCGTAGACACGTATTTGAAATCAAAGAACCGTGAGGCCTTAGAGGCTTTGCGCGGCTTTATAACCAATATGATCGACGTTAGGCAGGGGCGAAGCGCTATTCCTTCTGAGGGCGTAGAGGGTGATGAGGCTTACGTTCCTGCTGCACCAGCCGTAGGCGATCCGCAGTATTTTTACACTTGCGTTCGTGCCTTGTTTCCTGTGCCAGCGTTTGGCGAGGTTGAAGCGTGCGACGCAGGAGAGGGTGCGAACGTGGTGGGCGTGTTTTTGTAAGGACGAGGGATTAGGGGATTGTGGCGCAGTCTTTTTGATTCATACGCCTTGCAGACGCTCGGCGCTGGATTGCTTCGTCGCTGCGCTTCTCGCAATGACGGAAAAGGGAGATTTTCTAACCCCTAACCTCTATTTTTTAAAAGGAGAGAGAAAAATGATTTCACATAGTTTGATAACGCCGCCTTTGGTGGAGCCGGTAACGTTGGTTGAGGCAAAGGCGCACGCTCGCGTTTCTCATGATGACGACGATGCGCTGTTGACGGGCTTGCTTCGCGCTGCGCGGCAGTGGTGCGAGCATTACACGCGTCGCGCTTTTATCGCGCAAAGCTGGGCCTTGTCGCTTTCGGCCTCGCCCAGCAAACGATTTGTCGAGTTGCCTCGCGCTCCCGCTTTGGGTGTCACAAGTGTTTATTTGTATGACGAGGAGGATGCGGCAAGCCTGTGGGACGCGACCAACTATTATGTTGATGTCGGTGGCGATCCGGCGCGTCTTGCTTTGCGCGAGGGCGCTGTTTGGCCCACGCTGATCCGCGAGGTCGGCGGCATGGTGATCGAATACACCGCCGGTTATGGCGCGGATGGCGGGGCTGTGCCCGATGGCATCAAGCTGGCGATCCTACAACTGGCGACACATTGGTATGAGCATCGCGGCGAGGCCATCACAGGCGAGGCCATTGCGAAAACGCCGCTGACGATTGAGGCGCTCCTTGCGCCCTATCGCTCTTTGCGTTTGGGCTGCGCATGAGGTGCGGCGCGATGCGCGTGCCCTTCCTGCTTCAAAGCGAGACGCTGATTGCAGGGGATCAAGGCGGCGGCAGCGTGAGCCAATGGCAAACGGTTGCCAGTTTTTGGGGGCGGCTGGATTCGTTTACGGATCGCTATCGCGCCAGCATGGACGAAAAAATATCGCATATGGTGTCGGCGCGTTTCCATTCGGGTCTTGCGTTTCAGTTGGGGCAACGACTCGTTTTCGAAGAGCGCTTTTTCATCATTCGCATGGTGCGCGAGGTGGATGATCGCCGCCTCTTTGTCGCGCTGTATGTGGAAGAGGTGAGGTATTTGTGAGGGGTCAGGGGTTAGAGGTTAGAGGTTAGAGGTTAGAGGTTAGAGGTTAGAGGTTAGAGGTTAGAGGGGGGATTGCGGAGCGCTTTTTCTTTTAGCTTCATCCCCGCGCTTTCCCCCTTCCGTCATCCCCGCGAAAGCGGGGATCCCGTTTTCTTTTTTTTGCAAAGAATAACAAGTAGCGATGAGGATAACAGAGAATGAATTAAAACAAACGGGATCCCCGCTTTCGCGGGGATGACGGAAAAGGTGATGGGGCGGGGATGCCCCCTAACCCCTACCCCC
>DYDA01000036.1 GCA_020718105.1 Micavibrio sp. | reverse complement strand
GCACGGACGTATGATCCGGTCATAGGCCGCTTCACAAGTCCAGATTCATTGATAGAGGATTACTTTAAGGGCCAAATCCTCAACCGCTACAGCTACGTCGGCAATAACCCGCTGTCCTTTACAGACCCGACGGGGCAGTGCTTCCTTGGGTGCTTCTGGAAGAGCCCGATATTTAAGGTGGTTGCGGTGACGGCGGCGATCTTGACTTTTAATTATTATGCGCTTCCGGCGATAATGGGATCGACGTCTTTTGCTGCTATGAGCCTGACAACCATGCAAGCCCTTACTGTGGGGGTTCTCGAAGGCGCAGCAAGCGGAGGTATACTTAGCGGTAGCCTAAGCGGGGCATTAAGGGGCGGAATAACAGGTGCTGCCTTTGCGGGAGTGGGAAGTATGACCTCTGGTTTAGCGGAAAGCGCCAATCTTGCAGACAATGCTGCCAACGTCGCAATCCATGCCACAGCAGGTGGAGTGACGAGCGTTATCCAAGGCGGCAAGTTCCAAAGCGGGTTTTTGGCGGCTGGCTTCTCGGAGTTTGCGGGGCCTCATATAGACAAGCTTCCCTTGGATGGTGTAGGGAAAAACATGGCAGCAATCGTGGGCGGCGTTGCAAGAGGGGCAGTAGGAGGCATCGCTTCCGTCCTCGGCGGCGGTAAGTTCGAAAACGGCGCCATCACCAGCGCGTTCCAGTATATGTATAATCATTTGTTGCACGAAAACACACCAGGAGCTAATGGGCTTCATCGTCGGAATGTTGTTCAGGGTATGAACGGGAAAACCCTCTTCGGTTTTTCCTTTGGCTTGGATGACAGTGCTGAAAACGCAAATCCATTTACAGATAATTTCTCCAGAGGAAGCTTTTCGGGCACCCCTCAACCTGGCAATAATGGGAATGGTAAGGTGTACGTTGATATGAATGATCCCCCCACTAAAATAGTAGATGTATTTTACACATCGTCGACCGAAGATCAACAGATAGTGAGTTACATGCAAAGTCGCATTGAAAACTCCGCACCATATAATGCACTGACCAATAATTGTAGGGATTTTAGTGCAAGTGAATTTAATAAGATTAAGTCCGCAATACTTCGATCTCGTGAAGAAGGGGGCGAACCCAAATTTCAATAATCAACGGAGACACAATGAGAAATATCTTTTTTCGCGCAGTTTTATTATTAAGTACAACGGGAATGTTGTTGGGCTGCGACAGGGAACTTCCTCTAAGGAAGCTTCCGACGCAACTTATCTTGGAAACGTACAAGCCGACAGGTGAATTGGCCGGACAACAATCTATTACAAAAGATGACCATGTATATCAACGGCTAGAGTGGCTTTTGGGTTCTGAGAAAACAGGCTGGCAACAAAATTATATTTCATACAAAACAGGCCCCTTTATTTTTCGTTCTGAGAACCTTATCATTCGATGCTATTCAGATTTGATGATAATTGATATTACAAATTCTGGGCATTCTTCTTCGCTTAAGAAGGGATTGCCCAGATTATTACAAAAACTTGGGCTGCCTGAAAGTGGAAGTATGTGATTGCCAAGTTTTTCTCTTGTGTTTAAGACAGTAGAATATTGGAAAGTGTTGAATCCATCTTGTATTTTTGTCGTCATTGGGGGGCTCGTAATATTTGTGCTAGAACAAAACGGGGCTTCACCCTCCTTGAAACCATGGTCGCGCTGATGATCCTTGGGATTTCGTCGGGGGTTATTGTCACGCTATTTTCTGAATCCCTCCACCGTATCCGTGCATCCGAAAGCGCGGCGCAGGCGGGGGCTTTTGCGCAGTCTCTTTTGGCGCGGATTGAGGGTGGTGATGTTTCTCTTCAAGGTGGCAATACGCAAGGCGAGGCAGAAAACGGCTTTCGCTGGCATCTTCACGCCCAGCCCTATGGCGAGCCTCAAGATCGTGAAGCATGGCCGCTGCAAGCTCAGCAAGTGAGCGCAACCGTTTCATGGGGTGAGGAGAAGGAAAAAGAAGCCGTCACACTGACAACCCTGCGCCTCCTTCCCAAGGGAATGTGAATGTTTAAGGCAAAACACATTCACGTCCGGCCACGTCCGGCGACGCTCAATGGCGGGTTTCACGCTTGACCTAGGTACGACCTAAGCGCCTTGATCGCCTTTGCGCGCTCTTAGCCCAAAACCAGCCAGAAGCCGAAGACGATGGCGACAAGGACGCCTAACGCGACCCAGTTGAGATATTTTTCAACAAAGGTGCGGATGGGCTCGCCAAACTTGCGGACAAGCCCCGCCACCAAAAAGAACCGCGCCGCTCGCGTTATGATGCACGCCACAACAAACGATAGCAACGGCAGCGCAGCCACGCCGCTGGCGATCGTCACCAACTTGAAGGGGATGGGGGTCAGCCCCTTGGCCAAAATGACATAGACGCCCCACTTGTTGAACTCGTCATGAAAGCGGGCGAAGGCTTCTTGTAAATGATAGGTCTCGATGATCCACGCCCCCAGCGTGGCGTAAAACCATGCGCCGATGGCATAGCCCAAAAGCCCACCAAAAACAGACCCTACGGTGCAAATCAGCGCATAGCGCCATGCCTTTGCGCGGTTGGCAAGCGCCATCGGCAACAACAAAACATCAGGAGGAATTGGAAAGAACGAGCTTTCCGCAAACGCGATGGCAAAGAGAACAAAAGACGCATAAGGGCCGTTGGCTTGCCGTAGCGTCCAGTCATAAAGGGATCGAATGGGGGACATGAAAAAAAGAGGTTAGGGGTTAGAGCTTGGCGCTTGCAGGTTAGGGGTTAGGATACCGCGCTGTCAATGCGACAACGCGCGGTTCACAGCTTCAGGTTCACGGGCAATGACGGTTAAAAGGATGCGGGCGGCGCGTTCGGGTTGGCGGCGTTTTTGTTCCCAATCTTGCACCGCGCGAACGTCAAAGCCAAAACGCAACGAAAACTCAGGCTGCGTCAGCTTGAGCTTGTTGCGGATCGACTTGACATCAACATCGTCGGGGACGTGCGCAATAAAGCCTTTTTGAACCTCGCCGCGTGCATAAGCAAGCGTGCGTTCTGCTGATTTGATCAATTTATTGCCTGCGGCTGTCATGGCGTTTGGCTCCTTTCTTGTAAGTGTCTGCGATTGATCCCAAGATGTGTTTCAATTCGTTTCTTTCGGCCTGAGATAAGTTTGCTTTCTCGCCTTTTGAAAAAATACAGAGAAGGAAAATGGGGATGTCTTTCCCTCCATAAAAAGTAACGACTCGATACCCGCCGCTTTTTCCCTTCCCACGTCCGGCAAAGCGGATTTTTCGCGCCCCGCCTGTGCCCTTCATTTCATCGCCTGCGTCAGGTGTTCGCGCCAAACGGTCAACGATGATGGCGCGTTCCTCGGCGCTTAGGCCAAGAGCCTTGGCGTCGCTCAAATAATCCGGTGTTTCAATAACAACCTGCATAAGCAGAGTATACGGCAATGCCGTAGATAAGACAAGCCCTTTTATGCAAACGAAGAATCCTTGGTTAAGACGCCAAAGCATGCTTTATTCGGCCATGGTATAAACACTTTTTGAAAGAGTCTTTGCTATGAAAAACGTTGTTGTTGTCGGAGCTCAATGGGGCGATGAGGGCAAAGGAAAAATTGTTGATTGGCTCTCCTCGCGTGCCGATGTCGTGGTGCGTTTTCAAGGCGGTCACAACGCGGGGCACACGCTGGTGATTGATGGCGTGACATATAAGCTCAACCTTTTACCGTCAGGCATCGTGCGGTCGGGCAAACTCTCCGTGATCGGTAACGGCGTGGTTATGGATCCTTGGGCGCTGCTTAAGGAGATCGACGCTATCGCGGAAAAGGGCGTGAGCGTTTCGCCCGACAATCTTATCATTGCGGAAAACGTGCCGCTCATTCTGCCCGTTCACGGGATTGTGGATCGCGCAAGAGAGGCCGCCAAAGGCGCAAGGAAGATCGGCACAACAGGGCGCGGCATTGGCCCCGCCTATGAGGATAAAGCGGCGCGGCGCGGCATTCGCTTGTGCGATTTGCGCACGCCCGATTTGCTGCACGAAAAATTGGACGAACTTCTTGTTCATCACAACGCGCTTTTGCGCGGCTATGGCGCAGATGAAGTGAAAACCGAAGAAGTGTTTGCGGAAGTGATGGCTCTTGCGCCAAAGATTCTGCCCTTTAGCGCTGTGGTATGGCAACGCCTTGAAGACGCCCGCAAGCAAGGCAAGCTAATCCTGTTTGAAGGCGCGCAAGGCTCGATGCTGGACATCGATCATGGAACCTATCCGTTTGTGACCTCTAGCAATATCGCAGGCGGCGCAGCGGCGGCGGGCGCAGGCGTGGGACCTAAAACGCTGGGGAACATTCTTGGCATTTGCAAGGCGTATACCACGCGCGTTGGTTCTGGCCCCTTTCCAACGGAAGACCTGGGCGAAGTCGGCGAAGGGCTTGGGGCAAGGGGCTTTGAGTTCGGCACGGTCACAGGGCGCAAGCGTCGTTGCGGCTGGCTGGACGCTGTACTGGTGCGTCAGGCCGCAACGATTGGCGGCATCGATGGCCTTGCTCTCACCAAGCTGGACGTTTTGGACGGCATGAGCGAGCTTAAAATCTGCCGCGCCTACAAGCTGGACGGCAAGGAAATCGACCACCTTCCCGCCAATGCGGCGGAGCAAGCCGTCGTTGAGCCTATCTATGAAACCTGTGCGGGGTGGAGCGAAAGCACGCGCGGGGCGCGGTCTTGGGCAGAGCTTCCCGCTGGAGCCATCAAGTATATTCGCCTGATCGAAGAGCTGGCGGGTGTGCCCGTGACGCTTGTTTCAACAAGCCCAGAGCGCGACGACACAATCCTTGTGCGCGACCCGTTCGCGGGTTGAGGGACTCAAATCAACTCTTGAAGCAGGATCATTTCAGTATAGTCTTTATAAAAAAGGCGACAAAGAAAACAAAGGGCACAAGGCATGGCTCCATCACAAGTTTTTGGCGATTTACAGCGGCGCGGGTTGATGTTGGTTCTTTCCTCTCCTTCGGGGGCGGGCAAGACATCCATCTCTCGCCGCCTGCTGGAGTCCGAAGTTGACTTAAGCTTGTCCGTATCGGTAACAACGCGCCCGCCTCGTGCAGGAGAAGTTGCAGGACGAGATTACCATTTTATCGATACGATTGATTTCAACCTTATGGTCAATCGCGACCAGCTTTTAGAGCACGCCAAAGTGTTCGGCAATTACTATGGAACGCCGCGCAAAGCGGTTGAAGATACGCTGGCGCAAGGACGCGACGTGCTGTTCGATATTGATTGGCAAGGAACGCAGCAATTGGCCGAAAAAGCGCGTGACGATTTAGTCAGCGTTTTTATTCTCCCCCCCGATTGGCATGAGCTAGAGCGCCGCCTGTTTTCACGTGCGTTGGACACGCCCGCCGAAATGAATCGCCGCATGGCAAAGGCAACCGATGAAATGAGCCATTGGGCCGAGTATGATTATGTGATCATCAATCGCGATCTCGAATCGTCAACCGAGGCTGTTCGCGCCATTTTGCATAGCGAAAGACTTAAACGCCGTCGCCTGATTGGCCTTGCCGCCTTTGTGAAGGGGCTTCAGGCGGGGGCTTAAGGCCTCTTTTTCTGCTGCACCCGAACAAGCGCCTCAAACGCTTGCAACGACAACTGCCCTGCCCGCCACGACGG
Organism: Micavibrio sp.; assembly: GCA_020718105.1. Classification (GTDB taxonomy): domain Bacteria; phylum Pseudomonadota; class Alphaproteobacteria; order UBA9219; family UBA9219; genus UBA8914. Next base: position 7,149 of record DYDA01000036.1, on the reverse strand, counting down.
ATCAACGCCCGCCTGTTCTAACAACGCCTCTCCCCCCATGGCCTTAAGGCTTGTGCGCAACATTTTGCGCGGCTGGGCAAAGGCGGCGGTGACAATCTTTTGCAGCGTTTCAAAAACGACATCGTCAGGCCGATCTTTGCGGGGCGTTAGGTGGACGACGGTGGACTCAACCTTAGGCGGCGGCGTAAACGCGCGGGCCGGAAGCTTCATCACGCGCCGTCCTTCGGCACAAAATTGCGTCAAGACAGACAGGCGGCAATAAGCGTCCGTGTCAGGCTTGGCGAGCAGGCGGTCAACAACCTCGGTTTGAAGCATCAACGTCAAGCTTTGAAATTGATCAAGAACAGGCAGCCATGACAACAGCAACGTCGTGCCGACGTTATAGGGAAGGTTGGCGATGATGGCGCGAGGTGCCGCGCTTAGAGCGATCAAATCGGCGGTCAGAGCATCGCCTTCGATAAGCGTAAAGCGCCCCTTATATACTTTTACCAACGGCTCTAACGCCAGAACGCAACGCGGGTCTTTTTCGATAGCCGTCAGGTGAGAGGCTGGACTGGCCAAGATCGAGCGGGTAAGCCCCCCCGGCCCCGCGCCGATTTCAATGACGTGAACGCCCTGCCCCGCGCCCGCTTCTTTGACAATCCGCCCCGTCAGGTTGAGATCAAGCAGGAAATGCTGCCCCAGACCCTTGCGCGCAGCAAGGCCGTGAAGCGCAATCACGTCGCGCAGGGGCATAAGAAAGGGGTCAACGATCGTCAAGGCCACGCCGTTATTTCAAACGAACATCGATAAAAGCGTTTTTACGCAAATCGCGCATTTGTCGCCGAGCTAAAAGATCCATCTTTTCGCCCCCAATGGCGGCGCGAATGGCGTCTCTGTTGACGTTTTCTTTTGGCATGGTGCGCCCACAAACAAAAACCATCAACGCGCCTCTATCCGTCGCCATCGCCTCGCTGCTTTGGCCTTCGGCAAGAGGCGCCACTTTATTCGCCAGCCATGGCGGCGCGGTATCCAGCTTCACTTCGCCTAAATCTTGCCAACGCCATAAAGGAAAGCTAGAGGCCAGCGTCGTTTTCAGAGAAGCGCAATCAGACACCGTTCGACGAATGGTTTCTGCCTCGCGCAACAACACTTCTTTTTCCGTTGTGGCCGTAAAGGGGCGGAAAATCTGTTCAAGCTTAACCGCCATTTCTTTCATGTCGCCCAAAGCAACAACGCGTTTGTCGCGAATGCCCAAAATATGATACCCGTCGGCGGTGCGAAGCGGCCCCGCCACATCGCCCTTTTGAAGGGATTCAAGCGCCTTATCAATCTCTGGCGCTAACTGCCCTATTTGGATCCACCCAATATCGCCGCCCGTGGAAGCGCCGAGGCCTTGCGAAAATTGCCGCGCCGCAGCGCCGAAAACAGCCCCGCCTTTAATTTGCTCAACCAGCTTTTCGGCCAACGCCTGAACCTCTGGCTCATTTTCTGGCTTATCGACACCCAAAAAGATTTCGCTGACAAGGTATTCCTGTTTGCCCGCGCTGGCCCTCATGCGCTGAATCTCGGCATTGATTTCGTCTTCGCCAATATCAATGCGGGGACGAATCTCACGCATCACAACCCTGTTCCATGTCAACGCCGCTTTGATCTGTGCCTTCATCGTTGACGACGGGACTTGATGTTGACGCAAGAAGGCCGCCATGTCGCCGCCCGGTATTTGGTTGTCGGAGGCTATGCGGCTCATAGCCTCTTGGATTTCAGCATCAGAAATCGTTATCTCAAGGCGCTTGCCCTCTTGCATCTGCAATTGCTCATCCACCAATGTGCGTAGCGTTTGGGGAAGAAGCTTTTTTTGAACTTCTGGCGAATCCTGCAAGCCTGCCGATAGGATGGCAAGGGCAAGGCGAGCGCGCAAATCTGCCGACGAGATAATGGCGTCATTCACAACAGCAACAATGCCGGTTTCCAATGACCCGCTGGCGGATAGCGGCGCTTCCGGTGAAGCGCTAACGCGCTGCGCAAACGCCCCCGTAGGCAAAAGAATGAAAAAGGCAAGAGCAAGAAAAAACGGTTTGTTCATGCGAGGGCTAAACCTTCCAAGGGTTGGCATTATGATCAATCTTACAGCGTTTCTTTAGCGTTAGCCATCTTCTAGATAAAGTAAAGTCGCCTGTCCGCTGATAAGCGCCATAAGCGGAACGGCCCAGGCGGCCAAAAGGACGGGAAGCGTTTGGTTAGAGCCCAACGCCGTCACCACATTGTTCAGGGCAAAGATAAGGCTGCCCGTAAAAATTCCCGCCATCATGGCGTTAAGAATGCCCCCACGGCGATTAAGGCGCAAAGAAAACGCAGCAGCGAAAAAGACCATGGCGCAAAGCATGGGCGGCTGAGCCAAAAGGGTCTGAAGCCTCAGTTCATGACGAACGGGGGGCAGCCCTACGCTTCGCAGGGCGCGAATAAAGCGCGGCAACTGCCATAAAGAAATGGTGTTAGGCGGTGCCATGCTTTCTTGAATTTTATCCATGGTCAAGGTTGTGGGCAGCGTAAAGGATTCCTCATAAGTAGGCATTTGGCCGTTCCAGTTAAACCACGCATGAGAAATGATCCATTGCTTGTTTTTTAAAACAGCGTGCGGCGCATCAAGACGCCCCAGATACACGTTGTTTTTGTCATAAATAAAAACGATGAGCGGGAGCAAGGTCAAAGGATTTGTCACCACTTGATCGGCGTGAAGAAGATAGCGCTTGTCCGCATCCTCTTGCCGCAGCCATAACCCCGCGCCCGTAAGCTCTAAGAACGGGCCTTGCCGGAAATACCGCGCCTCCAGCTCCTGATACCGCGTGGTCATCGACGCCCCAACGGGGTTCATGAGGGTCACTTGAAAGAGGCCGAAGAAAAGCGTGATGATAAAAGCAGGGGCAAGGAATTGCCACGCCGATACGCCTGCGGCACGGGCCACGATTAATTCTTGGCTACGGGTCAGCCGCCAAAAGGTGAACAGGCTGGCGAATAAGACGACAAAGGGAAGAATCTTCTCAATAGTGTCGGGCAGTTTATAAGCGCCCATGCGAAGAACCAGTCCCAACGAAGCGTGATCCAAATCAGCCGAACGGCGCAACAGCTCGGCAACCTCAAAAAGATAGATGATGCCCGTCAAGCCTATAAAAAAACAGGCGAACCAAAGGAGGTATTGCCCCCCCAGATAACGGAAAAGAGTCCAGCCCTTCATGCACCCTCCTTGCGTTTCTTAAAAGAAAACGAGGGCAAAAAAGGTTGCCGAAGAAGGGCGAGACAAAGCAGGATGGGAATAAAGATAATGCCATAAAGAAGCACGGCCATCCATGGGAGCCTGTTAATCTGCGACACAAGCCCGATCATGGCCGCCTGAACAATCACAATGCCCGCCGCTGCCCAAAAAACGCGCTGTGTCATGCCGCGCCGATTAAAATCACCGATCAAAACAACGGTGACCCCCATAAGGGCAAAGGTCAACGCCAGAAAAGGCCCGGCAACGCGTTGATGGATTTCGGCCAACACCTTGCCTTTTGCGCTTGAGGGGCCAGAATCGGCCTGCGCTTTTAAAAGTTGCCCCATGGAAAGTTCACGCGGCGCAGGCTGGCGCGCATCCTTCTCACTTTTCAACAAGTGAAGATCCAGCACATAACGATCAAAGTCCAACTGTTGCAAGCGGCCTGAAGCGACATCCACCTCCTGCCGTCTGCCTGCAAAAACGACCACTTGGGGCCGCCCCTCTTCAACGGAAAAAAGGCCGTTTTTCGCCATGATGGTGACGGGTCGGGCGGGCTCTCTGACGTCATGAACCAAAATATCCTCAAGGCCTCCGGCGCTTGAGCGGCGGCGGGCATAAAAAGTCAGCCCCTCGGCCAAATCATTAAACGCGCCGGGACGAATCATAACGGCCGAATACGCATCACGCACTTGATACTGAAGAGAAACCAGTGCCCTGTTGGCAGCAGGCGTGAGCCACAAGGTCAACATGCCGCCAAGCACGAGGGTCATGGCCGCCACGGTCATGGCGGGAAGGGCAAGGCGCAGCGGGCTGATCCCTGCGGCACGCATCACGACGATTTCACTATCAACCGCGTTTTTATGATAGATGAAAAGAACGGCAACCCCAAGACTGATAGGCAAAATAAGCGGCAAAAAAGTCGGGAGCATCAGCCCCATCAGTTGAAAAAAAACAGCCATGGAGCTTGAGTTATCGATGACAAAAGACAGCATGCGAAAAGATTGAGTGAAAAGGACGACAAAGCTCACGGCTATTCCCGAAAAAAGGAAAGCCGTTAGAATTTGGCGAAACAGATAAAGATTGATCCGGTGGATCAAGCGAACGTCCTTTCGGGCAAGCATCGAGTGGACGAACTATACCCCCCTTTGATCCTGATCGCATCCGTTTTTGTTATGATTTTTTAACAGTGACCGTGGGTTTAGGCTCTGGGCTAAGGACTTGCGCGTTATTTTGGGGCGCGGCGTCTTTTTCCAGCAAGTTGTGGAACTCTTGCTTGATCTTGGATTGCCCTTGCTTAAACTGCGCCAGCGTTTTTCCTTCTAAAACGCGCCCTGTCGGCATGCTGACGCTGAGCGGATTAACCTGCTTGCGGTCAACGATAACCTCATAGTGAAGGTGAGGCCCTGTCGAGCGTCCCGAGGTGCCGACAAACCCAATAACATCGCCCTGTTGAACCCGCCCACCCGCATAAACGCCTTTGGCAAAGCGGCTTAAATGGGCATAAGCCGTTTGTGTGCGTCCATTGTGACGCAAGCGAATATAGCGGCCATACGCGCCGTTAAATTTGGCTTCTTCAACAACGCCAGAGCCTGACGCATAGATGGGCGTTCCCGTTGGCGCGCCGAAATCAACACCCTTATGCATTTTCGAATAGCCCAAAAGCGGATGAAGGCGCATGCCAAAGCCAGAAGTTAAGCGCGCCCCTTCAACAGGCGTGCGGAGCAAGGATCTCTTGACGCTTTGTCCTCGTTCATCAAAATAATCAACCGCGCCGTCGCCAAAGGTCACGCGATAAAGAGGGCGAACCTTGTCCTTAATGATAAGGGCGGCATAGATGATCACGCCTTGGCCAACGGGCGTGCCGTCCTTGGCCGTTGGTTGATCATACAAAACTTCAAACTTGTCGCCTGCGTGCAAATCACGCTGAAAATCAATTTCATGCGAATAAGCGCGGATTAAAGCTGCCATAATAGCGCGGGGAACCCCCTCGCGCTCACCAGCGCCATAAAGGGAGCCTCTGATTTCACCCCTTGCGGCAATGCGCTGACGCTCAAGCGGCGTGTTCTTCATCTGGGCTATAAAAGAGCCATCGGGCTTACGGCTGATGGAAACCTCTTTTGTCGATTCAGGCGAAAAGGACAACCCTGTAAGCGTCCTGTTTTCGCCAAGGCGGGTGATGGAAAGGGCAACTTCCTGTCCTGCCTTAAGCTTGCGATGATCATAGACCTCTCCCAACGCAGCAGAGGCGGCCAACGCTTCGTCGCTTGAAATAGCGGCATCCAACAGCATGCGGGAAAAGGTGCGCCCTTCGCCCAGCTCAACAATGCGCGTGCTGTTTTCCGGCGTCTGCGCGATGGCGGCAGCGGCAAGATTTTGAACTTCGCTGGCTGTTTCGGCAACGGCTTGGATCGGCGCGGAACTGGCCATTTCCTCAACGACAGGCGTGGCCGCACGCACAAAGGCGCCAGCGGATCCAGCAAGACTTGGCCAATAGTGATGGCCTGTCGTGCCAACACCAAGAATTATTAAGCCTGTCAGTAAAAGAGACGCTGTTCTGCGTACTTGTAAAGTATTCGCGTGAACAGACCCAAGTCGAATGTAAACCAAGCGCGTTTTTCCGCAGTTGTTAAAAAGAGATCGCGTAGCAAGGGGGGAAGGATGCTTCCAAGAGACTTCATCTGTCAACCAAGGATTTATAAAAGAGCTTGTCCCTTTGGTTAATTTATTAAAGAACGAAAGATGAGACTTTCTTTTCTTATTGATTTTTCTTTTGTTTTCAGGAAACGAGGGGCTCCTTGCCTTTTTTATGAAGAGCAACATAATTGCGCTCATAGAGAAAAATATGAAATTATATTACGATGAAAGAGCCAATGGATCGATAGGCGCAGGCAGAAAGGCTGCCGTTACCCACCAAATGGGATTGGCTTGATAAAGGGCGGCAGCCGCCTGTTTGGCCGCGCCCCTATCTTCGAAGAGGCCAAAACACGTCGCGCCGCTGCCCGACATGCGCGCCAAAAGGCAGTCGGGCTGAGCCTGAAGCGCCGCTAAAACAGCGTTGATTTCGGGGCAAAGGGAACAGGCCGCCTCGGTCAGGCTGTTGGTGCGCTCAGCCAAAACAGAGGCCAACGCAGCAGGCGTTGATGGCGACGAAGTCAACGGCTGGGCGGGCGTGAACGCCCCCTGCCTTGCCTTAAAAACGGAAGGCGTGGACAGAGCCTTGTTGGGATTAACAAGCACGATATGAGTCAGGGGCAAATCTTGCGCGGGCGTCGTGATGTCCCCAATCCCTTGGAAATAGCAGCTTTGCGCCGCAATGCAGCAGGGCACGTCTTGGCCAAGGCTGGCCGCAATCTCATGAAGGAGGGGCGCGGCGGGCGGCATGTGCCAGTGCGCGGCCAGAAGGCGAAGCGCCGCAGCGGCATCGGTGGAGCCGCCCCCAATCCCCGATGCAATGGGAAGGTTCTTGGTCAGAGTCAGGCGAAGATTGAGTGGTTTGTCCAGTGTTTTGGCAAGGATCCTTGCGGCGCGGACGGCCAGATTGTTTTCGTGATCGCCCTGCGCAAGAGCGGCGGCCATGGGGCCATTCATCTCAAAGGAAAAAGTGGCGGCTGGCTCAAGGCGCAAAAAATCCCCGATATTCGTAAAAGCCACCAGCGAATCAAGGAAATGATAGCCATCCGCCCGCTGCCCCGTGACATGCAGGTAAAGGTTGATTTTGGCAGGGGCAAGCGTTTCAAGCATCGGTTCATCGCGTGGGGGTCAAAGGAAAGCTGCGCGATGTTACCGTTAAAGGGCGCTGTAAGAAAAGCGGTTTTCTTTGGCTCTTGTGCAAAACAAAATGGGTAGAGAATTGATGGTGAGCGAAACACCCCCTCCCCCCTTGCGGGGGAGGACATAAAAACCTGCGCTTGTTG
>DYDA01000035.1 GCA_020718105.1 Micavibrio sp. | reverse complement strand
CGTCCTTGCGGATAAAGCAATCCCAACTCTTGAAGTGCGAGGAGTATATATTTCAGAGTTATCACGTCAATGCATTGATAACAAAGAAAACTTTTTTGACTAACAATGCGTTTTTTCCTTGACTCGCAGGGATTGTTCTGCTATTGACATCGCTACGCGGAGCTGTGTCCGAAGAGGGCCTTTAGGATTCAGCATTCAGAAAAGAAGGGGCTTTGTGGTGGAGCCCCTATTTCTTTTTCTCAAACTTGATGGCGATAAAGCGCATCTCGCCCTGCCGATCAACCAGAAGCAGGATGGGTTTTCCCGCCTCTTTGGCCTCCCCCGTGATGGCGGAAAGCTCTTTGGCCGTTTTGACTTCCTTTTGTCCCGCTTCGCTGATCACGTCGCCAACCTGAAGCCCTGATTCGGACGCCAGACTGCTGGCAGGAGCCCTGATGATGACAACGCCATCTGCCTCTTTGCCGATCTTAAACTTTCTGCGCAAAGCCTCGGTCATCGGCGTGACGTCGATGCCAAGCGCGTCAACCTTGTCCGCTTGTTGAGACGGCGCAGGCGCGTTGGATAAAAGAGTATCCTCTTTGTCCTCATCTTCGGCCGTGAGCTTGGCAATTGTGATCGTAAGCGAGACTTCTTTGCCTTTGCGAATGACGACAAGAGGAACCGTCTTGCCAATTTCCGTGTCCGCGACATAGCGCGGCAAGCGGTGCATTTCGGAAACGGGTTTGCCGTCATAGGTCACGATGACATCGCCAACCTCGATCTTAGCTTTGGTGGCGGGGCCATCTTTCGTAACGCCAGAGACAAGAGCGCCGCGTGGCGCGCCAAGGCTAAGGCTCTCGGCGATTTCGGGCGTGACGGCCTGAATGCGCACGCCGATCCATCCGCGCTTGGTGGAGCCCGTCGCTTTAAGTTGGTCGATGACGTTTTTAGCCATTGAGGAGGGAATGGCAAAACCAATACCGATGGAGCCGCCCGATGGCGAATAGATGGCTGTGTTCACGCCGATCACCTCGCCGTTCATGTTGAACATAGGCCCGCCCGAATTGCCGCGATTGATGGGCGCGTCAGTTTGCAGATAATCGTCATAGGGGCCTGAATTAATATCGCGGGCGCGTGCCGAAAGAATGCCCGCCGTGACCGTTCCGCCAAGGCCAAAGGGATTGCCTATAGCCAAAATCCAATCACCGACACGCGCCTTATCGCTGTCGCCAAAGATTAGCGCGGGAAGGGCTTTTTTGCTTTCGATTTTTAAGACAGCCAAATCTGTTTTCTTGTCGCTGCCGACGACGGTCGCGGGCAGGTTCGTGTTGTCTTGCAAGATGACGGTGATTTCCTCGGCGTCTTGGATGACGTGCTGGTTGGTGACGATGTAGCCAGCCGGATCGATGATAAAACCCGAGCCTAAGGCGTTTGTTTTATGCTTACGCACGGGGAGATCGCCCTCTTCTTGGGGAAGAAGGCGTCCGCGACGTTCCTTAAAATCGCGGAAGAAATCTTCGAAAGGCGAGCCTTCGGGAAATTGGAATTCAAAAGCCTGCATGGGGTCTTCTTGCGTGATCGTTTGCGTCGTTGAGATGTTGACGACGGCGGGCAAAAGTTTTTCCGCCAAATCGGCAAAGCCTTCGGGGCCGCTCCGCGCCTGCGCGGACAGGGGGGGAAGGGCGAGAAGAAAAAGGATAAGAAGGAAAGACGAACGAAGAACGTGACGCATGTTTCTTAACCTCGCTTTGGGTGGTTTAGTCGTTCGATGTTTTTTAAAAAAAAGCACCGAGGGGATGGTAAAAGGCTGCATTGATCACACGTCAAGAGTTGGTTTTTAAATCACCCTCCCGCAAGGGGAGTGTGATTTATGGTGCTTGTCTTTACCAACTCTTGAAGTGTTTTAGGTATAGCAAAAAACTTTGGCAGTTTTGTGGCGCTTACTTAGGGGAAGCGCCGCCAAAATAGCGGAAGAAATCGCCGTCAGGATTAAGGATGTAGGTCGTGTTTTCAGGCTTTAGCCCTTCGCGGTAGGCCAGCATGGAACGCCAGAAAGCAAAGAACTGGGGATCGCGCCCTGTCGCCTCAGCCATGATCTCTAAGGATTTGCGATCACCTTCGCCCTTGATCTTTTCGGCTGCGCCTTGCGCTTCGGCCAGAATGATGGTGGCTTGACGATCGGCATCGGCAACGATTTGCGTTGCCTCTTGTTGCCCGCCAGCGCGGATTTGTGCGGCTTCTTGTTCGCGTTCAGACCTCATGCGGGAAAAGACAGCATCGCTTGTTTTTTCGGGAAGGTCGGTGCGGCGAATGCGTAAATCCACGATCTCAACGCCGAAATCTTTGGCCTCGGCATTGAGAAGCTCACGTATCTTGTTCATCACGCCCACGCGCTCAGGGGAAAGGAGAGTCGCAAGCTTGACCGTGCCAAGCACGCTGCGCAAGGTGGAATTGAGCATGCTGCTAAGGCGATCATGCGCGGTGCGTTCCGTGCGCAAACGCTGGAAATACAAAAAGGGATCGTTGATGCGATAACGAGCGAAAGCGTCCACCTCCAGCGGCTTTTGTTCGGCCAACATGATTTCTTGTGAGGGCGCATCGACAGCCAAAACACGTTTTTCCAAAAACGCGACATTTTGAAAAAACGGGATTTTGAAATGCAGGCCAGAGGTATCAACAACGCGCACAATATCGCGAAATTGAAAGACGATGGCTTGCTGCGTTTGTTGCACAACGTAATAACTATCGCCGATTCCGTAAAGGGTGATCACGATGGCCGCAAGAGTGAGCATAAGACGACCGTTCATGGGGCGTTTCCTTCTCGTGTTGAGGTGCGGTTTTTCATCATGTCTTGCAAAGGATAAAGGGGCATAGCTCCAGCCCCTTTGTCGGTGATGATCTTTTGCGCGTTGCCAAGAACGGCTTCCATCGTTTCAAGATAAAGGCGCTTGGTGGTGACGTCTTTTGATACGGCATAGGCCGCCAGAACTTCTTTGAAACGATCCGCATCGCCTTTGGCAACGGCGATTTTTTGATCGCGGTAGGCCATGGATTCTTGCACCAATTTGGCGGCCTTGCCCTTGGCTTCGGGGATGACCTTATTGACGTGCGCTGCCGCTTGATTTTGGAAGCGCTCCATATCAAGGCGGGCGTTTACGACATCTTGGAAGGCCGCTTTGACTTCCATCGGAACCGCGACGGTTTGCAAGTTAATCTGCGTCACGATGATGCCCGCTTTGTATTCGTCCGCGATTTCTTGCAAACGCTTGCGGGCTTCCTCGGCGATTTGGGCGCGGCCTTCGGTCAGGGCGAATTGCAGTTTGCTTTGGCCGATCACTTCGCGCATCGCGCTTTCCGCCGCCATCTTAACGGTGATTTCGGGGGCGCGGATTTCGAACAGGTAGTCCTTGACATCGCCCACGCGCCAGAAAACGGTGAACTGCACATTGATGATGTTTTCGTCTTGCGTCAGCATCATGCTTTCTTCGGGCACGGCGCGCGTGCCTTCTGTGTCGCGTGATCCTTTTCGAAAGCCAATTTGGATTTCATTTTGCGCGGTCACAACGGGCGTTGAAACGCTTTCGATAGGCGAGGGTAAGTGATAGCGCAGTCCTGGTTGTTCCGTGCGGTTAAACGCGCCAAAGCGCATGACCACGCCGACCTGATCCGCGCCGACCATGTAAAGGCCGCTGACAAGCCACAGGCCGATAAGGACGGCGAGGCCCGCCACGCCCGCTTGGAAGTGGCCTTGGGGTTTATAGGGATCGATGAAATCTTTGATCTTGCGCCAAAGCTCTTGAAAGTCAGGGGGTGGAACAACATTGTTCGGAGGCCCGCCAAAAGGACCGTCGCTCTGTCCTTTGGGTTGCCGCGACCAATTTTTGTTACGGTTGGGAGAATCGTTGGCTCCGCTGGGTTTGTTTGATCCCCAAGGGCCATCATCGTCGCTTCCAGTCATAGGCTTGATTCTTTCATGGTGAGCCGAGGCCTCAACATTAAAGAAGGGGGACAGAAAGTCAAATGGTTGTGAAGCGCGGGACTAGAGCAGGTTGAGTGTGGCAGCCAGTTTTTGCAGCCCCCGCCGAAAATAACGGCCTTTGCGGGAGTATTTAAAGCTCCCTCTAAGACGGCATCTTTCCTCGTTCAGCTTTTTGATTCGATCAGAAGGCTCAAACACGGGGTGTTTGAACAACGGCAGGGGCGTCCATATAATACGCCCCATTTCGTTGATGTGTTCTTTTTGCGTTTTGGTGGCTGTTTCAAGAAGGGCGTTTAAGGCCTTTTTGTCCAGATACGTGCCATCGGAAAGGGGCTGAACGCCAGTGCCGTGATCGGGAAGAACAGCAATAAGGGTAGAGCCTAGCATGCTGGCTCTTAATTCGTGGCCAGCTTTGGGATAATGAATTTCAAAGTAAGGCAGGGCGTAGGCAAAATCTTTGGCAATTTCTGTTTTTGCTTGAGGCTTGAAATACCCCAGACAATCCATGCCCCAATTCTTTAAAGGTGCTTTTTCGTCGGTATAGTGAAGGCCATCAACGACGACGCGACGAAAACCAAAAAGCATGTGGGCACTATCGGCATTGTATTTTTTGACGAGTCTTTTGGCGTGCTGGATGAAATCAGCGCTTTTTTGATGATAGGATGTGATGGCTTGATAAAGCTCAGTGCCTTGTCGCACGCTGTAGCAGTGAAAGTTAACGGCGTCGTTGGGGCAAGACATCCAGCGGCCTCCTTTTGTGACAAAAACTAAGTTTTTAAAAGCGCAAAACGAAAGAAACTCTCTTATCGGAGAGGATAGGGGGGGAATGTGGCAATTTTATGAGGGGCTTTGTTGGGAGGGGGGGGGGCTGCAAAAACCAACTCTTGAACTGTTTTGAGGAACCTCTAAAGTAGGTTAACTTTTTCTCTTTCCCGATTCGATCTGGAGTTTCCCCGTATGACTCGTTTGTTTTCACGAACCTTTTTGGTTGTTTTGCTTATCGCTTGCCTTGCTGTGGGGGGAGGTGCTCTTGCGCGCACGGTGGATCAAAGCGCAAGCTTGCTTGCGGCCAAAAAATCGGCCTCTGATGCGGATACGTACAAACAACTCACTCTTTTTGCCGATGTGCTAGAGCGCACGCGCGCCGATTATGTGGACGAAGTCACGGATGAAAAGTTGATCGAAAACGCGATCAACGGCATGCTTTCCGCGTTGGATCCTCATTCGAGCTATTTGAACAAGAAGAACTATGAGGATATGCAAACGCAAACGCGTGGCGAGTTTGGCGGCCTTGGGATTGAAGTCACGATGGAAAACAGCTTGATCAAGGTGATCTCGCCCATCGATGATACGCCTGCCGCGCATGCGGGGCTTCAGTCGGGTGATCTTGTGACGCATTTGGACACCAAGCCCGTGACAGAGCTTACGCTCAGCGAGGCCGTTGATAAAATGCGCGGCGTTCCCGGAACCAAAATCACGTTGACCATTCGTCGTGGTGGTCTGTCGGGGCAGCCGTTCGATGTGACGCTTACCCGCGCTGTCATTCATGTGCAAGCGGTGCGGTGGGAGGCCAGAGAGGACGTGGCCTATATCCGCATCAAGACGTTTAACGAACAGACCCAACCAGGCCTTGATAAGGCTTTGGCCGAGGCGAACAAGCAGCTTGGCGCGAAACTGGTTGGTTATGTGATCGATTTGCGGAACAATCCGGGCGGATTGTTGGATCAAGCCATCTCGGTCAGCAGCAGCTTTATCGATGGGGGAAAAGATGTCGTCTCGACGCGTAGCCGTCATAAGGACGAAAACCAAACCTATCTGTCTAAGGGCGGCGACAAAACAGGTGGCAAGCCTCTTGTCGTGTTGATCAATGGCGGCTCGGCCTCGGCGTCTGAGATTGTCGCGGGCGCTTTGCAAGACTATCACCGCGCCATTATTCTTGGCACGAAAAGTTTTGGTAAGGGCTCTGTCCAAACGATTATTCCGCTTGCGGGATCGGGGGCGATGCGCTTGACAACGGCGCGGTATTACACGCCATCGGGTCGTTCGATTCAGCAAAAGGGCATTGAGCCGGACATTGCCGTTCAACCCGCCAAGCTTGAAGAAATTGCGGCGGGCAAGGGCTTGAGTGAGGCGGATCTGCGCGGCGCTTTGGCGGGCGATACGGCCAAAGACGGCAAGGATTCCGATAAGGATAAGAAGGAAAAGAACGTCCAACCTTCTGACGATGCGGGCGCTTTGGAAGAGCCTTCCGATGGAAAGAAGAACGCGGCTGGCGATAAAAAGGATAAGTCGGGCAAAAAGGAAGAGGCCTATGACTATCAGCTTGAACGCGCCTTGGATTTAATCAGGGGTATTCATTTGTTCAGTCTTAAAACGTCAGTCGTTGCGGAGGATCAGGCGAAGTGACCGATGACGCGCCAACCCCTGATGCCGCTCCGCCTGTTGATATCGCCATCGCCTTTCAAGCGGCTTTGGCGGCGCGGCGTGAGACTTTTTTGGCGCGTTATCCGCGTAAGGTGAAGTTGGCGGCTACGGGGTTGTTGCTTGTGGCTCTGATTCTTCCTTATGGGCTGGGGCATGGAATCTTGCCTCAATCAACGGGACATGCCTCTCGTTATGACAAGGGGGAGGATGAGGCCGCGTTGGATTTGTCTTCGATCCCTACGACTCTTGATAAAACGCCGACAAAAGAACGCCACGAACCTAGGACAGAGGTTGAAAAACAAGCGGCCACGGCCAATGACGCGAATACCGAGCCTTTAAGCATCGCGCCTGATATGGCGTTGGTAGAGGAAACGCCGACGGGCTTTCTTCCTAAAATAGCGGAAGACGGACGTCGCCCTTGGCAGGTTTATGCCAAGACGTTTGATTTTCGCGACCCGCGTCCACGCATTGCTCTTGTGATCGGTGATATGGGCTTTTCGCGTGTCGCCACGGATGCCGCTTTGCATCGTCTTCCCCCTTCTGTGACGTTGGCGTTTGACGTGCAGGGAACAGCGATTGATGAGTGGATCACGCGCGCGAGGCAAGATGGGCATGAAACGCTTCTCTCTTTGCCGATGGAGCCGTTTGACTATCCGCGCAATGACTCAGGCCCCAAGTCTCTTTTAACGACGTTGCCGAACAGCGATAACATGACGCGGTTACGTGACGCGTTGCGTCTTGCTCAGGGTTATGTCGGCTTAACAACCCTTTCCGGATCGCATTTTGTGACGGACTCGGTGAAGATGGAACCTGTTTTGGAAGAAGCCCGCAAGCGGGGGCTTTTATTTTTGGACTCCAAAATATCGTCGCGCAGCATCATCAGCGATTTAGCGGTCAAGATGAAAGTGCCAACGGCGCAAAGCGTGCGGTTTGTTGACTCAACCCCGACGCCGCAAGCTATTGACGCGGCTCTTGCGCAGTTGGAGCAAATAGCGCGAGTCGAAGGCTCCGTTGTCGCGATGGCTTCGCCCTTGCCTGTTACCTTCGAAAGGATTGAGATTTGGGTGCGTCAGCTTAGTGATCGCGGGATCGCGCTGGTTCCGCTTTCCTCGGTGGTCAGGTAAGATCAAAAGCGAAGGAACGTGACGGCCAAAAACAGCACGACGTACAGTGCGAAAACAAGGCCAAGCGTCGCATAGCCCGTTCGCCCAATGCTTTGTGTGGCTGCCAAAGGAAGGGTGGGGAACTTTCTTTTTAAAGCCCAACGCGCTGCCTGACTTAACACAAACCAATCCGCGCCCACAACAAGAACGGGCAACGCGGCCTTAATGAGGGTGGCTGTTTTTATGGATAAAGGCGTCAGAAGCGGTGAGAAAAAGAAGAGGGCAAAGACTCCGCCGCTGGCCATAAGGCAGAAGGCCGCAAGGATTAAACGCAGCTTTCTTGTTTGGGCACGCAAGGCAAGTTCCATGTGGTCCATGATTTCCTTGGCAACGTCGCCTGACAACCCGACGGGATAAAGCCGTCGCAAGGCATTGGGATTTGTTTTTCCCTCTAGCGCCAGCTTAAGCGCGTCTTGCATGGCGCGTGTTGTCACTTTAAGGGGGATCGCGCCATGGGCGGCTCGCGCCAGTTCACGTCGTGGTTCTTTAAGGGCGCTATCCAAAAAGGCAGGAATGCCCAAAAGGCGACCCATTTTGCCCGCGCAGGCGATGATTGCGCCCTTGCCATTGATGACAATCTTGATGTCGGCATAGGGAATCTTGGCTTCCAGCAGCAGGGTTGTTTTTTTCTGCGGCTTTTCGGGATCCTCTGGCACCAGGGCTATGTCCGCATGACCTTTGGGGAGGTTGGCCTCGCCAAGGCGCGAAACGGCGCGAAGAAGGCCGCTGGGCAATCCCGACGTAGCGCTAAGCGAAAAGGAGAGGCGGGCGCCTTTTGTGATGTGCGCCTCACGCGTTATCACGCCTGCGCCTTGGCAAGACTCGCAAGGGATAAAGCCTTTTCCTTGACACGGGGGGCAAAGCAAGCGCCCCGTTTGATTGCAATGACGGCAGGGGGCATAGCGCGTGCCATTGCACGTGGGACAAGGTTTGGCGGGGTTGGCAGGGTCTTGCCCATTGCCGCCGCAAAGATAGCAAAGCTCTTGCCCGCGTCCTTCACAATGGGGGCATGTGGTAAAGCCAATCCCCTGACAGTCAGGGCACGGATGCTGCGCCGTGCCGTTGCAGGTGGGGCAGTTTTCTGTGGCGACGAGGGTTGTTTTTTTATCGCTCCAGGTCAAAAGAGAGTCGCTTTGCCCCCAGCCATAGCCTTTTGTTTTCTTCAACTCAGCCACGGCTTCTTTGGCCCAAGAGTCTTCTTTTTCAAAGGCCTGCTGTGCTTTGGTGATTTCTTCGTTTAGCGCCGCAAAGGTGGACAAAACCTGCACGCCTTTAAGCTTGCTGCGCCCGTTATAGGCGTTGGTGCGAACTTCGATATGGGGCGTCATGTTTAAAACGCCCGTCAGCGTGTAGGTCGCCTCTTTGGATTCAACAAGCTTAATGGCTTCGGGCGCAAGGCCGTTGCCTTGGGCCAAGGCTTGAAGGCGGGAGAGGGCGGTTGTCGTGATGGTCTTTTGTTCGGTCACAAGAAACAACCTTTGTTATGGAAAAGACGAAAGGGAAGAATAGGAAAAGAACACCATGTTTGGATAGAAAGAGTCAAGGTTGTAGCCAACTTATCGTTTGATTGGGCGTAAACACGCCTTTAAATACGCGCCGGTGACGCTGGCTTTGTTCGCCGCGATTTCTTCGGGCGTGCCTGTCGCAATAATCTTGCCGCCGCCGTCGCCGCCTTCGGGGCCGAGGTCGATGATATGGTCGGCGGTCTTGATGACTTCCAAATTGTGTTCGATCACGATGATGGAATTGCCCTGATCAACCAGCGCGTGCAGCACCTCCATCAATTTGCGCACATCGTCAAAGTGCAGACCCGTGGTCGGTTCATCCAGAATATAGAGCGTCCTGCCCGTTGCGCGGCGCGAAAGCTCCTTGGATAATTTTACGCGCTGCGCCTCGCCGCCCGATAGGGTGGTGGCCGCTTGCCCAATTTTGACATAGCCAAGCCCCACGCGCTCCAGCGTTTGCATTTTATCGCGGATGGAAGGGACGGCGGCGAAGAAAAGCCCGCCTTCCTCCACCGTCATGTCCAAAACGTCCGCAATGGACTTATCGCGATAGGTGATCTCCAGCGTCTCGCGGTTATAGCGCTTGCCGTCGCATACGTCGCAGGTGACGTAAACATCGGGCAAAAAGTGCATCTCGATCTTCGTGACGCCGTCGCCTTCGCAAGCCTCGCACCGCCCGCCTTTGACGTTGAAGGAAAAGCGGCCCGCCGCATAGCCTCGCGCTTTGGATTCCGGTAGCGCGGCAAACCAATCACGGATGGGGGTGAACGCGCCCGTGTAGGTCGCGGGGTTCGAGCGCGGCGTGCGGCCAATGGGTGATTGATCAATGTCCACGATCTTGTCGATAAACTCGATGCCTTTCAGGCTGTCGTGCTTGCCTGCCGGATCACGCGCCCCGTTCAAGGCTTTTGCCAAAGCCTTATACAGCGTTTCGTTGACAAGCGTGGATTTGCCGCTGCCCGACACGCCCGTTACGCACGTCAAAACGCCCAAGGGAAAACGCGCATGAAGGTTTTTCAGATTGTTTTCACGCGCCCCGAAAAGCTCAATCCATTCGCCCCCCTTTTTATTTTGGCGCCCCTTGCGGCGTTGCGCGGGAACGGGGATGGATTTTTTGCCCGTCAAGTATTGCGCGGTCAGGCTGTCCTTACACTTCAGGACTTGCGCGGGCGTTCCCGCCGCCACGACGCTGCCGCCATGCACGCCCGCGCCGATGCCCATATCAATCAGATAATCGGCGGCGCGAATTGCGTCCTCGTCATGCTCGACAACCAAAACGGTGTTGCCCAGATCGCGCAGGCGTTTCAGTGTTTCCAAAAGGCGATCATTGTCGCGCTGATGCAAGCCGATGGACGGCTCATCCAAAACGTACAAAACGCCCGTCAGGCCAGAGCCGATTTGCGAGGCAAGGCGGATGCGCTGACTCTCGCCGCCCGACAGCGTGCCTGACGCCCGCGCCATGGAAAGATAGGACAGGCCGACGTTGTTCAGAAAGCCAAGACGTTCATTGATTTCTTTCAGGATGCGCGAGGCGATGTCGCGCTGCTTTTTCGTCAGCTTTTTGTCCAGCTTGGCGAACCACGTTGCCGCCTCCTCAATCGAGAAGGCTGCCACTTCGCTGATGTTCAGCCCTGCGATTTTTACGGCCAAGGCTTCGGGCTTCAGGCGCTTGCCGCCGCACGCCTCACACGGCGTAGAGGCTTGGTATTTGCCGATTTCCTCGCGGATCCAATTGCTGTCCGTTTCGCGCCAGCGCCGCGCTAAGTTGGGGATCACGCCTTCGAACGGTTTCGTGGTTTTAAAGCTGCGCGTGCCGTCCTCATAGGCGATTTTGATGGCGATATCGCCGCTGCCATGCAGGATCGCTTCGCGAAACGCGGGCGATAGCTTGCGCCACGGCGTTTCCATGCTCTCTTTATAATGCTTGGCCAGTGAGGACAGCGTTTGCTGATAAAACGCGGCGAAGGTCGTTTTCCACGGGGCGAGAGCGCCTTCGTTCAGCGATAGGTTTTCGTCGGGAACAACGAGCGCGGGATCGAACGAAAGTTTTTCGCCAAGGCCGTCGCATGCGGGGCACGCGCCATGCGGGTTGTTAAAGGAAAACAGGCGCGGCTCAATCTCATCAATCGTAAAGCCGCTGACGGGACACGCGAACTTGGCGGAGAAGGTTAGAATGTTTTTGTCATTCCCGCGAAGGCTGTTTGACCCTCCCCCTTGCGGGGAGGGAAGCGGAAACTTGGGCTTACGCAGTAAGTCCTTAGTTTTCGCAGGGAGGGGGTTATTGTGAAGGGATGACCCCCCACCTGAAAAATCTAAGGCCTTGCTAACGCAAGACCGAGATTTTTCTTCCTCCCCCGCAGGGGGGGAGGCAGGAGAGCCCACCACCTCTACCATCATCAATCCATCGGCCAGCTTGAGGCAGGTTTCAACGGAGTCGGCAAGGCGGTGATCCATGGCGGCGCGAATGACAAGGCGATCCACCACCACGGCGATATCGTGCTTGATCTTTTTATTCAGCGTGGGCGCGTCCTCGATGTCATAGACTTCGCCGTCGATCTTGACGCGCTGGAAGCCTTGCTTTTGCAGCTCGGCCAGCTCTTTCCTGTATTCGCCTTTGCGGCCCCGCACGATGGGCGCAAGGAGAAGAAGTTTTGTGCCTTCCTCCATCGCCGCAAGGCGATCCACCATCTGCGAGACGGTCTGGCTTTCGATGGGCAAGCCCGTCGCGGGGGAATAGGGCACGCCGATCCGCGCAAAGAGAAGGCGCATGTAGTCATAGATTTCCGTGACCGTCCCGACGGTGGAGCGCGGGTTGCGCGAGGTCGTTTTTTGCTCAATAGAAATGGCAGGGGACAGGCCGTCGATGCCGTCCACATCGGGCTTTTGCATCACTTCCAAAAACTGCCGCGCATAGGCCGACAGGCTTTCAACGTAACGCCGCTGCCCTTCGGCATAGATGGTGTCGAACGCCAGCGATGATTTGCCCGAGCCGCTCAGGCCCGTGATGACAACCAGCTTATCGCGCGGAATCACCACGTCGATATTTTTTAAATTATGCTCACGCGCCCCGCGCACATGGATGTTTTTATGATCGGTCATGGGGCTTTGTTATGCCTTAGCCCCCGCCAAAAAACAAGAACAAAAAAAGAACAAAAGGCTCTTGCGGTTTGGGGCGACTCTGGGTAGGGTGGGGTGCAGGAACGCCCCTGTCGTCACTCCCGCGTAAGCGGGAGTCCCGTTTGTTTTTAATAAGAAAACGGGATCCCCGCTTTCGCGGGGATGACTGAAATAGAAATACTAACCATTGGAAAATATCTAGAAACGGAGAAAAAGATGGCCGGAAGCGTTAATAAAGTTATCCTCGTCGGCAATTTGGGCAAGGATCCCGAAATCCGTGCCTTTCAAAACGGGGGGCGCGTTGCGCGATTCTCTATCGCGACGTCGGAAAATTGGAAAGATAAAACGACTGGTGAGCGTAAGGAAAAAACCGAATGGCATAACATTTCGGTGACCAACGATAACTTGATCAACGTGTGCGAACGCTATTTGAAAAAGGGCGCCAAGGTTTATGTCGAAGGCCAGCTGGAAACCCGCAAGTGGCAGGATAAAGAGGGACATGATCGCTATACGACGGAAGTGGTCTTGCGTCCCTATCGCGGTGAGCTGACGATGCTGGATGCCAAAGGCTCTGGCGGCGGGTCTTCCTATGGCGGCGATGCGCCTTCGTTTGAGGGCGGCTCCTCCAGCGGCTCTATCAGCGGCGGCTCTAGCAGTGCCCCCGATCTGGATGATGACATTCCGTTTTAAGGGGGGATTTGGGGGACTATGCCAACGATCCTAAGACAAGCGGGGTATAGGTTTTATTTTTATGTCAAGCAAAGAAACAATCACCC
>DYDA01000003.1:17331-113651 GCA_020718105.1 Micavibrio sp. | reverse complement strand
CTATTGTCCTTGCTGAAACATCATGCACGATGCCAACTCTTGAAGTGTGATCAGTATAATAGTTTTTTGTTGCTGTTTGTAAACGCATGGTTTACAATGTGGTGATGATTCGGTCTTTTCGACACAAAGGCTTGCGCCTTTTATTTGAGGAAGATGATGGGAGAAAACTCCCTCCAGTGCTGTTGGATCGCATCAAAATCATTCTCTCAACGCTTCATGCCGCCAGTGAAATCGAAGGTATGAATCTGCCGACATTTAGGCTTCATGCTTTAAAGGGCGACTTGAAGGATCGTTATGCCGTTACTGTTCGGGCAAACTGGCGCATCGTTTTTTCATTTGTGGGCTGCGACGCGTTTAATGTGGACTTTGTTGATTATCATTAAAGGAGGGCGTTATGGAAATGAAGAGTCCAGTGCACCCCGGTGTTCTTGTTAAAGAATGTCTGGATGATATGGGGTTGAGCGTCGCTTTGGCCTCAAAGGGTTTGGGTGTTACGCGTCAGCAGTTGCATAAGGTTATTGCACAAAAAAGCGGCGTGACGCCGGAGATGGCGTTTCGTTTGGAGCGTGCCTTTGGGGGCATGGCGGATACGTGGCTTAAGATGCAAGTGAACTATGATTTGGCGCAGGTGCGTGCGCGGGCCGATGGAATCATCGTCCATAAACTGGAGAAAACCGCACGGCATTGATTTTTTCGCATCATGTCCCGTAACAAAGGATGGAAACCCGTTTGATTTTCAGTTAAAACTTTTCCATCATGATTCCTCGCCTCACCTTTCAACCACCCGTCATCGCCCATCGTGGGGCGGGTCTTAACGCGCCTGAAAACACGTTAGCCTCGGTGCATGAGGCTAAGGCTCAAGGCGCCAATTGGATCGAATTTGATGTCAAGATCACCTATGATGGCATCCCGATTTTGATGCATGATGAGACGTTAGAGCGAACCACGGATGGTCACGGCCTTGTGGCAGAGGCGACGTGGGAAACCCTTAAAACGCTTGACGCAGGATGTTCTTTTGATCCTCGTTTTAAAGGCGAGAAAATTCCTTTGCTGGCCGAAGTGATCAAAGCCGTTTTGGATCATGAGATGTCGGTGATCGTTGAGCTTAAGCCCTGCCCCGGACGGGCCAAAGCCACGACAATGGTGACGATGATTGAAATTGCGAAACTGTGGCCGGATCGTGAGGATCTTCCCGTTATTTCCAGCTTCGATCAAGAATGCCTTGAAGTCGCCGCACAGCTTGAGCCTCATTGGCCGCGTTGCGTTTTGATGGATCATTGGGATTTGACGTGGCGCGACAAAATCGATCATGTTGGCGCTAAAGCCATTTGCGTTCGTGAAGAACAGCTCACGCAAGCGCGTGTGCAGGAAATGATCGGTTATAAGGTTCCCTTGTTGGCCTACACGGTACAACAGCCTGAACGGGCAAAAGAATTACTGGATTGGGGCGTGAGTGCCGTTTATGCTGGCTGCCCACGTGCCATACTTGATAACTTATAATGGGACGCTCCCTTTGAAAGGATAGGATACGCGTGAAAACATTGAGCGCTGTGCGCATGTCTGGACGGGAAGTCTTGCCCCTGATTGAAGGGGGGAAAGGCATTTCTGCGACCAATGGGATAAGCTCTGGCTCATGGGCGTCGGCGGGCGGCATTGGAACGGTGTCGGCGGTCAATGCCGACAGTTATGATGAGAATGGCGTTTGCGTTCCCCAATTTTATCGCGGTAAAACGCGCCAAGATCGTCATGAAGAGCTTGTGGCCTATGGCATCGCGGGCGGCATCGCGCAGCTTCAAAAAGCGCACGAAGTCGCTGGTGGGCGCGGCGCTTTGCATATCAACGTGCTTTGGGAAATGGGCGGAGCTGAGCGCATTTTGGAAGGCATTTTAGAAGGCACAAAGGGGCTTGTCCACGGTGTGACCTGCGGCGCGGGCATGCCTTACCGCGTTTCTGAAATTGCGGGACGCTATAACCTTTATTATTATCCTATCGTTTCCTCGGCACGCGCTTTTCGCGCTTTGTGGCTGCGCTCATTTAATAAAACACGCGAGCTTTTGGGTGGCGTGGTTTATGAAGATCCTTGGCGGGCGGGCGGTCATAACGGCCTATCGAACAGCGAGGATCCTTTGGTTCCCGAAGATCCCTATCCTCGCGTTCTGGCGCTCCGCCAGCAAATGCGCGAATACGGCCTTGGCGAGACGCCCATCATCATGGCAGGCGGCGTTTGGTGGCTGTCCGAATGGCAGGACTGGATCGATAACCCTGAACTGGGGCCCATCGCCTTTCAATTCGGCACACGACCTTTGTTGACCAAGGAAAGCCCCATCCCGCAAAGCTGGAAGGATAGGCTTCTCACGGTGCGCAAGGGCGACGTGGCGCTGAACAAATTCTCGCCAACGGGCTTCTATTCCTCGGCGGTTTTGAACCCGTTCCTTAAAAAGTTGTATGAGCGCAGCGAGCGGCAAATTCCTTACGTGACAGAATCGCGTGATGGCTTTACGCAGACCTTTAAAACGGGGCCTGTCGGCAACCCGATTTATATCCTGCCGGATGATTTGCCCAAGGCTGAAGGATGGCTTGCGGCAGGTCTGACCAAGGCTTTGCGCACGCCCGATAGCACGCTGATTTTCGTGACGCCTGAAGAGGCGCGTGAGATTCAGGTGGATCAATCCAACTGCATGGGCTGCCTATCACAATGCCAATTCTCGAACTGGTCGCAAGGCGAAAGCGGCACGACGGGACGCATGGCCGATCCGCGCTCATTTTGCATTCAAAAGTCGCTGCAAAACGTCGCGCATGAGGGCGATATTGACAATTACCTGATGTTTGCAGGGCATAACTGCTATCGCTTTGGCGAGGATCCGTTCTATG
The DNA here is from genome assembly GCA_020718105.1 of Micavibrio sp. Classification (GTDB taxonomy): domain Bacteria; phylum Pseudomonadota; class Alphaproteobacteria; order UBA9219; family UBA9219; genus UBA8914. The sequence goes on along the minus strand of DYDA01000003.1, from coordinate 110,780 downwards.
CGAACGGAACGATCCCCACGGTGAAACAGCTTGTCGATCGCATCCTGACGGGGCAGTAAAGCCAACGGCTAATACCCTGCCTTATTGATCAAACGCGCTTTGGGGAAAGTAAGGGAAACGGTTGTGCCCTTACCAACCTCGCTTTCAAGCGTGAGAACCCCGCCGTGTAGCTCAACCAAAGCGCGGGTGAGCGGCAGCCCCAGACCCGTTCCTTGGTTTTTACGGCTAAGCGCGCTTTCAATCTGCCCAAAGGGAGACATGGCAATGGGAATTTCCTCAGCCGACATGCCGATGCCCGTATCCTTCACACTGATAACCAATTCTTCATCAGCGCTTAATTGAGCCGTCAGAGCCACCGTTCCGCCTTCGGGCGTGAATTTGATGGCGTTGGTCATCAGGTTGGTCAAAATCTGTTTGATAGCGCGTTCCTCGGCACGGAAAAACGGAAAAACAGAAGGAATTGAAACGGTCAACTTGACCTTGCCCGCTTTGGCACGCGCAGCAACAAGACGCGAGACGGAGCGCACGACATCCTCAACGCTCATCACCGTTTCGGCCAGCTCGCGCTTGCCCGCCTCAATTTTAGACATGTCCAAAATATCATTGATCAAGGAGAGAAGAAGCTGGCCGCTGTCGTGAATATCGCCCGCGTATTCGACATATTGATCTTGTCCTACGGGGCCGAAAAGCTGATCGCGAATGATTTCCGAAAAACCAATAATGGCATTCAGCGGCGTGCGAAGCTCATGGCTCATGTTGGCCAGAAACTCGGTCTTGCTTCGATTGGCAAAGTCGGCCTCTTCCTTGGTGCGGAGAAGCTCCATTTCAGCCTTGCGGCGTTCGGTGATATCGAACATCGTGCATTCGAAATGCATGATATCGCCCATCGTATCGCGCACGGCATGCCCCGTCATATTGACCCAAACTTTGCTGCCTATGTTGGTTTTAAGTTCAACCTCATGGCCTTGTTGCGTTGATTCTTCAAGGCGCGAAAACCAATCATGGCGCACATGCGGATCGACAAAAAGGCTCCCGTGCAAATCGGGTTGCGCCAAAAGAAGCTCTTGCGCGCTTTTAAAACCCAGAATCTGCGCGATTGTTCTGTTGGCGTTCATCCATTCGCCGCTGGACGCAATCTGGCATATCCCAATGCCTGCATTTTCAAAAATAGCGCGATACTTCTGTTCACTTTCGCGCAGCGCGTGCGCCATTCTTTTTTCTTCGGTAATCTTGCGATTAAGCTCGGCATTCGCTTTATGCAAAGACAACGCGAGCGAGGAAATCTTAGCCCCGCGCGATCCCGTTATGTAGAGGTAAAGGACAAGGCCGAGCGTCAGCGCCGTTCCAAGAAAAAGGAGCAAATAGGGAAAAAGAGAAAAAAGCTCAGCATAGGGTGTTTGCGCGCGCGTCAAATAATCGGCCTTATCACGCAACATAAAAAATTGCGTGATCGTGACGCCAAGCCCCACCACTGTGATCCCGCCCAAAAGATTAAAAGAGGGGCCAACAGCAGGCGGCTTGGACGAAGGACTTAACGGGGCGGGTTTTGCGGTCATGGGAAACAGGAACCTAACCGAAAAGGAAGGAGAAGAGAGAGGTTAGAGAAGATATTTTATCATTTTTTAGACTCTTTACCAGCCAAGCCGCCAGGACGGCCAAGATTGCCAATCAGCTGTTCAAGAGCCGTCGTTTCATGGCCATAGGTCGGCGTGCGTCGTTCAACAGATTCAATCGTACGGGCAGCGGCAGAATCAAACAGCGTGTTAGCCACAACGATGCCTTCATCATTAAAACGAATTTCAAAAGCCTTTTGTTCGATAACTTCAGGATCACGGAAAGAATACTGCTTTGTGCTGCGCCCAAAATAGTACCATATTTTCTCATCAAACGTGCTGACTTGCGTGGGACTGCCAAGAATACGAACAACGTCCTCACGCGTGCTTTCGCCCGTTTTGATTTCGCTCAATCGTTCTTGATCAACGATATGGCCGCGATTGGCCATGGTCGGCGCGCAAGCGCACAAACCAGCCAAAAACAAACTTAAGGATAAGGTAGAGAAAAGACGACGAATCATAGTGGCCATAATGCCTTCAATTGTGTAAGAGGTGAAGGGAAAAGAAGCCGAATCTTGATTTTTCTCTATAACCCATAAGGCTCAATAAATGAAGACATTGCCCCCCGTTTCTGACCCCGAACTCTCTCGCCCGCTTAAAATTGACCGAATTTCAGCAGGCGGGATTGAGGAAAAAATTGTGGCCACGCCTGCCGAACGAGCGGCGCTGGCCAAAAGATTTTCCCTTCTTGATTTAGCGCGCTTTGAGGCGTTGCTGAACGTCGATCGCGAAGGCAAAATGTTCGCCGTGACAGGAACCCTGGTGGCCGAGGTGACGCAAGCCTGCGTGGTCACCTTAGAGTCCGTGCCAGAAAAAGTGAAGGTGCGGCTTGACGTTCTTTTTGCCCCGCCGCATCTGATTAAGGAGGATCACGAAGGCGGTCTTACCGATCTGGGTGAGGCCGATCCGCCAGAACCTATTGTCGGCGGCATGATTGATTTAGGCGAATTAGCGGCCCAGCATTTGGCGATGGCGCTTAACCCCTACCCCCGCAAAAAAGGCGCGGCGCTAGGCTCCATCGAAGTGAAGAGCAAGGAAGAGACCGCAGTTGTCCACAAGCCCTTTACGGTTCTGACAAGCCTTAAGGACAAAACGAACGCGCCCAAAGACGCGTAATGCCAACGAACGGAGGAAACACCCCCCTTCCGTCATTGCGAGGCCTCGCAGAGGCCGTGGCCATCCATCGCCTGCATTCTCCACCATTAGACCTCTTGCATAACCCGCCGTCATTCCGCACGAAGCGATGCGTGAGCATCGCGAAGATGCGGAATCCGATTTGTTTTCTTCTTCATCGCAAACCAAATCGGATTCCGGATAGTTTTTTGGCGCTCACGCGCCGCAAAACTTCCGGAATGACGAGAGGTTTGTTGGAGTCTTAAAGGTTATGCAAGAGGTCTATTGACTTTGGTCAGCCATTTCAGGAGATGGATCGCCACGTCGTCCCCCGCATCAAGTGCGGGGGCCTCCTCGCGATGACGGTTTGTTTTTCATGGAGTCGTTGGTATAAGCCTCTTCCGCCTTACTCAACGCGCATGTTTTTGAATTGCCAAGGGTCACTTAGATCCACATCCTCATCGAACAGGATGCTGCGATCCTTCAAGGGCGTCCAATCGCTCCACACGCCGACAACCTCGCCAAGATAGGGCATCGCAATTTCCAAAATACGATCAAAGTCCATATCTTCCGGTTCCACAATTCCCGCGTTCGGATTTTCCAAAGCCCAGATCATGCCCGCAAGAACCGTGCTGGTCACTTGCAGCGATGTCGCATTGTTATACGGCGCTAAAGCGCGGGATTCATCAATCGTCAGGCGCGATCCATACCAGTAAACGCCTTTCGGATTACCCATCAGCAAAACGCCAAGCTCATCCATGCCAGAGACAATTTCATCCATCATCAACCGCTGACGCGCTTGCAACTGTCCGTTTTTACCATTGAGCTCGTGAAGAGACAAAACGGCATCATCGCATGGATGATAGGCATAATGGCAAGTAGGTCTGTAAACGACGCGATCGTCTTGATCAAACACCGTAAAGTAATCCGACAGAGAAATGCTTTCGTTATGCGTCACCAGAAAGCCGTAATACGCCCCTTCTAAAGGCGTCCAGCTTCTAACGCGCGTCAAGCGCCCTGGTCTATCCAGATAAATCGCTTGGGTTGACCCCGCCTGACATTGCGCGGCATCGGCTGGCATCTCTTTTTCATGCGTGCCCCACCCCAATTCGGCAGGCTGGCAGCCCTCGCTGTAAAAGCCATCGATAGACCACGTGTTGACAAACTCACCTCGCGCCTTAGGGGTGTTCGCGATCTGCGTATCGCGCTCGGCAATATGAATAGCCTTAATGCCCAGTTGCTGCGCTAACGCGGCCCATTGCTCGCACGATTGAGGCTTGGTAACGGACAGCCCGACATCCTTGGCCATCGACAAAAGGGCCTGCTTCACAAAATGGGATACAAGCCCCGGATTCGCCCCATGGGTCAAAACCGCCGTCGGGCCCTTTTGATAGTGATCAACCAACGTCAACGCAGATTGACGAAGGGCATAGTTAGACCTATCCGCAACCGACAGCGTGGGATCAGTATAAAAACCAGCCCACGGCTCGATGCATGTATCGGTATAAAGGGCGCCCTTTTCCTGACACAGCTCAATCAAAGCCACGCTAGAGACATCCACGGAAAGATTGACCAGAAAGTCGCCGCGATGCAGATATTTTTCAAGAATAGTTCGGTAATTTTCACGAGTCAGGGGAGAGATAATATGCTCGATCCCATAAAGTGCCGCTTCTTCAACGCCTCGTTCATCCGCCGTGATAATCGTGATTTGACTCGGCTTGATATCTAAATGACGCAGAATGAGGGGCAAGACGCCACCGCCTATGCTGCCACAACCAATCATAACGACATTATTCCCAAAAGGAATACGGTTTTGACCAATCGACGTGTTCACTTTATGCGATCCCTCCAATGATACCGAGACGGCATCGTGTTGATGATTATTTTTTCGAGGACGCTCCGTTACTCTCTTTTGAAAGCCAGCGCGACTCTTTTTTTAATTTCAGGGGAAAAGAGTTAAGATTTTACCAACAGGGGGCTAAACCTTGGGCTGGGCGGCAGGGCTAGGAATCCGGGTTAACAAATCACCCTCCCCTTGCGGGAGGGTCGAAAAATTCGACTCCGAAAGAGACGGATTTTTCGGGGAGGGGTTTTATCATCACACATTTTTGACCCCTCCCCGAAGATTTTACGCGCTACGCTTATAAAATCTTCGACCCTCCCGCAAGGGGAGGGTGATTTTCGTGCGCCTGTTAACCCGAGTTCGGAGCCCTGAGATAGATACAGAGACAAAGGGAGGCCCTCCGCTTAAAAACCTGCGCTCTAACCCTTGGGCAGGGCTGCGCGGATGGACGTCAAAGACGGCTCAATATCCGCGATAAGGTTGTCCCTACGCCATGTGTCGGGCAAGGCGCGAAAGGCGCTGAGCCCCATGCGGCCACGATCTTGCGCGACCTCGGCCACTGTTTCGGCGCTGATGGTCTCTTTGTCTTCAGAAAACGAATAAACCATCGCTTGATCGCACAAAAGATTGATCAGGCGCGGAACGCCGCCTGTAAAAAAATGAACCGCCGCGCAAGCGATATCGTCAAACAAGGCAGGCACACCGCCCACAACGCCAAGACGATGATGGATATAGGCCGCCGTTTCCGCAGGCTCTAAAGCGTCCAGATGACAATGAACGGCAATACGCTGCACAAACTGACGCAGCTCATCCCGCTTCAACGTCGCCAAAAGCTCTGGCTGCCCGAGCAAAACCACTTGCAACATTTGGTCTTTTTCGTTGTTGACGTTTGAGAGCATGCGAAGCTCTTCCAATTGAGCCACGCTTAGGTTCTGCGCCTCGTCAATGATCAACACCGTGCGTTTTCCCTTGGCATACTGCGCCAAAAGGAAATCGACAAAACAATGGTAAAGCTTCGCCTCATCACGCTCGTTCACGTCCAAATCAAACGCCATCGTGATCCAGTCCAGCAAACGGCCAATCGTCTGGCTGGGGTTCGTGATAACGCCGACCGTCACGTCGCTGCCCACGTTTTTCAGATAGCGGCGAAGGATCGTCGTCTTGCCCGCGCCCACATCGCCCGTGATGACCAGAAAGCCCGCTTGCGTCAAAATGCCATAGTCCAGCAAAGTGATGGCGCGGCCATGCCGTTTGCTGTAAAAAAGAAAATCCGAATCCGGCAAAAGCGAAAAGGGTTTAGCCGTCAGGCCATAAAAATTTTCGTACATCTTTAACCCATGCCCTGTTCATCCATGAAATCAGCGATCACATTACGCGGCCACCACCTGCTTTGTCTTTTGACCTATATCGGCGCGGGCTATTCAGAACAATTCAAAGAGAATCTCAATGCCATTGTCAAAGCGCTGGAGCGCGGCCAGTCCGCCCGTATCGTAGCGGGTTATGATTCGATTTGCCATAATGAAAGCACTTTCTTTGCCTGTCCCAAGAGGGAGGCTCAACGATGCCAAACCCTCCATGAAAGCGAAATGGATCGTCTGGCTCTGGCCGCCCTGTCGCATCATATCGGCGCGCCGCAAAAATGGACAGTTGGGAACCACCTTGTTTATACCCCTGCCTTAACAGAAAAAATGAGGGAAGCCTTTGCCCAAGGGGCGATCAGAAGAGCCTGCCTAGGCTGCCCATGGGAGTCCCTTTGCACCACCATCGCCCAAAATTCCTTTCATCAAACAAAGCTTTTTGCGCCATGGGAGACCGGAAAAAAAGCCCCTGTCTTTCCCTTTCCAAAGCCCCTTCATTTAAACCCTTCTAACCCACCCAAAGACAACGAACTTTTCATAAATTGATTGGTTAACAAGCTGCGCGTTTCGCGTGAAGAAAAAGTTTTAACGTGTTGAAAAAATGAAAAAACACTTGACTTTTTATCTTAACTTTTGTAGACTTTATAGCCTTTGTAAGGAAGGCGTTTTGACTTGATTTTGTTTGGGAGAACACAATGCGTTTTGCTCTTTCTTTGTTGGTCGCTTTCTTTGTTTTTTCCGCTGCCCCCTTTCCTGCTCAAGCGGCCGATCCCACCTTTACCCTTCGTGCTGGCGATATTTTGCAAGTCACTGTTTGGAAAGAAGAAGGCATGGATCGCGAAATTGTGGTTCTGCCCGATGGCACAATCACCTTCCCCTTAACGGGTACGATCACGCTGGCCAACCTGACCCCCACCGAGGCGCAGGACTTGATCAAAGAAAAACTGAAAGCCGCCATGCCGGATGCTTCTGTCTCCGTCATCGTCAAAGCGCCACTGGGGCATACTGTCAACGTCATGGGACAAGTGGCCAAACCTGGTGAAATCGTTATGGGTCGCAAGATGACCGTTATGCAGGCGCTTAGCCAAGCGGGTGGCCTGACAACCTTTGCCGACGAAGGCAAAATCAAAATCTTACGCACCGTAGAGAACAAAGAAACCTTCATTGATTTTCCGTACGATGATGTTGCCGATGGGGATAATTTGGATAAAGACATCGCGCTTCTTCCCGGTGATGTGATTGTTGTTCCGACCGCAGGGCTTTTTTAATCCATGGCGTTGGCCTTTCCCCTACGGCTCACGTCTGCTGCGTTTTTGATGACGGCGCTTAGCTTTTCCGCAGGCGCACAGGCGGGAAACTGGCGTCTTGAGCCATCGCTATCACAACGCGGCTCATGGGAATCCAACGCCCTGATGCTCAGGCAAGACCCCATCGAACTTTACGGATCGACCACCTCCGTTCGGCTGAGCGCCTTAAGCGACACGCCAACGGCGGGGATCAATGTAGGCAATACGGTAACACAAACGCTGTTTAACAAAGCCACTTTCAATTCCACTGATTTTCATAACCAAACAAAGATCAGCAAACGGAATGCGCAGTGGGAAGCCCTGCTGGGTCTTAGCGGCGATTACGACACAACGCGCACCAGCGAGATAACGGGCTTTGGCACGAACGCCCTTTCTGTTCGCCATTGGGCCTATGGCACAGCGCCAGAGGCATCATGGAAAATAAACACCACCAACCAACTCTCGGTCAACGCCTCGGCCTCCGCCTCACGCTATGACAGCGCGGCCTACACCAACTATAACCTTTATTCGGCGGCCACAACATGGCGGCGCGCGTTGAGCGCCGACACCTCTAGCCTTCTGTCCGTCACGGCGCGGCGCTATCAAACGCAAAACAACATCGATGAGACCGTGGACAGTCTGGGACCCACGTTCGGCTTTGCCATGACGCTCACGCCGCGCCTCACCACGCGCTTGATGGCGGGTCTTGAGGCCTCTAAGCAAGAGCGCGCCAGCATCGCCAGCCCTTCATGGGAATGGAGCTCGGTTTACTCTGCCGCGCTGACATTCAAGGGCGAGCAAGACTCGCTCACGCTCACATCCAGCCGCGCTCAACAGCCCTATGGCAACGGCACATCGTCTTTGCTGACGTCCTTTTCCGCGCAAGAAAATCACGCGATCAACAAGCTGTTTTCCCTTGTCGTCAGTGGCGACTACGCCACCGCGCAGCAATCCGGCCTCAACACCTCAACCTTAAAAAACAAGATGAGCGGCAAAGCGGGGCTTGTCTATCACGCGTTTGAAGACGTGGACGTTGACGCGTCCTATCGTTATCGCGAGGAGAGCTATCACACGACCGACAACAAGGCCAAGGATAACGCGGTTTTGATCACTCTTTCTTATCGTCCTTTGACAAGCGGGGCTCCTTAAGCCGCGCCTTTTTTTCATTTGGAGACAACACGCATGGATGAACTTCCTCTTTCAGAATACTTTTCAATTCTCAAACGCCGCTATCGCTTGTTTGTCGTCACATTTGGCCTGCTTTTGATCGTCTGCACGTTTTTTGCCGCCACCTATTCCTCGTATCAATCAACCGCTACCGTTGAGATAGAGGAGTCTGAGATTCCCGAAAACATTGCCGCAACGGCAGGCAATAACCTCAATGCGCTGGAAGCGCTGGCCGATCTTCGCATCAGCCGCTTGCAACAAAAGGTTACTTCAACAGGCTCGCTGATTGAGATTATCACCAAATTCAACCTTTATCCCAAAGCGCGCACGTCCACGCCCATCGATCTTATCGCTGACACTATGCGTAAGAAAATTAAACTCAGCCTCGTCAGCAGCCTTTTGGCCAACCCTGCCTCAGCGCAAAAGGCCAGCGCGGGGCAGCTTTCAGCCATCGCGTTTACTTTAAGCTTTAGCTATGACAATCCCCTTTTGGCGCAACAAGTCACCAACGAACTGATCACGCGCTTTTTGGATGAAGATTTGAAACAGCGCCGCTCTCAAGCCGAGCAAACAACCACCTTCCTTGGACAACAAATCAAACAATTGGAAGAGGCCATCAACGAACAAGAAAAGAAAATTGCCGAATACAAACAAGAAAGCGGCGATACGCGCCCCGAAGCGTTGATGTTCAATCAACAAGCGGCGGCCTCGGTCACCATGAGCTTGCAAAACATCGAAAGCCAAATAGCCTCAACGGATGGCAACATTGGTGCTTTGCGTTCGCAATTGTCCGCTGTGGATCCTTATTCCCGCGCGTTTGCCGATGGCGCGGTTTTGGCCTCGCCTGCTTTGCAACTGAAGGCTTTGCAGACAAAATACGCCACGCTCTCCGCCCAATACGGCGCGGCCCATCCCGACGTTATCAAGACGGCGCGCCAAATTGATGCCCTTAAAGGACAGGTCGGCACGTCGGTCGATCATGCCGAGCTGAACGCAAAAATGACAGATATCACCACGCAATTGGCCGCCGCGCAAAAAACTTACGGCCCCGAAAACCCCGATGTGCAATCGTTGAGCCGTCAATTAAATGCGCTGCAAGCGACAAAAACCGCGCAAAAAACAAAAGGCTCGTCATCCGATTTGATCAAGGCAGACGCGGATAACCCCGCGTATCTTAGCATCGTCGCGCAATTGCGCTCAGCCGAAGGGCAACGCAAAGGCTTGGAAGCGCAACGCGCCTCACTTCTCGAACAGCAAGAAAAATACCGGAAAGCCGTCACCGGCAACCCCATCGTTGAACAACAAATGGCTTCGCTGACACGCGATTACGAAAACGCGCAAATGCGTTATCGCGAATTACGCGCCAAAAAGATGGCCGCCGATATGAGTCAGGAAATGGAACGCGATCGCAAAGGTCAAAAAATGAGCGTCATTGACCCGCCCGAACTTCCGTTAAAAACAAAGCCTCAGCGCCTCCTTCTTTTGCTGGGCGGGTTTGTTTTCTCCATCATGGGCGGGCTTGGCAGCGTGATTTTGATGCAGCTTTTAAACCAGAGCGTGCGCGGCCCCCATCACTTAGCCTCTTTGGTCGGCGTTCCGCCCTTGACCAGCATTCCGTACCTTCGCACGCAAGAGGAAACGTATCGTCTGGATAGAAACAAGCGCTATGTCATCGGTTTTATGGCGCTGGTTCTTATTGTTCTGGCAGCCATCCTCTCTGTTTCCCTTATGCCCCTTGATACCGTTTGGTCGGCTTTAACCGGCGCTAGCGGGCTTTAATATTTTTTGAAAGGCGTGGAGTTCCCCATGGATAAACTTGAAAAGGCCATGCAAAAGGCAAGACAAGAACGCGCGATGAATGTGACCCTTCCGCACAGCGCGGCAACGACGGGGCTGCCCGCTTCGCCTCATGCCGCGCCGCGCATGAAAAGCAACAAAGCGTTGATCGATATTACGGATGATCAATTGGCTCGCTCACGCATTATGGCGCATCGCACGCGAAGCCCTGAGGCCGATGTTTTTCGCTTACTCCGCACCCAAGTGTTGCAAGTCATGGCCCGCGAAAAATACAAAACATTGGCCATCACAAGCCCCAATTACGGCGACGGCAAAACAACCACGGGGCTTAATTTGGCCCTTAGCATCGCGCTGGATTTAAAACAAACCGTCTTGATGGCGGATTTGGATTTACGCAAACCCAACTTGCATGAGTTCCTTGGGTTGACGCCTGCGGTCGGCCTAAGCGACTATCTTTTACGCGACACGCCCCTGCCCGATTGTCTTTTGCGTCTTTCGTTTGAAAGGCTCTCGCTTTTGCCAGCAGGCCCCCCGATTGACGAGTCGTCAGAAGCGTTGGGTCTGCCCAAGATGGCCGCCCTCGCGCACGAGATGAAGACGCGCTATCCTGACCGCCTTGTTATCTATGATATGCCTCCTGTTTTAGCGCAGGATGATTCTTTGGCCTTCGTCCCGCATGTCGATGCGGTTTTGCTTGTGGTACGCGAGGGAAAAACAAAAGCCGAAGACGTGACGCGCTGCCTTGAGCTTCTTGCTTCAACCAACATTATCGGGGTTGTTTTGAATGAGGCGATGTTATGAAAACCGTTGTCTCCCTTCTTATCGTTGCAACGCTTCTTCTTTCCGGTTGTGATAAGCCAGAGCAAAAAGCGGCGCGTCACATTGATCGCGGCAACGCTCTTTATGAACAGGAAGACTTCGTTAAGGCTCGCCTTGAGTACAAAAACGCCGCAAAATTGTTGCCCGTCAGCGCCGAAGTGCGCTATCGCTTAGGCCTTGTCGATGAAGCCGAGGGCGATTTTCAAAATGCCTTCGCCCATTATAGCCTCGCCGAAGCGCAAGACGCGAACCACGCTCTCTCCCTTTTAAAACTCGCGCAGTATTTCATGGCGGGCAATCAGTATGAGCAAGCGATGAAACGCCTCGCCCTCGTCCTTTCTGCCGCGCCTGATAATGCCGAAGCCCATGCGCTGACGGGCGCGGTGTATTTGCGTCAAAAAAAATTGGACGAAGCCGAAAAAGAAGCCCAAACCGCGCTTAGCAAAGAGCCCGCGAATATAACGGCAATTTCTGTTTTAACAGGGCTTTACAGGGAAAAAGGCGACGAAGCCAAGGCCGCCTTGGTTTTAGAAGAAGGGATCAAGAATAACCCTAAGGCTGTTTCTCTTTTGCTCCTTAAGGCGGCCTTGTACGAAAAATCGAAAAACCTTTCCAAAATTACCGAGGCCTATGAAGCTATTTTTAAACTGAAGCCGCAAGAGTCGCGTTATCGCCTTGCCTTGGCCGCTCTTTATGCAAAAAACGCCGACCTTGATGCGGCCGAGAAAACATTACGCCAAACAACAGCAACTTTTCCTGAAAACTGGGACATCAAACACAAGCTTGTCGATTTTCTGGACAAAGCACGTGGCGCTGACATCGCGGAAAAAGAAATCCACACTATGGCAGAGCAAAATCCAACGCGCGATGAACCTTATTTCTGGTTGGCGGATTTGTACATTGCCCATAAGGACATTGACCGCGCCACGGCTCTTTTAGAAAAAATCGTTGTGAAGGATGTTCAAACCCCCGCCAGCTTGAACGCCAGCGCGTCTCTTGCTCGCCTTCACATCACCAAAGGCAATAAGGCGTTGGGTCAGAAACTGATCACCGCTATTTTGGAAAAGAACCCCAACCATCCCGATGCCCTTTACGTTCGCGCCACCATGGCGTTTGACGATGGCTCTTATCAATCCGCCGTTGCCGATCTTCGCACAATCATTCGTGACAATCCCAAAACCGTCAACGCTTATCAGCTTCTCAGCGAGGTTCTGTTGTCGCAAGGAAGGCTTGATCTTGCCCTTGATACGCTGGGTCAATTGCTGGATCACAACCCGGAAAACATCGCCGCGCGCGTTCGCCTTGCCCAAATCCTAGAAGCCAATGACAACGCAAAACAAGGCCTTGAGCATTTAGCGCTTGTCACCAAAGCGATGCCAACCTACGCCATCGGATGGGAGAGCACCGCTCGCCTTGCCATAAGCGCGAAAAACTGGACGCTGGCTGAAACGGCTTTAGAAAAGCTTCAAGCCATAGAAGGGCAAGCTCTGACCGCGACATTTTTAAAAGGACGGCTGCTGGCCGCACAAGAAAAAACGGACGAAGCGCTTAGCCACTTTCAACGCATTATTCAGGCCGATCCACTTTCTCCCTTAGCCGAGCATGCCATGGGGGCTTTGGTCGCTCTTTATGAAAAAAACGGACGTTCTCAGGCGATCATCGACTTTCTGCAAACGCTTCCCGAAAAGGATGTTTTTGTTTTAAGCGCGTTGGGCGATGCCTATTTGAAAACAAATAAACCACAGGAAGCCGCCGCCACGTTCGATCAAGCCATCGATAAAGGCGCCCGCAATCCCAAACCTTATTTGACTCGCGCATGGCTTTTCATCAAAGAAAACCAGACCGACAAAGCTCTTTCCGTTTTGGAAAAAGGCGCAAGCGTCAATCCGGCAGATATTTCTATTCCCCTTATGACGGCGTCTTTGCATGAAAAGAACGGACGGTTTGACGATGCCATCGCCCTTTATGAAAAGCTTTTGGCCCGCAATCCTGATTTGAACCTCGCCGCCAATAATATGGCGCAGCTTATCGCGGATCATCATTACGACGATGCTCCCGCTTTGGAAAAAGCGCGGTTGGCCGCCGAACGCTTTATCAGCTCACCCAATCCGTTGTTGATGGATACGTTAGCGTGGGTGTATTTCCGCCAAGGCAAGTTGGATTTGGCGCTCACGATCATGGATCGCGCCATGGCGGGAACGGCGGCCTTGCCCGCCCAGATGTATTATCATTATGGCGCTCTTCTAGCGCAACGAGGCGATAAGCCCCGTGCTCAAGCCGCTTTGGAAAAGGCTGCGGCCATGAACGAGAGCTACGCAGGCGATCAAGAAGCGAAGACTCTTTTAGAAACGCTGAAGCGATAAAATGGAAGGCTTATAGCCTACGTCCCATAAGGCGGATTAATGGCCTTCGCCTGATTCTTCGTTGAATTGATCGCCCTTGCCTTCTTTGCCTTTCCAAGCATCGGCATCGGCGGGAACAGTTCCTTTATGCGTGATGTTAGGCCACTTGCCCGCAAAATCGCGGTTCACATCCGCCCACTTTTCGGCGCGAGGATCGCTATCCGACACGATGGCTTCCGCCGGACATTCAGGCTCACACACGCCGCAATCAATGCACTCATCGGGATTGATCACGAGCATGTTTTTGCCTTCGTAAAAGCAATCCACAGGGCAAACCTCAACACAATCCATGTATTTGCAGCGGATGCAGGCGTCGGTCACAACGTAGGGCATAGGGTTTCTCCAGCTTCTTGATAGGGCTTCATTTTAACGAACTTATCCGGCACACTACAAAAGAACTGATTCTTCTGCAAGGAGGCTTTGCTATGTCCATTCCTCAGGCCATTCTTTTCGGAGCGCTGCTGATCGCGGGCAGCGTTATGCTTCTTCAAAACACGGGAAAAGCGCAGGCCTACGCCAGCGGCCCCTTTCAGTTGATGCACCACAGCAACCCTAACGCCAACGCTGGCGTGTTCCGCCTTGATACCTCATCGGGCGAGGTGAGCTATTGCTATCTATCCCAAAACAATAGCCTTGTTTGCAGCCAAGCCATCAAGTAACGCCCCCAACCACATGATTAGATTCAAAACAGCCCGCCGCGCCTCATGGAGTGCATCAAGAAGTGGCGTTGCTCTCGCTTGTCTTTTTCCGCAACGTCAAGCATGTGAATCGAAGAAAAAGATAATTCTCTGTCTTGCGAATCAAACGCGAGTAGCTCACACTCAACCCTTCTGAATTCATCTCGACCCATTGCGTAAGGATTGTTATCGTGAGCACGCAACTTCAAGCACTCGAATTATGGCGCACTTCTCTTGTTGCAAGCGTCCGCAGCGACGCCCCCGATCTTTCGGCAAGGCAAATGGCTCTTCTCCTTTGCGTTTATTTAGGCGCTGGCCCTCATACGGTTCGCGGGCTGGCCAAGGATCTGAAAATCTCGAAACCCGCGATAAGCCGCGCTTTGGATCGCCTTGGCGAGCTTGGCTATATCCGCCGTGAACGCGACGATCTGGATCGTCGCAACGTCCTTGTTCAACGCACGCCAGAAGGCGGCGCGTTTTTGACGAATTTCTCCAAGATGATCATGGACGCCCATTCGCACAGCGCCGCCATCCCCGATCATCAGGCTCTAGACTTCGCGTTTGATTCTCTCAGCGCCGCTGCGGCAGCCATGGGCGCTCCCGCCGAGGATAAAACCGCGCCATCCGCTTGGTCAAATGCCGCCGCATAAACGGCCTGACTTTGCGAGCCTTCTTTGGTAACGTGGCCGCGCTATGACCGAAAAAACGCCCCTTGATCCAGCCACCAACGCTTATCGTCCCGATTTAGCGGATGCGTCTTTACGCGCCTATGTTCAAGCGCAAGCCTATGTTGAACCATCGCTGCGCCAAGGCGTGCGCGGCATTACCCCCCTTCTTCAGGCCCCCGATCCAACCGCCCCACGGATCAGCGAGATTCGTTATGGCGAGTTTTTGGATGTCTTTGAAGAGCGCAAGGATGGTTTTGCATGGGTTCAAAATCGCAACGATCGCATGGTCGGCTATATCCAAAAGGACGGAACGCTTAGTGAATCCATCGCCGCACTGATGAACCGCATCAATGTGTTGCATACGTTTGTTTATGCGGCGCCTGATGCGCGAGCGCCCATCATGGATCGCTTAACGCTTGGCTCCTACGTCTCTCTTGCGGGAGAAGAAGGCGACTTTTATCCCTTGGCCAGCGGCGGCTATGTCTTCAAAGGCCACGTTGTTCCGACCGATGAACTTTTTTGCGCCGACTTTGTTTTTACAGCAGGGCAGCTTTTGGGCTGCCCCTTTCTGGCGGGAGGACGCACCCCTTTAGGGATCGATGCCGAGGGGCTTATCCAACTGGCCTTGGATCTGGCAGGCATCGATGCGCCACGCACCAACGCCCAGCTAAAAGCCCTCTTCGGCCATCCCCTGCCCTGCCATTGGCGCGATATTGTGTGGAAACGCGGTGATCTTGTCTTTTTTGACAACCCCGCGCACGTCGGGTTGATGACAAGCCACGACCATATCATCGCCGCCGATCCCTTCGTCCGGCAAGTAACCGTTGAGCCGATTGAGAGGCTGACAGACCAAGGCTATCGCATCGTCGCGGCGGGGCATCCATGAATTACCGCCACGCCTATCACGCAGGCAACATTTGCGATGTTGTTAAACATGCAACGCTGGCGCTTATCCTCCTCCACCTTCAAAAAAAAGACAAAGGCTTTACCATCTTGGACACGCATGCAGGATGCGGCCTTTATGACCTCACCGATCCTTGCGCTTTAAAAACGGGCGAAGCTGAATCAGGCGCAAAAAAAATATGGGCAGGGAGTAAAGCCACGACGGCAGAACTTGAACCCTATATACAGGCGCTACGCGCCCTTAATCCCGATGGAGAGCTACGCCACTATCCGGGCTCCCCCGCTTTGGCGCGGCACATGCTGCGCCCGCAAGATACGTTGATCGCGTGTGAGCTTCATCCCGAAGACGCCAGCCTTCTGCGCCGCCACTTTCACGGCGATAAGCAAGCGCAGGTTCATCATCGCGATGGCTATGGCGCGCCAAAGGCGTTCCTTCCCGCCCTTAAAGAACGCAGCCTTATCCTTATCGATCCGCCTTTTGAACAACCGGATGAATTTGACACGCTGGCGCAAGCGGCAGCGGCCATTCATGCGACGCTACCGCAAGCCATCGTCGCGCTTTGGTATCCCATTAAAGAACGCCCGACCATCTGGCGCTTTCATGAGGCGTTGATCGCGGCGGGCCTGCCCAAGCTTTTGGCCGCCGAGTTTATCTTTCGCCCCGAAACGCGGCACGATCGCCTCAACGGCTCTGGCTTCGTGATTGTCAATCCGCCTTGGACGCTAGAGGCAGGGCTGAACGCCCTTTTTCCCACTTTGCACGCCATGCTTGACACCGAAGAGCAAGGAAGCATGGTGAAAAGGCTCTCCTGAGTTTTGATGCCCCCTTCTGCTCTAAGCCTTTAATAGCGTAAACCATTGCTCACACGCCTTCAGGTCTTTAAGAAGCGCGGCGTGACGCGCTTGCGTGACGGGATCTTCGCCCCAGCGCACGGCTTGATGCAATGTATCCAACACCGAGGCTTCAAAAACCTCCTCCGCGTTTTTAAAGGCTTCGGCCAAGGCCAAGCCCAAAACCAAAGAACCAGAGGCGTCGGTCGCGCAGCTAACCCCCGCCAAGAAAAAATCATCCATGACCTCAAGAATCGCCATCACCGCAGGAACAGTTTCAGGCTGTTGCTTAATGGGCATCACGCCGCACCCCGTCACAAAACAGACAGTGTAACGCTTCGCGCACCAATCAAGATAAGGCATCCATATTTGCCGTTGTTTTTCGGCCAACGCCTCAGGCTCTTTAGCATGATGACAAAGAAGATCGCTGCCCGCATAGGCCACCAACCCGCGTAAAGTTTTAGGACGATCCTTGCCAACGATATCAAACGCGGTGGCCGCCAATTGAGTCAACGGCATTGTGGCGGGAATAATTTTCTCACCCTGCGCTCGCCACTCTTGCTCTATCGCAAGGGCTAGTTCTTGCGTTGGAAAGATATAAGGCTGCCCCGCTGGCGTCATCAAAAAGCGACCATCGCGATGAAGCGCAAACGCGCCGTCATGGGCCACCACCTCATAAACAGGAACGGTTTTTGTTTTATGTTTACTCATGCGCCCTGCCTCATTGTCCCAAAAGCGTATTGCCTAGGCCTTTTAAAAGATTGCCGCCAAAACCTTTAACCACATCCTTGACATCATCCAGTTTGTCTCTCACCAAAGGCGTCGTAACCGAGGCCGCCGCCTTGGCGGCTGCCGGATTGTCAAGTGTCGCCACGCAGGCATTCTGGCCTTCTGGAACCGTCAGCATCGTCGGCACGCCATCATCCACCACGCCGTTGCCGCCCATTAAAAGACCCGCCACCTTTTGCACAGCGCCCGCCGCATCCAACGTAAAGGACGGAGCCGCAAGCGCACCATAGATTTTCATAGGCGGGACAACGCTGCCCAATCCGACGCCTTTGGGTTTTGTGCGAAGGTTCATGTTGATGCGCTCATCCGCCAGATTGATATACCCACTCCCCGCAATCGTCGTCATGTCCGTATCGATAAGAAGGCCTTTGGTTTCCATCAGCCCGTTCGTCAACTGATAACGCGCAGCCATGCACTTAACCCCCGTCGAGGTCAATGAGCCAATGCCGGGCGCAAACACGTCCAAAAGCGCCCCTGCGATCTGCTTTAACTCACTGGAGGAAAGGTTGCCCGCCTTCATCGATAAATCGATAGTGCCGTTAGCATAGGACGCCCAATCATGAAGGCTGCCTCCCGATGTTGTAAGGTTCATGGCAAAATCGCTTTTCCCCGCAATGAACGATTCAATGCCGCCCATTTTAAAAAGTTGAGAAAGATCGATAGCCTGAGCCTTGACGTTGGTGGCCATCTGAGCCGACCCTTGCGACGCATCCAGCGTTAACCGCCCTTCCGTTTTGCTGCCCGCAATCAGCATCGTGAAAGGCGCCACCGTCAAACGGCCTTGGCGCAAATCAAGAGGCATCACGACTTGCTGCAACGTCGTCATGCCCACAATGAGTTCATCAAGGCGCACATCAAGGGCCAGATCAACCGACCGAAGACCGCCAAGAGCCAAAGGCTCGCGACTAAAGAGTTTAGGCGCTCCTTCTGCCGAAGGCTTTGCGCCTGCTGCTTTCTTTTCCACAACCGCCTCATCCCCCTGCTCAACCTTGAAATCAGCAGGATCAAGATGGGAACTTTTCACCGAGCCTGTTATCAAGGGGCGCTCGCCAGTCAAAGCCACCGTCAACGCGCCGTGGGCTTTGGACGCCCCCGACACCAGAAGATAATCATCAATCACAATCTTCTTGATATTATCCAGCAAAGAACCACGCGCATCAAACTTGAGATCGCCATAGACCGCCTGAAAATTGAAAGGCCATGAGGCTCCCGTCACAGCCTCTAACCGCCCGCCTGCTATTTCGATTTCTGTCGCCACCCCCGCCAAAAGACCGCTGTAGTGAATACTGGTTCCTTTGGCGCCGCTTACGACGGTAAGCTTTGGCACATCGTACAAACTCAGCTTGCCGTCCTTTCCTTTAAGGCCGACATGAGAATCGGTAATGGTCACACTTTGAACATCCAACGTAATGGGCGGCGCGTTGGCGATTTTCTTTTTCTGTTCCGTCTTTTCACCACCGTCTGGCAAAGCCGCCTTCTTCGTTTCAAAAGACCAATTGGTCGCGCCGTTGGCGTTGGTTTCCAGTTGAATATCGGCGCGATTGATTTCAAGCGCCACAACCTTCAGCTTCTTTTGCAAAAGAGCCATAACGTCCACATGCAATTGAACATTGCCGATTTGAGCCATAAGAGGACGGCTGGCCCATGCGGGATTGCCAAACGTGATGTCAGAGACGGCAACGCTCAACCCGTTATCAAAGGAAAAATGCCAGCGAAGGGGGCCAGAAAGCTTGATCACGCGCCCACTTTTTTCGGAAAGGGTCTGAGCAAGCGCCTCGCGATGATCGTTCACATCAAACGTCGCCAGAACAACGCCTAGGCCAAGGACAGGCAGCGCCAAAAGGATGACAAAAACGATCAAAAACGAACGCAAAAGGCTCGTTTGGGAGGCCTTCTTTTTGAACAGGGTTTTAGAAGCCTTTGTCATTTTCTCTCTCCCTCTTAGATGTCATCAAAATCGATGCGAACTTTTTCAGAAAAACCAAAGCAACGCCATGTCTTTTGCATAGCGGCGCTTAGGGGCGCGGTAACATTGATCACGCCGCGCCGCGGATGCGGGATGATCAATTGGCGCGCATGAAGGTGAAGCCCCGAACCAAGGTTCATCGCCGTCAATCCCTTCAACTCGTCCTCTCCTTTTATAAACCCATAGAGAGGATCTTGCCAAATCGGCGTTCCAAGATGCGCCAAATGCACGCGCAGCTGATGCGTGCGCCCCGTCAAAGGCCATAAAGCCACAAACGCCATCGTCTTGGGGATGCTTTCAATAACGCGGTAAAGCGTCACGGCGCTTTTGGTCTCGCGGCTTGATAAATCATCGTCATCCGCGATGGTCATCACCTGACCTTTTTTAATAAGCGGCGCTTCAATACGGCCTTGCTCTGGCTCTGGCACGCCCACCGTCGCCGCCCAATAAATCTTTTGCGTCGAGCGCGCGCGAAACGAAGCGGCCAACTTCATCGCGGCAAAATCATTGCGCGCAATAAGAAGGACGCCGCTGGTGTCACGATCCAGCCGATGCACAAGCTTGGGGCGCGTTACGCCATCCAGACTAAGCGCCATCAAACTATCATCAAGATTTTCCTTAAGCCCCGTACCGCCCTGAACCGCCAGCCCCGCAGGCTTATTAAGCGCGACGACGTCTTCATCCTCATAAAGGATCAGGCTCTTCAGCTTATTCGGATTGCGCAAAGGCCGCTTAACAGGGGCGTCCGAAGAAGATGGAGGAAAAGAAGAAAGACAAGGATTCTCCATCAACAGCGAGGGAAAACGCAAAATCTGCCCTGCCTCTAGCCTAAGAGCCGAATCAGCACGCTTGTCATCAACCCTGATTTGCTTCGTTCTTAGCATTTTTTGAAGCTGGCTGTGAGGCAAAGCAGGAAAATGCCGCTTAAACCAGCGATCAAGGCGAATCCCCGCCTCATCGGGCGTTACGGTTTGAATCTCCGTTTTTGCAGGCTGTTTTTTGACTTTTAGCTCCATAAGAGGCTCCCTTTCTCTCTTCTTTTGACACTGTGGCGCAATAGCCACAAGGTTTTTCTGTTGATAAAGCTTGTTATCAAGTGGTTAACAAATTAAAGTGTAAAAGAATCATTATCAGAGTGCTTGGAATTTCTACCCGTTGCCTCTAAATAGTGTACGTTTAGGGTTCTCCGGTTTTCTATAGCCACCGCAATCGGCAGTAGGTGTAACGTGATGCAAACGAAGGGATTTGCGATGCTCCGCAAAATTGTTCTGGCCGCCCTTTTGGCCACGCTGTTTTCAGTTAGTACGCCGGCTTGGGCAGCTTCTGGAACATTCAACTCGGTCAATAATCTCAATAAGACCGAACCCCGCAAAGTCGATGCCGACAAGGCCGAGACTCTGACGCCTCCGGCTGAAGAGCCTGCGCCAGCGTTGGAGGCCTCCCAAGAAAGCACGCCCATGCAATTGGCGTCGCAAGGGACATCCTCAACATTGTCGTCATCGGGAAGCGGCGCGAATGATTCACTGGCGGGCTTTGGCCCTTCCAGCGGAACCATGGTTGGCAACCGCGCTCTTGAATTGAGGGATGAGGTTCTTCGTCTTCGCTCCTCCGTCAATCTCAACGCCAGTGAATTTATGGTTCTGCGCGCTAATGGCGCGGCAGGCGCCGTTCAATATCACAGCACCGTAGCCGCGATCACGGCTCGCCTTCAAAACGGCACGACGCGTGGCAACCCCATTTTGCTTCGCCAATGGGAAGAAGCTGAAGGCAGCTTGAACGAGGTTACCAACTCGCTCAATCGCCTCAATGCCCTTCAAACGGCCGTCGCGGCGGATGCCTCCCTCTCCTCCTATATGCTGGAATCCGTTCAAGCGGGTTTCTTGCTTTCTGGCGCGGTGGATGAAGATCATGATCAGCTGAAACTTCTTCGCGATGAAGTCAGTCGTTTGGTCGTTCAATTGGACTATCTGCGCAATCAGGTAGCCGATGACATTCAACGGCAGACAACTTATCTAACGACTGAGCGCACCAATCTCCAAGCGCTGGCCTTTGCCATTACACGCGGAGAGTTGTTGGGCAACAGCATCGGCAACCGTCCTGTTATCGTCAACCCATCGCCCGTGATGATGTTGCCTCAGGCCGTAAACAACCCGTTCGGCGGACAGACATCCTCTTACGCGCCAGCCCCAGCGGCAGCGCCGATGATGCCCGTCGATAGCGGTAAAATCGGCCCCTCTCCCATGTCGCCACGCGCCTTTATGGAAGAGAAAGGCGGGACAGATTCCGCCTCATCCAACTCCGCCGTGGCGCCCTCAACAGGGCGTCTTTTAGTTTTGATCCGCTACAACCAACCCAACGTCGAATACGAACAACAATTGGCGGGCGCGGTAAGTGCCGTGATGGCGCGCAAACCCGACGCTGAGTTTTCCGTGATCGGCGTGACCCCCGCCAAAGGCGAACCCTCTGAACTTGCCACCATGCAAGAAGCAGCCGCCCGCAACGCCGAAGGCGTCAAGCGTTCGTTGGTTCAACTGGGCCTTGCCCCCTCACGCATCACCGTGAGCGGCACGCAAACCCAAGACGCTAGAACAGCAGAAGTCCACGTTTACGTCCGTTAAAACGTAAGCGTCCCCTCCCTCACCCATTCCTCCTTCTCTTCAATAGACCTCTTGCCTAATCCTTTCCGTCATTCCGGACGAGCGGATCGCGTCGGCGAGACGCGATGATCCGACAAAACGCAATGCGTTTTGCGCGAAGCGAGCGTAAGCGAGCGAAGTCCGAGGCGCAGCGAGGATAAAAACACGCCAAAAGCGTGTTTTTACAAATCCGATTTGGTTTGTGATGATGCCAGAAAACAAATCGGATTTCCGCCTCTTCGTCCCGCTCTACGCGGGACTGCGTGCGGAATGACGAGAGGTTTGTTGGAATCTTGAAGGTTAGGCAAGAGGGCTAATCTAACCCGAGCTATGGCGTTGTAATGGTCGTTTCTGAAAATGAAACGTGATCGGTTACGCCGTTTTGCAACAGGATTTCGGCGCTCTCAACAAAGCGTGAGCCTTGCGCGACAATCTTTTGAAAAGGCTTTCTTGTGCCAACCTTTTCCTTAGGAACAAAGGTCACCGTCCAGCGCTGCGCGGGCGATTCAACGCTGGTGATCGTAAAATCATCTTTCAACTTTTCCCAATGACCTGCCAGCGCCCACAGAAGGTTCTTTTGAACCTCGGACAGAAAGGGCATTTGCTGACGATTAAGTTTTAACAAGGCAAATTGGCCAACGCTTTGCGTCAGCCCCTCTGGCGTGAGCGTTGTCGTCGTAGCCATCGGCTTTTCAATCGCCCAGACAATCTTATCCTTGCCCGATACGCTAAAACGCCCCTCGCTTCGAAGAGGGCCGTCAAAACCTTGCACCGGATGATCATGCACAAACCGACCCGTTAAACTCTGGTTTTCTTTTAGCGTGATTTGAGGCCCTGCCTTGGCAACGGCAGGCATGACCCCAAGGAAAAGCGAGCACAGTGCCGTAACGGCAGAAACACAAACAAAGCGTTGGGTCATCCGCATCCTCTTTCTTTCCTTTGTTCAACGCCCTTTTATAACGATAGGAAGCGGCAAAACTATGGCCACGCCACAAAAAAAACGAGAAAACAAAAGGTATCATTTGAAATGAGGCCAAGAATAGGCTATCTCATCCCCTTGTCGGGGCGTAGCACAGTCTGGTAGCGCGTCTGGTTTGGGACCAGAAGGCCCCCGGTTCGAATCCGGGCGCCCCGACCACTTTCAAAAAAAGTATAGTCCGTCCGCTTGAAAACCCGAAAAGTTTTTCCCCGCCAAGCCGCATAAGTCCAAGAGAAATCAACAATTGCGGCCAAAAAGTTTTCGGGTTTTCAAGTTGACGTGGTATAATAAACGCATCGTGAATGAAGAGTATCGGCGCCTTTATGACGCAGGCTTTCTTTGCGCGGCCAGCAAAAGGCCGATGCGCTTAATCACGACGTTTTCGTCTTGCGTGAAGGGCATAAAGGTCAGCAAAGGCGAAGCGGCCTCTTGCTCTGCCCCCGCTTCATCATGGGTCAAACATAAAAAGCGACTGGCGGGATATGTTTTGGCCAATCGCAACGCTTCCTCTCGCGCAAGAGACTCTTCATCAAAGACAACAATGGCGGATTCTTTTTGCAAAGAGTCCATGCCGCCCCGATCATCGCTGGCCGCGCCATAAACCGCGCAGTTAAGTCCCATAAGACGCGCCGTAACCGCTGCCTCAAACGCACGATCACGCAAGCAAAGGATCACGCGATTTTGTTTGCGCGATAAAATGCGCTCTACCACGCGCAAAAGAGCCTCGCTGGTGACGGGCTTCGTAACATAGTCAACCGCGCCTGCCGCAAGACCGCGAAGCACCTCGTCCTTTTTATCGCTGGCCGTCACCATCACAACAGGGATCACCGAAAGGACGGGATCATCCTTAATCTGTTCAAGAAAGCTAAGCCCCGTTGGGCCGCCCGGCATAATATCATCCAACAAAACCAAAGACGGTTTGTTTTCTAACATGATACGCCGCGCGTCATGCGAATTAATCCCCGTTATCACACGCGCCCGTTTTGATAAAAGCGCCGTTACGGATAAACGAAGAATGGGATCATCATCGATGACGGCGATAAGAGGTTTTGAAGTGTCGTCCGACGACAAAGGCATCCGCTTCTCCTGTTTTTAACGCCTTATTTCTCAGACGTGCCAAGGCCAATCCATTTTCCGCGCACATCATCATAGTGCGCAACGGGATTATAAACGTCAACGCGCAAAGCCAACGCCTCAGCCGTTAAAGCGCCCAGAGCGGCCTTAATCTGTAAAATAGCCAAAGCCTCGTCATGCTCGGCTTTGACAAGGTTGACCTTGGCGTTCAGCATTTCTTGTTCAGCGTTCAAGACATCAAGGGTCGTGCGCGTGCCCGCTTTTCGTTCTTCTTGCACACCGCGCAAGGCCAACGCCGTCGCCTCGCCCTCGCTTTTATGCGCCGCAATAGAGGACCGCGCTGTCAAAAGATTTTGCCACGCCCGAACGGCCAACTCTCGCGCTTTATGACGCGCCGATTCCAGTTCAAGGCGCTGCTGCGTCACGGTCTGCCGCGCCGCGCGCGTTTTGGCATAATCCGCGCCAGAGCGATAAAGGGGGATCGTCATCCGCGCCATAATCGTCGCATCGTCCTGCCGATGCGATTGCATGATGCTTTGTTCCCATCCGCGCGAAACGCCGCCGACCAAATCCACCTCTGGCAACAGGCTTCCTTCCGCTGTCGTCACGCCCGCCTCGGCAGCATCCTGTCCATGCAAAGCCGCCAAAACGGCAGGGTTGTTTTTAACGGCCATTGCGGCGGCCTCATCCGCGCTACGCGGCGAATCCAAAACCAATTTGGGCGATGTCAACGCGCCCGCCTGATCCCCAACCAAACGCAAGAAAGTCGCATGATCGTTTGCCAAAGCGCCTTCGGCCCGCGTGCGCGTCGCCGTCGCCGCGCTTAACCGCGCTTCGGACTGAGACACATCCGTCTTGGTGACTTCACCGACATTGAAACGTCCCGTCGTTTCTTCTAACTGTTTACGCAAGACCTCTTCGTTCCTGAACGTCAGGTCAAGAACGGTCTGGCTTTGCGCAACGTCCAGATACGTCGCGGCAACCTCAAAAAGAATCTGCTGCTCAACCTCTTTCAGTCTTGCGCGCCCTGCTAGCACGTTCGCTTCCGCAGCCCTCACAGCCGCCTGCGTTCGAAAGCCGCGAAACATGGGCTGCGTCACGCGAATGCCAACATCACGCGGCGAAAGAGTTTGATCCCCCGCCATCGAGCCACTGGCGATTTTCTGATGGGAAGAGCCCGCCCCTGCCACCGCGTCCACGCTAGGCCGCCAACCACTGAGCGCTTGTGAGACTTGTTCATCCGTGGCGCGTAGCTTCGCCCGCGCCGCCTGTAGGTCAGGGTTGCTGCGGTACGCCTCCGCCAAAGCGTCTTGCAGCGTTTGCGTTACCGCAAACGCCGGTTGAGTCATAAAAGCCAACAATCCAGCAACAGCCAAAGAGCCCAAGCGCATAAGCAAATCCTTTTGTTTTAAAAAAGAGGGGCAGACTTAAGACCAAGCTTTTTCAGAATGATCGCCGCCGGACAAACGCCGGTGAAAACGAACTGGATCATATTGATCGAAACAAAGGCGGGCAACAATTGCCACCAAGGGCTAACCAAAACAGACAAGACAATGCCAAGCAAAACGACAGAGCCAGCCAGCAACATCACGGCACGTTCGATGGTCATGATCGCTTCCTCCTTTTTAACGGGTTATAGGGACAATAAAGGGAATAGAGTTGCTTAATCACTTGCCCCGCATGCGCATCGGCAAGCCGATAATAGATTGTTTGCGACTCGCGCCGCGTTGTAACGATAGCATCTTTTCGTAAACGCGCCAAATGCTGTGATAAAGACGATTGATTGATGCCCAGCATCTTTTCAAGAACGCCCACGCTGCACTCGCCCTCATGCAGGCGGCAAAGGATCATAAGCCTGTGTGCATTCGAAAGACTTTTCATCAAAGCCGCGACGCGCCCCGCCTGATGCCCGAACTCTTGCGTGTTTATATTCATGGGTGTTAAATTAGCTCTTGCTAATGTTTATGTCAAGGGGCATAATCGCCCTCTCTTATCAGGAGCACGTTCATGAACCGATTGATCCTTGCCACCAGTTTGGGGCTTACCTGTTTTTCCATCAGCGCGATGGCGCAAGAGCTGATCGTCCATCCGACGTTGCTCGATGATCGTAAAGCCGTCATCGCAACGGTTGAATCGGTGCATGAGGTTCAAGCCCGCGCGCGCATCAGCGGCACGCTCAGTCTCCTTACCGTTAAAGAAGGCGACCATGTTAAAGCGGGCGACAAAATTGCCATCGTGGGGGATCCCAAACTGGCCATCAAAGGGCAAGGCCTTGATTCCCGTATTTTAGGGGCGCAGTCGGCTTATGATAAAGCCAAGCTTGATTTTGCCCGCGCCAGTGAACTGCGCCAATCTGGCTATGCCACGCAAGCCAAGCTGGACGAGGCCCGCGCCAATCTGGAAATCGCGCAGCACGCCCTTGATGCCGCCAAGTCCGAAAAGCAAGAAGTCGCGCAGCAAGCCACCGAAGGCGCGGTGCTGGCCCCCAACGCGGGGCGCATCCTTAAGGTTCCCGTTTCCGTCGGCAGCGTCGTGATGACAGGGGAAACCATCGCCACTCTTTCGCAAGAAAACTATATTCTACGCCTTGATCTGCCAGAGCGTCATGCGCGGTTTATTCAAGTGGGCGATACGGTTCAAATAGGCTCACGCGGTCTTGGCGCGCAATGCACAGAAGCCATGAAGACAGGAACGGTTCGCCTTGTTTATCCCGAAATCAAAAACGGGCGCGTGACCGCGGATGTCACAGCCTTAGACCTTGGCGATTATTTTGTGGGCGAACGCGCGCGCGTTTACGTCACAACGGGAACGCGCCCCGCGTTTCTTGTCCCACAAGACTATCTGTTCCGCCGCGCAGGCGTTTCTTTCCTTAAGCTTAAAGACGGCGGCCCCATCGTCGTCCAAGCGGGGGAAACGCAAGGTGATAAAATAGAAATTCTGTCGGGTCTTGACGACGGTGATGTTGTGGTGACCCCATGAGAGTTGGCCTTTCGGGTCGCCTGACCCAGATTTTTATTCGCTCCCCTCTTTCGCCTCTTTTGCTGCTCGCCTCATTGGCCGTTGGCTTTCTTGCGCTGCAAGCTCTTCCGCGTGAGGAAGAGCCGCAAATCAGCGTGCCCATGGTCGATATCATGATCAACGCCAACGGCTATAAAGCCGCCGATGCGGTTGAGCTGATCACGCGCCCCCTTGAAGACATCGTCAAAGGCATCGAAGCCGTTGAGCATGTTTATTCCCAAACAGAAGACGATCACGTTTTGACCACCGCGCGGTTTTTGCCTGGAACGGATCAAGACACGGCAATTTTACGCATTCAAGAAAAAATAAACGCCAACCTGCAAGGCTTGCCGCAAGGCATTCCTTCCCCCTCCATCGTAGGACGCGGCATCAACGACATCGCGATCCTGTCGCTGACCCTTTCCGCCAAGCCAGAAAACGCGGCGCATTGGGACGATAACGGCCTTTATCAAATCGCGTTAGAGGTTCAACATGAGTTGGATAAAACCGATAACGTCGGCCTTAATTACATCGTCGGCGGAAGCCCCAACCAAATTCGCATCGAGCCCGATCCTGAAAAGCTCAACCTCTACGGCGTGACGCTCAACCAGTTGGTGGAAAAGCTGACCAACGCCAACCGCTCCTTTCAAGTCGGCGCGTTCAACCAGATGAATCGCCATACGCCCGTCGTGGCGGGACAAACGCTGCAAGGCGTTCCCGACATTGGGCTTCTTCTGTTGACCACGCGTGATGGTCATCCCGTTTATGTTAAAGACGTTGCCACCATCACGGTCGGCGGCGCGCAAAAAGACGCACGCGTTTGGACGTTTTCGCGCCTAGAATCCGGCGATCTATCACGCCGCCCCGCTGTCACGTTGGCTTTTGCCAAACGTAAAGGCGCCAACGCGGTCATGGTCGCGGATGACTTGCTGGAGCGCCTAGAAACGCTGAAAGGCCCCGTGATTCCAGACACCATCGATATCACCGTCACGCGCAACTATGGCGAAACCGCCACGGAAAAAGCCGATGAACTTCTGTTCCATCTTTTTCTGGCCACCCTTACCATCGTGGCGCTTATCACTTGGACGATAGGCTGGCGCGAAGGGGTGGTGGTCATGGTCGTCATCCCCACCACCATTTTACTTACGCTCTTTGCTTCATGGTTGATGGGCTATACGATCAATCGCGTGAGTTTATTCGCGTTGATTTTCTCCATCGGTATCCTTGTCGATGATGCGATTGTGATCGTGGAAAACATCGTGCGCCGTTGGCGTTTAGACAAAGGCGCCGATCTTGTCGAAACCGCCGTCGATGCCGTTTCCGAAGTTGGCAACCCAACGATTGTCGCCACGCTCACTATCATGGCCGCGCTTTTGCCGATGATGTTCGTCTCTGGCATGATGGGGCCTTATATGAGCCCTATTCCCGCCAACGCCTCAATGGCGATGCTGTTTTCCTTCTTTGTGGCCGAGATTATCACGCCTTGGCTTCTTCTTAAAATATCCGGCAAGTATTTTACGTCTTTGGCTGATGAGGATATCGATCACACGCACGATAAGCTTCATCACATCTATGAACGCTTCGCAAAGCCTTTGCTGAGCGATAAGAAAAAGGCCAAGCGGTTTATCCTGTACGTCGCTGGCGCAACGATCATCGCCTGCTTGATGTTTCCTTTAAAAGTCGTCACGGTCAAACTTTTGCCCTTTGACAACAAGTCTGAAATGCAAATTGTTGTCGATCTTCCCAAAGGCTCTACCTTAGAAGCCACCGAGCGCGTGCTGGCCAACACGGCAGAAAAACTTAAAGACCTGCCCGAGATGACATCGTTTCAGGCCTATGCCGGAAGCGCCACGCCGTTCAACTTTAACGGCCTTGTCCGTCACGCCTTCCTTCGCAATCAACCAGAGCAGGGCGACTTGCAAATCAATCTCAAGCCAAAGGGAGAGAGAGACCGCACAAGTCACACCATCGCTTTGGACGTGCGCGAACGCCTTAAAGGCATGACTTTTCCCGAAGGTACTGTTGTCAAAGTTGTCGAAGTTCCCCCTGGCCCGCCCGTTCTATCCACCTTGTTGGCCGAGATTTACGGCCCCGATGCGGATTCACGCCGCGCCATGGCCGCCAAAGTGCGCGAAGCCTTTAAGGCCAACGACTTTATCACAGACATCGATAACGTCTTTGACAAGCGAAGCGAGCGGATGCGCTTTTCGATCAATCAGGAAAACCTTGAATACTATGGCGTCGAAGAGCAGGCCGTTTATGATACCTTGGCCGCCATTACGGGCGGCGTTAAAATTGGTTATTCCCAGCGCGGCGAAGGGGCGCGGCCTATCGATATCACGCTGCAAATGCCCAAAAGCAGCCAGTGGTTTGGCGAGAGAATCCTTTCCACGCCCGTTCCTGCGGGCGGCACAAAACGCGAAGGGCGCAATGTTGAGCTTGGCGACGTCGTGACCATCAGCAAAGAGCCAGCCTCCTACCCCATCTATCGCCGCGACGGCCGCTTTGCCGAAATGGTGTCCGCCGAATTAGCGGGACGTTATGAAGCGCCGCTTTATGGCATGTTGGCCGCCCAAAACAGTCTGGAAGACATCATCCCCGATGAAGCGCAGCGTCCTGTCATTCGCTATCACGGGCAACCTTTGGATGAATCCAAACCAACCCTGTTGTGGGACGGCGAATGGGAGATCACCTACGTCACCTTCCGTGATATGGGCGCGGCGTTTATCGTCGCCATCATGGGCATCTATTTGCTTGTGGTGGGGCTGTTCCGCTCGTTCCTTGTCCCGCTTGTCATTATGATTCCCGTACCGCTCACGCTGATCGGCATCGTTTTCGGTCACGCCCTCTTCGGCGCGCCGTTCACGGCCACCTCCATGATCGGCTTTATCGCGCTGGCGGGCATTATCGTGCGCAATTCCATCTTGCTGGTCGATTTTATCCGGCATTTGCGCCTTGGCGGCATGCCTTTGCGTCAAGCCTTGCTAGAGGCGGGCATGATCCGCCTGCGCCCGATTGTTTTGACGGCGGCAGCGGCCATGATCGGCGCGGCGTTTATCCTCACCGATCCGATTTTCCAAGGCCTCGCCATCTCGCTTGTCTTTGGCCTTGCCAGCGCAACGGCGTTGACGCTTTTGGTGATCCCCGCGCTTTATATCTGGCAAAGCAAAGAGCCCGATGCCTGAGGCGCTGCGCTTGCACCCCCTTTATCGCGAGGCGAATGAAAGCCTTCAAGAAAGGCTGCGCGATATTGGGCGCCCCTTTCCCTTACGCGGCACATGGCAAGGACAAGCCTTTGCAACAGCCTCTTCGCTTGACCTCATCACCTCGTGCCTCACCTTGCCCCCCACAACCGATTGGCGCGGCGAGCTTGGTGCGCTATACGCGGCGCTAAAGCCCAACGGCTTGTTTCTGGGCGCTTTTTTGGGCGGCGAGTCCTTGCGCGAAGTAAAGGCGTGCTTGATCGAAGCCGAAAGCCTTCTGACGGGCGGCGCAAGCCCGCGCCTTTATACGATGCCTGAGCCGCAAAGTTTGGGACGTCATTTGATGACGGCGGGCTTCACCCTGCCCGTCGTGGACACGCAACGCCTTGTGTTGGTGTATGATGATCTTTATGCCCTGATGCGCGATTTGCAAGCGATGCGCTGCACGCCGCCGCTGCCAGAGCGCTCACGCCATTTCACGCGTCGCGCCGTTTTTGAAAAAGCGAATGAGCTGTACAAAGAGCGCCACCCCGCGCAGGGCGGCGGCATCACCGCCACCCTCGATCTTGTTTTCCTGCATGGCTGGAAGGAATAGACGTCAGCGCCGTTTATAAACCAAATAGGTTGGCGTGCGGCCAGCGGCGATACCCTTTTGCTCATAGCGCGTTGGGACCCAATCAGTGGGCGCGTTTGGCCCATCATAAACGCAAGCAAAAGACGGATGCGCGTTCGTTTGCTCACGCATCCATTGCGCAAGTGCTGCCACATCGGTAGCAAGGCGCAACTGCCCATCGGACTTCAACACACGCGCAAGACGATCCAGATTTTCTTTTCCGATAAAGCGACGCTCCGCATGACGGTTTTTAGGCCACGGGTCGGCGTATAAAACAAAACACATATCAAGGCACGCGTCTGGCAAAGCGTCCAACAAAACACGCGCATCGTCGGGATAGATGCGGATATTCTTTAAATCCTGCGCTTCAATCTGCGTCAAAAGCTTCGCCACGCCGTTGATGAAAGGCTCGCACCCCATAAAACCAACGGAAGGATTCGCCGCCGCCTGCGCCGCCAAATGCTCGCCGCCCCCAAAGCCGATTTCAAGGCGCACGGCTTCAGGCACAGCGTCAAATAGGGCGAAGGGGTTGAGCGCCCCGTCATTGCGAGGAGCAGAGGCCGTCAGGCCGAAGCGACGTGGCAATCCATCACCCAAACTGTCAGACAAAAGCGATGGTGGAAGGTGCGGGAGATGGATTGCCACGCTTCCCCCCGCTTTCGCGGGGGTCGCTCGCAATGACGGATTATCTGTATCAACGATCGCAGGAATCGCTATCCCCACCTTTGGCAACAGCGTATCCATCAGCGATGCGCGACCCGCCCGCAAAGGGCGACCCTTACGGCGACCAAAAAGGCGTTTTGTTTTAGGCTGTTCTTCCATCATGGCCTCTTGCCCTTTATGCAACCCCAATAACAAAACGGCATTCAGGAGATTCCCCTCCTGAATGCCGCATGTCGGAAGCCGAAGGTTCCTTACAAATTGTACGCCCGCTTAAGCTCGGCGACGAGGTCGAGGCGCTCCCACGAGAAGTGACCATCATCCTCAGGATCGCGGCCAAAGTGGCCGAAGGACGAGGTTTTCTTATAGATCGGGCGATTGAGTCCCAGTTTCTCACGGATTGCGCGAGGCGTTAGCT
The DNA here is from genome assembly GCA_020718105.1 of Micavibrio sp. Taxonomy (GTDB): domain Bacteria; phylum Pseudomonadota; class Alphaproteobacteria; order UBA9219; family UBA9219; genus UBA8914. Next base: position 78,968 of record DYDA01000003.1, on the reverse strand, counting down.
TCACACACCCACGCAACACATCAACCAAATTGGAATCGTCAACATGGTTGGTTCCATCCGTCGTCGCATAAACGGCCAGAGGTTCTGACACGCCGATGGCATAGGCCAGCTCAATCGTGCAACGATCCGCAATGCCCGCCGCCACGACGTTTTTCGCCATGTAACGCGCCATATAGGCCGCCGAGCGATCCACTTTCGTGGGGTCCTTGCCCGAAAACGCGCCGCCGCCATGAGGCGCGGAGCCGCCGTAGGTGTCCACGATAATCTTGCGCCCCGTCAGGCCCGTATCGCCATCGGGCCCACCAATGACAAAACGGCCCGTCGGGTTGACATAGAAAAACTCTTCATCGCACATCCAGCCTTCTGGCAACGCCTTCAGAACATAGGGGCGCACTATTTCACGAATTTCAGCCTGATCGGCCTTTTCATCATGCTGCGTTGACACCACAATGCGCGAAGCGCGGACGGGCTTGCCATCTACATATTCCAGTGTCACTTGGCTTTTGGCATCTTGACCCAAAAGCGGCAACTTGCCCGCATGGCGGTCTTCCGACATAAAACGCAAAATGTTGTGGGAAAGCATGATCGGCGCAGGCATAAGTTGCGGCGTTTCATTGCAGGCAAAGCCGAACATAATACCTTGATCGCCTGCGCCCTCATCCTTGTTATCGCCAGCATCAACGCCCATCGCGATGTCCGAGGACTGTGCGTGAATGTAAATCTGGACATCCGCCCACTGCCAATGAAAGCCCTTTTGCGCATAGCCGATTTCGCGCACGGCCTCACGCGCCGCATGTTCCATTTCCTTGGGCGTAATGGTCGCGGGGCCACGGATTTCGCCCGCCAAAACGATGCGGTTCGTGGTAGCCAGCGTTTCGACGGCCACGCGGCTGTGGGCGTCTTCCTTCAAGAAAAGGTCAACGATAGAATCGGAGATGCGGTCACACACTTTATCGGGGTGACCCTCACCGACAGACTCGGACGTAAAGGAAAAGTTCTTCTGGTTGCTGATCATCATAGCCTCTTTTTTAAGGGAGAAAGAAAGGCGGCGATTTCAGCACGAATGACGGGCAAGATCAAGAAAGGATTAGTCAGTATCCGCCATGGACTTAATAAGTTCATAAACCTTGCGCCGCGTCTTGCTGTCCGTGATTTTGTAATAAGCGCGAATAAGCTCCATCACTTCGCGGCGATACAACAATTCGCTGCCTTCAAACGCCACCCCGCTTAAGGGGTTTTGCTCATTTTCGGCAAAACCGAGGGCGGCGCATGGGCTCTTTTGCTCGCCTTCTATTTCTTCAAAGAAATAAGAGACGGGAACATCTAATTCTTTGGCAATCTGATACAGGCGGCTGGCTCCCATGCGATTGACGCCGCGCTCATACTTTTGGATTTGCTGAAACGTCAAACCGCAAACTTTGCTCAACTTTTCTTGGCTAAGCCCCAAAAGATTGCGACGAAGACGAAGACGCGTGCCAACATGCACGTCGATCGGGTCAGGATTCGTCGTACGCTTTTCTTTTGCTATAACAGGCAGCTTTACCATCTTAAACCCACGTTAGGAAAACACGCGGCTGTATGCGCGATTCCAGCGAGAAATAAAAGCTTGTTCTCTACGCGGTTATTGTATCTTTTTCCTGCGTCCATAGAATTTTATTAAAACAAATAAAGTCAATAAGATAGAAGAGAAGAAAAACGGAAGGCGTGCGCCCTGCTTTGAAAAGACCGTCTTTTGTTCAGCCGCTAACGGCAACGCAGCATCCAAAAAGCCTTCTTGGTTCGCACCGATCAATGCCGTGATTCGTCCATACGAATCCACAACGCCTGTCACTCCACCATTCGCAACGCGAACAAGCGGGAGTCCTTCCTCCACAGCGCGTGCACGCACGATCATGAAATGCTGCGCGGGGCCTATCGTTCCCTTATACCACGCATCGTTGGTAGCGTTTAAAAGGAAGCGGGGACGCTCCGCTTTTTCAGAAACCTCGCCAGAAAAAATAGCCTCATAACAAATCAAGGGACTCAAGGGCGGAAGGTTGGGCACATGCAGCGTCCGCACGCCAGCCCCCGCGCTGAAATCCGTGCCCAAGGCCGTGATAACCCGAAAGGGAATAACAGAACGCAGCGGCATGTATTCGCCAAAAGGGACAAGATGAAACTTGTCATACCCCGCCACCAGCGTCCCTTTATCATCCATCGCCACCAGCGCGTTATAGTAACGCAGCGTTTCCGCATCGCTATCCGGCACGCGGCGAACAACCCCCGCAAGCAAAACGCTGCCCTTCGGCATCGCCTGCGCGATGCGCTGCCGGATAGAGGCTTCTTCCGTCAGGTAATAGGCGGTCGCCGTCTCTGGCCACAAAATATGAGTTACAGGTTTTTCACCATCGGCTTCGAAACTAAGGCGCATCAAATTTTGAAAGTTAGCAAGCCGCCGCTCTGGTTGCCACTTTAACGCTTGATCCAAATTGGGTTGGACTAAACGCAAACGAACCAATGGATCAAAGAATGTCTTCGCCCCGTTAAGCCGAACCTGCCCCGCCAAGCCAAGCCCCCCAGCAACGATAAGGCCAAAGGCGCACGCCGCCAGCGCCCTCTTGCGCGAAAGATTGACAAAGAACAAAGCGGGCAACAGCGCAAGGAAAAGCGTCAGCAGCGTCAAGCCATCCATGCCAATCACGCTGGCGCTTTGCAAGGCAGGCAAAAAATCAGCCCACACATAGCCCAGAATATCCCACGGAAAGCCCGTTAAAAGATGGGCGCGAGCCATATCGGCCAAGAACCAGCAAAAGGCGAAGAAGAAAACGTCCACGCTTCGCGTCAGCCCAAAGCGCCGCGCCACCATGGCCGCAAGGCCATAGTAAAGGGCGAAAAGCGCGGGCAACCCCGCCACCGCCAACGGCAAGACAAACCAAAAACTTTTGATGTCAACGAAAAGAGCGCCCGCAATCCAATGCAGACAAACAATCAGATGGCCAAACGCAAAACTCCACCCAACGGCAAAGGCCTGCCGATCACGCCGCGTCCCTTGCAAAAGAAGAAAGAGCGCCGGAAAGGAAAGCCACAGAACAGGAATCAACCCAAACGGCACAAAGGCGAAGGCCGCCAAAAGCCCCGCGCCAAAAGCCCAAAGACAGCGCGACCTTATTTTAAGCGCCGCCACTTTGTGCGCGAAAGAAAACACTGTGCTTGATCCCCTTACACTAATCCACCTGTGGACTAACTCACAAAGAAAAAAGGAAATGGGATGCCCGCCTTCGCGGGCATGACGGTGTTTTTTATGGCCGCAGTTCCCTTTAGCGTCATCCCCGCGAAGGCGGGGATCCCATTTGGTTTCTTTTTCAACGAGTCGCTTCATTGACTCGTTAGCCTTACACGTCGCTGCGTTTCAGCCCGCGCACGCGCACGCGCTTAATGCGATTTTGATCGGTTTCCAGAATATCGAACATGATGTTTTGCGCGCCTTTGACCGTCTCACCAATCGCGGGCAAGTGCCCCGCCAAATGGAAGACATAGCCCGCCAGCGTGTCAATCGTCTCACGTTCAGCATCCGTCAGCAACAAGCCTACCCTCGTTTCGAAGTCTTCGATCAACATCGAGGCATCCACCAACAACGAGCCATCATTGCGCGTGATGACAGAGGCCGCCACAGGCGCATCATGCTCATCCTCAATCTCACCCACGATTTCTTCGACCAAGTCTTCGATGGTCACAAGGCCATCAATGCCGCCGAACTCATCAACCACCATGGCCATATGCTGCCGCGTTTGGCGCATCTGGATCAACAATTTGGAAACAGGCATCGAAGGCGCGACGAACAGGATCGGGCGTAACAACTCGCGAAGACGACACGCTTTTCCATCAGCCAGACACGGCATCACGTCTTTCATATGAACCATGCCAATCGCATCATCCAGCGTTTCGCGATAAGCGGGGATGCGACTGTGCGAATGCTGCGCCATCAACGCCACCAGCTCATCCAACGGGCTTTCCACATCAATCGCGACGATTTGCGCACGCGGGATCATGCAGTCCACGACTTCTTTATCCCTGAGCGATAAGACGTTGTCCAAAAAGACGCGCTCTGCCGTAGGCACGCCCACCCCATCGGAGGAGTCTTCGATCAATTCGTCCACGGCTTCGTGAAGAGCCTGCACGGCGGAGGCCGTGCGCCAACGACCCCGCACAAGACGCCTTAAACGCGATAACCAACTCGGCGGTTCTTCTTTGTCGGCTGCCGCCACAGCCGTCTTTATAAGGGGATCGCTCATTGTTTTTTGTTACACGCTTTCAAGCAAGTTAATCGGCATCGTCCATGGCCGCATAAGGATCGAGCAAGCCCAAGGTCGCCATCACCTCGCGCTCTATCTTTTCCATACGCTGCGCACGATGAAGGGTATCATGGTCATACCCAAAAAGATGCAGGATTCCATGAATCAAAAGATGCGTCACATGATCCAAAGGAAGCTTACCTTCCGCCTTGGATTCCTTTACCACAACCTGATAAGCCACGGCAATATCGCCCACATAAAGGGGCTCTTGGCCGCCCTTTTCTTTCAAAAGGGCGCGGCGCTCCAACTGCGGAAAGGACAGGACGTTCGTCGGCTTATCAACGCCGCGATAATCGCGATTGAGAACCTGAACAGCCCGCGCCGTCGTCAGAAGAAGCGTCAGCTGAGCGCGAGACGCCGCAGGCAAAAGCCTTTCTGGCAACACGGCCAGCGTCAACGCCGCCGCTTGCTCTAGCCGCTTTTTCAAACCTTTGATTTCGCCCCAAGGTTTGCTTTCGATGATAATTTGAAGTCGTTGAGAAGCGGCCATAGTCTCTGCTGTTGAGCTGGTTAATGGGGCGAGGATATCAGTTTTTCGGTTGTTCGCCATTAAAAAAGGGAAAGGATGTTTATAAAAAACGGGGCTGTTTCCTGTATAGCTTGCTAACATACTGATATTGGCCATTATTAAAAATCGTCTTAACTATATTTTTCCCTTGACGGGGCGGGACGTTTCTGCTATTGACATTGCTACGCGGAGCTGTGCCCGAAGTGAGGGGTTAGGGATCAGAGTTCAGGGAAAGAAGGGGCTTCGCCTGCCCCGCGAAGCCCGAAGGGCGTAGAGGGGTGCGGCGCGAAGCCTTTTTTGTTGGGCGATTTCCACCCTCTCGTCATCCCGCACAGCGGATGGCGTGACAACGCCAGACGCGTGATGCGGGACCCATCGCCTGAAATGGCAGATAGCGACTCTGGTTGAAAGTTCAGGTGATGGATCCCGCATCTTCGCGACGCTAACGCATCGCTTCGTGCGGGATGACGAAAAAAGGGGGGGCTAGAAATTGAGGGCACACGAAAGTATTAACCATGAGCGGGGGATGTTGATGCGGTGGGGGGTGCTATGCTAAAATGGCCTTGCGGCAGAGCGTGTGACCATGGCTTACCGATAAGTGTTCCGATAACAGTTTAATCGCCGCGAGGCAGTATATACTTTGACAATCATTTTAGAAAAGGAAACATAGATCATGACGACAACATCTTCATCCGATACGCTTTTTCGTTCTTTTGGCAAGGTCGCAAAAGAGCTGGGCGCACGGACGCTTCGTTTCCTTGATAGCGAAAAAGGCCCCCTCCTGTTCACCGCCGCCGTTATAGGCAGTGGGCTTGCCTCACCCTGCGGACCGGGGGCTGGAATAGCTGGAACGATGGTACTGGCTGGCAATGGAATTGCCTTCACGCAAAGAAAATATAGGGAAAGCACTGTCGTTCCCTTTGCTTTGGCTTTAACAGGGTTTGTCTTAGGTGTGGCTGGAGCGCTTTCTCCCTCCCCTCCTTCTCTTCACCCCGCTATTTTTAATGCCCCTGTCGGCTCTATACAAGAATATCAACCGCCTTTTATGAGCAAAACAGGGTTCAATCTTGACAAAATAACGCGCCAGATTGTGGCGGCGGATGGCGATAGTCGGACGATTGTTGTTTCTAACTTGGATTTCAAAGACGTTTATACAGCCTTTAAAACGGAGGGGCAGTGGTTCGCGGCCAACGTGGATAAGGATTTATCTTGCCGTGATGAAAAGACTCTGATCCTTTCCGGAACCGCCCTGACGCCGGAGGGGAAATGGAACCATCAAGAAAGAAAAGAACTCGCCCTCCCCGTCACCACCCAAGCGCCGAGAGAACAAATGCTCATTGCCATTGGTGGGAAAATCTTTACCCCTTTGGCAAAGAGCCCCTGTGAAATTGGAAAAGAAGCTTTTATTAAACGCACCAAAGATTTCGCCCTAACGCCACGATAAAAGGTTTGCTCCCAAGGCTATGAATCCGAGTTAATACCCCACCCTCCCCTTGCGGGAGGGTGATTTTAGGGCTTTTGTTAAACCGAGTTCGGAGCCGTGGACTTGCCCCCTCCGCCGACCCTTTGCGCTGAACACTTGCTTTTTGTGAACCCAAACCTTAGCATACTGCCCATGAACTGGCTTACCAACTTTGTCCGACCCAAAATCCGCGCCCTTGTCAGCGCGCAAAAAGAGATTCCCGACAACCTGTGGGAAAAGTGCCCAGGGTGCAACGCCATGCTCTTTAAGCGCGAGCTGGAGGAGCAGTTTAACGTCTGCCGTCACTGCGGCGCTCACCTGCGCTTGCCCCCCGCCAAGCGGCTGGAGATGCTGTTTGACGATGGCGCTTATGATCTGATCGCCCTGCCCAAGGCCACGCACGACCCGTTGAAGTTCCGTGACCAGAAACGCTATAGCGAGCGCCTGAAAGAAGCCCAAAGCAAGACAGGCCAGAATGACGCCATCATGGTGGCCGAGGGTCTGATGGGTGGAAAAGCCGTGATCATCGCCGCCTTTAACTTCGCCTTTATGGGCGGATCGATGGGCATCGCCGTCGGTGAGGGCCTTGTCATCGCCGCGCAGCGCGCCGTCGCTGCCCGTGCGCCGCTGATCGTTATTCCCGCTTCGGGTGGCGCAAGGATGCAGGAAGGCATTCTGTCCCTGATGCAAATGCCGCGCAGCATTATCGCCGCCAAGTCCGTCAAAGATGCGGGGCTGCCCTATATCGTCGTCTTTACCGATCCGACAACGGGCGGCGTCACGGCTTCGTTTGCCATGACGGGTGATATCCATATTGCCGAGAAAAACGCGCAAATCGGTTTTGCGGGCGCACGCGTGATCGAAAGCACCATTCGCGAAACGCTGCCCCCCGGCTTTCAGCGCTCGGAATACTTGCTGGATCACGGCATGGTGGATATCGTCGTCACGCGCCATGAATTACGTGAGACGCTTATTCGCATTCTGGGTCTTTTGACGGGAAAGGCGCCTGCAAATAAGAACAAGAGTGCTGCAGCCTCTCTGGCGGGTCCGTTTCCTCATGGCGCGCGCACGTTGCCGCTACGCCGGAAGTAACGCGGCGGCTTTTGACGCATGGCTCTTGACTCCGCAACATTGCTAGAGCGCTTTAGAACGACACACGGCAAGGATATCGATCTGGGGCTGCGCGCGCCCTATAGCGATGTGCTGGCGGCTTTTGGCTCGCCGGAAAAAAGCCTGCCTCATCCAATCCTGATCGCAGGGACGAATGGCAAGGGATCAACCTGCGCTTTTCTAAGGGCGATGATTGAGGGCGCAGGGCGTAGCGCCCATGTCTATACCTCGCCCCATCTTGTGCGGTTTCATGAGCGCATTCGCATCGCGGGCGCGTTGATTGGTGAGGAGGAGTTATCTTCCGTTTTGGCGGAAATAGAAGATAAAGCGGAAAAAGGCGGCCTAAGCCTTTTCGAGGCCGCCACCGCCGCCGCGCTGATTTCTTTTTCAAGGCACAAGGCCGACGTCAGCCTGTTAGAGGTCGGCCTTGGCGGGCGCCTTGACGCCACCAACATCGTGCCCACCCCCAAGGCCAGCGTTATCACGCGGCTGTCCTTTGACCACCGCGAGTATCTGGGCAACACGATGGCGGAGATTGCGCGGGAAAAGGCTGGCATTATGCGCCCCCATACACCGTGTTTTGTGGCAACGCAACCGTCTGCCGAGGCACAGCAAGCATTAGAGGCGCAGGCCGCGCAGAGGCAAACGCCCCTTATGCTGGGGGGACGTGATTGGCGCGTTGAAAAAGAAGGCGCCCGTCATTTTTGCTTTATCAGTGAAACGCGCTGCGTTCGCCACCTTCCACGCCCTGCGTTGCTGGGAGATCATCAACTGGAAAACGCGGGCCTTGCCATCGCCTGCACCGTGCAAGCGCTTCCGTTTGTCGTTGATGACGATGCTATCCGGCAAGCGATGCTGGACGTAGAATGGCAAGGCCGTCTGCAACGTCTGACCGAAGGGGCGCTTGTCCGTTGCCTGAAAGGCGATGAAGAGTTATGGCTGGACGGCGGTCACAACGATTCCGCTGGCGAAGTTCTAGCCGCGCAGATGACGACATGGCAACGCGAAGACGGCAAGCCCATTGATTTGGTTTTCGGTATGCTAGCGACAAAACGCCCCGAAGAGTTTTTAAGGCCGCTGCTTCCCTTTATCCGCCGCGTGCGCACACTCACGATTGAGGGCGAAACAGAAGCCCATAGCGCTAAAACGTTGGCGAGCTATAGTAAAACGCTGGGGATACAAGAATGTGAAGAAGGGATTTCTTTAAAAGAAAGTTTAGCCTCTCTCTCTTCTTTGAATAACGCCCCATCACGTACGATGATATGCGGATCGTTCTATTTAGTGGGCCAAGCCATGCGTGAGAATGCTCCGCATCAACAAAATATATAACTTTTTCCTGTTATAATGGGAGCCTACTTTCTTTCATGCGAGGACCCCATGCCATTTATACAATGGAGCGATGATATCAGCACAGGCATCGACTCTTTGGATAGCGAGCACAAAACTTTGTTGACCCTTCTCAATTCGTTTTATGACTCTGTCCAAATGGGAAAAGGAGAAATGACCGTCGGGCGTCTTTTAGACGAGCTTATCACCCACACGGTGACGCATTTTTCTCATGAAGAAGCGCACATGCGTGCCGCAGACTATCCTTCGTTTCACGATCATCGGGACGAACACGATAGGATCCGGCATCAGCTTATGACGTTTCATGCCATGGCCAACGAGAAAATAACGCCAGACTTGATGCAAGAGCTTTTGGTTTTCCTAAAATGCTGGTTCCTTGTTCACATGACCTCTTGCGACCGCGCCTATGGCCCCCATCTTCGCGCCAAAGGAATCACATGAGACCACCAACCCAATGAAGTGATTCTTGTCCTCGTTATCTCTTCACTCCGTCAGTACAAAAAGATCAACCAAACAGCGCGTTAAACAGATATCCGATAGCCAAAATCCCACTGCCCACAACACCAAAGTAAACGGCGATAAGCCGCAGCGTCAGAACTTTGCGCAAGATGATGGCTTCAGGTAACGATAGCGCAATCACGGCCATCATAAAGGAGAGAACCGTTCCAAGCGCCGCGCCTTTGCCCAAAAGAGCCTCGACAACCGGAATAATCCCCGCTGCATTTGAATACATAGGGATACCAACGACCACCGCTGCCGGAACCGACCACCATGTATCTTTGCCCATGATGGAGGCCAAAAGCTCGGCTGGCGCATAGCCATGAATGAAGGCTCCCGCCGCAATACCAGCAATCATCCACGGCCAAACTTTCCCGACGATCTCACGCACGGCCACAAGGCCCTCTTTGATGCGGGCGGCAGCCGTCAGTTTCCCGGACGGCAGAGAGATGGTGCTGGCGCGGGCCTTGCGCACCCAATCCTCAAGCCAGCCTTCCAGATGAAAACGTCCGATCACCCATCCCGCGACAATGGCGACGCTGAGGCCAAAAGCGAGATAAGCCAGCGCAATTTTCCATCCCAAAAGACCGAACAAAAGGCCAAGCGCAATCTCGTTCACCATCGGCGCAGCGATCAAAAAAGAAAAGGTAACGCCAAGCGGAACGCCCGCTGAGACAAATCCGATAAACAAAGGAACAGCGGAGCAAGAGCAAAACGGCGTGACGATCCCAAGGCAAGCGGCGGCGATATTGCCAAGGCCTTCGTTTTTACTTGCCAACAAAGCGCGTGTGCGCTCCGGCGAAAAGAAACTGCGGATAATACCCATCAGAAAAACGACAAGTGTAAGAAGCATCAAAATTTTCGGCGTATCGTAAAAGAAAAAGGTTATGGCTTCGGTCAGAGGCGTTCCTTTTTCTATGGGGAAGAGCGAAACAATCCATTCAGAGAAAGGTATCAACTGACTGTAAAGAGCGACCCAAAGCGCAAAGCCAATCAACGTGCCAACAATCCATAAAAGCGAAGAATTTTTGTTAGCTGGTTCTTTTACAGAAGCAGCCTCAAACTGGCATTGACACTTCATGACGCTTTCCTTTTCTTAGGCTTTTCAAGATTAATGGTACCAAATGTTCGAAAACAAACCGCGCTATAAGCAAATCACCTTGATAAGAAGAAGTCCAGAACGCAAAGTTCTATCGGATGTTTGATGCTGGCGGTCTGTCTTTATACCCCCAATTCACACGCGCTCTGCTTTAAGGGGCCTTGCCAAAAGCCCTGCGATGACCTCATCCACGCAAGCCCCTTTGTTCAAGATCGCGTCCACGGCCTGCACAATCGGCATATCCACGCCTTTAAGCTGCGCCAACGCTGCCGCTGATGTTGTGGTGGGCACGCCCTCAGCCACGCTTTTGCGCTCGCCCAAAATGTCGGCTAATTGGCGCCCCTGCCCCAACGCCATGCCAAGAGACATATTGCGCGATTGTGTGGAGGAGCACGTGAGCACCAGATCGCCAAGGCCTGAAAGCCCCATCAGCGTTTCAGCCTTTGCGCCAAGCGCCACGCCAAGGCGCATCATCTCGGCAAGGCCACGCGTGATCAGCGCGGCCCGCGCATCCTCGCCCATGCCACAGCCTGTCGCAATGCCTGTTGCAACGGCCAACACGTTTTTAATCGCCCCGCCAATTTGCGCGCCCAGCACATCCGTGCTGGCATAGGGACGAAAGGTGCGGCTGCCGATCGCTTGGCAAAGCGTCGCGCCCAGCGCCTCATCCGCGCAAGCCAACGTCACCGCTGTTGGTTGAGCCTTAGCAACTTCAATGGCGAAACTCGGCCCCGATAAAACGGCGAGCGGACAAGACGGCAACGCTTCGCTGACAATGGTGGAGGGGAATTTCAGCGTGCCCATCTCAATCCCCTTAGAGCACAACACAATAGGGACGGGGCGCGAGGCCGCGATGGCATCAAGCTGAACGCACACGCCCCGCGTATGCTGCACAGGCGTGACGAGCAGCCACGCATCGCACGCGCCAAGCGCGGCCAGATCGGCCGTAGCTTTCAGTTTTTCATCCAACGGCACGTTGGGCAGATAAACGGCATTTTCGTGAGCATTATTGATGCTGTCCACGACATCGGCCTCACGCGCCCAAAGGCTCACATCGCGTCCTGCGCGGATAAGCGCTTGCGCAAGCGCTGTGCCCCATGCGCCACCGCCAATCACGCCGAAATGGTGAAGATTCATCATGCTGTTTCCTTTTTTAGCTCATCCAGCGGCCACCGTGGCCGCGCACGAAAATCAAGCCCATCGCTCTGGCCAAGGCGCAAACGCTCGAGCCCCGCCCACGCTATCATCACACCGTTATCGGTACAAAGAGAAACGGGCGGCGCAACAAACGGCACGCCGTTTTCCGCCGCCAGCGCCGTTAGTGCCGTGCGGATGGCCTCGTTCGCCGCCACACCGCCGCCCACGACAAGCGCGGTGACAGGAGAGGCTTCCCCCTCCACCGCCTTAAACGCATGCCGTGTGCGATCCACAAGGATCGCCGCAATCGCGGCCTGCAGGCTGGCGGCCATATTGGCCACAAAGGTTTCGGATAAAGGTTTGGGCGCGGCCTCTACCGCCAGACGCACGGCCGTTTTCAGGCCGGAAAAAGAAAAGTCGCAGCCCGCCCGTCCCATCATCGGGCGCGGCAGATCAAAGGCCTTCGCGTTGCCATCCGCCGCCGCTTTCTCAAGCAAAGGCCCACCGGGATAGCCAAGACCCAGCAGCTTCGCGCTTTTATCAAAGCACTCGCCCACCGCATCATCCAACGTCGTACCAAGACGACGAAAGCGCCCGATGCCCTCGGCCAAAACAAGCTGGCAATGCCCGCCGGATACCAACAGCAGCAAATAGGGAAACGGCACATCATGAGTCAGCCTTGCCGTCAGTGCATGCGCTTCAAGATGATTAATCGCGATAAACGGCTTGCCCGCAACAGCAGCCAAAGCCTTGCCCGTCATCGCGCCCACCATGACGCCGCCGATAAGGCCAGGCCCGCAGGTCGCGGCGATGCCATCAATGTCATCCAACGTCACACTCGCGTCTTGAAGGGCGCGGCGCACGACCTCATCGATTTTGTCAAGGTGAGCGCGCGCCGCGATCTCTGGCACAACGCCACCATAAGGTTTGTGTTCTTCAAATTGCGTGGCCACAACGTGCGCCAGAATCCGCGCCTGTCCCGCCGCTGCATCGGTCACGATGCCGCAGGCCGTTTCATCACAACTGGTTTCAATGCCGAGAATGAGCAAGTTTGATCCTTAGACATCATAAAACAAACGGGATCCCCGCTTTGCCCTTTCGCCCGCCGCAAGAGCGGCGGGACGAGGGCGCGGGGATAACGGATAAAAGATGGGAAAAGACCACATCATGACAACCTTTTCGCACAGCCCATGGACCTTGTCATCCCTATGCGAAAAGAAGAGGGCAGTATGGTTAATTTTTGGATCGCTTTGATCCCAAAACTGCATAGCGTTTCCGTGCGTTTTAAAGCGATTTGAGAGGGGGTAAAATCCGCGGCCAGAGGTAGCGGAAGGGTCAAAATAACGCGCCCAGACCCCCTTAAAACGCCCGCAAAGGGCATCCTAAAGGACGGTCACAAGCGACATCGCTTTTAGAGGGTCGAAAGGATGATTCATTAGGAAAGAACTCCAGCTTAATATATCGCTGATCCAGTATAAACACGCCGCGCAGGCTTTCGCGCCAGTGTCTTCTATCATCTCAATTTTCTTTGTCTTGGTTTAAAAAGAATGAAGACAACCGTTAACAAAACACTAACTAACATATTGAAAGTATTGTAAAAATCTTGACATTTTTTCGAAAACCTATAAAGTCACCTCACAATCAATTTTCCTATACTACGTCAACTTGAAAACCCAAAAATTTTTTGGCCGCGGCTGTTGATTGACCTTGGCCTTATGCGTCTTGGCGGAGAAAAAATTTTCGGGTTTTCAAGCGGACGGACTAGACGTCGAAAATAATATGAAAGGAATGAAATTATGACTTATACTAACCCCGCATCAGAAATCACCACGCCGCGAAACACTGCGGCAAAGAGAGGGGCTATGTTCGGTTTTGGAAGGAAGAAAAAAGAAATGTCTCCGGAAAAACTATCAGCGCTTTTTTCTGACGCTGATCTCGCCGAAATTATAGAAGCTGCAAGAGCAAGGTCTGCTGCCATACCTTTTAAAGAAACTTTGGCACGTGCTGAAAGAGTTATGAAAGGAGAACCCCTCCCAGAGTCCACAGCACCGGAAATCCCGCCGATCATAGCAGCCCGCCTAGAAAAAATAATGCTCGAACGCTCAAGAGCACGATGGGAACAAATTGTAGAGTCACGCAACCGCAGGAACGCATCGACATGCACCCCTTAAGGTTCGTCGTATAAGCTTTTTTTAAAATAACGCCTGCACCCTATAAATAGGCTATTTATTCGGAGGTTTTATGTTTGAAACAATTCAACTCTCCATCTATAGGCAAGTTTCTAAAGATTTATACGATAAGTTTTACGAACGCGCCACATCTAAGAACGCTCTGTTTGTCGATCAAGCCTTCTTAGCCCTTCACGAAGAAATCGCGGAAGGGAATATCGATAATAAATTCCTGTCAACACTTATATCTTCGCCTTCTCTCATTGATGCCCTTATTGAGGTGAAAACTTCCGCTTTTTTGCAAGACGAAAAGAACGATTTTATTGATAGAGTCGAAAAGCTGGACGGCAAGGTCGATGCCTTTTCTGAAGCCGCCAGAGAATCAAACAAAAAGATTCTCATCAACATCGGTATTCCCGTTGTTTTTCCATTGGCGGTCATCGCCAGCATAACCGCCAACAAACTAATGCCTTATGTCGATAAGGTCGAAGATGCCGCCAGCAACTGGTTCAACCATCACTTCGCTATTCAGGACACGCGCCCTCTTGAGCCGAGTGCGGTTAAAAACGCGCAGCGCTACAAACTAGCGCAAGCACCTCAATAAGGGGAAAACGTTCTCTTTTTCCGTCCTCACGGCAAGGGATAGCCTTTGTCGTTCAAAGAGCGTAAAACCCTCTTTATGAAATGGGCTGCCGCGCGACATTCCGCCAACACGACTGATGAGTATTTGTTTCATCAGCTAATCCCCTATATCGGCAACAAGCGCAAGCTGCTGGACCTGATCCATGAGGCGATTATGGCGTCCGGCGCCGCGCCAGACACGCATAATTTTATCGATCTGTTCGCAGGCACAGGCGTGGTGAGCCGCTATGCTCGCCACGCAGGCTTTCGCACGATTACCAATGACTGGGAGCCTTACGCGCAAGAGCTGAACCGCTGCGCGATTGAAACGCCCGCGCCGCCAGTTTTCTTTGGCAAGCGTTCGTATGAAAGCGTTTTGGACGAACTCAACGCCCTGCCGCCGCGCGAAGATTGGATCACGCGGCACTTATGCCCCCGCGATGACGAAGCGTTTGATCCTGAAAAAGACCGCCTATTCTTTATGCGTAAAAACGGCCTGCGCATCGACGCCCTACGCCATCAAATTGATGCGTGGGATAAAAAAGGCGATCTTGATCCGCATCAACGCGCCGCTTTGCTTGCGCCTTTGCTTTATCAGTGCTGCTATAACAGCAACACCAGCGGCGTGTTCAAAGGCTTTCACAACGGCTGGGGCGGAAAGACAAAAACCGCGCTTTATCGCATTATGGGCGATGCCGTTTTACGACCCGCCCTGTTCCACGACAATGGCCATCAAAGTCTTGCGCTGCGCCTTGACGCGCAAACGCTTGCAAAGAATATGGACGCTTATGCCCCTTCAACCCGCGCCTTTGTTTATCTGGATCCGCCCTATAACCAGCATCCCTATGGCTCGAACTATCACGTTTTGAACAGCGTCGCGCTGTGGGACAAGCCCGCTTTGCCGCCGCAGATCACAGCGCATGGGGATAAGGCCGCCATTCGCACCGATTGGCGAGATGAGCGCCGTAGCGCCTATAACCATAGACGCGAGGCCACCGCCGCCTATCGCCTGCTCCTTGAGACGTTGCAAGCGTCGTGGATCGCCACAAGCTACAGCACCGACGGCATGATCCCTTTGCGTGAGATGATCCGCGCCAATGTAGAGCGCGGTGACGTGCAGGTTTTCACGCGCCCCTATAAACGCTATCGCGTCAGCAGTCAGCGTTCTTCTCCGCGTCCCATGAACATTGAATACATTCTGTTAACCCAAACAGGCGTTTCCTCCCGCCTTTCCATTGACGCGCTGACCCAAACAATCTTAAAACTAGAAAAAGAAATGCTGGAGACTTCATGAACACGCTGATCATCATTCCCGCCCGTTATGGCTCAACGCGCTTGCCTGGTAAGCCACTGGCGATGATCGCAGGACAAACGCTTTTATCGCGCGTTGTGCGCTGCGCCCAAACCGCCGTGCGCGAGGAACCCTCCAACGCCTCCTTCGTCGTGGCCACCGACGATGCGCGGATTGGACGCCATGCCGATGAAATCGGCGCACCGTGGGTGATGACACCAGCCGATTGTGCCACGGGAACAGACCGCGCGCGCGAAGCCTTTATCAAGCTCAAGTCCGAGGCTGATTTTATCATCAACCTGCAAGGCGACTCGCCCTTTACGCCGCCTTCTTTTTTAACGGCGATGATCCGCTCGTTCTCTGGCCAGCCTTGTGATCTTGTCACGCCCGTCGTGCGGATGACGTGGGCGCAACTGGATCAATTACGCGAGGAAAAAAAGACAACGCCCTTTACCGGAACGACGGCGCTGTTCGATGAAAAGACGGGGCGTGCGCACTGGTTTTCTAAAAACATTATCCCCGCCATCCGCAAGGAGGCCGCGTTGCGCGAAGCCTCAAGCCTCTCCCCCGTATGGCGGCATATAGGCCTTTATGGCTACAGCCGCATGATGCTGGGCCTTTTCGCAGGCCTCCCCGAAGGCCGCTATGAGGCGCTGGAGGGGCTGGAGCAACTGCGCGTGATCGAGAACGGCTATACCATTCGCTGCGTTCCGGTGCAAACAAGCGGCGATAAATTTATGTCCGGCATCGATAGCCCCGAAGACATCACCCGCGCCGAAGCCTTGATTGCCACGCAAGGCGAACCTTTTACTGATTGAGGATTCTGCTCCTTATGCCCCATCTTATTCTTATGCGTCACGGCAACACGTTTGAAGCGGGTGAGACTCCTCGCCGCGTTGGCGCAGCGACAGATTTGCCCCTCACCACAGCGGGCGAAGCACAAGCACAGGCGCTTGCCGCTTTAATCAAGGCGCGTTTTCTCCCCTTAAGCGCCATCATCACTGCGCCTCTTTTGCGAACAAAGCGTGTGGCCGAGGCGATTGCCAACGCGACCAACGCCGCTCTTATGATCGATGAACGGCTGACCGAGATTACTTATGGCGCATGGGAAAACAAAACGGACGCCGCCATCACCGCACTGGGCGACGCGGCGCAGCTTGCCGCATGGGATCACGACGGCATGTGGCCAGAAAGCGCGAACTGGACGCCGTCCAAAGCGACACTGGAACATAACATCGCGTCTCTTTTAGATGAGCAACATAAAAATCTTTCGCTGCCTGAATCCGGTCACCGCATCCTTGTCACCAGCAACGGCATTCTGCGATTTATTCATCAGGCGGTCACGGGCAAGCCGCCCGCCGACGAGGCCAAGGTCAAGACAGGACGCTACTGCGTCCTTGCGCCTAGAGCCACAGGCTGGACAATCGAGGCGTGGAACAAAGCGCCTTAGCGGTGATCCGCGCCGACAGCATCGGCAACGCAGGCATAGCCATCGCGGCGCAGATAACGCGCTAAATCGCGTTTCATCTTTTGAATCACAAGCGGCCCTTCGAAAACCAGCGCGGTATAAACCTGCACCAACGATGCGCCTGCCCGTATTTTCTTATAGGCTTCCTGCCCGTTCGTCACGCCACCCGAGGCGATCAACGGGACCTTGCCTTCCGTCAATTTGTACAGTGCCGCCAAAAGGCGCGTCGAAGGGCCAAACAACGGCGGCCCCGACAGCCCGCCCGCTTCACGCGCAATCTCGTCAGGGATCGTGCTGGGCCGCGCAAGCGTCGTGTTGCTGACGATCAGCGCCTGTATTTTTGCCTCCATCACCACAGCGGCGATATCGGCTTGTTGCTCTTCGGTCAAATCGGGAGCGACCTTGACCAACACAGGGAGCGCAGGCGCGATTTTATCGCGCAAGGCCGTAATCTTGCCCAAAAGCGTCGCCATACGCTCACGCCCCTGCAAATCGCGAAGCCCCGGCGTGTTGGGCGAAGAAATATTCACGACGACAAAATCAGCATAAGGAGCGACTTTTTCAAGCCCCGTCAGATAATCCTCAACGTCATCCGTTGTTTCTTTATTCTTGCCGATATTGACGCCGATAGGGTTATGCGTCCGCTCCGTCTTTTCGCGCCACGCCTTAAGGCGCTCAACGAACACGTCAACACCCACGCTGTTAAAACCAAAACGGTTGATGAGCGCTTTGGCTTGAGCAATGCGAAACATGCGAGGCCGCGGGTTGCCATCTTGAGGCCTTGGCGTCACGGTTCCGATTTCAATCGAACCAAAGCCAAAGCCCATAAACTCATCCATGCGCGTCGCCTGTTTATCAAGGCCCGCCGCAAGAATGATGGGGTTGGAAAAATCAACGCCGAACACCTTGGTTTTTAACGCCGCGTCATCGTTATCACTGGAAAACTGAGGGCCAAGACCATAGCCCAAAACTTTCATGGTCAGCTCATGCGCGTCTTCAGGATCCATCATAAACAAAAAAGGCCGCACAAAAGGATACGGATCGCCATATTTTGCAAACCATTTCCAAAGATCTAATTTTCTAAAATCAAGCATCGTGTCCCCTTTTTTTGCCAAGGCAGATTATCATAAGGGTTTTTGCTTGGCACGTCTTAAAATGCGCGTTTTTGCCTAAAAAAATTCTTTAACAGCGCCGCTGCCTTCGTTTCCTCGACCCCGCCAATGACTTCAGGCACATGATGGCAGGTGGGTTGGGCAAAAAAGCGCCCCCCATGTTCAATTCCGCCTCCCTTAGGGTCATAGGCTCCGAAAATCACCCGCCTGATCCGCGCAAAACTAATCGCTGCCGCGCACATCGCGCAAGGCTCTAGCGTCACGTACAAGTCACATTCCGGCAGCCTTGGCGAGCTTAATCGCGCGGCGGCAGCGCGGATCACCAGCATTTCCGCATGAGCCGTAGGATCCGCCAATTCTTCCGTTCTATTGCCGTTTTGTGCCAGAATCTCACCCTTATCGGTCACCAAAACCGCGCCCACAGGCACCTCGCCTCGCGCGGCGGCGGCGGCGGCTTCTTCAAGGGCGATGGTCATAAAATCAGGCATGGGCTGAACGCTTACGCCTTACCCAAACGAACAACCACGCCTATCCCGTCAACCTTCCGGCCAGAAGGAGGCGGTGGCAAGCCTTCAATCCGTAAAACGCCGGACGGGATGTCCCACAGCTCCCCCGAAACCTCGTCAAAGAAGTGATGATGATCCCCAGTCGTTGTATCAAAATAGCGCCGCGCCTGATCAATCAGGACTTCACGCAACAAGCCCGCTTTCGTAAATTGGTGCAGACTGTTATAGACGGTTGCCAATGAAACAGGGACTTTTCGCTTTTGCGCCGCCATCATCACCTGTTCCGCCGTCACATGCTTAGGCTGGCCATCAAACAAAAAAGACGCCAAAGCCAATCGCTGCCGCGTCGGGCGCAGCTTTTTGGCAGCCAGCAAGGCCTTGAGCCTCTCTTTTTGAGCATTCTTTTGGTTGACGCATAACATTCAAACATTATCAACTATTCTAGAAGAAAAGGGAAGCCTAACGGATTATAAAAGAGTCTATGTCGCGATTCGTAGGAAAATTCGTCGGGGTTGTTTTAGGGTTCACGCAAGGGGGCCCCGTGGGCGCTATCCTAGGCCTTTTGCTGGGCCATTTGTATGATAGCCGTGGCAATTATGGTGCTTCCCGCAAAGCAACAGCCTCTGCCGAAAAAGACTTCTTCCAAGGCCTTGACGTTAGCGCCACCCAACGATCTATTTTTTCAGTAAGCGTCATTGTTCTGGGCGCTAAGCTGGCAAAAATCGACGGCCCCGTCACACGAGAAGAGATTTTAGCCTTTCGTCAAGCCTTTCATACCTCGGAAGCGCAGTTGGATGAGGTCGGTCATATGTTCAATAATGCCCGCGCCACCGCTGATGGCTATGAACCGTATGCAGCGCGTTTAGCCCAAATCTTTGCGCGGCAGCCTAGTGTCCTTGAAGAAGTTCTTTTCGGCCTTTTTCTCATCGCCCGCGCCGATAGCACCCGTCTGGCACGAACGGAAGTCCTCTTCCTGCGCCGCGTCGCGGTTCTCTTTGGCTTTAACGAGCAGACCTTTACGCGCATTGCCTCGCGTGCTGGCATTTATTTAACCAGCACCGAGCAGGCGCCCAAACAAGACTCGGCCTATGACGTTTTAAGCCTTCCGACAACAGCCACAACAGAAGTCATCAAAAAAACCTATCGCGCCCTTGTGCGCAAATATCATCCTGATAAACTGCTGGCAGCGGGCCTTCCAGCCAGCCGCGTAGCGGAAGCCACAGAGAAAATAAAACGGATCAACGCCGCCTATAGCGAAATATGCAAAATGAGGGGTATCAAATGAAATATGTGCCATCCCCCAACCACAATGAGCGCGCAGAAGAAGCCCTCTTAGCCTATGTCGTCCTTCATTATACAGGTATGCCCTCTGCCGCCGAGGCCTTAAACCGTCTGCGCGATCCCCACAGCGAAGTAAGCGCCCATTATATGATTGACGAAAAGGGCGACGTCACGCAACTGGTCAAAGAAGAACAGCGCGCATGGCACGCGGGGCATAGCTGTTGGTTAGGCAAACGCGATATCAACAGCCAGTCTATCGGGATCGAGTTGGTCAACAAAGGGCATGCCTTTGGCTACACGCCCTTTCCCAAGGCGCAAATCGACAGCCTAAAAACATTGTTGCACGACATCATGGCGCGTTACAGCCTGCCGCCTTCCGCTTTGCTCGCGCACAGCGATATCGCGCCAACACGCAAAGAAGATCCGGGGGAGTTATTTCCATGGCAAGAGCTGGCAAAAAGTGGGCTTGGCCTATGGCCCTCTCCCACGCCAGAAGATCGCCGTCCCGCCTTACCGGATGAAATCGCGACGATGCTAGGAGAACTTGGCTATGAGGTGCGTACACCAGACGCGCTGGACGCCGCACAAAAGGCCTTTTTACGCCGCTATCACCCCGAAAGACTGGAGGACGGTTTTGACGATGAAACCACGGCTCGCCTGCGCGCGTTGGAACGCACATTGAATCCGCTTTTGTAATCCTTTCTTCCCGTTAAAGAGGCGGCACATCCGTTCCTTGCGCAAGACGCTGCGAAAACGGCAAGAACGCCTCCACCACGCTTTCATAAACGGGGCGTTTAAAATCGACAATCAGTGACGGCGTTTGGGTCAGCTCAACCCAGCGCCACGCAATGAACTCTGGCTCTTCGGCTTCATATTCGCTTGTCAAATTAATGTCGGCATCTTGACCGCGATAAAGCAGCGCGAACCAGATTTGTTCTTGCCCCCTGTATTTCCCATGAAAAATGCCGTTTTTATACTGCAAGACATCGGGAAAATCATACCTCAACCGCTCAGGATGACGGGCAATAATATCGGCGCTATCCGTGCCGACTTCTTCCTTCATCTCACGGAAGACGGCCAGCGCGGGATCCTCTCCCTTCTGAATGCCGCCTTGCGGCATCTGCCACGCGCCGCGCTTATCGCGACGCTCGGCACACAGAACAAGGCCATCCGCATTAAAAATGCAAAGCCCCACACTGTTGCGATAAGGCAAGCCAGAATCCATCTCGGTTACTTCATGCTGCATCGTGATCTATCCTGTAAGAAAAAAGGTTGGGGGGGAGATGGCTCCGAACTCGGATTAACAAGTGCACGAAACCCACCCTCCCCTTGCGGGAGGGTGGGTTGTTAACTTGGATTCCTAGCCTTGGGGGACTATACTCTTTAAATCCTTAAATTTTCACAAAGGCACAAGCCGCCACAACCAAAGGTTGTTTTTATTCGTTTCGTTAACCAAAGAATCTTCACTTTAGATAGATAAAACGATTGCCTTGGGTTGCCTTTTCCTGCTAGCATCTGCCATGAAGATAGATTCTTCGACAACCACATTGGATAAGGATTCACAAAAATGAAACTTAGCAACCTCTTCCTCGGCGCCTTTATCGCGCTTTTTTCGCTTTCCGCGCAAGCGGCAACAGCTCCCGTTGACTTCAACGGCACGCCAACAGGCCCAGCCCAGTACTACGTTGATATGGGCTATGTCCCAGCGGGTCAGTACGGCGCCATCAACACAACGCCTTTCTTTGGTCTGCAAGATTATGTTGCAAACGGCACTCTGGCGGGCAAAACAGACATCACCTTCACCTATAACGTTGTTCCCTCAGCCGTTGCTGGCCTTATGGGCTCCGTTGATTTCTGGTACACCCCCACAGAAGTTGATCCCACAAAGTACTCAATCGTGACAGCCAGTGATTTTGACAAGAATGTCTTCACGCTTATGATTTCTAACCTTCTTGACTCGACGCTGTCCTTCTCGGCTGGTCTTATGATTTCGCCTATGTTCCAAGGCACTGTAACCACAGCTTACAACGCCGTTTCGAATGTTCCGCTTCCCGCAGCCCTGCCCTTGTTTGGCTTGGGTCTTGCTGGTCTGGCCGCTTATCGCGCCAAGAAGAGCAAGAAGGAAGCCGCTACGGCTTAAGACATTAAGGCCTTAACGCCTTATCCAAAAAAAGGGTCGCCCCATGGGGCGGCTCTTTTTTTTGCCATTTCTTACCCCTCTCGCATCCACCTGATACCTTAAAGCCACATGAAAGCATTGTTGATGGTGCTTTTTTGCTCAATTTCATCTATTGTTAAGGCATACAAGAGTAAATGTTGAAGCGCTTTCTGGAACGATTATAAAAGGATTGTTCTTATGTCAGGAGCCTATAAAAATATCAGCTCCCCCCTCTTTCGCCCCCACGAAGGACGCGGTCTTGATCGCATGGACAAAACCGTCACGTCCATGTGCAAAGCGACATCATGGAGAGCGTATCAAGCCGACATCAACAACACGATCCAACACCAAAACAGGGTGGCTCTTCTTTCTTTTGAAATGGCAACGCGCTTAGGCCTGTCCAATCAGGCGCGCTCTATTCTTTATTCCGCCGCGCAGTATCACGATATTGGCAAGCTCAAACTAATGCCTTCAACGATTTTTAAAAACGGCCACCTTTCTTCGCAAGAATTTGAAAACGTCAAGAAACACGCGATCAACAGCTATAAAATTCTTAGCCACGCCAAAGGCCTTGCGCACGCTTCTTCGATTGCCGTCATTGCGCTTCAGCATCATGAGCGTCTTGACGGATCGGGTTATCCCTTTGGCCTGCAAGACCATCGCATAACGCCAGAGGCCAAAATCCTTGCCGTTGCCGATGTCTATGACGCGCTAACCAACAAGCGTTGCTATAAAAGCGCCATGAACAACGAAACCGCCTTGGCTATTTTAGGGCAGGGCATAAAAAGCAAGTTTGATCCTGACGTTCTTGGTGTTTTAGAGGCGGTTGTCACACAGCCCATCGCCTATCGAATCGAGAAAGCCTTCCCTCTGCGGCCATCACAAGACACGAGCCGACCAAGCCTTGTGGCCACCAACACCCTCACCTTTCATTAGGCCGTTGCCAACAAAGCCTTAAACTTTCCTTTGCGAATACACGCAGCCGCAATAGGTCTGACGGTAAAAGGCTTCCTCTTTGGCCAGCGCCGCGCCGCGATCCGCGCCGCCACAACGCCGCCAATTGTAATCCCAAAACGTCACCTCAGGGTGATGGGCAGCGGCGGCAAGCCCAGCCTTATGCACCTGCGCCTGATCCTTATGACGCGAGATGGACAAGCTGGTCGCCATCCACGCAAAACCATTCTCATGCGCGTAAAGCGCCGTCCTTTCCATCCGCATAGCAAAGCAGGCGTCGCAGCGGCGGCCACGCTCTGGCTCTTGCTCTAATCCTTTGACGCGGGCAAGCCACGCGTCCGTATCGTAATCCGCATCAACGAACGGCACGTCAAGCTTGGCCGCAAAGCGAACGACTTCGGCCTTGCGGCGCTCATACTCCTCGCGCGGGTGGATATTGGGATTATAGAAAAACAGCGTGGGCGCGAGGCCGCTGGCCAACAGGCCTTCGATAATCGCGCAAGAACACGGGGCGCAGCACACATGCAGCAGCAACCGCGCCCCCGCTTCCATGCTTTGGGGAAGTTCATAAGGGACAGGCGGGACGGAAAGATCGATCATGCCTTGGTCTTTTCCTTATAAGCGCACAAATCGCGCACGGGGCAAACAGGACAGTCGGGTTTCTTCGCCTTACAGATATAGCGCCCATGCAAAACCAACCAGTGATGTGCATGGCTCATCCATTGTTGCGGCACGATTTTCAGCAGCTTTTCCTCAACCTCTTCGGGCGTTTTACCGACCACAAGCCCCATGCGATTGGCCACGCGAAAAACATGCGTATCCACACCTATCGTCGGCTGTCCAAACGCTACGTTGAGAACGACATTGGCAGACTTGCGCCCTACGCCCGCCAAACTTTCCAAAGCTTCACGTGTGGAAGGAACTTCGCCGCCGAAATCATCGACCAGTTTTTGCGACAAAAGGAGGATGTTTTTGGCCTTATTGTTGAGCAAATTGATGCTTTTTATGTACGTTTTAAGGCCGTTTTCGCCCAGTTTCAGCATCGCTTCAGGCGTTTTCACCTTCTTAAAAAGCGGCGCGGTGGCTTTATTCACGCCCACATCCGTCATCTGAGCCGACAGCACCACCGCCACCAAAAGCGTATAAGGATTGACGTAGTCCAACTCGCTCTTGGGATCGGGGCGGAGCGCCGCCAAACGGGCGAAAAGCTTTTGTATATCGGCTGGTTTCATAAAACGTCTGTCCTTGCTAGGCTGTATCACCTTAAGGAGGAACCATGCCATGATGCTCATATCCAAGCAATACCCACCACGCGTGCGTTATGGGCTGATAAACCAAGGCCTTCCCGTGCCGCTTTGGCTTGGCCTGACCGAGGACGGGAAAGTGTGCCGCGTGCATTTCGCGCCAAAGAACGCCGCCCGCTCTCCTATTAAATCGTGGCAAAGCACATGGCCTGCAACAGATTTCATCAAAGACCAAAGCGCCATAGAAGCATGGTGGAAAAAGGCGCGCAAACTTAAAGGCCTCCCTCCCCTCCTTTTGGTCGGAACGCCCTTTCAAGCCCTTGTGTGGATGACGCTTTTAACCATTCCACAAGGAGAAACGATCACCTATGGCGAGCTGGCGGAGCGCATCGGAAGCCCCAAGGCCGTCCGCGCCGTCGGCACGGCTTTGGGCAAGAACCCTGTGGCCTTTTTCCTGCCCTGCCACCGCGTTGTGGCAAAGGGCGGCGGCCTTGGCGGCTTTGCAGGGGGCGAGGCCTTAAAACGCCATCTTCTTCAAAATGAAGGCGCGGCTTTACAGCGCCCCTTAACCAAATTAGAATAGAACCTTAACATGACAAGGTTACCATCATGAAAAAACGCGCCCTTCTTTTATCTTTGCTTGCTTTCCTCTCCGCTTGCGCGAGTGAGCCGCCGCGCCCCGACCCCATCCGTCTTGATTATACCCAGCTGGGCAAAATCATGTTGGACGCGCAGGATATTCGCGTTATTGACCGCGCACAAAACACGCCCCAGTGGCAACCCTATGTCGGCCATCTGTTCCAACCGACCTTGACGGATGCCGTTCGTCGCATGGCGGCCGATCGCTTGCAAGCCGCCGGAACGCTGGGCCACGCCACGCTGATCATCAAGGACGCGAACGTGACCGAGCAATCAATGAACACTTCTTCGGATTTTGAAAGTCTGTTCACACGCCAGCAAGCCACAAAATATATTGGCCGCATTGAAGTCTCGCTTGAGGCTCAATCGCCTTCCGATGCCAGCATCGGCATGGCCACGGCGCATGCGATCTATAGCGTAAGCCTGCCTGAAGACCCGACGGAAATTGAAAAACACGAAGCGTACAAAAAACTCCTCACCAACTTGATGGCCGATCTGAACAAAGAGCTAGAGCGCGGCATCAGGGGGCATATGTCCCGCTTTATCCTGAACGAGGCCGCTGTAAACGCGCCCTCGCCCACCCATGATTCAGCGTTGACGAGCGGTATGGCAAGGTAGCCGTCCCATGCCCTCTCCCAGCAGCGTCCTTCCCGTCTTTCCCTTGCGCGGCAGCAAGGCGCGAGGCTTGGCTTTTTTTCTTCTGGCGCTGGCGCCGCTTGTCATCGGCGCGCTGGCACTTTATCTGGGGCAAGATACCAACTGGGATTTACGCAACTATCACTGGTATAATGCCTATGCCCTTTTGAACGGGCGCCTTGGGGTTGACCTGTTGCCCTCGCAAACGCCGTTTTTTTATAATCCGACTTTGGATGTGCCCTTCTTCCTTTTGGCCAGCCACATCAGCGCAAAAGGCGCAGGCTTCATTTTAGGCAGCGTTCAAGGCCTCAACGTCATCCTTCTTTTTATGCTGTGCCACGCGACACTGATCATCCCGAATGCGCGGCAAAAGGTTTGGGTGTGCTTTGCACTGGCCATGCTGGGCCTGCTTGGCGGCGGCGGCATCGCACAAATAGGCACGACCTTTTACGATAACATCACAAGCCTTGGCCTGTTCGCCTCCGCGCTTATGGTCATTCGCTTTTATCCACGCATGGTTTACGCGCCGTGGCGCATCGCGCTTTTCTTCGCGTTTATAAGCGGCCTTCCGGCGGGCGCGATGATGGGGCTTAAGCTCCCCTTCGTTCTTTTCTGCATCGGTTTATGCGGCGCGATACTGTTTGTCACAGGCGCATGGACGCGGCGCGTATGGATCGCGTTTGGCTTTGGCTTAGGCGTTCTGACCGGCCTTGCCATAACCTTGGGGCCATGGGCGTGGCATTTGCAAGAGCATTACCAAAGCCCCCTTTTTCCCTATTTCAACGATATCTTTAAATCGCCCCTAGCGCCGCCAGACAGCGGAAGGGACATGCAATTTCTTCCAACAACATGGAGCGACCGCCTGCTCTTTCCCTTTATCTTTACCGCCGTTCCATGGCGTGTGGGTGAGATTCCGTGGAGGGATTTACGCATCCCCGCTCTCTATGTCCTGTTGCCGCTGTGCGCCCTCCTCCGCCTTGCCTATGGCCGCAACAAGCACGCGCCTGATCGCCTCGTGTCCTTTTACGCCACGCGCTATTTATTGTGGCTGGCTATCTTGTCCTATGCGCTGTGGCTTTTCATGTTTGCGATTTATCGCTATCTCATCCCGCTAGAGATGCTGGCGCCGCTTTTGATCGTCGTAGCCATGGGGCTGTTGCCGCTTCGCGCCGCGCCGCGCACCCTGCTCACCCTTTTCGTGTTGCTCGCCATCGCCGCCACCATCCAAGCGGGTGACTGGGGGCGCAAAAAACCGTGGCTAAAAACCACCGCGCCCGTCACTTTTCCTGCCTTTCAGAATCCATCCGAAACCATGATTTTAATGGCAGGGTTTGATCCCTATTCACACGTTATCCCCTCTTTCCCGACAGAAACCGCCTTTGTGCGTGTACAAAGCAATTTCTCCAGCCCCGAACAGAACAAAGGCATCAACAGCCTGATCGCCGAAAAAATAGCCCGCCACAAAGGCGTTTTTAAACTGCTGGTTCCCGCCCCTCATTTTTTTCACGCTGGGCCAGCGCTTGGCCATTTTGGGCTCACCTTTTCGCCGCAAAAATGCCAACCTGTCGTGGATGCTCTCTTTGACTCGAAGCTCGTGCTATGCGAGGTCGAAAAAACAACCAACTTTCCGGTGCCAAAACCATGAGCGAAGCCCTTAAAACCGCCGTCTTGATCCCCTGCTATAACGAGGAAACCGCCATCGCGCAGGTGGTGGGCGCGTTCCGCCGCGCCCTGCCAGACGCGCAAATTTTCGTGTACGACAACAATTCCAAAGACAAAACCATCGAAGTCGCAAGAGCCGCTGGCGCCATTGTGCGAAGCGAACCACTGCAAGGCAAAGGCAATGTCGTGCGCCGCATGTTCGCGGATATCGAGGCGGATATTTATGTGCTTGTGGACGGCGATGCGACCTATGACGCGGCTTCCGCCCCCGCCATGATCAAAAAGCTTTTGGACAATCAACTGGACATGGTCAACGGCGCGCGCGTCACGGAAATCCAAGAGGCGTACCGCGCAGGGCATCGCTTTGGCAACTGGATGCTCACCTCCATGGTGTCGCTTATTTTCGGCAACCGGTTTAAGGATATGCTGTCGGGCTATCGCGTTTTTTCGCGCCGCTATGTCAAAAGCTTCCCCGCGCTTGCCGTCGGGTTTGAGACGGAAACGGAGCTTACCGTCCACGCGCTGCACCTGCGGATGCCGACCGACGAGGTGGAAACGCCCTATAAAGATCGCCCCGTCGGCTCGCTAAGCAAACTAAGCACGTTCAAGGACGGCTTCCGTATTTTGTGGATGATCCTTGTGCTGATCAAAGAAGAAAAGCCGATGCCGTTTTTCTCGCTGATCGCGGCAGCGCTTGGCTTTATTTCCATCGCATTGATGCTGCCCATTTTGGCCGAGTATATCGAAACGGGCTTGGTGCCGCGCTTCCCGACAGCAATCTTGTCAACCAGCCTGATGATCATGGCGTTTCTCAGTTTCGCCTGCGGCCTTATTCTCGACACCGTTACGCGGGGTCGCAATGAGATGAAGCGCATGCGCTATCTGAATGTCCCCGTCACGCAGCGGTAGAGCAAAAATGACCGCCGCCGCCCTTTCCGTTATCGTGCCTTGCTATAATGAGGCGCAAGGGCTGACGGAGACGTGCAAGCGCATCACGGCAGCTTGTCAGGCCAGTGCTTGTGGCGATTTTGAAATCCTGCTTATCAATGATGGCTCAACCGATGCGACACTGGCCGTGATGCAAGGGTTATGCGCCACAACGCAGCACATCATCGCCGTCAACCTCTCGCGCAACTTTGGGCATCAAATGGCGCTGACAGCTGGGCTGTCGCTGTGCGCCGGAGAACGCGCATTGATCCTTGACGCCGACCTGCAAGACCCGCCAGAGCATTTGGCCGCCATGATGAAAATCATGGACACGACGAAAGCCGATGTTGTGTATGGCCAGCGCACCGCACGCGCTGGCGAAAGCTGGTTTAAGCGGGTTAGTGCCGCACTGTTTTACCGTTTGCTGGGGCGGTTAGCCGATACCACCATTCCCAAAGACACGGGCGACTTCCGCCTTATCAGCCGCCGCACCATCGACCTTTTGAACAGAATGCCAGAGCAATCGCGCTTCCTACGCGGCATGATCGGCTGGATCGGGCTGACGCAAGTGGCGTTTCCGTACGAGCGGCAGCCTCGCGCCGCAGGCGTTACCCAATACCCCCTTCGCAAGATGATCCGTTTTGCGCTGGATGCAGTGACAAGCTTTTCTATCATTCCCCTCCGGCTGGCATCCTATGGCGGCGCGTTGCTGGGCGTCCTTGGCCTTACGCTGCTTGCCTATGTCATGAGGGCATGGCTGGCGGGAGAAACGGTGCAAGGCTGGACGAGTTTGATGGTCGTCGTGCTGGTAATGGGCAGCGTGCAACTGCTGTGCCTTGGCGTGCTGGGCGAGTATCTGGGTCGCCTGTATATCGAATCCAAGCGCCGCCCACCCTTTATTGTGGAAAGCGTTACGAGGGGCGATGCCCCAACGAACGTTTAACCAGCATCATCCAGCGCGATATCAAGGATAGGGGCACTGTGGGTGAGAGCGCCGACGGAAATCACGTCAACGCCTGTCGCAGCAATCGCGGCCACCGTTTCCAACGACACGCCACCCGAAGCCTCCAACATAAAGCGACCGCCCACGAGCGCAACCGCTTCCTTCATCTGCTCTAGGGTCATGTTATCCAGCATCACGACATCGACGGGCGCATCAAGCAGCGTGCGAAGCTGATCCAGCGTGTCAACCTCGGCCTCGATCTTGACCATATGCCCAACGACGCGGCGCGCCTTGATCACAGCGCGGCGCACGTCGCCCGTCACAGCGATATGGTTATCCTTAATCAACACAGCATCATCAAGGCCGAAGCGATGGTTTGCGCCGCCGCCTGCTCTCACCGCATATTTTTCAAGAAAGCGCAGTGTCGGCGTCGTCTTGCGCGTACAGCAGATTTTGGCCTTGTGCGGTTTAACAGCGTCAACATAAAGGCGCGTCAGCGTCGCAATGCCGCTTAAATGACAAATGAAGTTGAGCGCCGTCCTCTCTGCCGCAAGCAGAGCGCGGGCGTTGCCCGACACCTCGGCCAAGATAGCGCCACGCTGGACGGCATCGCCATCGGCCTTGCGTGGCTGGAACAAAACCATGGGATCCATCTGTATAAACGCAAGCCGCGCCAGCGCCAAGCCCGCCACAACGCCATCGCCGCGCGCGACAAGCGCAGCTTGCCAATGCTGATCGGGAGGAATGAGCGCGTTGCTGGTGATATCGCCGCCGCGTCCCAAATCTTCGCGTAACGCTGCGCCTACAATGTCGTTCACCATCATGTCCGGTAATGACTCAACCATGCTTTTCCCTTCTTTCATCCATGCGGTAATGCGCGCCAAGGCTTTGGACGCGTGCCAGAGCCGCGCTGGCGATCAGCAACCCCACAGCGGCGCGAGACGATCCCGCTTTTTCCAACGACGCAAGCCTCTCTATCGCCCTATGCAGCCCTGCCGCATCACGCATCACGCCGACATAACGGGTCATCACTTCGCGCACCTGTGAAATCGTTTCAGGCGTATCCCCTTTTTTCTCGTTATTCTGGACAAGGTCATCCTGAGCGAAGCGCGAGGGGGGCGCAGATTCGAAATCCGATTTGTTGATAGCCTCCGCCACACGTTGCCCCATCGCGACGGCCTCTAACAACGAGTTGCTGGCAAGGCGGTTTGCGCCATGAAGCCCCGTCGCCGCGCACTCGCCGCACGCCCAAAGACCTTGCACGTTCGTCTTCCCTTGCGCGTTCGTCGCAATGCCGCCCATATGATAATGCGCGACAGGATGAACAGGGATCAACTCTTGCGCAGGATCAAGCCCCGCCTTACGGCAAATCCCGAACACCGTAGGAAAATGCGCGACGAAATCCTGTAGCCTTCGCGCATCAAGAAAAACACGCCGTCCCCATTCAATCTGTGCAGCGATGGAAAGAGCCACCACGTCACGCGGCGCAAGCTCATCCACAAAACGCTCCCCGCGCTCATTCACCAGCAACGCGCCATCACCGCGCACGGCCTCGCTGATCAGCGGCATAGGATCGCATCCCGCAGCCAGCCCCGTAGGATGAAACTGCACAAACTCTAAATCTTGAAGCGCCGCCCCCGCGTTCGCCGCCAGCAAAAGGCCATGCCCCCACGAGCCAAGGGGAACCGTTGTGTTTTGCCAAAGCGCACACGCGCTGCCCGTCGCCAGAACAACGCTGTCCGTTAAGAGGTGAAGGGACTCCATTGATCCGCGCTGATGATAAAGGACGCCTGTGATAGTCTTACAAACACCCAGCTCGTCATCCCCGTGAAAACGGGGATCCCGTTTTTTATTAAAACCAAACGGGACTCCCGCTTGCGCGGGAGTGACGGAAGAAGGTTGATTGGTTAGAATCTGCGTCACCTCAACATCTTCCATCAAGGTTATGGAGGGAGCGGCGCGCGCACGATCCACCAAAGCTTGCATTATCGCCTTACCCGTGGAATCGCCCTGCGCATGAACGATGCGGCGATGGCTATGCGCCCCTTCCAACCCCATTTCAAGAAGTCCCGCCGCATCGCGATCAAACGCCACGCCCCATTCTTGCAGCAAAGCAATCACAGAAGGCGCGGCCTGCGTGATCATGCGAACAACCTTTGGATCGCAAAAACCAGCGCCCGCCGCCAGCGTATCTTTTTCGTGATAGAGCGGCGCATCGCCCTCGCCCACCGCCGCCGCAATGCCGCCTTGCGCCAATTCGCTGCTCGTCAGGCCCGCCATGGCCTTGCGGCCCAGAACGATGCAAGGTTGCGGCGCAAGCGACAACGCAACCGTCAGGCCAGCCAGCCCTGCGCCGATGATGATGACGGGCGGCCTTGTCATCTATTTCACCGCAACCATGCGCTCAACAGCGCGGCGGGCGGGCGTAGCAATAGTCTCATCGATCTCCACCGCATGGGTCATCGTCTCAAGAGAACGGCGGATAGATTTCAGCGTGATGAGCTTCATATAGGGGCACGGCAAACGCGGACGCACAAAATCAATGTCGGGGTGATCCACCGCCGCGTTATCGCTCATGGAACGCTCGGTCAGCAACATGACTTGGCGAGGGTGATGCTCCGTGACCCAATCGCTCATGTTCACGGTTGATCCCGCAAAATCGGCTTGCGCCACCACGTCGGGCGGACATTCGGGATGCGCGATAATCGTGATGGCGGGGTTCTCGCGCCGGATCGCGGCGACTTCTTGCGGCGCGTATTGCTCATGCACTTCGCAGTGCCCATGCCATGGAATAATTTTGACAGCCGTTTGCCGCGCCACGTTTTGCGCCAGATATTCATCGGGAACCATGACAACTTCAGAAACGCTAAGCGACTCCACGATCTTCTTCGCATTGCCTGACGTGCAGCAAATATCGCACTCGGCCTTCACCGCCGCCGATGTGTTGACATAGGTGATGATGGGACGATCCGGGTATTTTTTTCTTAAATCTCGAACGTCCTGCGGCGTAATGGAATCGGCCAAAGAACACCCCGCCTGCAAATCCGGCGAAAGAACAATACGCGATGGGTTCATCAGCTTGGCCGTCTCGGCCATAAAATGAACGCCCGCGCAAACGATCACGTCGGCCTGCATTTTTGCCGCTTCTCGCGCCAGCGCCAAGGAATCGCCCGTCACATCGGCCACACCAAAATACACCTCTGGCGTCATATAGTTGTGAGCCAGAATAACCGCGTTTTTCTCCCGCTTTAAAGCGCGAATGGCCTTAATATCATCAGCCATCCCCTCCCACGCATCCTGCGCCACCACTTTTTCAAGGCGTTTGTATAAAGCCACCAAGTCTTCGCCGTCTGTCATGCTTTATGCTCCTTTTGAGCATTAAGAGAGATAAAAAAAGGAGTCGCCAAGCGACACGCAAATGATTATGATCATTTTGAGCATAAAAGCAAGGATCCTCCGCCCCCATGGCCGCCGCGCAAAAAATTGCCCTTGAACTAAGCGCCGTGATTGTCAGCGTCACGGACGGACAGCCACGCATCGTCGTGGCCACGGATTTTGCCCTGCCCTCTGGCCCTCTTGAAACGCGGCATGAAAAGCTGGAACAAGCCTTGCGCGCATGGGTGACCAAGCACGCGGGTCTTTCCCTTGGCTATGTCGAACAGCTTTACACCTTTGCCGACAAAAATCGCGAAACGGATGGCCAGCGCATTATTTCCATCGGCTATTTGGCGCTCGCGAAAGACCTTGGCCAAAGCGCCGCCGTGGACTGGTATCAATTTTTTCCATGGGAGGATCGCCGCACCGAAAAGGCCGAAGCATTAGGCCTAACACTTCGCAAGCACCTTGTGGCCTGGCGAAGCGCTGCGCCAAACGCACAAACACGGCGCGAGAAGCAAGCGCGGATTGATATCGCCTTTCCCAAAGACCCACGCGCATGGAACGAAGAGCTTGTCTTGCAGCGCTATGAATTGTTGTGGGAGGCCGGATTGATTGATGAGGCGCTGCGCCACGCTCCGCGCCAAAACAACGCCAAGCCCATGGCCAGCGGCATCGCCATGAAGCATGATCACCGCCGCATTCTGGCCACGGCCATTGCACGACTTCGCGCCAAAATCAAATACCGTCCCGTGGTGTTTGAATTGCTGCCGCCGCGCTTCACGCTTTTACAACTGCAAAACACGGTGGAGGCTTTGGCGGGTCTTCGCCTTCACAAACAAAACTTCCGCCGCCTTGTCCTCTCACAAGGTCTTGTCGAGGAAACAAGCGATCAAACGGCCTCTGTCAAAGGCCGCCCCGCCAAGCTCTTCGCCTTTCGCCGCGAGATTATGCAAGCCCGCGCCGCCTTAGGCACGAAGCTGCCAAGAGGAGGATAATCCCCTATCCCAGCTTCGCGCCAAGATCATTCATCATGGTGGTGAAGTTCGGAAAACTGGTTGCGATCACGCGGCCATCATCCACGGCAATGGGCTCAGGCGTTGCCATGCCCAACACCAGAAAGCTCATCGCGATGCGGTGATCCAGCGCCGTGGCAATCGTCGCGCCGCCGCGTGGGGGCACTCCCGTCCCATGAATAATCAGATCATCACCTTCAATCTCGACCGCTACGCCGCAAGCCTTCAGCCCGTCGGCCACCAGCATCAGGCGATCGCTTTCCTTCACGCGGAGTTCCCCAAGGCCGATAAAGCGCGATGTGCCGTTCGCGCACGCGGCGGCCATCGCCAAAACAGGATACTCATCAACCATCGAAGGCACGCGGCTGGCGGGAATGGTGACTCCCTTTAACGCGCTGCCGCGCACAAGGATATCGGCCACAGGCTCACCACACACTTCGCGTTCATTCTCTAAAAGAACGATGGCACCCATTTCTTGCAAACTGCATAAGATTCCTGCGCGGCGTTCATTGATGCCGACATTCATCAGCTTGACTTTAGAGCCATCGCGCAGACACGCCGCCACGATAGGAAAGGCCGCCGAACTAATATCCGCTGGAACGATAATCTCGCGCCCCGTCAGGCGCGGGCGCCCCTGCAAACGAATAACGGACGCGCCATCCTCTCCCTTTTCAATCGTCAATTGAGCGCCAAAGGCGCGAAGCATG
The DNA here is from genome assembly GCA_020718105.1 of Micavibrio sp. GTDB lineage: Bacteria > Pseudomonadota > Alphaproteobacteria > UBA9219 > UBA9219 > UBA8914. Next base: position 44,768 of record DYDA01000003.1, on the reverse strand, counting down.
CGCTCGGTCGGATCACGCGTAGGGATAGGCTCGATCACCGTGGTCGTCCCTTCCGCACTCAGCCCCGCTAGCAAAACGGCTGACTTGACCTGCGCCGAAGCAACAGGCAAGCGATAGGTTATAGCCTTGGGCGCCCCCGCCCCGCGCACGGCGAGTGGAAAACGTCCTCCCTCGCGGCTCATAAACGTCGCCCCCATTTGTGAAAGAGGCTCTATCACGCGCCCCATCGGTCTTTTGCACAGTGAGGCGTCGCCCGTAAAAAAACTGGTGAACGGACGTGCCCCAAGAAGGCCGATCAGAAGACGCGCCGAGGTGCCGCTGTTCCCCATATCCAAGACGCCAGCGGCCTCTTGCAGCTTATCAAGCCCAACACCATCAATGATCCAAACGTCGCCTTCTTTGGCAATCTGTGCGCCCAAAGCTCGCAAGGCGGCCACCGTGGACAGAACATCCTCCCCCTCCAAAAGACCGCGCACGCTCGTGCGACCCGCAGCGATGCCGCCGAGCATGATAGCGCGGTGCGAAATGCTTTTATCCCCCGGCGGGGTCACCGTGCCGCGCAAGGCCCCCGTCAAGCGAGAAACCAAGGCTTGAGATGTATGTGTTGTTTGTTTCATGAGGGGCTTATAGCAAAAAAAGAAGGGATTAAGAACCTCAAAACAGTTCAAGCGTTGAAAATTAAGCCCCCATATCATCACCCGCGCCATCCGCAACCTGCCCCACAAAGCGAGAAAAGCGCAGAAGAAGGCGGGGGGGATCCTGCTTAGGAAGCCGTCGCTCGCGCAGCGGCGAGAGCCCGACTTCCCCCCGCATCAAGTGCTGGGCTCTACGTCGCACCAGCCTTCCCTCGCTGCGCGAGCGAAGGCTGGTGCGGTCAAGAAGAATTGATAAAAACCTCCCTTAGGTCGGTTTTCACCCTTCGGGCGCCCTTTTGCTTCGCTAACGCTTCGCAAAAGTTGCGTCCCAAACGCTCCTTTGGTCGCGTTTTGTGAACTTCCATGGAAGTTCGAGACCTGTCCTTACCTGACCAATAAGAAAGCCCCCTTTCAGGGGGCTTTCTTATTGGTGCGGTCAAGAAGACTTGAACTTCCACGAGATTTCTCCCACAGCGACCTCAACGCTGCGCGTCTACCAATTCCGCCATGACCGCACGGGGCTTATCGCCAGTAGGTGCGTAGGGGTAGCAGATCACGGGCAGGTAAATCAAGCGCCTTTTCGAAGGGGGATAAAAAAAGAGTGCTGATATTGAGGTTTGCCCCATGGATGGGATAGGTTAGCTTCATGAGCAATCAGCCCCCTCCCCTTTTTCCTTTTGAATGGCGGGTTTCCCAAGGCCTTGTGCCCTATGAGGAGGCCTTGGCCGTTATGGATGCTCACGTGAACGCGGTTTTGGCGGGGCAGGCGGGTGAGCTTGTCTGGCTATTGGAGCACCCCCCCCTTTACACGGCGGGCACGAGCGCCTGCGTGGAGGAGCTAATCGATGCGGCGCGTTTTCCTGTTTATCAAACAGGGCGCGGGGGCAAGCACACTTATCATGGCCCTCAGCAGCGGGTTGTTTATGCGGTCATGGATTTGACGCGCCGTGATCGTGATCTGCGCGCCCATGTCTGGCGATTGGAAGAGTGGGTTATCCGCACCTTGGCCGAGTTTGGCGTGAGCGGTGGGAGGCGCAAGGGACGTATAGGTGTTTGGGTGATGACCGCCACCGGACAAGATAAGAAAATTGCCGCGCTGGGCGTGAGGGCGCGGCGCTGGGTGACATCACACGGCGTGGCGATCAACGTAAACCCTGACCTGTCCCATTTTACGGGCATCGTGCCATGCGGGATCACAGGCTATGGCGTCACCTCATTGCACGATTTAGGCGTGCGCGTCACGATGGCCGAGGTTGACGCGGCCCTTCAAAGGCAATTCAAAGAAATCTTTTTGGATTGCGCCAAATAATTGGCACGCCGCGCTTTGGGTGAAGGCTCTTTTTGGCAACGCTCAACAAACTCTCGTGTCAAACCCCAAACAGAACCGCCCAGAAGAGGAATATCAACAAGCCGCGTTTCGCCAACTTTCATGCCGCGGGTTTGCAAGGCAATCGTGTGATGAATCGCAATATGCCAAAGCGGCGCGCACAGGGCGAGTTGGTCGTTATTGCCACCAAGGCTTAACGGAATCACATGATGAACAGGCCATTGGACAATGATGGGCGCCGCTTTAACCCCGCGTCCCCGTATGGAGCGAACCGTTTCTCTGACAAACATCTTTTTAGCCGTTTTACAAAATTGCGCCCGAAGATTGTGAACAAGGGACGGCTCTTGAAGCTCTAACGGCATAGAAACACAGCGCCAAGGGGGACTTTGATGAAGCTCTTCAATGAGTTTTTTTTGGGTGACTTTGCACCGATGTTCATGAAGGGATGGACAGAGCGTTCTTTTTGAATCGGATTCGATAGAGATGAGGCCTAAGGACAAATCAGGAGAGAAAGACGAGTTCAGCATACGGCTTTTCCGAAAAAAGAAGAGGCAAAATGATGGGGATATTCTAAAATAAAAGGAGAGCATCGCGCAACCCGTTGAAAGCATTAACCAAAATAATTTAGAAAAAACCCTTGACAGGGGGTACGATTCCTGCTATTGACATTGCTACGCGGAGCTTTGTCCAGATTCAGGGGCTGGGCAGAGGTCAGCGTTCAAGGGGAAAAAGAGAGGAAAAAAAGGGGCTTCGTGGCGGCGCGAGGCCTTTTTGTTGGGCTAAAAGCTGGGAAGAGGCCTAATGATTCACGATGGTCACAGTTGTTTCGGCACGGAAGGTTATGGCAGAAATCGTTCCGTTTTGCTGGTCGTAGCCAACTGTTGTCAAAGGCTCAAGGCGGCCTGTGTCACAATCAAGCCCCATATCACATTGTTCAACAGCATACGCCACACCTCCCGATGAGCGGGAAAAATCGTGAGGAAAGGTGATGGTGATAGGTTTCTCTAACGCGCGCAAGGAACCGCAGGTTATTTTAAACACGGGGGCTGTGTGAGGCCTTCCGTCCGGCAGGCTGAGACGGCCCTTTTGAAGGGATATGGTGACAAGCGTTTTTAAGGGAAGCGCCCCCCGCAGGAAAGGTTAGCGTCACACCGTAAAGAGGAGAGTTTTTTTGATCAAAAACGATGCTACCGCCTTCAGAGCCAAGAGTTTGACTTGTCAGTGTCTCTAGGGTTGCATACTCAAAATAAGCGCCGCGCTTGGGCTCTTTCGCATAGGAGACAAAGGGTAAAGCCAGCAGAAAAACGAGAACAAAAAAAAGAGCAAGATGAATTCTATTTTGCTTCATCTTGCTCTCCTTGTTTTTATACGGCTGCATTTTTAAGCGCGGCTTTTGGCCAAATCGGCAAGTTGCCGTTGCAGGTTCGCGATTTTTTGCTGCATGTCATCGGCACCTGTGCTGGCCGCTGTCGCGCTGGCAACGCTGGGCATTGGCGTTGCGGGGGCTTCACTGCGCGGCTTCATGGTGGTCACAGAAGCCGAGGGTGTTTCCGCCGTTTTGCAACAAGCGCCGCTGTCGTTCTTATTGGCGCTTACAGAACAGCACGAGGCTGGAGCGGCAGTGGGTTTGTCGCTGTGGCTTTTTGTGGAACAGCAGGAGGCCGTGGCGGTTGTTGGAGTCGAAGCGGTAGTGGTCGCAGCGGTTTGCGTCGAAGACTCGCCGCCCCCCAACATGGAGCCCAGATTAAACGGCGTGAACATACGCATCGTGTTTTCAAACATGGACATATTTTGCTTGCCCATTTCCTCAAGCGTCGTGCCAAAGGGGAACATATTGCCAAAAGTGTTTTTGTAATGATCGCGAATTTGATCCTGATTCCCTGTGAGCATATCCATGCTGTGTTCAAGATATTTAGGAACCATCCACTGCAAGTTGTCGCCATAAAAACCAATCAATTGGCGCAAGAAGCCGATAGGAAGGAGGTTTTGCTGTCCCGTTTTGTTTTCTTCTTCAACGATGATTTGCGTCAGAACAGAACGCGTGATGTCATCACTCGTTTTGGCGTCATAGACATTAAAAGTGTCGCCCGCTTTGACCATTGTGGAGAGATCCTCCAACGTGACATACGTGCTGGTCGCCGTATTATAAAGGCGACGGTTGGCGTATTTCTTGATGGTGATGCTTTGCTTGGCCGTTTGTGCGCACATGATTTTGTTCCTACGTGATGAGGGAGGACGAAGTGAGAAGGTGGTGGGTGGCAACGCACCCGAATCCAAGAAAAGAAGATTAACCAATTTTCTCCATTCGAGAAAAAAATACAAGAGCCTTTTAATCTTTTGGTAAAGATTTTTTGAGTTGTGGCAATTGGGAATCGCCGCCAAGGCTAAAACCAACCGCTTTATGAAATGAGCTATACTGAAAACAGTTCAAGAGTTGGCTTTCTGGCAGAAGAAAAAAACAAGAAAATTGGATTTCCTCCTGTCCCGTTCTTCGTTAGACGCCCTCTCTTCGTCATCCCGCACGGAGCGTTTGACCGCGTCAAACGCGAAGATGCGGGACCCAGTTGAATTCTCTTTGTTTTGCCAAAAAACAAGGATCGGGACTGTTGAAAAGAAAAGTTTTTAACTGGGTCCCGCATCTTCGCGACGCTCACGCATCGCTTCGTGCGGGATGACGAGGGGGGGGCGACGCTAACGCATCGCTTCATCGGGATGACCGGTGGGGTAAGTAAAGGGTCTACTGCTTGCCAACTCTTCATTCACGAGAGGTATACCAAAAACAGTTCAAGAGTTGGCACTAAAATCGCCCTCCCCTTGCGGGCTCGACGCCCTTCGGGCTTCGCGGGGCAGGCGAAGTCCCGCGTAGAGCGGGGCGTAGATGCGCAAATCCGATTTAATTTCTTCATCATCACAAACCAAATCGGATTCCGACTCACGTGTCACACCCAAGGCATGACACGTGGCAGGAATGACAGAAAGGGATTATGCAAGCTGTCTGATAAAGATTATTTCAAAGAACCGTTGATATAAAAAGCCCCCCTTGGTTTTCCAAGAGGGGCTTTTTGAAACAGAAAAAAATCTGGCTTACGATGCGTCAGCGGCCTTAGCGACAGCCTTGGGCGCGTAGCTGGTCTTTTCCGTGATACGAGCCGACTTGCCGCGACGACCACGCAAGTAATACAGCTTGGCACGACGGACATCGCCACGGCGCACCAGAACAATGGATTCAAGGCGCGGGCTGTAAAGCGGAAACACGCGCTCTACGCCTTCGTTATAGCTGATCTTGCGAACGGTGAACGAGGAATGGATGCCCGCGTTCTTACGCGCGATACAAACGCCTTCATAGGCCTGAATGCGCTCACGCGTGCCTTCAACAACCTTCACGTTGACGCGAACGGTATCGCCAGCGGCAAAAGCAGGAATCTTAGCGCCGATCTTTTCAATTTGGGCGGCTTCAAATTTTTGTAACAAGTTCATTTTCATTCTCTCCACAAAAGCCAGCCAGACAAAGCTTGTCTGGGAATCGGCTCAATAACGCTCTAAGGCTCGTCCCTATACAGGGTCTTGGGCTCTAACTCAATAGAGTTCTTGCACAATTAGCACAAAAGAAAACCAAATGGGATCCCCGCCTTCGCGGGGATGACGAGAGAGGGTTAAATTTAAACAAAAAACCCGTCATGCCAGCGAAGGCTGGCATCCCATTTCTTTTTCTCTTTCAATAAGATGGGCGATATAGGCTCAAGATTTTCGTGCCGTTTTAACCATTTTTCCCTTCTTTTTTCGTCTTTTCACGAATTTCCCACAAATCAGGGCGTCTTTGGCGCGTTAGAGCCTCGGCTTGTTCCTGCCGCCATGCCTTAACATTCTCATGATGACCGGAAATCAAAACATCGGGAACGGCCCTCCCCTCCCACTCTGGCGGGCGGGTGTAATGGGGATATTCCAAAAGCCCATCCACGAAGCTTTCTTCCTCAACCGTCTGAGCATTACCCATCACGCCCGTTAAAAGCCTTGTGCAAGCCTCGATCAAAGTCAGCGCTGCAACTTCACCGCCCGCCAAAACAAAATCGCCAAGGCTGATCTCCTCTAGCCCCTCGGCATCCAGAACGCGTTGATCCACACCTTCATAACGCCCACAGAGCAGCAAGAGCGATGGCGCGGCCACCAGCTCCTCAACCAACGCTTGGTTCAAAACACGCCCGCGAGGTGACAGGTACACGCGCCGCTCTGCGCGGCCAAACTGTTTTTCCGCACCACGCAAAGCCGCCGCGATCACATCGGGACGCATCACCATGCCCGCGCCGCCACCATAGGGTGTGTCATCCACGGTGCGATGCTTGTCGGTCGCAAAATCGCGGATGTTCAAAACGTCCAGTTTCCACAAACCATCGGCCAGCGCCCTGCCCGCCAAGCTTTGCCCCACAACGCTGGGAAACATTTCGGGAAAGAGCGTAAGGATTTGGGCATGCCAAGGGGAAGGGTTCAGGGGTCGGGGGTCAGGAGTCAGGGAAGAAGGATACTTCATTCATCCCTCTTTATATCCGATTTCTTTTTCTTTTCCTTGGGTGGTTTTTCTGGCGTAAGCCACCCTTCGGGAAGAACAACTTTAACAAAGCCGCTCTTGATGTCCACCACAGGAACAAACGCGTCTTTAAACGGCAGCATAAAACTTTTGGCGTTCGCAGGCTTGATTTCTAAAAACGTACCCGCGCCGTAATCAAAAACATTTTCGACAACGCCAATCGTCGCACCCGATGCGTCACGCGCCTCAAGCCCGATAAGGTCAGCGTGATAATACTCGCCCTCTCCTTCAGGCGGCAAAGCGTCGCGAGCCGCATAAAGACGCGTGCCTTTCAGCTCTTCGGCGTCCTCGCGCGTCGCGCAGCCCTTGACCGAGACAATGTAATGATCCTTGCCCACGCCACGCGCTGTGAGCGCGAAAACGCGGCTGCCCTCTTCATCCGTGAGCGGCTCATACGTGAAAATGGATTCAGGATCATCCGTAAAACTACCAAGACGAACCTGCCCACGCACGCCATGGGGGCCCAGAAAAACACCAACGCAGATTTTGTGATTTTGGGTCATGCGCGGCCTATAGCAAAACGAGTCCGCGCGCCATGAACGATACGCAGCACCTTTATCGTACTACCCTTCACAACAAACAAAACACGATAACCCCCAACCATATGATGACGGATATCACGCCCTTTTTTTGGTGCTTCTGGAGCTAATGAACACCTGTTAGGCATCTCTTTAAGACTTTGCACTTCTGACCACAACTCTTCCGCATAAGTATTGGCGCGAACCTGATTGTCTGCCGCAATATAGGCGCGAATCTCAGCAAGATCATTCAGCGCTTTCGGCATAAAATGGAGCACGTACTTCATTTGATCCTCGTTATTTTCTTAGCTTTAATGCCAAGAACCTTCATGGCCTCTTTTTCCGTATGGAAAAGACCCGCGTCCATTTCTTCTATCGCTTGATCAAGTTTCATATTTTCTTCCATATGACTCGCCATATTGAGAAGATATTGATACGAAGTCGCGTCCTGCACGATAAACTCGGCGCGACCATTGACGGTAAGTATAGCAGGCCTTCCCGTCTTCTTCAGCTTTTTGCCATAGGCCTTCGTGTTACGCGCAAAGTCGGTGAGCGAGTGGATGTCTTCAAGATGGATCATGGTTTCCTCGTGCGGGTTTGGCGTGTTAATTCGCTGTGAATTATATCACGCCCTACCCCACCGAGAAAGCAAAAAGAAACCCCGCCCAGCCTATTATGGCTTTGGCGGGGTCTTTGGGCACACTATAAAGCTTAAGCTTCGGCGGGCGCTTCTACAGGCGCAGGCGCAGCGGCAGCCGCAGCGGCCTTGGCAGCGGCTTCGGCTTCCACCTTCATGCGCTCTTGAGTCTTGGCGCGGGGCGCGGACTTTTTAGGCGTTTCGCGCTGTTTAAACGCGGGAGCCAGCTTCGCATCGGACAGAAAACGCGCAACGCGATCGGTTGGTTGAGCGCCAACGCCCAGCCAATACTTCACGCGCTCTTCGACAAACTTCACACGCTCACCGCTTTCACGGGGCAGCATCGGGTTGTACGTGCCGATTTTCTCAAGATACTTGCCATCACGAGGACTGCGCGAGTCCGCCACAACGATGTGGTAAAAAGGACGCTTCTTGGCTCCGTGACGTGTTAAACGCATGCTAATCATTTTAGTCTTTCTCCTTTGGTTGGTGTTCTTGTGTTAATTTCATTTTTTATCTTTTTCAGCGCGTGTTTCCCCCTAAGATTCCTGTCATCCCCGCGAAAGCGGGGATCCAGAGGGTTTAACACCAAAGTTTTTCGCCCAGTCCCCTGGATTCCCGCTTTCGCGGGAATGACAGGGAAAAAAGGTGTCAAAACATATCACTGAAAAACGACAAAAATTTTCTATCGCCTGCCCCCCATCATACCGGCCATGCTACGCATGAACCCTGTTTTGCCTAGACGGCCAAGTTGCTTCATCATCTTTTGCATTTCCAAAAACTGTTTGATCAGGCGATTGACCTCCGACACTTCAACGCCCGCGCCCTTGGCGATGCGGCGTTTGCGACTGGCGGCCAACAAATCCACGTTCTTGCGCTCGGCCTTCGTCATCGAATGGATGATGGCCTCTTGGCGCTTGATCTGCTTTTCATCGATGGCTGCGTTCTTCATCTGATCCTTCAACTTGCCAAGCCCCGGCAGCATCGTCATCATGGCAGACATCCCGCCCATTTTGCGCATCTGCTGCATCTGCTTGGCCAGATCATCAAAGTCAAACGCCTTGCCGCTGATGAACTTTTTGGCCATGTCCTCGGCCACGTCTTGATCCATCGTGGCGGCGGCCTTTTCGACCAGCGAAACAACATCGCCCATGCCCAAAATGCGCCCCGCAAGGCGATCAGGGTGATAGACTTCCAAAGCGTCGGTCTTTTCGCCCACGCCCAAAAACTTGATCGGCTTCCCCGTCACCGCACGCATGGACAAAGCCGCGCCGCCCCGCGCATCGCCGTCAATACGGGTTAAAACAATGCCCGTGACGCCGATTTTTTCTTCAAAATGCTGGGCCGTGTTGACCGCGTCCTGCCCCGTCATCGCATCGACAACCAGCAAGCTTTCATGAGGCTTCGCGATATCGCGCACGCAGGCAGCCTCAGCCATCAGCTCATCGTCAATCGCAAGGCGGCCAGCTGTATCCAAAATCAGAACGTCATAGCCGCCCAGACGAGCCGCCTCCATCGCACGGCGCGTGATGGAGGCAGGATCCTGCCCCGCGATAATGGGCAGGCTGGCCGCGCCAATCTGCTGCGCCAAAACGGCCAATTGCTCTTGCGCGGCGGGGCGACGCACGTCCAGCGAGGCAAGCAGAACCTTCTTGCGATCCACCTCTTGCAGCCGCTTGGCCAGCTTGGCCGAGGTCGTCGTTTTGCCAGAGCCTTGCAAGCCCAGCATCATGATAACGGCAGGCGGAACAACCGCAAGGTTCAGGCCTTCGGCCTGCGTCCCCAAAAGCTCCACCAGATTATCATGCACGATCTTGACGACTTGCTGACCTGGCGTGACCGAGCGGATCACGTCCTGCCCGATGGCGCGTTCCTTGACCTTGGCGACGAAATCCTTGACAACGGGCAGGGCAACATCGGCCTCAAGCAGCGCTACGCGCACTTCGCGCATAGCCTCAGCCACGTCGCTCTCGCTCAGAGCGCCGCGTCCTTTCAGGCGGTCAAAGATGCCGCCGAGTTTGCTGCTTAGACTATCAAACATTGTTCTTCTTCTACCGTTTTTCCTTACTGTCTTTTCCTCGCCGAAACGAGAGAAGCCTTACCACTTTCTTCATACGCTCGCTATCGCTCGCAGCTGGATTCCCGCTTTCGCGGGAATGACAAAAAAAGAATGCACAAAAAGGCCAGTGCCCGCAACGCGAGGACTGACCTTACGCTCTCCTTTTCAAGGCTTACTTAAAAGCCCCGCCAGATCGCGCTTCCCTAGTTTTTCATTTAAGGAACAACGGCTTTCTAGCCGAAAGACCAGCCCAGAGTCAAATGATTGCTTGTTTTTCCCAAAAGCCCCTTTAAAATGACCACAACAGTCCTTTTTCAAAAGGTTAATGTCATGAAACCCGCCGCCTTCCTCCTCACCGTTCTCCTTTCCGCCGCCGTGGCGTTTGGGGTGGCGAAATATACCGCGCCGGCGGGCACCTCGGCGGCCAAGGAAACGGCGTTCCAGCGCGTGATGAGGACGCAAACCATCCGCTGTGCCTACGCCTTAAGTGGCCCGCCACGTTTTATTCCTGACCCCAACACAAAAGCCCTTCAAGGATCGTTGGTCGACATCATGGAAGAGATCGGCAAAGTCCTTCACCTAAAAATCGAATGGGCCGAAGACACAGGCTACGGCACTTTCGCCGAAAACCTGCGCAGCGGCAAAGAAGATATGTTTTGCGGAACGGTGTGGACAAGTTCAGCACGAGCCCACAAGATTCTTCTAACCTCCCCGCTTTTCTTCGCCGCCATCCATGCTTACGTTAAAGAAGGCGACAACAGGTTTGATAACAAGCTGGAAGCCCTCAACGACGCCTCCGTAACTTTCTCCGTCATGGATGGCGCGAGCGGTTTGGCGGTTGCCTCCACCACTTTTCCTAAAGCCAACTTGTACAAAGTTCCCCAGTTAGGAAACATATCCGAGATCATGATGGGAGTGTCCACAGGTAAAGCCGACGCGACCATCTTTGATGAAAGCAATGTTCTCGCCTATAACAAAAAGAATGCACAGCACCCCTTGCGTCGCGTTATTGGGATTCCTCCACTTCGACTTTATGGCGAATCTTTTGCCGTTGGAATGGGCGAGTTTGAATTGCGCGAGCTGCTGAATACCGCTATCAGCGAGCTTCAAAATAACGGAACCATTGATAACATCCTGAAAAAATATGAAGCTGAATATGGACGCTTTGAACGCGCTCGTGATCCCTTTGCTCCAATATAAGGAAATCATTTTATGAAACTCGCCTCCCTCCTCCTCACCGTTCTCCTTTCCGCCGCCGTGGCGTTTGGGGTGGCGCGTTATGCTGGCCCTGCCGCACAATCTGCGCCCGTCAAAGAAACACGCCTTGAGCAAATCAAGCGCACAGGGGTTTTAAGGTGCGGATATTATTTGTGGCCACCTTTTATCGACAAAGACTTGGCAACAGGAAAAATGAGTGGCCCCTTTGTTGAGATCATCGAAGAGATTGGCAAGCAGCTCAGCATCAAAATTGATTGGGCAACGGAGGTTCTGCACCCCCACATTCCCACCGATTTGGCAAGTGGCCGTTATGATATGGTCTGCGGCATTCTTTTTGCCACGCCATCACGCGCGCGCGAAATGGACTTTACGATTCCCCTTATCTTCCATCCCGCTTATCTTTTTGTGAAGGAAGGCGATGCGCGGTTTGACAACAACTATGCCGCCGCCAATCAGCCTTCCATTAAATTCTCCGTGATCGATGGTGAGTTTTCAGCCATCGCCGCGAACGAACAATTCCCCAAGGCGCAGAAAGTCGCCCTTCCCCAAAACGCCAGCGGCCCTGAATTGCTCCTTAATATCGCAAACGGCAAAGCCGATGTCGCCGTCACGGAAATGACGACGTTTAACCTCTATAATAAAAACAATCCGGGAAAACTTCGCCCTGCCTTTGGGCCGCCACAAACCGTTATGGCCGCCGGATTTCCGATTCCGCAAAGAGAGCAGGATCTGAAAAACGCGTTGGACACCACGATGGGTTATCTGCACAGCACGGGCTTTATCAACAGGCTGTTTGACAAATATGAAACGCCTGAAAATAGGTTTTTGCGCATGAGCCTTCCCTATGTAACATCTTCTGGAAAATAGGAAGCAAAGGGTCATGTCCGTTCTTGATATTCTCATCACCTATCATATTGCCTTTCTGCAAGGGCTGTCGGTCACGCTTCAGCTTTGTGCGGTGATATGGAGCGTTGGGCTGGTAGGTGGCATTGCGATGGGCGTTTTGGGCGCTCATCGCCGCCGCAGCTGGGGGCTGACAATCCAAGGAACCTCTTTCGCCTTTTCCGCCATTCCGACACTGGTTATTTTGTTCTGGCTTCACTATCCGGCGCAGGCGATGTTCGACGTTGTGATTGATCCTTTCTATACGGCGGCACTGACGCTTTCGCTGGTCAACCTGTTTGGCGTGGGCGAGATTGTGCGGCAAGCCGTTGCCGATTTTCCGCGCCAATATATCGTGGCGGGGCGCGTGTGCGGTATGCGGACACGCGACATCGTGCGCCATATCCAATTGCCCATTCTGTTCCGCCAACTGCTGCCCTCGCTGATGATCTTGCAAGTTGGGATGCTTCATGCCTCGCTGTTCGCCAGCCTTATCTCGGTTGAAGAATTGTTCCGCGTCGCGCAGCGCATCAACAGCCTGATCTATCGCCCCATTGAGATTTACACGGCGCTCGCGCTGTTCTTCCTTGCGGTTTGCTTGCCCATCAACATCCTCGCCGCGTGGCTGAAAAAGCGCTACACCCGCGATTATTCGGAAAGATAGGGGATGGTTTTGCAAACGATGGAATTTAAAAGAACTGCGTCATTGCGAGGAGGCCGTAAGGCCGACGCGGCAATCCAGCTGCGCCGCGTCTGCGGTGCCTATGAGTCTTATGCCGCGCGGACGCGCGGCGCTGGATTGCTTCGCTGCGTTCGCAATGACGTGTTTTTAATGGCTAAAAAAGGATATCAATCCTATCTGGGAGCCTTTTCCCCATGCTGACCGCCCGCAATCTTTCCTTTGCTTATGATGATGGCAAAACCGTTTTCAACAACGTCGATCTGGATATTGATCTGGGCGGCATCACCGTTTTGATTGGCCCCAGCGGCACGGGCAAGACGACGCTGCTGCGCTGCCTTGCTCTTTTGGATCAACCGCGCAGCGGCGAAATTGCGGTGGATGAGCAGCGCTTTGCCTTCCCCATCCCTGCGGGCGGGCATGCGCCTGCGCCGTGGCCACGGCTTACGGCTGTCTTTCAGCAACTCTTCCTGTGGCCTCACCTGACCTTGCGCGAAAACATCCTGCTCCCCGTCCGGCTGAACGGTTTGGAAGATGGTCATGAGGAGCTGGACAAGCTGATCGAGGCCTTTGACATGGGCGCGTTTATCGAACGCTATCCAAATGAGGCCTCGCTAGGCCAGCGCCAGCGCGTTGCCTTGGCGCGGGCGTTGATGCTGAAGCCGCACTATTTGCTGCTGGATGAAATCACGTCGGCGCTGGATGTGGAACAAATCGCCAAGATTCTGGGCTATCTTAAAACGCTGCGCGGCCAGAATATCGGCATCTTCCTGATCACCCATTTATTGGGCTTTGCCCGCCATGCCGCCGATCAAGTCCTGTTTATGGACGGCGGCGTGATTGCCGAGAGCGGCACGCCCGATATCCTGAAGAACCCGCAGACCGAGCGCCTGTTCCAGTTCCTGTCCGTTATCGCGGCGGCAAGCTAAACCCTATAAGCAACAACAGGTTAGATGTTTTACTCATTTTTATTGCCGAAAGCCTTGCTTTCGCAGCTCGTTTTCCCTAGAAAAGGCCTCTCGCTTTCGGCTGGCGATGGGCGCGCCCTTAAAGCTGGAAGTGTTTTGTTCGCGTAAAAGCGCGCTCATTTGACGCCTTGAGAAAGAAGTAACGATGAAAAAAGACATTCACCCCGATTATCACGACATCACCATCACCATGACCGATGGCACTGAGTTCACAACGCGCAGCACCTATGGCAAGGCGGGCGACCGCATGCAACTTGACATCGATGCCAAAACGCATCCCGCATGGACCGGCCAATTCCGCATGGTTGATCGCGGCGGTCAGTTGGCCAAGTTCAACAAGCGTTTTGCCGGTCTGGGCGCCAAGAAGGGCGAGGGCGAAGACGTTGCTGCGCCTGCCGCTCCTGTTGCCAAAGAAGACAAGATCAAGCTAACGACCAAAGCGACGCCCGCCGCCGCCAAGGCCAAAGCCCCCGCAAAAGCGAAAAAAGCGTAAGCGTTTTTTGATTGCATAAAAAAGCGGCCACCCGTAAAGGATGGCCGCTTTTTCTTTGTCCTCTGGGGTAGATCAGTTCTTCAGCGCTTTGCCTTTATCCAGCATGTGTTCAATACGAGCCAGCGTTTCTGGCGTGCGCACAAGCTTCATAAAGACATCGCGTTCAACGTCCATAATCTGCTTTTCATTCACAATGCCAGACAGGCCGCCTTCGCCGCCGCACAGAACATCGGCCAGCATTTTACCAATCATCACATCATGCGGGGAGGCTTTGGTTGTCTCAAGGATAAGCTCTAGCGAGGCTTTGCCCGCAGGACCCGGCAACGTCATCGTCCAAGGCTCTGGCGGGTTATAGCCCTTGACCAACGCAAGCACCTGCGCCTTCGCATCAAACAACAAGCGATCACGGTTCATAGAGATATGATCCGTTGGACGCAAGAAGCCGTTGCTCTTGGCCTCTGCCGCCGACTTTGATGCCCATGTTGTCATAAGAAGCTCAAACACATGATTGATCGGCGGCATGTCACCATAACTGTCCATATTATAGGCGCGGCCCAGCATTTGCGCGCAACCGCCCCATCCCGGAATAAGCCCCACGCCTACTTCGACAAGCCCCATAGAAGCCTCGCAGTAAGCCTGCACAGCCGAGCAATGCAAGGTAATCTCGCACCCGCCCCCCATCGCCGCGCCCGCTGGCGCGGCCACGGTCGGGAACAAGGCAAAGCGCAAAGCGTTATAGGCCGCTTGGCCTTCCTTGATAAAGGCTTCGATCGCGCCAAAATTGCCTTCCTTGATCCAATCGCGGAACATGCCAAGGTTCGCACCAGCCGAAAAATTGTTGGCCTCGTTATAGACAACAAGTCCCTGCCACTGGCCACCGCTTCCTTGGATCAGTTCAATCGCTTTATGGATCATCGCAAAGATGTCGCTGTCCAGCGTGTTCGCCTTGCTGGTGAACTCAAGGCATAAGACATGATCGCCCAAATCCCACAAGGCCGCCGAGCCGTTTTTCTCCACAGGTTTTTTCGCGCGTTTAATATCGCCCAAAACCAAAACGCCTTCAGGGCGAAGGATCGGCGTAAAGCTTCCGTCCTCTTGCAAGAACTCCAGCTTTCCACCTTCGACGCGGTAAAAGCTTTTGCCCGCAGCCTTAGCCATCAAAGAAGGCACAGCGCGTCCCTCTTCCTTGAGCCGCGCCATCATCCAATCCGCGCCCAGTTTGTCCATCAGCTCATAAGGGCCAAACTTCCAGTTGTAGCCAAGGCGCATGGCCTCATCGACCAGCGTAATATCGGGCACTGTCGCAGGAATAAGATTAAACGCATAGCACAGCGTTTCCGATAAAACGCGCCAAGCGAATTGGCCAATTTTGTCCGTCGCTTCGCACAGCGCGCGCAAGTCCTTGCCTGCCGCTTCCAATGTCGGGATTTTCGGCGTAACCGATGGCGCGTATTCGCCCGTCTCAAGATTGATAGACTCTTTGACCTTCTTGCCGTCTGGCGTTTTGGCAAAACGGTAATAGCCACCCTTGCCTTTACGGCCCGTATAGCCATCGGCGATCATCTTTTGGAACAATTCAGGCTCTTGATACAAACCGCGATAAGTATCGTTCGGGCCAAGCGTGGAAAGAAGGCTCTTGCCAATCAAGGGCATCAGGTCAAGCCCGACCAAATCGATCAAACCAAAAACGCCCGTGCGGGGAACGCCCATCGGGCTGCCGCACACTTCATCGGCTTCTTCAACCGTCAGTCCCAGATCCATAGCCGCGTTGACGGCAGATTGCAGCCAGAACATGCCAAGGCGGTTGGCAATGAATCCCGGCGTGTCATGACAAGGCACAACGCCCTTGCCCAGCTTCTTATCGCAAAAAACGCGCATCAGCTCAACCGAGGCAGGATCGTTCTTGGGGCCAATAATAAGTTCTAAAAGCCGCATATAACGCACGGGATTGAAGAAGTGCGTGATCATAAAGTCCTTGCCAAAGGCTGGCGATTGATCACCGATCAAATTGGCCAAAGGAATGGTGGACGTGTTGGACGCGACAATCGTGCCCGGTTGGCGCAGCGCATCAATCTTCTTGTAAAGATCGCTTTTGATTTTTGGATTTTCCAAGACGGCTTCCAAAACCCAGTCACACTCTTTAATTTTGGGCAAATCGTCATCGATGTTCCCCACCGTCACAAGCTTAGCGGCTTCAGCGCTCATAAAAGCCGTGGATTCGGGCTTCATCATGCGCTCAAGCGCACCCTTGGCCAGCGCGTTGCGATCCGTTGCATCTTTCAGCACGATATCAAGCAAGAGAACGGGAACGCCCGCGTTCGCGACTTGCGCCGCAATCTGGCTTCCCATCACGCCAGAGCCTATCACGGCAACCTTACGGATTTCTTTGGACATCGGAACGTCTCCATAAAATAAAAGGGGGGAGGAAACCTGACAACGCGAACGCGCTTTTGATCAACAATCTAGCTTCCTAAGAACAAGGCGAGAGCCCCTTATGCCCCCTAAACGCTGAAAAAACAGTTAAGCCTTTGGCTCGCCCTATCCCTTGTCTTCACGCGGTGTTGCCTTCTTAGACAAACTCCCTTAGCATGCCATTCATCAAACTATCAAAGCGATCCAAGGGGTTATTATGAAAAAAGTGAATGTGGCTGTTGTCGGCGCGACCGGCGCCGTAGGACAAGAAATGCTTAAAACCTTGGCCGAGCGCCAATTTCCTGTTGGCAAGACAGTCGCTTTGGCATCGCGAGGCTCAACAGGGCGCGAGGTGAGTTTTGGCGAGGACACTGTTCTAAAAATTGAGGATTTAGACCAATTCGATTTTAAAGGAATGGACATCTGCTTATCCTCAGCCGGTGCCAAAGTATCCGAGTCCTTTGCGCCGCGTGCGGCAGCGGCGGGTTGCGTCATCATCGATAACACTTCGCATTTTCGCATGGATCCCGATGTTCCCCTTATTGTGCCAGAAGTGAATCCTGAGGCTCTGGCAGGCTATAAAAAGAAAAACATTATCGCAAACCCCAACTGCTCCACCATCCAGATGCTTGTGGCGTTAAAACCTTTGCACGATATGGCCACAATCAAGCGCATTGTTGTGTCCACCTATCAGGCTGTCTCTGGCGCAGGGCGCGAAGCAATGGATGAGCTGTTTTCCCAAACGCGAGCCGTCTATGTCAACGATGCGTTGGTTAAAGAAGTCTTCCACAAACAAATCGCGTTTAATGTCATCCCCCAAATTGACGTGTTTATGAAAGATGGCTCCACCAAGGAAGAATGGAAAATGGTTGTGGAGACGCAAAAGATTCTTGATCCCCAAATCAAGGTCGCGGCCACTTGCGTGCGCGTGCCTGTTTTTATCGGCCACAGCGAAGCCGTCACGGTTGAATTTGAAAAAGAGATCAGCGCCGTGCAGGCACGCGCGGCTTTGAAAAAAGCCAAAGGCGTGACCGTTATCGATCATCAACATGAAGATGGCTTTGTCACGCCTGTGGAATGCGCGGGCGAAGACAGCGTGTTCGTCAGCCGCATTCGCAAAGATGACTCAGTCGAAAACGGCCTTTCTCTTTGGATTGTAAGCGACAACCTGCGCAAAGGCGCAGCACTCAACGCCGTCCAAATTGCTGAACTTTTGGTAAAGGAACATCTATGATCACAACCATCGGCCTTATCGGTTATGCAGGACGCATGGGACAAGCCATCGCCCGCGCCATCGAAACCCACCCCACAGCTCGCCTTGGCGGCGGGCTTGTCCGCACGTTACCGGTATCTCCCATGGGTAAGGATACGCCCGTTATCCTGACGGACAAACCAGAAGCTTTATTCCCTCAGTGCGACGTTCTCATTGATTTTACACACGCCAACGCGACAGCCTCTTTTGCAAAACTTGCGGCGCAATACGGCAAACCTTTCTTATCTGGCACGACGGGCCTTGATCAAGAAACGTTAGCCACCTTGCGCGAAGTCAGCGCGACCATTCCCGTTTTGCACACCACCAACACAAGCCTTTCCCTTATCGTCGTTAAACGCATGGCGAAGCTGGCCGCCAAATTGCTAAAAGACCAAGACTACGACATTGCCATTCACGATAAGCATCACAAGTGGAAAAAAGACGCGCCATCAGGCACGGCCTTGACCCTTGGACAGGCTATTTTAGAAGGCAACGAGGGGGCAAAACCTCCGGCCTATTCCTCTACCCGCGCAGGCTCCATCATCGGTGAGCATGATATTCTTTTCGCGGGAACAGGCGAGTCCATCACCATCGCCCATGAAGTCACCGATCGTCACGTCTTTGCGCGCGGCGCTGTGCAGGCAGCCTTATGGCTCGCCATGCAAAAACGGGGCTATTACATGATGGATGACGTTTTAGACGTCGCCTAAAAAACGCCTCTTCAGCCCAATGAAACTAATTAAGTCCTGTATGGGTTCTTTAAAAGAGAACCTGTAATCATACACCATTATGTATATTTATATTGTGTGCACTGCGGTAAGAATTTGCTTATGTTGAATTCTTACGGTTAACATAATTTTTTATAGTTGCCTATTCAAAAAATCTGGACTCCATCGAATTTAATCATACAATAAGTACATAGCCAATACTTGCTTTCAACGAATTTATTTCAAAGGTGAAACAATGAAAAAAGACAAAAAAGATAAAAAGGGCTTTCATGAAACCGATCAATCGCCGCTGGACTTTGCAGTCCATCAGCCCAACAAACTTAAAAAAGGCAATTTGAGCGATATCTTTGAAGCGGCTCTTAAGGCTGTCGAAAGAATAGGCAAAAAAAAGCTTCATTAAACCCTAGAAGCTTGCCGAGCCAGCAAAGATAGGCTATTATTCCTATCATGCTCACTCACACCTCTCTTTGGCTGGCCATTGATCGCTTGGCTGAAAACCGAGGCCTTACACCGTCTGGTCTGGCGCGTAAGGCGGGGCTGAGCGCGACCCTGTTCAACCCCAGTAAACGCATTAAGAACGGACGACCTCGCTGGCCCTCAACAGAAAGCTTGGCCTCCATTTTAGGCGCAACGCAGTGCTCTCTTGAAGACTTTGTCGCCTTGATCGAGGCAAAACAACGCGTGAAATCAAAAATACCGCTTTTCACCCTGACGCAAGCCGCCAGCAACAGCCTTTTTGATCAAGGGGGGCGCATCTGTAAAGACCTTGGCGATTTCATGACTCTGCCAGCCGTCCATGATGGGGCTGCGTTCGCGTTGGAAATTGATAATGAAACACTGGAGCCGCATTACCCTAAAGGATGTCGTCTTATTCTATCCCCCACAGAAAAACCACGGCGAGGCGAAGCCGTTGGTGTGCGCACAGTACAGGGCGATCTTTTTATTAAAAGGTTGAACCGCGAAGGCGTTCTTAAAATCGAGCTAGCCTCTCTTACAGCGGACGAGCCGCCCCTAACCTTGCCGCGTCACGATATTGTGTGGATGAATCGAATCCTGTGGGTCAGCCAATAGCTCTTTTCCCCCCTTTTTTTCTGCGAATGCGGACTTGCCCAATGTCCTTAAACAACGTAAAAAGAAGGCTCGTTCTCATTTATTGAATGGTTTAAAAATGTCCGAAGATTCCAACGCCCCCCTTCCTCATGAAGACGAACGGGCGCGGCGCCTCCATCGCCTTGACACACTGACCGCCCGTTTTGGCAATCCGTTTGACGAAACGCGCTTTAATAAAACGCACAGCGCACAGGCCATTAAAAAACAATTTGAAGCGCTAGAAAATGGCGAAAAGACCGATGTCACCGTCGCCATCGCGGGTCGCATCATGGCCATCCGCAACAACGGCATGTTCCTTGACATCATGGACGACAGTGATCGCGTTCAGGCTTTTCACGATCTAAAAAACACATCGCCTGAACGGCTAGAACTTCTCTCCCTTCTCGATTTGGGCGACATCATCGGGGTGACAGGCAAGGTACGCCGCACGCCACGCGGCGAAATCACCGTGGATGCCGATGACCTTAAAGTCCTCTCCAAAGCCTTAGAACCACCACCCGAAAAATACCACGGGCTTAAGGACGTTGAAGTGCGCTTCCGCCACCGTGAACAAGATATTGCCTCCTCGCAAAAAACACGCGACACGTTGCGCACGCGTTTTAAAATGATCACGGCGCTGCGCCGCTTTTTGGATGAAAAGGGCTTTTTAGAAGTTGAAACGCCGATGCTGCACGTTTTAGCAGGTGGCGCGTTAGCCAAACCCTTTGTCACGCATCACAACGCGCTGGACATGCCTCTTTATCTTCGCATTGCGCCAGAGCTTCACCTGAAGCGCCTTGTCATCGGTGGGTTGTCGGAAAAGGTTTTCGAAATCAATCGCAGCTTCCGCAATGAAGGCATGAGTCCAAGACACAATCCGGAATTCACGATGATTGAACTTTATCAGGCCTATGTTGATTTTACCGCCATGATCGAATTGGCGGAATCCATCATTGAACATATGGCTAAAACAATTCATGGCTCAGCCAAAATTGTTTTCGGCGATAAAGAAATTGACTTTACCGCACCATGGCCGCGCAAAAGCATGGTCGATCTTGTCACGGAACACACGGGCGTCGATTTTTATAAAATCACGGATCCCGTCGCTGCACGGGAAGCCGCCACCAAAATAGGCATTAAAACGCAAGAAGGCCTGTGTTGGGGACAAATTGTTGAAGCCGTCTTTGGCGAACGCGTCGAAGACAAATTAATTCAACCCACGCATGTCGTCGATCTTCCCAAAGAAATATCGCCTTTGTCCAAAGCGTGGCCGGATCGCCCGCATGTTGCGCAGCGTTTTGAAACCTATGTCAACGGTTGGGAAATCGCCAACGCGTTTAGCGAGTTGAACGATCCACGCGAACAACGCGCCCGTTTCCTTGAGCAAGCTGAACAAAAACGCGGCCCCGATGAACCACCTCATCCCATCGATGATGACTTTATTAAAGCGTTGGCGTTTGGCATGCCGCCCATGGGCGGCCTTGGGATTGGGCTGGATCGCTTGGCGATCTTGATGACCAACAGCACGACAATCCGTGAAGTCATTGCGTTCCCGACCATGCGTCCGTTGGCGTAAAGGCCTCTTTTCTATCCGCCTCTACTGCTCTTCACGGCATCCAGCGATGTCGTGGAAGCAACATCAGGGCCCCAGATGGCCTCTAGCTGTTGCATCCCTTCGCGTAGGGTGCGCAAACGACTTTCTTGATTGATCAAAAAGACCGAGGCAATCACGGGCGGCACAGCGTAAAGGATCAAATGGCCGATCCCTGCCGCCCCCAACATAATCGCCCATGAAAAAGGTTGGCGAACGATGGCCAGCGCCGCTTCCATCGTTTGGCCGTTTTGCCAAAGATCAATCAAAAACGGCAGCACCCCCGCAAAGTTCATATAGCCTATCGTTGCAAGCCCCGATCGATTTTCATCAGTATCCGTCACCAGCGCGACAAGCGTCGGCGCGAGCCCCATGCAAACAAGAAGCGTGGGCACACCAAAGGGCGCAAGACAGCCCATAACCACCATCACCAAGATAAGTTTAAACCCACCTTTCTTGGGCTTGGCGTTTTTTTCTTTTTTCCCTTTTTCTTCTTGGTTCTCGCTCATGCGCCTATCCCATCAACCCTTGCCACACCGTTTTCCACAAAGTTACAGCAATCAAAATAAGCGCCAATAAACTGGCGATGCTCGCGGAGATAGGACGACCCATTTCACGCGCCACTTGATTCTTATTGTTGATGTTCCTTTCTATCGTCGCCATCTCTTTTTGTATGTTGCGATACATAGACCGCGCCGCAAGAAAATCGTTTTCGTCACCGACAACCCGCGCCGTGTCATCCACCCGTTTAAGCAATAAAGAAAGGCTCCCTTGATCAACGGCCTCTTTGGCCTGACGGCGCACTTTGTCTTGAAGCGGCTTACTAAGAAAGCGCCGCAAACAAGGCTCTACAAGAGGCATCAACCAAGCGCAAAGGTGCGGCAGTTTATCGGGGCCATAACGATTCTGCATCTCTCCAAACAAAGAGAGCAAGGCAAGACCGCGCTTTAAACTGGGCGCACCAAGCCCCATGGCGGTAAAAAGAGATTCGCTGCGTTTTTCCCGCGCGACCAAGAACGCCGCCAAATGCCGATCCATCGGCTCACTGGGGCGCGAGCCAGAAGCCGCCACGCGCTCTAATGAATTTAAAATCTGTTTAGGCGAGAGAACAAAATCACCTTTAAAAAGAGGGCTGAGACAAGGCGCGCCCGTATTCATCTCATAAAGAACACGCTCTAACCCGCTTCCAAAAGATGTTTTCTCGGCGTAAGAAGCCATTCTCTCCAGCTGCTGCGCCAAAGGAACCAAATCGGTTTTGACATCTTTTTGCATGTTCACCCAAAGCGTCACAAAGCGTGACGTCAGGATTTCGCTAAGCACCTGAAGATTCTGCCCCGTCATCATCGCCTCAGCCAAAACCGTGGCAATCCCTCGTGGCATAACCGACAGACCGCGATAACGGATGGGAGAAACAGGATCAAGAGCGATACAAACCCGCGCGACCAACTGATCTTGGTACGAAGCCGTTTTTCCCTTTTCGTTGATTTCATCCACGACTTCGGCAACGCCTTTGGCGCGCTCATCATCCCCCAAAGAACGCGTTATCCATTTTTCAAGGCTTCCGTTTTCTATAACTTTAACAGCCTCAGCCACATTTTCAGCCATGCCTGCGGCTAAGGGACGAAGCTGCCAATACTCCTTACCCGCTATGGAAAAATGACGGCTGGCGCGGCGCCCCGCGTCAGAATTTTTCGGCGTAGAGCGCCGCCCTGTCATCCATTGCTCTAGGTCTTCGGCTGTCCACCTTTGACGCGGGTCATCGCTTAAAAGCCCACGCAAGAGTTCAATATGAGCAGGTGGCAAGCGACGGTTTCCTAACGTGGCGCTAAACGACCCTTTATCAAGCTTTAAACGAAGAATAGCTTGATCATCCATTCCCTGAAAGGGATGACTCCCCAAAATAACAAAAGCCAAGGTCATCCCAAAAGCATAACAATCATCGACGTGATTTCCCTCGCCGCGCGCAATAGGCTGACAAAGGGCTCTTTCAATTGTTTCAAAAAGACTGGGCTGCCCAATACCACAAGGCGCCGAAAGGCCATCCCCGATTTGTGGCGGGGTCATGCTTCCTTCTCGCCAAAAGATATTGGTCGGCCTAATCGCGCCATGCACAAGCCCCGTGCGCTGAAACTCAAGGAGCGCCTTAATCATGGGAATGATGAACGCGTTATTGACGGTATCTTCGCTCATAACAGGATGCGTCTCATTAAAAGACTTCCAATGCCGCTCAGCGGACGGCTGTTCATAAACTAAAGCATAACAATTGGCGTTTTGGGCGGGCCAATGAATAACACCACCCTCACACAAGCGCAGAATGCTGGGGCTATCAATCATTCTCATGGCATGAACGTTTTCAATGCGAGGCAACACCCCGCCAGAGCTGATAATGCCTATAAACGCCTGCGTTGCATCATTCTTATACCGCGCAGCATAAGCAACCCCTCCCGCAGCATTAAAGGCGGGCAAGGCTTTATCCGGATACAAAAAGAAGCGCCCTTCCAAAGGAAGACCCGATCCCCAATTTTCCTGTTGCGTTTTGTTTTCTTCAGCCATGGATACGTTCTGGGATAAAAGAATCAACAACGCAAACTATACAAACCAGATGGTAAAAAAAGTGGTTAATCCGGCGTTATTCTTTGTCTTTATGATCAAAAACCATCATCTCTTTGATAACCTTTGGTAAAATCATGTGGCTTCCTTTGCTGCAATCTCCTATTGATGAGGTTCGCATCCCTCTTTTTAAGTGTTTGTCCGCCGTCATGCCCCTCATTCTCTCTGTTCAAGAAGCTGAAATAAGTTTTGGCGCTAAAACGCTTTTCAAAGACCTTGCCTTCACCATTCAAGATGGCGAAAAGATTTGTCTTATCGGCCAAAACGGGGCGGGCAAAACGACCCTCATGAACATCATCACAGGCGTGCGTGAACTGGACGTTGGCACGCGCTGGCAATTGCAGGGCGCCTCTATTGGTTATATGCAGCAAGAAATAACGCCGCGTGCTGATCAAACGATCTATGAGTTCGTGTTCGATGAGCTAAACCCCGAAAACAAAAACGATCATAACGCCTATAAAATCGAAAAAATCGTTGAACCGCTTGAGCTCAACATTCACGACAAAATGGGCTCTTTATCAGGCGGTGAGCTGCGTCGCGCTGCGCTGGCGCGCGCCTTGGTGGAAGAGCCCGATATTCTTTTGCTGGATGAGCCAACCAATCACCTTGATCTGTCCATCATCGAATGGCTTGAAAACTATCTGCGCGCTTATCGCGGTGCCGTCTTATGTATCAGTCACGATAAAGCGTTTCTTGCCGCTATTTCAAACAAAGTCTTTTGGTTGGATCGTGGCAAGTTACGGGTTTGCCCCAAGGGTTTTTCTTTCTTCGAAGAATGGTCCGTCATGGTGCTAGAGCAAGAAGAGCGCACGCTTCGCACGCGACAAAAGAACCTTGACCAAGAAGTCGCGTGGGCCAGCCGAGGCGTCAAAGCGCGTTGTAAACGCAATGTCCGCCGCCTTGATCAAATGAAGGCCGAGCGAGATCGCCTGCGTGCCGATAAAAACACGCTTGGCCGCATGTTGGCGCGGATCACGTTCACGCCGCAAGAACAAGCTGAAGCTTCCTCGCGTCTCATCGCTGAGTTTTATAACGTCTCAAAAACTTTTCACGACCCCAGCCATCCGGACAAGCCAGAACGCGTTATTTTGGACACTTTCCATCTACGCCTTCAACGCGGCGAACGCATTGGCATTGTCGGGAAAAATGGAACCGGCAAAACCACCTTTCTGAAACTTCTGATCGGAGAGCTTAAGCAAGACGCGGGAACCATAAAACGCGCTAAAGATTTATCGCTCACCTATTTCGATCAACGGCGCAAAGACCTAAACCCTAAGGAAACGCTACAACGCAACCTGATTCCGGGCGGGGGCGATTACATCGATGTGATGGGCAAAACACGGCACGTCTGCGGTTATCTGAAAGATTTTCTGTTTGATCCCAAGATGGCCTCGCAACCCACTGACACCCTTTCAGGTGGGCAAAAAAATCGATTGATGCTCGCCAAAACACTGGCCAATCCTGGCAATTTTTTGATCCTTGATGAACCCACCAACGATTTGGACATGGATACGTTGGATCGTCTTGAGGATATTTTGGCCAGCTATACCGGCACGCTGCTGGTCGTCAGTCATGATCGCGATTTTTTGGATCAAACCGTCACAAAGATTCTGGCCTTTGAAGGCGATGGCAAGGTCGAGGGGTATATTGGCGGCTACAGTGATTATCAGGCCGCACAAAAAAAAGAAAAAGGACCCGATGTCACGGCACCCAACGGCACCGCCAAGAAGCCGCGTGAAAGCAACTCACCCAAAAGAGACAAGCGCCCTCAACTTTCCTATAAACTGCGGTATGAATTGGACAACATGCCAGAGAAAGTCGCAGGCCTTGAGCATCAGAAAAAACAAATCGAGGAACGCCTGACCGACACAACCCTTTATGAAAAAGACCAAGCCACTTTTCTGGCGCTGTCTCTTCGCCTGACAGACGTCACGCAGCAACTTGATGAAGCCTTGGCGCGTTGGGTTGACCTTGAAGCGGAAGCCGCCACGGATGAGTCCTAAGTCTTAGCCGTTGGTCTTAGCGCAGGTTACAAAACACCCTGTGCCGACTTTATATTCCTGCGGGCGACACACAAGTCTGGTTCCCACGCCCTCATCTCCCGCCAAAAGACGCGTGATAACGTTCGGTGTACGCGAACTGGCGATAAAAACCTCCCGCTCCCAATGCGCCCACGGTGCGGAGTCGCAAAGACGTTCACCCTCGCGGCCGCACAAGAAACAATGCGCCGACTTGATCTTGCCCTTCATCCCGCCAAGACCACTTGAAGAGGTTCCATCCGTATTGATGCCTTGCCACGAAGAAGGGTCACAAAAATTAATGGTGTTTATTTTCCTTGCCGCTGGATCACTGGGGTTCGTCGTATAAACGCCGTCTACATTGGATAAGACGATCAGCGTATCGGCTTGGATTAAACGCGCAACGTGCTTCGCCAACTGATCATTATCGGTAAAACGAAGCTCAGTCGTCGCCGCACCATCATTTTCATTAATGATGGGGATGATGTTGGGCATACCAATCTCAACAAAAAGGGGCGCAGCGACATCTTCCTTCGGGCTGATATCCCCCCGACCGAAATGACTTCTTTCAAACAGGGATTGGGTGACGCCGATATCGTCATAACGAAGGAGATCACCATAAAGACTCATCAATTCAACTTGGCCGCGTTTCGATGCCACTTGGCGCTCACGAAGCGTCAGCTTTTTTGCCTTATCCCAGCCCAAAAGATGACGCCCGACGCCCACAGCCCCCGACGTGACAAGAACAACAGCCTTACCCTCTTTTTTTAAAGCAGAAAGCTGCTGGGTAAGGGGCGCAAGAACGGTCAGATCAGGAAGGCCCTGAGCGTTGCTTAAAGCCTCGGTTCCTATTTTTACAACAATTGTTTTTCGCTGTTGATCGATGGCTTGATTCATAAAAACCTCAAATAAAAAGAACCGGACAAAAAAAACGCTCTTGGTTAATTTTCTTGGTGCACAGCTCTAAGAATAGCGTTTTTTTACGCTCATTCAAATACAATCATCGCACATTCCCTTGAAAATTTGAAGAACAGCAAAACGGCTTAGCTCACCTGTTGCATACGATGCAAAAGCGCGTCATGATGCGCGCAGCCATGAATGAAACCAGCCCCAAACAGCACGCCGTAGCGCTTAGCCTTGGATCGAATGTGGGTGATCGTCTTGCCTATCTTCGCAAAGCAAAGGAAGCGCTGCGCCCCTATATAGAGATTGAGGCCTGCTCTCCCGCTTATGAAACGGTGTCGTCCTATGCTGGTGACCAGCCCCTTTTCCTCAACGCCGCGCTTTGTGGAACGACAGCGTTTGATCCCAAAGGCCTTCTTTATACCATCAAGGATATTGAAATAGAGTTGGGACGTTTGCCAACATTTCACTATGGTCCACGCGTCATCGATATCGATATCCTTTTTTTTGATGACGTCGTCATGCAAAGCCCCCACCTAACAATTCCCCATATGCTGATGGCTGAACGCTCCTTCGTTCTAAAACCATTAAGCGATATTTGCCCACAACGCGTTCATCCCACGTTGGGGAAAACGGTTCAGGCTTTGTGGGACGCCCTCCCCAAGGAAGACATCGTCACGTGCATCGATCAGCTTTAAGAACGCTTGCTGTAGGCTTGTGTTTTAAGAGGCAAAATCGCATCAAAATGACAACTCAAATCCACAAGAAAAAACCCAATAGAATCAACGAATCTTGTGTTTTTTATCGATTCTCAGCCCCTTCAGCGTATAAAGAGG
>DYDA01000003.1:0-17310 GCA_020718105.1 Micavibrio sp. | reverse complement strand
ACGAGAGAGCGTTTTTAACCATAAAACGTCTATAGGTGGTGGTTAACGATGTCAGAAAAACACAACATATGGTGGGTCAAAACCTAACTTCCGCCAAAAGCAAAATCGCGTGACGATGGGGCGGGAGAGGGAATTTATAGAGCTCCTCTTTTTCCTTTTCTCGTCATCCCGCCAAACGGGGAATGAAAGTAAAGAAGATGATTGAAAGAGTCGGCTCCAGCCTATAAACGACTGAGGGCTGTTTATAAAAAAGGGCATAAAAAATGACAAAAAAGAAAGACGGATGGGATTTTTTGCTGAACTTGGATGAAGGAGAGCTAAGAGAGGCGCTTTCTCAATCCCGTCATTTAAAAAACATCATGGGCAGTCCCGCCAAGATAAAAGAACTTCTCTGCGTTCTTCAAGGTCTTGCAGAGGATCGAGAACGAGAAGGCCGAGCGCTTTTTTCAAAAGCGCAAGAAGAAGGCACAACGCGGCGGTCTATCTCCATTTCGACAAAAATAACCTGCTCACAAAACGTCCTTAAAAGGGAAAGCAACGACGCGCTCTCCCCCCAAGGCAGGGCTCAAGCAAAGGTCATTTCTCTTGATTTTGGTATCAACACAGATACGCATTTTTTTGGCCTTTATGCAGCGGGTCGTCCCGATCTTTTGCTTTATATCCCGCTCGCTGAAAAACAGCCGTCAAAGACAGAAATTCCCGTTTTAGACCTTACGGAAGCGGGCTATCTGACAAAAACATTATGGAGCGTGGGACGCTTTGATCTAGAGCATGTTGAAAAGGATCCGCGCGGTCAGCCCCTTCTTTTAAGCGTTGAGGATCAAGGCTTGTTTCTCAATGGACAGTTCCACTCTTTTAAAAAGACCTTTCCAGAAAAAACGCTTGTTCATTTTTCACAGCTTTATGTTTGTGATAAAGTCTTGCGTCCCCTTGTTCATGATGGAGTCCAATTCCTCTATCGGGGGGACCCACGGCGGGATTCAACGCTTCTAAACCTCACGCGTGAATAAAAAGAGGTGAAACATTAACCAAAAGCGTGTATAAAAGGAATGTAAAGATTCCTTTTCTGACAGGCTGCTATGTCTAGCTTTAACGCCTCTTATCTCAGCTCTACCGCTTTGAACACAACGGCCTCGTCTGGATCACAGGTCTATGTGCGTGATGTTAGCCTTCCGCTCAACACGTCACTTGAAACGGCCAACAGTCTTGGCACCCTGATCGCCGATGAGACGCAGCTTAATGCCCGCGCACAAGTCATGCGTGAAAACCCCATCCATTTTTATAAGTTCACGCTTGATGGCGATTCCATCAAGATGAACTTCCTCAACGTCACGGGTAGCTCTGGCCTTCGGATACAACTTTTGAACAGCTCGGGCACGATTGTGGCGGACAGCTCATCGACGGCATCGACCGCGCTACAAACAGCCTATAATGATTTATCGTCCAGCGATGGTTTGGATCAAGAAGCGGGCGAATATTTTGTCAAAGTGACGTTTGATACAGCGGCGCTGCGCTCTGTTCCCCAATTATATTCAATCGCCCTCTATTCCGGCACGCACTTTACCACCAGCTATCAAACGGTGGGAAAGGCGCAAAGTTTGGAAAGACAGTTTGTTTTAATCGATGAAACCATGACCTTCTCGCTCATTGACGCGCAGGCTTATGAATTAAAAACGGCGCATGCTGCCAATGAAACAGCCTTAAGCGCGATTAATATCGGCTGGCTTTATCAAAACAAAGGCGCTCTTTCGGTTTCAAGCCAACTGACAGACGTGTGTTCGACGCAGTATTATTCGTTTATCCATCAAAAGGGCGAAAGCCTGAAGATGGCCTATAACAACCATACAGGCACAAGTGAAACACGCGTACAGCTTTATGATTCTTCAGGAACGCAAGTGTTAGCCGACTCGCATGGCACGCAAGATCAACAGGCCGCCTATGCGGCGCTTTCCTCATCGGAAGGCCTTGACGCTGGCGCAGGACCTTACCTGATTAAGGTTTCTTATGTGGCGGGCGAGCGAAAGACAAAACAGATTTATGATTTTAAAGTGTTCTCTGGAACATCCTATGATTCGCTTTATAAAACATCGGTCGGAACAGAATCCGGCGAGATGGCGTTGGCCAATGGTCACTTGGTGATGAAATACAGCATGCAAGACTCTGCCGTTTCCTATCTTATGAGTCTATCCCAAGGCGAAGACATCAGCATTATAAATACATTGAGCAAAACATTTTAGTCAGCTGTCCGGTGCGCGGAAAACCCCATGGCCACAATAAACGTCTCGGATGAATCTTGCCTACTAGAAGCTGGTTTAGCGTGACGGACTTTGGCAAAGTTCTTTTTCAGCATATCCAGCAGCGCTTTTTCTGCGCCGCCTTGGAAATACTTACAAACAAAAGTTCCGCCCGTCGCCAAAACCTCCAGCGCAAAATACGCCGCATTTTCGGCAAGTCCCATGATGCGGATATGATCGGTGGCGGTGTGTCCCGTGGTTGAAGGCGCCATATCGCTTAAAACCAAATTGGCTTTGCCGCCCAAAAGTTCTTTCAATTTATCTGGCGCACCATCGTCCAAGAAATCCATATGAATAATATCAGCGCCCCCGATGGGGTCCATCTCTTGAATATCCAACGCGATAAGCTTGCCTTTCGCGCCGATTCTTTTCACGACAACTTGCGACCACCCCCCCGGCGCCGCCCCTAAATCAATCACGCGCTGACCTGCTTTGATAAAGTGAAACTGCTCATCAAGCTGAATGATTTTAAACGCGGCACGTGAACGATAGCCCGCCTCTTTGGCCGCCACGACATAAGGGTCATTTAATTGCCGCTTAAGCCATCGCGCCGATGATGTCGTACGTTTCTTGGCTGTCTTCACGCGCACAGCCTCACGCCTTTTAGACGCCAGCCCGCCTGTTCCCGTTTTTTTCGTCGTCGTCATGTTTTTTCTGCGCTTTCCCGTCCACTTTTCTTTTCATGCTGGTCTTTTAACAGCTCAACCCTATAGAAAAAAAGCCGCGCTGGCAAAGAGAGCCTTTTTACGCTACAATCTCCCCGCTCTTTCGCGGGATTTCCTCCCCAACCCTTCAGATGCAGGAGTCTTTTATGATTGCCAAAAAAACCCTTTCCCTTGCCTCGACCTTGTGCGCGGTCGCCCTTCTTTTAGCAGGTTGTGCCACGACTTATACACCCGTTGTTGATACCAAAGGCATTGACACCATAAAATATCAGCAAGACCTTGCGGAATGCCGCGCTTTATCCGATCAAGTTAACGCCGCCGAAGACGGCGCCACCGACGCCCTGATAGGCGCAGGCATCGGCGCGGCCGCAGGGGCAGCTTTGGGCGCTATCAGCGGCGATGCGGGCATTGGTGCCGCCACAGGAGCAACGTTGGGAGCCTTTGGCGGCGGCGGCGCGGGCACGCTTAACTCCCTCGATCGCAAGAAAAACATCATGAACAACTGCCTCAAAGGCCGTGGCTATAAAGTTTTGGGCTGAAAAAACACCAAAAATCACTACACAAAGCCCAACGGGTGTGTTAGGAAACGCGCCTGCATAGGATCGTTTGGGAGATCGTCTAGCGGTAGGACAATAGACTCTGACTCTGTTTACCTAGGTTCGAATCCTAGTCTCCCAGCCAACTTGTACGCCCTGTGGATAAGTCGTTTCCGCCCGCCTTTTCCGCCATGAGAGAAGTTGTCATTTCCACTATCATATCAAAGGGTTGCCTGAATCTGGGCGCGATCTCGCCCTGACGCCAACCGCAGTTCGATAGCACTAAATTCAGAAGCCGTTTTTTCTCATGCGGCGCCTGTTTCATGAAGAGTCGGCGCGCGTTCTGAGCCAATTCCAGAAGCTTCACGCCATCGTCCATATACGTTTCTTCTGCCTCCGTATGCCGCTCGATTTCACGTAAGAGCCGTGTCTGTTCTACCCTCCATTGCGCCGACAGACGGTCATAATAAGCGTTGTCAATCCGTCCATCGAGCTTGTCGAGATATATGGCGTGCAGGCGCGATTCGAGCCGTTTGTATTCCGTTTGGCAACGAAGAAGCGCATGTTCGTGCTCTTGTCGCTCATCGGCATGGCTCGCTTTCAGGGCCTCACGCACCCATTCGAGGATTTCGTCATCAAAAGTAAGCCGATCAAGCAAAACCGCAAACTTGTCTACCAGAATTTCTTCGCGTACATACGTGCGGCGGCAGTTCGACGGGTTTCCTCGGTTGCCGTCGGCATGTCCTGTGCAGTGATAATAGACGTACTTACCCTTCTTGATCTCAGCTACAATGGCGCAGCCGCATTCGGCGCAAGTCATAAGCCCTGTAAAGGCAAACTCATGTCCGTAGGCATGGGTCGGCGTTGCGTGACGCCCCGCCAGAACACCCTGCACACGCTCCCATAGCTCAATGGAAACCAGCGGCTCATGCTTGCCTTGATGCAGCCTACCGTTCCATTGGAATAGGCCTGTATAGAGCCGGTTGCGAAGAATTGTATGAACAGTGCTGACAGGAACACAATTGCCGCTTTTGTGGTACACAAGCCCGTCGGCATGCGCCGCACGGGTAAGCGATTGAAGAGAATAATTGCCCGTCGCATAACGCTCGAAAAGCTTTGTGACGATAGGCGCAATAAGAAGATCAGGCTCAATCACCTTCTTACCGTTTTTGCCCATTACATTGAGATACCCCAACGGGGCTTTAGTCGGCCAAATGCCTTGTTCGGCCTTCTCCAGCAGCCCTTTTCGTGCCTCCTCGGACAGATTGTCGATGTAATTCTTGGCCATCAGCACTTTGATGCCGTGCATGAACTTTTCTGATGATCGCGAGTCGCGCGACAGGATCACACCTTCTTTGGCAAGATGGATTTCGATGTCTAACTCATCAAGTGTGACCCAATCCTTGAGGTTCCGATAAAGTCGGTCAGTCTTCTCGACAAGTACAATGCGTATCCCTGGATGCGACTTCAGATATTTAACCATTTCTCCGAAATTCGTCCGCCCCGTGCTTTTGGCCGTCTCAATGTCAACATATTCAGCGGCAACCTGAAAGCCGTTTTGATCCGCATAACTTTTCAGCAATTTGGTTTGAGCCGGAATGGAAAAGCCTTCCCGCTCCTGTTCCTTGGAGGATACTCGCGCATAGATGACCGCCTTGACGGAAGCTCTAGCTTCACAAGCAGTCATTCGCCCATCACAGGGACTACGTGAGCCTGTTTTCTGTCGCATCAGTTGTGCCCTTCTTCCCTGTCCGAGAGACATCAACACAGGGTCAAAATCATAATTATTCGGCCTTAAGAATCTGAATGCACCGGCTACTCCCCGATGTCAATCGCACTTGATTTTAGATCAGAACAGGTCTTAATTCCAGCCCGTTCTTGTTGATCCCACTCGGCAAGAATTTGAAAAAAACCGATCATATTTTCGACAATCTGTCTGGCATCTTCCTTGTTCAACGGGCGGTTTGTGCGGGCTTGAAATAGCCGAATTGTCTCATCCAAAAAGCTATCATCAATAGCCCGACGACGTGCGGAGAATTGGGCCTCGGCGTGTCCTTCTACGACTGTTTTTTGCTCGATCCGATGCGTCGATTTCATCTATCCCTTACCCCGTCAAAACCGCTCAGCCGGATTTGCTGAAGCAAGGATATTGTCGTCGAAAGCAACTGAATCTCTTATAGCCTTTATCTACGATCTTCTACATTCGAAGGATTGGCCAGCGTACCAGTCGGGCTGTGTGTAAGAGCATCTGGGACAATTAGCCGCAGAGATTTTGAGTACGTTCGCACGCCGGATACCGCTGCTATGCTAGCCACCGAACGGGGGTAATCATCCTCATTTTGCTAGCTTCTGCGCTGTTTGCTGCACCCGTCCGTGCTGCAGAATCTGACCTTTGGCATAGCCCTGCTTCCGAAGCCTCGCAGCGCTTCAACATCCCTGAAAATTGGATACGCGCGGTCATAACAACCGAAAGCGGCGGCGATCCCAACGCCGTCTCGCCCAAGGGCGCGATGGGGCTTATGCAGCTTATGCCGGACACATGGGGTGACATGAATTTAACCTATGGGTTTGGCTCCGATCCCTTCGATCCGCACGCCAACATTCTGGCTGGAACCGCCTTTCTCAAAGTCCTGTACGACCGCTTCGGCTTCCCCGCCTTGTTTGCCGCCTACAATGCCGGAGCGGCTCGTTATGAAAACTTTCTGCACACGGGAAAACCCCTGCCGGATGAGACACAAACCTACACGGCGAACATCGAAAAGGCGCTTTCGCAAACGCCGATCCCTGCGTCGAATGACACCCACCCTCCCCTGCAAATTGCCGCAGGGAC
Organism: Micavibrio sp.; assembly: GCA_020718105.1. Taxonomy (GTDB): domain Bacteria; phylum Pseudomonadota; class Alphaproteobacteria; order UBA9219; family UBA9219; genus UBA8914. Next base: position 10,985 of record DYDA01000003.1, on the reverse strand, counting down.
AAGGTTGTTTATCCGGCTTTCGACTGCTGAAAACGGTGCGCACGGAGATGAAAACGCCGTCTTTGCAAACGGTCTTTTCGTGCGGCTTTCGACCCGAACAGCGGAGGGAAAATGACCCGCTTCGAGCGTTGTTCCTATCGCTTTTCGCCGAGCTTTTCATCCCTGTTTCTGCCCTGCGGCGTGGCTTTGCCGCCGTCGGGTTTCTTCCCCCTTATGTGTGGTGATCGCAGATGATCGTGGATGGGCGCAGTCCGGTTTATGAGGGTCGCGTAAGGCAAGATAAAAACTCCGCCTCGTACCGAGGCTATCCCTTTGTCTGCACATCTTTTTTTCCGGAGGCTAACAGCGCGGCGGAGGCTGTTTTCTGCAACCTGTTGATTTTCCTGTGTCGCTTTGTAGGCTGTTTGTGAGGGTGTTATGAGGGAAGATGATTTAGAACCACGGCTTGGAAAGATAAGAAACCGGGCTTCGAAGACGGGCAAACGTTACGCCCATCAAGTGCTGGCTGAGACCAACACTGCCGATATATGCGTAAAGAATCATAGCAACGTCAGCTTCTCGTTTTAAATACGAAGCGGGTATAAAACCAACTCAGCGCAAGGAGGCTGAGGCCAAGACCTGCAAAGGAAAAGACTCGCCATAAACCCGTTAATGCCGAAGCGTCGTACAGGAATACCTTGCCGATTGTTAGGGCCATAACAGCCAGCGAGGCGACGCGCACTTCCTTGATCTCCCGCACGGTACCCAGCACAAGAAGCCCAACCCCAAACAAGAGCCACACAACGGAATACGTGTAAATCTCGCCATCCGTTGTTGGAAGCAAGTCGAGGCGCGCACCATGGAAAAACTGGCGCACATTAAAGGTGACAAGCGTAAACGCAAGAACGAGCGACAGGAGGCCTAAGCGACGACTAAAGGTCTCTCGCCCCAACAGAGATATCTCGCGATGTCCCATCCATGTCCAGAAGATGGGAAGACCATAGGCGATGAGCAACGCGTTTATAACGGGCCACTCGCCCACATTCTGTGCCGACCACAGCGGATTATATATTGCATAGTCGTAGTAACAGACACGGGCTACGGCAAGTCCACAAAGGGCAACACCACAGAGGGAAAGACTTACTCGTGAAGCTTTGCGTCCCACGATCAAGCCAGCAAAACCCAAAGCAAAAAACATGTTAGTGACCATCGTGCGCTCAAAGAAAGAGACGTTCATGGCATATCCAGTATCTCCAATATGGAAGACTTGATGCATCAGTACATAGCCCATGACGCCGGCGAGCAAAACACCGCCCGCCTCCAGTGCCTGCACCAGATAATCATCCTCTTTCTTTCGTAGGAGCCAGCTCGAGCCGCCAAGACATAGAGCGGGCAAACCCAGTTGAACCACTGCCGAGCCGCTGATCCCAAGGATAGTATTGTGCGAGAGCCTTGATTGCACGAGGCCTTCCAATGCCTCGGGAATTAATCGCAAGATCTCCGGCGCGATTAAGACAACGAACGCGCCACCGAGGGCAACGATGAACTTACGCAAAGCTGCGATATCGACGCGTGTGTTGATCCATGACAGCGCCAAGATTTCACCGGCGAAAGCGACCGCGAGGAAGTGATGATCAAGCTCGATAGCCAAACCTAATGACAGAAAAGACGTAGCCACCCCCGCATAGATGGCCATCAGATTTTGCTTAAAGGGATTGGCCGCTGGAACGGAGTGCATGATGTCTTTCAACACCATCACGCTCAAGCAACCCAATATGAGAGCAAGGCCACCCCAGTACATAGGAATCACGGGCACAAGAGGGTTGCCATGAAGCTTGAAGTACCCGATCAAATAATAGGTAACACCCGATGCCCCCGCCAAACCAGCCCATAGGTGAGAGCTCAGCCAGAACAAACTCACGTGCCGTGATATAGTCAGTCTTACCTGTACCAAGTAGCGGAAGCTTATCCACTTTAATCAGGCGACGCGGCACAGCAAGTTCCGTTAGACCGTGACGACGGAACTCTTCCTGTAAAGCGCCTTGTTCGGCATTTTGATAATCTGTGAGAAGAATAAGCGCCTCACCTTTGCGGTCGTCGGGAATGCTGACGACGGCGTGATTATGTGCAGGCCACAACCCCGCAATCACATTTTCGACGACTGTCAGAGAAACCATTTCGCCGGCAATCTTGGCAAAACGTTTTGTGCGACCGCGAATGGTGATGTAGCCGTCTTCATCGATGGCCACAATATCGCCCGTGTCATACCAGCCGTCGTTAAACGACTGGAGCACACCAGGAGCATCTTCCTTCATATAACCAAGCATAATATTGGGCCCGCTGACACTCAGACGTTGCCCATTATCGATACCTTCGACAGCCTCTAGCTTCGCTTGCATGCCTGGAAGAAGGCGCCCAACGGTGCCGCTACGATAGTGCATGGCGGTGTTTACGCTGATCACCGGTGCGGTTTCAGTTGCACCATACCCCTCAAGCAAGCGGATGCCGAACTTTTCGACCCAGATACGTCTGGTTTCATCCTTCAAACGTTCAGCTCCAGCGAAGGCATAGCGCAACGTATGGCAATCATAAGGATGTGCAAAACGTGCGTAGCCTGACAGGAAGGTATCTGTGCCAAACAAAATCGTCGCGTTGGTGTCATAGATCAGCTCTGGCACGATACGGTAATGCAAGGGTGATGGATAAAAGAAGGTGCGAATACCGGACAGCAGTGGAAGCAGTGTGCCCCCCGTCAATCCAAAGGCATGGAACATCGGCAAGCAATTGAACACGACATCTTGTGGTCCAAAATCAATGCGGCTTGCCAGCTGATAACGATTTGACAAAATGTTCCGGTGAGAAAGCACAACGCCCTTGGGAGATCCTTCAGACCCAGAGGTAAAGAGCAGCACGGCTGGATCCTCAGGCTTAGCTTTGGCTCCCAGCAGATAATGCATCGAAATAGGCAGGCGCCCGCCCATAAGACCTATTAGCCTATCAGATAAGCGCAGCTTGCGACGCAGTGATTCTAGATACAGGACCTTAACCCCTGCCTTTTGCAATGCCTCAACGATACCAGACAGTTTTGCCATCTCGACAAAACGTTCAGAGGTAATCACTGTTTGTAACGTCGTTGCACGGCATGCGCTGGCGACCTGCGCGGGGCCAGCGGTAAAATTGATCATCGCGCTAACACGCCCGAGAGCCTGTAGGGCGAAAAAAGCGATCGCGGAGCTAGCCATGTTAGGCAGCATAAGGCCAATACGACTTTCATCAGAGGCAGTCTCGCGTTGAACAAGGCGAGCAAGGACAAGGCTTCGCGCCACAAAGCTTCGGTAGCTGATCGGTTGGCGCAATGGATCCTCGGCGATGATTTTATCCGCGCCATGGATCGCACGTGCGTCAAGCATCGTCCCAAACAATGTTGCTTCCGTCCGACTGCTTTCAAAGATCATGCCCGACATCAAATCATAAAGCTGCGCTCCAGCAAGTTGCCGACGCTTGCGGCCCTTAACATCCTCAGGCAGCGAAAACTGGCGCGGTGGCATAATCGTTAGCGTGATCTTGGGGAAAAGTCGGATCTTCACCTTGCCTTTCAGATAGGAAAACGGCGAGTATTGCGCGCCATCAATTCGAACAGGCAAAATCATCGCACCAGACTTGTCTGCGATCATCCCGGGACCTTCATATATTTTCATCAAGGATCCCGTGACAGTAATGCGCCCTTCGGGGAAAATCATGCAGTTGTTGTTCTGCTTGATCTTGTCGATCAACGTCTTTGCCGCCATCGGATTGGTTGGATCAAGGGGAAATGTATCAACGATACTCAGGAACGGCTTCATCCACCAGCACTGAGCAATATACGTGTTTATCGCAAAGCTGACACGCCCGGGAACAAACGACGCAATCAGCGGCGCATCCAAAAATGAGGTATGGTTTGCAACAATCAAGATGCGCTTGCCAGCCTTCGCATAGTTTTCAAGTCCGCGCACCTCGACTCGATAAAGCAGTTTTAGCACGAGACCGATCAGCGAAAATGGCAGAAGCTTGCAGATATACACAGCTACAAAAGCATTGATGATACCAAGACCCAGAAAGATTTCAGGTATGGTCAAACCAAGCTTTAGCATCAAGACGGCGACACCCGCCGCACCAACCATGAACAACGCATTCATCAAGTTGTTGCAAGCGATGGCGCGGGCCATGTGCTGTTTCTCCGCACGGGCTTGCAAGAGCGTATAAAGGGGCACGCTGTAAAACCCACCACAGACGGCCAGCGCGAAAAGATCGATCAGGATATGCCAGCCAGACGGTTGCTGCAAAAACTCCCAAAGGGTCATCAGATCGGTGCCCGTCCCCACCGTCGCCTGACTGCTGGTCATATACAAACGAACGGCGAAAAGACTCATACCTATGGCGGCCAACGGCACATATTTCGCATGCACCTGCCCCTTCATGAACTTGCTGCACAAAACCGATCCAACCGCGATACCAACGGCAAACATCGTCAAAAACATAATCACGACATTTTCATCGGCATGCAAAACGCCTTTAGCGAATGGTGAGAACTGCGCAAGAAAAACAGCGCCGACCAGCCAGAACCAAGAGATACCAAGGATGCAAAGGAAAACATCGCTCTGTTGGCTCGTTTCTCGAATGAGTGCCACAATCCCGCGCGGCAAATTATACGAAACTTTCAAGTCCGGCACTGGAGCTGGAGCTGCGGGGATCTTACGGCTGGCCAAATACCCCATAAGGGCAACTAACACGAGTCCGCAGGAAATGATTGTAACCCCGCCACTGACGAGAATAATCTTGCCTCCTGCAATGGTACCCAAAAGAATAGCCAAAAAGGTCGAGGCATCGACATAGGCATTCCCGTCCAACAGCTCATTCTCACGCAAATGCTGTGGCAAAATGGCGTACTTCACAGGCCCGAAAAACGATGAATGGGTGCCATACCCGAACAACGTAGCCAGCAGCAATGGTACGCTTTCAAGGAAGAGTCCTGCGCTGGCCAACAGGGCGAGAGCGATCTCGGCTAATTTGACAAAACGGGCGATGCGTGCACGATCATACTTGTCCGCGAGCTGACCGGACACTGGCGCGAATAAAAAAAGCGGAAGCACAAACACACCCGCCGCCATATTGACGAGCTGTGCGGCATACGCGCCATCTTGTGCCGCTATGCGATACGTGACGAGGATCAACAGAGCATTCTTCAACAGGTTGTCATTAAACGCGCCCAGAAACTGCGTGATAAACAAAGGCAGAAAACGCTTGGACGACAGAATGTGGCTCATATCGGATCTCCTAATAATCTTGACAATGCCCTAATCATAGCATATTATTGAACAATGTTCAATAATATAATGAACAACGTTCAGTAAGGAAGGATTAACCATGGCCCGACGCAAAGACCACAGTCCGGCGGATTTGAGAGAGTTGATCCGAGAGGCGGCCCAAAAGATCATAAAGACAAAGGGTTTAAAAAGCCTTACAGCCCGCGCACTGGCGCAAGAAGTCGGCTATACGCCAGGCACTATCTATAATTTTTACAGCGATATGGACGCCCTGGTGGCAGCCGTTAACTTTGCAACGCTCGGGCAACTTCAGCAAACCTGTCTTCAAAAAATAGAGTCCCTCCCCCCTGATTTCAGCAAGGTACGTGCTTTGGCCTATGCCTACGTTGATTTTGCTCATGAGAACCTGGCGTTATGGGAGGCCATCTTTATGCGCACGCGCAAAGCGGGCAAGGCAGCACGCCTGCCCACGCTCTATCAGGAGCGCATCCTCAGCCTGTTTGTCATGATTGAAGGCATACTTAAGGAATGCTTAAACATTCCCGCGCCAGACGCCAAACAGTCGGCACGGCTCCTCTGGGCCTGCCTGCACGGCATCGCGGTATTGACTCTTGATGGGCGCCTACAGCTCGTCGGCATTGAGAAACCACACAAGATAATCGACGACCTTTTAATGAAGTACTTCGGGATCTATCTCAAGTCATCTTGTTAACGAGGCATCAAGATGTAGGCGGGTGTTTAAGGTCGATTGGAGGTAAGCGTGACGCGAAAACCCAGGAGTCAGTTATTGACGAGCGTTCCAAGGAGGAAGTTTGTCTACCCCGTTAATGGGATGATCTACGTTGCGAGCGATGATGTCTCGCAGAAGGCTTCGGGATCTAGCCCGTTTAGCTTGGCGGATTGGAAGCGTTTGCGCAAAGCGTGGCGCGCTATGCCTCATCATTCACCATCAGAAGGCAATCCACCTCCGCAAATGTACGAGGCAGCATCGCTGTAATTGAGAGGAATGCGCGACATAACTGGAACACTACTGGAGTACACTTGAGGCAGAAAATGTGCCAAAATCTTTTATCAACGCCCTGATTTCAACTGGCGGGGCAAGCCAAAAGGTTCTATATGCTTCCAGAAAGCCCAGCCACCCATCACCTATAGCCGTTTTATGGTTAAAAACGCTCTCTAGCTCATGTTTGTGAAAAAACCACCTCTCTTCGTGCGCTGAAGGGGCTGAGAATCGATCAAATTTCCAAGATTCGTTGATTTCATTGATTTTTTTGTAGGCGAAAAAAGGGTCAAAAAAGGCTAAAAAAGGGACATCATTTAAGAGCTATGGGACGCCCTTTGAAAGGGAAAAAAGGGAGCTACAATTCTTGAGTTTCCCCGTTCCTTTCCCCTATACTGCCAACTTCTCGATTCGAGGTAGAAAATGAACACCGTGTCTCGCGCTCTTGTTTGGGCCGCTCTTTTTATCGGAATGACCCTGCCTTCTGCGTGGGCGACCGCGCCAACACAAGGCTTGCCTGACCACGCCCTTGGTCGCGCCGATGCGCCACTCACCATCACGGGGTATTCCAGCCTGACGTGCTCGCATTGCGCAGATTTTATCAACACCATCCTGCCCGAAATCGAAAAGCGTTATATCGATACGGGCAAAGTTCGTTTCATTTATCGCGATTTTGCCATGAACGGGGTTGACCTTAAAGGCATGGCTTTGGCGCATTGCATGCCAGAGAGCCAATTCTTTCCCTTCATCAAGATCGTGTACAAAAACCAAGCAACATGGATTCACGGTGACAAACCCGATGCCACGTTGACTCAATATGCCGAAATGGCAGGACTTTCTTCTGACAAAGCCAAAAGCTGCACCGAGGACGCCAAGCTTATGGACGCGCTCGTTGCGGTACGTACCGAGGCCATGGAAAAACTTGAGATTAAAGCGACACCAACCTTTGTCTTTAGTGACAACGAAACCAAGCTTATCGGAACTCGTTCATTGGACGAGTTTATCGCCGCTATCGACAAAGCTTTGGCGAAAAAGAAATAGAACCGTTTATCATTCATCCTTTGGGGTTTTGCTTTGCATTTTTCACGCCTTCGCCTTCATGGCTTTAAATCCTTCGTCGATCCCACCGACTTGATTATTCAAGAAGGCCTGACGGGCATTGTCGGCCCCAACGGTTGCGGCAAGTCCAACCTTGTCGAAGCATTACGCTGGGTCATGGGAGAAACCTCACCACGCCGTATGCGCGGCGCAGGAATGGAGGATGTCATCTTCGCCGGAACGACGACGCGCCCCTCGCGCAATCTTGCCGAAGTCACGCTTGAGTTGGACAACACGGGTCGCACCGCCACGGCGGAATACAACAACGCCGACGACGTCATGGTCGTGCGCAAGATCGAGCGCGGCGGCGGATCAGACTATCGCATCAACGGACGCCCTGTGCGCCAACGCGACGTGCATTTGCTGTTCGCCGATCAATCAACGGGCGCAAGCTCTACCAGCGTTGTCGGCCAAGGTCAGATCGATGCGCTGATCCGCGCGAAGCCACAAGATCGCCGCCAGATCCTAGAGGAAGCCTCTGGCACCGCAGGCCTTCAGGCAAGGCGCCATGAGGCTGAATTAAAACTGAAAGGCGCGGAAGCCAACCTGACGCGCGTGGATGATGTTTTACGCACGCTGGATACGCAATTACGCAGCCTAAAACAGCAAGTCAAGCAAGCCTCGCGTTATCGCAATCTGGCCGACCATATCCGCAAGACGGAAGCCGCCCTGCTTCACCTGCGCTGGTTGGAGGCCGAAGGTGATGCCGTCAAGACACGCGACGCGCTGCAAGAAACAGAAAAGCAGGTAAACGAGCTTCTCGCCATCGTCACCCGCACAACGACCACGCGCACCGAAATGGCCGCCGCACTACCCGCTTTGCGTCAAAGCGAAGCCACCGCCGCCGCCATCGTGCAAAAGCTGACCCTTGCACGAGATCATCTGGACGCTGAAGCGCATCGTTTAGACGATCAGATTAAGGCGTGCGAAGGCCGCCTTGAGCAGGCGCAAAACGATCAAGCCCGCGAGACTTCGCACCAAAAAGACAGCCTGGAAGCGTTAGAGCGTCTAAGTGCCGAACAAACGCAAAAGACCGCCAAGATTGAAACGCTGGACGCCACGCTTCCCACGCTAAGCGATGCGCTGGCCACCCTTAGCGCCGACGTTGAAGCCTTAGACGCGACGCTCAGCGACATGATGGCGCAAAGCGCAACGGCCGAGGCCAGCGAGCAAGCGCTGACACGCGAAATGAACGCTCTTTTAGCCAAGCAAGCAACGCTCACGCAACGCCGCGCCGACTTTGATGCGCAACGCGCGAAGCTGGCCGCCGAAATCGCGGCTCGTCCCGATTTATCGCTGGCCACCGAAATGGTCAGGGCCTGCGAGAGCGAGTTAGAGCGCCGCAAGACGCAAGCGCAACAAGCGGAAGAGGCGCGGCAAGAAGCGCAAAAAGCGCAAGATTCAGCGCGTGAAAACAACGCGCAAGCAGAAACCACGCTGACAAAAATGCATGCGGAATCGCGGACCCTGACGGATATGCTGGCGCATCATGACAGCCAGTTTGACGAAGTGATTGATTTGATCACCGTCACGCCGGGCCTTGAAAACGCGCTGGCCGTCGCGCTGGGCGAAGCGCTGACAGCTTCGCTTGATTCTAATGCCGCCATGCACTGGCGTGAGCTTACACCGCTTGCCAATGCCCCTGCCTTGCCACAAGGAACCGTGCCACTGGCTCATTCGATTAAAGCACCGCCCGCGCTGGCGCGTAGCCTTAGTCAAATCGGTCTTGTCGATAACAAGCAGCAAGGCGAAGCTGCCGCCGCCGCGCTTCAAGCGGGCCAAATTCTTGTCAGCCGCGACGGTTGGGCCTGGCGCTGGGACGGCTTTACATTGACGCCCGAAGCCAAAACGGCCTCAGCCATGCGCTTGCAACAACGCAATCGTTTAGCTGCGTTGGAAAGTGAAATAGAGCAAGCCCAAACGCAAAGCGATTCTGCGACAGCCGCTTTGCTCGAAGCCACCGCGCTTTTGCAACAATGTCAAGAATTGGACGGACAGACACGCACCGCCCTACAAGCCGCCTTTGCCGCCCTTAACGATGCGCGGGATCATTACGCCAAGCAAGAACGCGAATCCGATGCCGCCAACGCCAAGCTTACGGCGCTAAGCGAGACCTTGCGCCAGATTACCGAAGACACAGATGCGCTGGCCGCACGCGGCGCTGTCATTGAAGAGGAGCGCAGCGCCCTGCCCGATAGCGCCGCTCTGCGCGAGGCTATTGCAGCGCAGCGCGTGACGCTGGCCGATGCGCGTGGAAAAAAAGCGCACACGCAAAGCGAACGCGATCGCTTCGCGCAAGAAAAGGAAGCCTGCCTCAATCGTCAAAACGCGATTGGTCACGAGATTCTTGCATGGCAAGGGCGCATGACCAGCGCTGAAAAACAAAGCCTCGCTCTGGCCGAACGCATCGAGACGCTCAGCGGCGAGCTGCTCGCCCTTCGCGCCCGTCCTGCCGAGATGGACGCGCAACGCGGATATTTGATGACGCAGCTTTCCGATGCGGAAAGCACCCGCCGCAAGGCAGCCGACAGCCTGATGGCTGCCGAACAAAAATTGAGCGTAACGGAACATCAATTAAAGCAGGACGAAGCCGCCCTTGGCCGCGCACGTGAAGAGCGCGTGCGTGCGCAAGCCGCCGTGGAAGCCAGCGAGGAACATTTCAAAACTTTGCGCGAACGCGCCACCGAAAAACTGGGTTGCACGCCAGAGGATTTGCGCGAAATCGCCATGCTCAGCGATGATGCCAATTTACCGTCTGTTTTTGAACTCGAACAACTTTTGGGTCGCTATGTTCGCGAGCGCGACACCATGGGCCCCGTCAACCTTCGCGCCGAAGTGGAGTCCGAGGCCGCGCAAGCGGAAATCGATCGTCTGCAAAAAGAAAAAGATGATCTGACCGCCGCGATTGCCAAGCTACGCACAGGCATCAGCCAGCTGAACCGCGAGGCGCGGGAGCGTTTGCAAACCGCCTTCACGCAGGTCAACGAACGATTCCAAGTTCTCTTCACCAAACTGTTTAAGGGCGGCAAGGCCTCACTGGAACTTATCGATAACGAAGACCCCATGAACGCGGGGCTTGAGATTTTCGCCGCGCCTCCTGGCAAAAAACAGCAAATCTTGTCCTTGCTGTCGGGCGGCGAGCGCACGCTCACCGCGCTTGCGCTCCTGTTTGCCGTGTTCCAGACCAACCCCTCACCGATTTGCGTTCTGGACGAGGCCGAAGCCGCTCTAGATGAAAGCAACATTGGCCGCTTCTGCGAGTTGGTGCAGCATATTGGCCGCGAAACCAGCACGCGCTTTTTGATCATCACGCACCAACGCGTAACGATGGCGCATATGGATCGCCTGTTCGGCGTGACGATGAGCGAAAAGGGCGTCTCGCAACTTGTTTCCGTTGATCTGGCCAGCGCCGTCGCGCTTCGCGACGGGCATAAGGTTGACACAAGCCCAACCGCCTCCGCCAAGGACGCTTTAGCAAACGTGCAAGCAGCTTAATAGGCTTTGAAAAAGAGGCAGCCAGTCTCGCGTCTTTTTGAAGCATAAAGAATTTCGGCATAATGGACAAAATTGTGTGGCTGGAAATTGTGTAAGCATATGATATAAAT
>DYDA01000018.1 GCA_020718105.1 Micavibrio sp. | reverse complement strand
GTCCTTGCTGAAACATCATGCACGATGCCAACTCTTGAAGTGTTTTGGGTATATTACTTATGGACTGATTAATAAAACCTCACCCTTTTTTCACAACGCCATGCCGCTTTTTGCCTGCGCTAAGGCGGGCGGTTGCGTCTTGGGTTAGGTCGGCGGTTGAAAGGCTTGCCGTGACATCGCTGACAACCGCATCATTCAGTCGCACGCCGCCGCCTTCAACCAAACGCCGCGCTTCGCCCTTGGATGCGGCAAAACCAAGCCCTACCAGCGCATCCACGATAGCGACGCTCGCGCCCGCCATGGCATAGATAGGCAGGTTCGCGCCGATGCCGCCGCCCTCGAATGTGGCTTTGGCAGTCGCTGCGGCTTCCAGCGCCGCCGCCTCGCCATGGCAAAGCTTGGTCGTCTCAAACGCCAGAATCTTTTTGGCTTCGTTGATTTCGGCGTCCTTCAGTTTGCCAAGGCGCTCAATTTCATCCAAAGGCATGTCGGTGAAGATTTTCATGAAGCGCGTGACGTCGGCGTCTTCGGTGTTGCGCCAGTATTGCCAGTAATCATAGGGGCTGAGGCGATCTTCATTCAGCCACAGCGCGCCGGAGACGGTCTTACCCATCTTCTCGCCTGATGAAGTCATGATGAGTGGCGTGGTAAGGGCGTAAAGGTCATAGTTAGCCATGCGCCGCCCAAGCTCAACGCCGTTGATGATGTTGCCCCATTGATCCGATCCACCCATCTGAAGCGTGCAGCCATAGCGCCTGTGCAGCTCAACAAAGTCATAGCCCTGCATGATCATGTAATTGAACTCAAGGAACGTGAGCGGTTGCTCACGCTCAAGGCGCAGCTTGACGGAGTCAAAACTGAGCATGCGGTTGATGGTGAAATGGCGACCGACTTCGCGCAGGAAGGGAAGGTATTCCAGCTTGCCCAGCCACTCGTCATTGTTCACAAGCGTGGCGTCTATCGCGCCGTCGCCAAAGGTCAGAAACTTGTTATAGGCTTTTTTGATGCCTGCGATGTTTTGCGCGATCTGCTCGTCCGTCAGCATCGGGCGGCTTTCCGTTTTAAACGAGGGGTCGCCTACTTTCGTTGTGCCGCCGCCAACAAGAACGATGGGTTTATGCCCTGTCTGCTGCAGGCGGCGCAACATCATGATGGATGCCATGTTGCCAACGTGCAGCGAGGTCGCCGTCGCGTCATACCCGATATAACCCGTGATCACGCCCTTGCACGCGGCGGCGTCCAGCGCCTCAAGGTCAGAGCATTGGTGGACGTGGCCACGCTCAATCATCAGGTTCAAAAAATCGGATTTAACGGCTGTCATGGGGTTCTCTTTTGCATCTTGTGGTTTAAGTGGAGAAAAGGCAGATTAATGCGACTTTGCCCCGATGAAAAGGGCGTAAATGAACGAAAAACGGATAAAATGACCCCATTCTATCGTGCCATAGGCCTGATGAGCGGCACATCGCTGGATGGCGTGGACGTTGCCCTGATTGAAACGGACGGGCGCAGCCATGTCAAGCCGCTGGGCTTTCTGTTTATGCCGTACGAGGCAGCGTTTCGGGAGCGTCTTCGCGCCTGTTTTGGCAAGCGTGAGGGAACGACGGATCCTTTGGTGCGCGAGGTTGAGGACGAGCTGACAACGCTTCATGCAAAGGCTGTTGCCGCTTTCTTGAAGCAAGAGGGGCTTGAGCCTTCTGCCCTTGATCTCATCGGGTTTCATGGCCAGACGATTTGGCATAATCCGGCGGAGCGTGAGACGATTCAACTTGGCGACGGCGCGTTGCTTGCAAAGCTGACGGGCATTGATGTCGTGAATGATTTTCGCACAGCCGATGTGAAAGCGGGCGGGCAAGGCGCACCTCTTGTGCCGCTGTATCATCGCGCTTTGGCGGCGGCGCTGCCTAAGCCTACCGCGATCATCAATATCGGCGGCGTGTCGAACATAACGTGGATTGGCGGTGAGGGTGATGATGAGATTCTGGCTTTTGATCTGGGGACAGGCAACGCGCTGATTGATGACTGGATGCTGCGTCATGCGGGGCAAAGCTGTGACCGTGATGGCGCCATGGCCGCGCAAGGCGTGCCAGATGAGGCACACGTTGCCGCGTTTTTGGCGCATCCGTTTTTTACGCAAAAGCCGCCAAAGTCTTTGGATCGCGATGTCTTTGCGGATTTTGTGCCAACCCTAAATCGTCATTGCGAGGAGGCGCGAAGCGCCGACGTGGCAATCCAGTCAGCCGAGCGTCTGCGAGGCATAAGAGTTTTATGCGCCGCTGACGCGGCGCAGCTGGATTGCTTCGCTCCGCTCGCAATGACGGATGATGACAATGTATCTTTTGCGATGACAGTAGAGGATGGCGCGGCGACGCTCACCATGATGACGGTGGCCGCGATTGCAAAGGGGCTTGAGGCTGTGCCTGCCGCGCCGCGTGAGATTTTTATCGCAGGTGGTGGCCGTCATAATGCGACGATGATGCGCTGGCTTGCGAATAAAACGCGGCTGCCGATTAAATCCGTTGATGAATTAGGCTGGAATGGCGATGCGATCGAAGCTGAAGCCTTTGCCTATCTGGCTGTACGTTCACGGTTGGGGTTGCCGCTTAGCGTTCCCAACACGACTTCCGTTCCCGCGCCGATGACGGGCGGGACGCTGCACCGTGATCGGTTTTTGAAAAGGATGCAAGAGAGCTTTTTTCCAGCGCGCTCTAAAATGGGGTTGCTGTTCCTTTTCTTGATTAGAGGCATCCAAAGCCTCTATGGCCGAAATAGCCGCATAATTCGTCGCGGCTAAGGCGAAAGCCCCGATAGAAAAGCCATTGATAGGCGTGACAAAAACAGTCGCCGCCGCGCCAAAGGCGACAAGCAACATGCCTCTTTTAATAAGGCGAACGATGCGTTCGTCTTCTTCCCGAATAAGATCGTTTGGTTGTTGTTGCGTTGTCGTCATAATCTCTCTCCTTTTTAAAAGTTATAAAACAAAAATCTGTAGAAAGTTCAGCTTGCCATCGCGATTTGTGACGGCGCGGTGCGAAGCAGCGCGTTATCAAGGTAGCCTTCGACGTGCGTGGTCATTTCATCAATTTGTTGCGTGAAAAAGTGACCAGCTTCTGGAATCACGCGGTAATCCAAATGAATGCCGCGTTGGTGCGAAAGCTTGGTAACGAGTTTTGCCACAAAGGGTTCCGGCACGATATCGTCAGCTTCGCCGTGAAGGATGAGGCCTGATGAAGGGCAGGGCGCTAAAAAGGTAAAGTCCAACATGTTGGCGGGCGGCGCGACCGAGACAAAGGATTCAATTTCGGGGCGACGCATTAAAAGCTGCATCCCGATCCATGCGCCAAACGAAAAGCCAGCGACCCATACGCTCCGCGCGTTGGGGTTGATGGATTGTACCCAATCAAGAGCCGAAGCCGCATCGCTGAGTTCCCCTTCACCACGGTCATAAGTTCCCTGACTGCGTCCTACGCCGCGAAAATTAAAGCGCAAGGTTGAGAAATCACGTTCAGCAAAGGCGTTAAAGAGCGAATAAACAACCTTATTGTTCATCGTCCCACCGTGCTGAGGATGAGGGTGAAGAATAAGCGCAACGGGAGCTGTCGGGGATTTTCCGGGCGTATAGCGACCTTCAAGACGACCCGCAGGCCCCGCAAACAAAACTTCAGGCATGACACACCAATGTAAGATGTTAAAATCAAAAGAAGACCAAAGTATGCGCCAACGAAAGCGCTTGACCCATTCTTTCTATGGTGAGAACATAGCACAAAGGCTGGGTGTGAATTCAAGCAAGTAATGCGTTTTATTAAGGCTATCTCAATATATTTTGTTTGTGGGGTTGAAAGGCCTTAAAGTGATACCAACATAGTCCTATAACGTCACAACGACTGAGGAAAAGGGGGTAGCATGAGAATTAGCACAAAGGGGCGACATGCCGTTATGGCGATGGTTGATATAGCCCGTCACAGCGACGAAAGGCCGGTTCCGTTGGCCGATGTGGCTAAAAGGCAAATGATTTCACTGTCTTACCTTGAGCAGTTGGTCTCAAAACTGAAAAAGAAGAGCCTTGTGAAAAGCATGCGCGGCCCTGGTGGGGGGTACATTTTGGCGGGGGAGCCTGACTCGATTTCCATTCATCAGATTGTGGTGGCGGTCGATGATCCTTCACAAACCGAAAGGGCACTGCCCTATGCAGAAGGGCAGACGGCGCGTAAGCTGACGGATGCTTTGTGGCGCAAGGTGGGGGAAGAGGTTCAAAAGTATCTTAAGTCTGTGACTTTGGCCGATGTTGTGCATAAAAAAATAGAGAAAAGTTAGAGCCTCTAAATTCCTCATACAGAAAGACGCGATTTGGGGTATACTCAATTTCGTCTTTGCTGTTTTTGAGGAATATCTATGGACAATGTGATCGAGTTTAATGAGTTTACCGTTTCCTCTAACGGTGCCAATGGGGAGGCGTGTTGCTGGCTTTGCCAAAAGGGCACGTCGCTTCGGGCTCTTTTTTGCCAGTATTGTGGGACGATCCAGCCTGTTCGTCCCTTGGATCATTTTGCGCGCCTTGGCCTTGAGCGCCGCATCGATGTCGATTCCGATCTTCTAGAACGTCAATATAGTGCTTATAAACGCGCTCTTGAGCCAGAGCGTTTTGTTTTGCGGGGCTTGGGCGAACGGGGCCATGCCGCCAAGCAGCAAGAGGCGATAGAGGAGGCCTATCAGACCTTGTGTGAGCCTTTGCGGCGCGGGCGTTATTGGTTGGCGCTGCATGAAAAAGAAACAGAGCAAGCCGATGGGACAAACCCGATGGTTGCGGAACTGCGCCGTGATTTGGAAGGGGCAGGCAAGGCCGCTCAATGTGATCGTATCGCGCAAAAGGCGGGACATGCGATGGAGCAGGGCGTCGTCAGTTTGATGCAAGCGTTACGGAGCCAGAATTGGACTCTTGCCAATGCCGTTTTGTTTGAAGTCGATGGGCTTGAGTCTATTTTAAAAGATGTGCGCGATAGGCGCACGGTTCTTGCGCCTTATACAGGGGCTCATGCTGACGATCTGGCAAGCGTGAAGTAATGGGCTTGGGGGCGTATGACCTCTTTCTTTAAACAATTTGTTTCTGTCTCGCGTAGCGCGATGCGGCCTTTTTGGGATATTTTGATGCCGCCCTTATGTTTGGGGTGTGACGCGCCTATCACGGAAAATCAAACTCTTTGCGCTACGTGTTGGAAGGCTATCCATTTTATCAACGAGCCTTTTTGTCCTTGTTGCGGTGCGCCCTTTGACTCGCCGATGGGGGAGGGCGCTCTTTGTAGCGTATGTCTTGAAACGCCTCCCTCTTATGCGTCAGCGCGAAGCGTCTTTTTGTATGATGAAGCCAGCAAGCCGCTTGTGCTGCGCTTTAAACACGGCGACCAACTTCATGGCTTGCCGTTGTTTGCGCAGTGGCTTGCGCGAACGGGAGAATCTTTTTGGCCGGATGCCGCCGATGGAGTTGATGGCATTATGCCCATCCCTTTGCATCGCTGGCGGCTTTTGAAACGGCGCTATAATCAATCTGCCCTTTTGGCCATCGCGCTTGGGCGGCTTGTTCGGAAAAAAGTTCTTGTCGATGCCTTGGTGCGTACGCGCCCCACACCGCCTCAAGGTCATTTTTCCAGAAAACAGCGTCTTCTCAATGTGCGGGGCGCGTTTGCCCTGCGGCGCGGCGTGGATGTGCGTGGTCTTAAGCTTGTTTTGGTGGATGACGTGTTGACTTCGGGCGCGACGGTTAATGAATGCGCTCGAATCTTGCTGGCGGCAGGCGCAGCGCGGGTTGATGTGCTGACGCTGGCGCGTGTGAAAAGCGAAATGTAACTTTGATTCCAAGGGGCTGAGGCCGCAACATGACAAAGAAAATGTATGGTTAAGGCGATCGCGATGCGGATCGAGCGATTAGCCTTGATTTTTGCGGTCAAGGGACTATGATGCCTGACAAATCCGATGAGTAGTATGAGCGGTGGGCCAAAAAGCCCGCCTTTTTTATTGTCTGATTCGGGTGATTCCAAAACAGATTAGGTTCACAGCAAGGTTTAGGACGAGGTTCGAAAATGGAATTGTTGCATGTTGCCGATGCGGTCGCGCGTGAAAAGAACATTGAGCGCGATGAGGTCTTAGAGGCGATGGAGCAGGCTATTCAAAAAGCCGGTCGCGCCAAATATGGCTATGAACATGATATCCGCGCTACGATTGATCGCAAGACGGGCGAAGTCAGGTTGCAGCGCTACTTGCTGGTTGTTGAAACGGTTGAAGAAGAACATACCCAATTAACGCTTAAAGCTGCGCGCAAGACAAAAGCCGATGCCGCGCTGGGCGAATACATTATTGACGATCTTCCCCCTATTGATTTGGGTCGTATCGCGGCGCAGACGGCCAAGCAAGTCATCGTGCAGAAGGTGCGCGAGGCCGAACGTCGTCGCCAATTTATCGAATACAAGGACCGTGTGGGCGAGATTATCAGCGGAACGGTCAAGCGCGTCGAATACGGCAATATCACCATTGATCTTGGCCGCGCTGAGGCTCTTTTGTCGCGCGATGAAAGCTTGCCGCGTGAGCATTTCAAAAACGGCGACCGCGTTCGCGCCTATATTTTCGATGTGCGCGAAGAGCAGCGCGGGGCGCAGATTTTTGTCTCGCGCACGCATCCCGTCTTTATGGCCAAGTTGTTTTCGCAGGAAGTGCCAGAGATTTATGACGGTGTGATTGAGATTAAATCAGTCGCCCGTGATCCGGGAAGCCGTGCGAAGATTGCCGTGATTTCGAATGATAGTTCGATTGATCCTGTCGGCGCGTGCGTCGGCATGCGCGGCAGCCGCGTCCAAGCCGTTGTGGGTGAGTTGCAAGGCGAAAAGATTGATATTATTCCTTGGTCGCATGATCCGGCCACCTTTGTTGTGAACGCGTTGGCTCCTGCTGAGGTCGCCAAGGTCGTTTTGGACGAAGATAACCATCGCATGGATGTTGTCGTGCCGGATGAGCAGCTCTCGCTGGCCATTGGACGTCGCGGGCAGAACGTGCGTCTTGCCTCTATGCTGACGGGCTGGGATATTGACATTTTGACCGAGAAGGAAGAGTCGGAGCGTCGTCAGGAAGAATTGCGTAGCCGCACTGAGCTGTTTATCGAAGCGCTGTCGGTTGATGATGTGATCGCGCATTTGTTGTGCAGTGAAGGCTTCACCCGCGTTGAGCAGATTGCGGGCACGCCCGCCGATGAATTGGCTGAGATTGAAGGGTTTGATCTTGAGGTCGGGAACGAATTGCAACAACGCGCTCGTTCATGGTTGGCCGAAAAAGCCGCGAAGCTTGAAGCCAAGCGCTGTGAGTTGGGTGTGACCGATGACGTGATGGCGCTTTCCAACATGACGGTTGAAATGGCCGTGAAGCTGGGCGAAAAAGACATCAAGACTCTTGATGACGTTGCCGATTTGGCGGGCGATGAGTTGCGCGAAATCGTTGGCGAAGATGATCTTACGATCGCTCGTGCGAATGATATGATTATGGCGGCTCGTGCGCATTGGTTTGCGGACGATGCTTCTGCTCCTACCGAATAACATGAGGACCGACGGACACTATGATGGCTGTAACCCCCTTACGCGATGCACCGGACACGCAGGTGGCTCTTTTGCCATCAGCGGAGCGCCGTTGCTTTGTTACGGGCGAAGCTAAAACTAAAAGTGATCTGATCCGTTTTGTTGTTGATCCTTTGGGGGTTGTTGTTCCTGATCTGACCTTGCGCTTGCCTGGGCGTGGTCTGTGGGTGAGCGCGACGCGTGAGGCTCTATCCCGCGCCATTGATAAAAAACTGTTCTCACGCGCCGCTAAAGCCAAAGTCACGGTTCCCACCGATCTTTTGGATCAAGTCGAAAGACTGCTGGCGCGGCGCTGTCTGTCTTTTTTGGGTCTTGCCAAAAGCGCAGGCGCAATTGTCACGGGGCAGCCGCAAATTGAACACGCGCTTTCGCATGACGCGCTTGCCTCCATTCTTTTAGCCGCCGATGCTGGGCGCGATTGCCGTAAAAAACTTGCGCGCGCTTGCGTGACCCATGCTGGCTTTTCGCGGACTGAGTTGGGCGCTGCGTTGGGGCATGAGCATCTGGCCTCTGTGGGGTTAAAGCCTCATGCTTTAACGGAAAAGCTTCAAAAGGAATGTGCGCGCTGGCAAGGGGTCAGAGCGAAAGATAATGATTTAACCGATGATGACAAGACGGAAAGCAGTGAAGAACGATGACGGATAAAGAGCCTAAAAAAGTTCTCAGTCTTGGAAGCAAGCCTACGCTAGAGCTGAAAAAGACACCTGTTGCTGAAGTTAAAGCCAGCAGTGGCGCAACAGGCGGCGCGGGCAGCGTGCGCCAAAGTTTTTCGCATGGACGCTCAAAGACCGTTGCGGTTGAGGTCAAGCGTAAGCGTACCGATACCGCCTCACCGACCATTGTTAAAAAGGATGGCGTAACAGGCGCGCGCGCCAGTGACTTGGGCGCAAGGATTGCCGTTGGGGGCGCTTCCTCTGGAGCGGGACGTCAATTAACGCAAGAGGAACGGGAATCGCGCATGCGCGCTTTGCGTGGTGCGGTTATTGATAATGAAAGCCGCCGCAAAATCGCGGAAGAATTAGAACAAGAAGAGGCTGTGGCCTTTGAGGCAGCGGCTCAAATTGAAGAGCCTGTGATTGAAGACTCCACGCTTTCGCCGCGTGAAAAACTTCGTCAGCGCGAAATGGCGGAACTGCAACAAATTCAAGAGCAAGAACGCGTTGATAGTGAGCAGCGCAAGGTGGATGATGAAAAACGCGCCAAGACTCTTGCGGCCAGCGGTATGCGCCGTGGTGATGGAGAGCGCGGCAAAGCAGGCGGGATGCGCGGCGCGGAAATGACCGCTGAACATGCGTTGTCTTTATCGCCGCGTCGCGGTCTGACGCCGGTTGTCACCACTGATGAAGAGCCCGATGATGGCGGCGCTCGTCGTGGACGTGGTGGACGCGGTGCGCCTCAACAGCGGCGCAGCAGCGGCGCTCCTTCGGGGGATCGCCGCCGTGGCGGCAAGATGACGGTGACGCAGGTTTTAGAGGGTGAAGAGGGCGGACGTCATCGCTCTGTTGCCGCGATGCGTCGTCGCAATGAACGTGAAAAACGTCAAGCGATGGGGGCTCAAGAACAAGTCAAGCAAGTGCGCGACGTTATTATTCCTGAAGTTATCACGGTGCAAGAGTTGGCCAACCGTATGGCTGAACGCGCCGCCGACGTGATTAAATCGCTTATGAAAATGGGCGTGATGGCGACGATTACGCAAAGCATTGATGCCGACACCGCAGAACTGGTGGCGACTGAATTTGGCCATCGCATTAAGCGCGTGGCGGAGTCGGATGTTGAATCGGGTCTGTCGTTGATTGAGGATACGTCCGAAAACATGCTGCCGCGTCCCCCCGTCGTCACGGTCATGGGGCATGTTGATCATGGCAAGACTTCTTTGTTGGATGCTTTGCGTTCAACGGATGTCGTTGCGGGTGAGGCAGGCGGCATTACGCAGCATATCGGCGCGTATCAGGTGGTTCTTGCCAAGCCTATGCATGGCTTTGATCGCATCACTTTTATTGATACGCCGGGCCATGCGGCCTTTACCGAAATGCGGGCGCGAGGCGCGAACGTCACGGATATCGTTGTGCTGGTTGTCGCGGCTGATGATGGCATCATGCCACAAACCATTGAGGCTATTCGCCATGCCAAGGCTGCGGGTGCGCCTTTGATCGTCGCGATTAACAAGTGTGATCTGCCTGCGGCCAATCCGGCACGCGTTCGGCAAGAGCTTCTCTCGCACGATGTGCAAGTTGAAGAAATGGGCGGCGAGGTTCTGTCGGTCGAGATTTCGGCCAAGAAGCGAACCGGTCTTGATAAGCTGCAAGACGCGATTTTGCTGCAAGCTGAAATCCTAGACCTTAAGGCCAATGCTCAACGCGCTGCCGAAGGCGCTGTGGTTGAAGCCAAAATGGAAAAAGGGCGCGGCTCTGTCGCCACGGTTCTCATCCAACGCGGCACGATCAAGGTTGGCGATATTTTTGTGGCGGGCGCGGAATGGGGGCGCGTTCGCGCTCTTATCAACGATCACGGCAAGAACGTGCCAACGGCAGGTCCCGCCATGCCTGTTGAGATTATCGGCCTTAACGGCACGCCCGTCGCGGGTGATGAGCTGGCCGTTGTGCCAACCGAAAGCCGCGCAAGGGAAATCAGCGAGTTCCGCATGCGTCGCCGTCGCGCTTTGGCCTCGGCCACAACGCAACGTGGCACGCTGGAGCAACTCATGGAGAACATCAAGGCCGGATCGGCGAAGGAGTTTGCCATCTTGATCAAGGCCGACGTGCATGGCTCGGTTGAGGCTTTGAAGACGGCGCTTGTAAAATTGTCCGAGGATAACACCGAGGTTAAGGTGCGTGTTTTGGATGCTGCCGTTGGCCCTGTGACGGAATCCGATGTGACCTTGGCTAACGCTTCACGCGCCATGATCATCGGCTTTAACGTACGCGCCAATCCGCAGGCGCGTGAAATGGCCAAGCGCGATGGCATCGAAGTGCGCTATTACTCGATCATCTATAATGTGATTGATGATGTGCGGCAGGTGCTGACGGGTATGCTTGCGCCAGAGTTGCGTGAGAAGTTCCTTGGCAACGCGCAAATCCTGCAGGTGTTCAACATCACCAAGGTGGGTAAGGTCGCGGGCTGTAAGGTCACCGAAGGCATCGTCAAGCGCGGCGCGAAGGTTCGCCTCTTGCGCGACAACGTCGTCATCCATGAAGGCGCTTTGAAGACGCTGAAGCGCATGAAGGACGAAGTCAAGGAAGTGCGCGAGGGCTATGAATGCGGCATGGCGTTTGAAGCGTACGACAACATGCAGGCCAACGACGTGATTGAATGCTTTGAGATCGAAGAGATCGCGCGGTCGTTATAGAGATTAGAGTTCTGAGATCAGAGTTCAGGGAGGGGGAAATGGATTGGCTCTTTCCGTTTATTGGTGGCTTAGGCATCGGTTCTTTGCTCAAAGGGCTTGTTGATCATTTTCTCCTTAACAAAAGCAAAGCAAAAGAACGTGCTTATGATGAGATGCGTGAGGCCATGCGGGAAGACCTTAAGAAGGTTTGAGAAACTCCTTTGCCATTCCTCCTGAACGTCATTGCGACCCCCGCGAAGGCGGGGGGAAGCAATCCAGCTGCGCCGCGTCTGCGGCGCATATGACTCTTATGCCTCGCAGACGCTCGGCATCTGGATCGCCACGCTCCCTGCGGTTGCTCGCGATGACGAAGTGGTTGTTAGAGTGATTCTGTAATATAATCTATGCTACGAGTTTAGCATTATGATAAACAAAAGGACGTGTCATCCCCGCGTAAGCGGGGATCCCGTTTTCTTTTTATCTTCATGGGTCATGTTCTTATACCCGTTGGCATTACTTCTGATTTTGTGGCGCGGCAGGGGATTGGGCTTTGCATGAAGGGCGCGACGGAGCGGCCTTGTTGTGTCTTGTCAGGTTTGGACTGAAAGTCTCGGCGGCATCCAGAATCTTGTGCGCAAAGCTTTCGGCCAGCGGATTTTCCTTAAACGCGCCTTGCTCGGTCAGTGTTCGCAAAAGCGAATAGCCTTGGGTCGGGTTCTTTTGAATGGCTTCTCTTTTCCATGTTTTATAGGGATCGTTAGAAAAACCGAGCTTGAAGCGCTGAACCCATGACAGCGTCTTGTTTCCTTCTGTGAGAAGTTTGCTTTGAATATCTTTGGCGGCCATCATGATGTCTTTATAATCTGGCGGCGTTTGACCATTCATCTCGGCGTCCAGAAGTGGCGCAAACCAGTTGCGCGAGGTGCTGGCCAAAAGCCCCAGATAGCGAGCGTTGATCCATGCGCTTTTATCCTTGGGGCTAAGCGCGTTGGCATCCATCACCTGAAAAGCAAAACGGTCGCAGCCAAGCTCTTCCCAAAAGAGGGTTTCCTCTGTCCTGCGCGGATCCCTGATCATCATGGTGTGAGCCACCTCATGAAGATTCCCAACAAGAGAAAAAGAGGCGTCTTTTGGAAAATGAGTGAGAAGCTTATCGGGAAACGCTGTCATCATCGTCCACAAAACTTTGGGATTGTTTTTATGGGGAAGGATAAAAATGTCAGCCTTGGTTGGAAGATGCAGCGCATCGGCAGGTTTAGATTGCGGATAGGGATAAAGGACGAGCCGCTTAGACTCTTCATCGAAGAAGGTGTGATGTTCTTTGGGCAGCGCTTGAATCTGATACATAAGATCGGAATGCTCAGCCAAGCGTTCACACTGCGTTGTGTTATGAAGGCTGTCGTCGTTAGAGGCAACGTCATGGACGGTCACCGGATAGCCTGTCAGCGCCCATAGAGCGCGGTTGGTGAGGCCGTTTGATAAATCGACAACAAGATGATGGTTCGGGGCGTTTGTCATTTTGGATTTGCCTTTAAATACGCCCTCAGTATAGCCTTTTTGGGGTTATAAATCGTAAACGAAGCGAGTGGAAAATTACTTTCATAAGGCTTTTGTTGATTTTTTTGACTCTTTTCTATAAGACAGGGCGTTGAAAGAGGGGGCGTTCTTCTCAAAGGTTAAATTTTGTAAACGATAAGCCAGAAAAGGGCGGCATCGCGCTATGCGAACACAAAGACAATTAAAAGTCGGGGAAGAAATCCGGCACGCTCTGGCGATGATGTTTCAGCGCGGTGATGTGCCGTGGCCGCGTGATTTTACGCCGCCTATCGTGACGATTTCCGAAGTGCAGATTAGCCCCGACTTGCAAAACGCAACCGCGTTCTTCACGGTGCTGGGCGATGGTGCGGAGGCGAAAGAGGTGCGTCGCGTTCTGAATAAAATCGTCGGCTTTTTCCGGCGTGAGATTGCGAAGTCCGTGCGCCTGCGCCTTGTGCCCAAGCTTGATTTCAAAGAAGACACCAGTTTCGTTTATGCCTCTAACATTGATCGTCTCCTTAGCGATCCTGCCGTGGCCAAAGATTTGAAGCGCGAGGAAGAGTCTCTGGCGCAGCAAGCGGACGATGAATAAACCCGTCCATTCTATCCCTCATGGGTGGCTTATCCTCGACAAACCTTTGGGGCTGACCTCCACGCAGGCGCTGGGGAAGGTGCGGCGGCTGATAGGCGGGAAGAAGGCGGGGCACGGCGGCACGCTGGATCCTCTTGCCACAGGTTTGTTGCCCCTCGCGTTCGGTGAGGCGACGAAGATTGTCCCCTATGTCATGGATGGCGATAAGGAATATCTGTTCACGGTGCAGTGGGGTGAGCAGCGCACCACTGATGACGGCGAGGGTGAGGTTATGGCGGTAAGTGATTGTCGCCCCGCCGAGATTTCTATCCGTTCCGCGCTGCCTTCTTTTGTCGGAGATATCGATCAGACTCCGCCGACCTTCTCGGCGATCAAGATTGGCGGGCAGCGCGCCTATGACCTTGCCCGCGCTGGCAAGCCGCCAGAGATGACGCCTCGTAAGGTTCGGATTGATGCCTTGGAGCTTATCGGGATGCCCTCAGCCGATAGGGCTGATTTTAAGGTTAAGTGCGGCAAGGGGACGTATGTGCGCTCCTTGGGGCGTGATTTGGCTCTGAAATTGGGGACTTTTGGGTTTATTGCGGCCTTGCGCCGCACCAAAGTGGGGCCTTTTGGCGTTGAAAACGCTTTTTCTCTGGAAAAGCTGGAAGAATTATCGCATAAGGGCGAGGCCTTAACGGCATTGCTTGCGATCGGATCGGCGCTGGACGACATCCCGGGTTTGACCTTGACCGCAAGCGAGGCGCAGCGACTTCGCGCCGGACAATCTCTTTTGATCAAGCCTCATCAGGTGGCTTTGATGGATGCGCCTGTGATTTTGGCCAGCCATCAGGGCGTTCCTGTGGCGCTGGTCGAAGCCAAAGCCGGTTCGTTTGTCGTGGTGCGCGGTTTCACCTTTTAGAAAATAAGGAGTCCCCGATGTCGATGACCAAAGCCCAAAAGCAGGCGATTGTTGCCCACCATGCCCGTGCCAAAGGCGACACGGGTTCGCCCGAAGTGCAAGTTGCGATCTTGACGCGCCGCATCAATGATCTGATGGATCACTTTAATAAGAATAAGAAGGATCACCATTCGCGTCGTGGTCTGCTGATGATGGTCAGCAACCGTCGCGGCCTTCTGTCATACTTGAAAAAGACCAAGCCTGCCGTCTACGAAAAGTTGATTGCAGAATTGGGCTTGCGGAAATAAGAAGAAAACAAATGGGATCCCCGCCTTCGCGGGGATGACGGTTCTTTTTAAGAGATCGCTCTCTATAATAAACACCGTCATGCCAGCATAGGCTGGCATCCCATTTTTTAAACGGCGAAGGCGGCAATAGGGTCGCATTCGGTTTGGAAGTGGAACACGAAAACTTGACTGTTGGTTTGTTGGAAGTTGCGGATACGATCACATCTGAAGTGAATGATGAGCTGGAGCGCCGGTTGGATGAACACGCGCTCGCCTGTCAGGCCCCCCCTTATAAAGAAAAAGCGTTGTCCATCGTGCGCCGTGACGCCGAGGGGCGCATCGTGGCCGGCCTGACGGGCAAGACGTTCTGGAATCGGCTTTATGTCGATATGCTGTGGGTCGATGAAAGCTTGCGCGGGCAGGGCGTTGGCTCGGCGCTGATGAAGGCCGCCGAGGATGAGGCGCTCAAGCGCGGCTGCGTTGGCCTTTGGCTGTGGACGGAGAGTTTTGAAGGGTGGGATTTTTATCCCAAGCTTGGCTACAAAGAATTTGTTGTGCAGGACGATTTTCCCATCGGCCACCAACGTATAGGATTGGAGAAGAGGTTGGCATGAACAAATCGGTTTATTGTGATAACCTGTCAAAACAAGATTGGGACATTATTCGGAATGGGCTTGCCAACTATTCCATTCAGTATAATCAGCCGCCTTATGCCGTTGAACCCGCGGCCTTTGTTTATCGTGATGAGAAAGGGCTTGTCGGTGGGTTGACTGGATGGTCGGCGCGGAATGGTTTTGATATTGGGGCGTTGTGGGTTTCATCTGGCGTGCGGGGACAAGGAATCGGATCGGATCTCGTTCGTGCGGCAGAAGAGCTTGCAAAAAAACGCGGCTGTCTATCTATTTTTGTATGGACGATGAGTTATCAGGCTCCCGATTTTTATGCCAAGCTTGGGTTTGAGAAGGTTGTCGAAAGACCTGTGGATGGCAAGGGAACACAACAACTTGGATTTCTAAAAATCCTATCCAAGTAGAGTTGACGAAGAAAAAGTTTCTCCCGCTTGAAACGGCGGGGACATGTTTTTGAGGCGAAGCGACACGGCCACAAAAACATTAGAGTTTCATGAAGTGTGTCGCAGCATGAAAGCCATCCGCCATGGGGGCGGGTGGGACGTCAAAGGGAGAAAGAAAAGCCGATCTTAAATCAGGCGCATTGCCTCCTTCACCTCCCCCCTTGCGGGGGAGGAAAGTTTTTCTTGGGCTTACGTAGTAAGTCCTAGAAAAACTAGGTGGGGGGTCATAGTGGCTGAGATTTTGTGACCCCCCACCTATGAAAACTAGTGACTTGCTCCGCAAGTCAAAGTTTTCATTTCCTCCCCCGCAAGGGGGGAGGTAAAAAGGGACGCAAAATTATTTGACGACTTTCCTTCTCTCCCAAAACTAACAGAAAGACGGAAAGAAAATGTTTACAGTCTACAGAAAAGAAACGGAATGGGGCGGGCGCAAGCTGGTTCTTGAAACAGGCAAAGTCGCACGTCAAGCCGATGGCGCGGTGATGATCACGATGGGCGGCACGGCCGTTCTGTGTACCGTTGTTGGCGCAAAAAAGCCAAAACCCGGGCAGGGCTTTTTCCCGCTCACGGTCAACTATCAGGAAAAGTATTTTGCGGCTGGCCGCATTCCGGGTGGATTCTTCCGCCGCGAGGGTCGCCCGACTGAAACGGAAACACTTGTGAGCCGTTTGATTGATCGTCCCATTCGTCCGTTGTTTCCCGAAGGCTATTTGAACGAAACGCAAGTGATCGCGACGGTTCTTAGCCACGACATGGAAAACAACCCCGATATGGTTGCCATGATCGGTTGTTCGGCGGCGCTCACGTTGTCGGGCATTCCGTTCTTGGGTCCGATTGCCGGTTGCCGCATTGGCTATATCAATGGCGCGTATGTCTTAAACCCGACAATCGCGCAGCTGGAAGAAAGCTCGCTAGAGCTTTTGATCGCAGGAACGCGTGAAGGCGTTTTGATGGTTGAATCCGAAGCCAAGGAGCTTTCGGAAGAAGTCATGCTGGGCGCGGTTACGTTCGGTCACGATCAAATGCAGGCCGTGATTGATTTGATCATCTCGCTCGCCGAAGTCGCTGCCAAGGACCCTCGCGAATTGCCGCCTGCGCCTTACGATCGTCCGGCTTTGATGGCCAAGCTTTCCGGCATCATCGGCGCTGATTTGGCCGATGCTTACAGCGAAACGGCCAAAGCCGTTCGCTATGCGAAGCTGGATGCGATGAAGGAAAAGGCCGTCGCCTCGTTCGAGGAAGCTGATCCTTTGCGTGAGCATGTTTTGGATGCCGTCGAGCAGATGAAGTACGATCACGTTCGCGCGATGATCCTTGATACGGGCCGCCGCATCGATGGCCGCGATACGAAAACCATTCGTCCGATTGTGGGCGAGGTTGGCTTTTTGGATCGCACGCACGGCTCGGCTTTGTTCACGCGTGGCGAGACGCAAGCGATTGTTGTCACCACGCTGGGCACGGGGCAGGACGAGCAGATCATCGATGCACTCACGGGCGAATACCGCGAGGCATTCATGCTGCACTACAACTTCCCTCCGTACTCGGTTGGTGAAACGGGCCGCATGTCTGGCCCAGGACGGCGCGAAATTGGCCATGGCAAGTTGGCGTGGAGGGCGATCCGTCCTTTGCTTCCGGCCAAAGACAAGTTCCCGTACACCATTCGCGTGGTGTCGGAAATCACCGAATCCAACGGCTCGTCGTCGATGGCGACGGTCTGCGGCACATCGTTGTCTTTGATGGATGCGGGCGTTCCTTTGGCGCGTCCTGTGGCGGGCATTGCCATGGGCCTGATCAAGGAGCCTAAAGGCTTTGCCGTTCTGTCCGATATTCTGGGTGATGAAGATCATCTTGGCGATATGGACTTTAAGGTCGCAGGCACGGAAAATGGCGTCACAGCGTTGCAGATGGACATCAAGATCACCTCGATCACGAAGGAAATCATGCAAATCGCCCTTGGCCAAGCTAAGGACGGAAGACTGCATATTCTGGGCGAGATGGCCAAGGCTTTGACAGGCGCTCGCGAGGGTGTCAATCAAAACGCGCCACGCATCACGACGATCCAAATCCCCAAGGACAAAATCCGTGAGGTGATTGGTTCGGGCGGTAAAGTCATTCGCGAGATTTGTGAAACGACGGGCGCGAAGATCGATATTGAGGACGACGGCACGATCAAGGTCGCGGCGGTTGACTCGGCGGCGGGCGACGCGGCGATTGCTTGGATTAAAGGCATCGTGGCCGAAGCCGAAGTCGGCGTCGTTTACAAAGGCAAGGTCGTGAAGATCATGGACTTTGGTGCGTTTGTAAACTTCCTTGGTTCTAAGGATGGTCTCGTCCATATCTCGGAACTGAGCAAAGAACGCGTCGGCAAAGTCGGCGATGTCGTGACCGAAGGCCAAGAAGTCTATGTCAAGGTTATGGGCGTGGATGATCGCGGCAAGGTCAAATTGTCGATGAAGGTCGTTGATCAAGCGACGGGCGTGGATTTGTCTGTGACGCAAGACGGCTAAAAAACCTATCCGCACCCTTCTACTGCGGCGTTGGCTTTTTGCCCGTTTTCTGTGGTCCGCTGCGCACGTACTTAAACGTACGCTTGCGCCGCGGTCCTCGAAAACAAACAAAAATCCTTAGCCGCAGCGAGGGTGCGAACAGGTTTTAGGTAATAACACAATCAATCCGGCGGTGACCCAATCGGTTGCCGCCGGATTTGTATTGGGCCTCTTGCATAACCCACCGTCTTCCGCACCCCTCTACGCCCTTCCGTCTTCGTCCTTCGGACTACGGCGGACAAGTCGGGCTTCGCGGGGCAGGCGAAGTCCCGCGTAGAGCGGGACGAAGAGGCGGAAATCCGATTTGTTTTCTGGCGTCATTTTAAACCAAATCGGATTCCGGATAGTTTTTCGGCGCTCACGCGCCGCAAAACTTCCGGAATGACGAGAGGTTTGTTGGAATCTTGAAGGTTATGCAAGAGGTCTATTGAGAAGGTTGGCTTGTTTTCTTTCTCTCATTCCTTTTTTGACAGAATCTATGGATCGGCCTAAAAGGAAGAGGTGTTATATAAACTATCTTTCAGGGACTATGGATGAGCGAGAGCTTTCGCACAGGCCTCTATCCGGGCACGTTTGATCCCATTACGCATGGGCATTTCGAAATTATCTGTCGCGCCACTAAGATGGTGGACAGGTTGGTGATTGGCGTTGCCAAAAATGCGGGGAAGGGGCCGTTGTTTGATACGCGCATGCGCGTCAAGATGGTGGAGGCTGAAATTGCTTCCTTGATTGAACGGGGAGCGAAGATTGAGGTGAAGGCCTTCGATAATTTGTTGGTGCATTATGCGCGAGACATTGGCGCGGACTTGATCATTCGCGGCCTTCGTGCCGTGTCGGATTTTGAATACGAGTTTCAAATGGCGGGCATGAATCATCGCATGTGCCCAGAGGTTGAAACGGTGTTCTTGATGGCTTCGGATAGGCATCAGTTTATCTCCTCGCGCTTTGTGAAAGAGATCGCCTTTTTAGGCGGTGACATAAGCTCCTTCGTTAGTGAGAAAGTGGTTAAGGAGATTGAGAAACGCTTTTCCCAAGAGAGCGGTCGTAAGAAAATCTCGCCAGAGGTGCGGGATTAAGACGTTCTTGATGGGGCATGACTGGTTTTTTGTTAAAATTCTTGTTCTTTTATGAATTACCTTTACTTTTTTGTTGACCTGCGGGGGTTTGCTTCCTACTTTGCCCCCTCGCAAGAAGTGTGACCTCGTAGCTCAGTTGGTAGAGCATTTGACTTTTAATCAGAGGGCCATGGGTTCAAGTCCCATCGGGGTCACCAGCCTTCACTCGCTGCGCGAGCAGCGGCTCGGCTAGCCACGCCGAAGTTGCGAAGCAACGAAGGCGGGCAAGCCAGTACTATCCGGCGCAGGGAGCGAAGGCTGCCGCGCCGAAGCGCAAGGCGCATAAGGAAAGCAAATAGATGGCAAGCTATCAATATATCTACGTGATGAACGGTGTGAGCAAGACGTTTACCAATGGCAAAACGGTCTTGAACAATATCCGGCTTTCTTTTTATCCTGATGCAAAAATTGGCATTCTGGGGCCGAACGGGTCTGGCAAATCTACGCTGATGAAAATCATGGCGGGTCTGGACAAGGACTTTAGCGGCGAGGCGTTCGCGGCAGAGGGCACCACTGTTGGCTACTTAGAACAAGAGCCGCAGCTTGATCCCACGATGACGGTTGAACAAAACGTGCTGGCAGGCCTTGGCGAGACGAAGGCTCTGTTGGATCGCTTTGAGGCTGTCAGCGCTTTGTTGGGCGAGGTCGAAGACCCCGATGAGATGCAAAAGCTTTTGGATGAGCAAGGCGATTTGCAGGAGAAGATTGAGGCTGCCGACGCATGGGACCTTTCGCGCACGGTTGAAATCGCGATGGATGCGCTGCGTTGCCCCCCCGCCGATTCCGATGTTACCAAGCTTTCGGGCGGTGAGCGTCGCCGCGTCGCGCTGTGCCGCCTGTTGCTCTCTAAGCCCGATTTGATTTTATTGGATGAGCCGACGAACCATTTGGATGCGGAATCGATTGCGTGGTTGCAACAGCACCTTGTGGATTATAAGGGCGCGGTGATCCTTGTCACCCATGATCGTTATTTCCTTGACCAAGTGACGGGCTGGATTCTTGAGCTGGATCGCGGCAACGGTATTCCTTATGAGGGCAATTATTCCTCATGGTTGGAACAAAAGCAAAAACGTCTGGCGCAGGAATCGCGGGACGAGGGCGCAAGGCAGCGCACCTTGGCGCGAGAGCTGGAATGGATCCGCCAATCACCTAAGGCGCGTCACGCCAAAAGCAAGGCGCGCATCACTGCCTATGATGACTTGCTCACGCAAAATGCCAACAAAGCGCCTGAAACGTGCCAGATTGTCATCCCTACGCCGCCGCGCCTTGGCAGCGTTGTGGTGGAGACCGATCATTTACGCAAAGGCTACGGCGATCGTTTGTTGATTGATGATCTAACATTCAAACTGCCTGCGGGTGGCATCGTCGGCATCATCGGCGCAAACGGCGCGGGGAAATCCACGCTTTTTCGCATGATCACAGGCCTTGAAACGCCCGATAGCGGCACGATCAAGGTGGGTGAGACAGCGGTGCTTGGTTATGTCGATCAAAGCCGCGATAGCCTGAGCGCTGATAAAAATGTGTGGGAAGAAATATCGGACGGCGCAGATGTCATTGATTTGGGTAAACGCACAGTGGCCAGTCGCGCCTATGTCTCTGCGTTCGGCTTTAAAGGCCCCGATCAACAGAAAAAAGTCGGCACGCTATCGGGCGGTGAGCGCAACCGCGTCCATATGGCTAAGATGCTGAAATCCGGCGCGAACACGCTGCTGCTTGATGAGCCATCGAACGATTTGGATATTGAAACGCTGCGGGCGCTGGAAGACGCGCTGGTTGATTTTCCCGGTTGCATCGTGGTGATCAGCCATGATCGCTGGTTCCTTGATCGCATTGCCACGCATATTCTGGCCTTTGAGGGCGACAGCCAAGTCGTCTGGTTCGAAGGCAACTATCAGGATTACGAAGTGGATCGCCACCGCCGCCTTGGCACCGACGCCGACCAACCTCACCGGATCAAATACAAGCCGCTGGAGAGGTAATACTCTTTCGAAAAAGCGCATAAGAAAATCACAAAAAGTTTTCTTAACTATGTGAAGCTGTTTTCTCTACTTAAACGTCTTCGGGGATTTCTGGCAGCGTAGAGCCGCCGTCTGCATAGCGGACGGCGTCCGACCAGCAGCGCTCTAAAGCTCGCAAGGTTGTGTGCGTGGCCTCAATAGCGGTGGCGTTGTCGTCCGTCATAAGAGATTGCGCCCACTGCAACTCTAGCGCCGCAAGCTTGGTCAAAACGGCCTCCCCCTTGGGGGTTACGGTAAGATGGGCTGATCGTCTATCGCGGGCCGAAGCTTGCCGCGCGACATAGCCACCCTCAATCAGATTTTTAAGATTATACGACGCGTTAGAGCCAAGGTAATAACCGCGCTCAATCAAATCGCGAACCGAGATTGTTTCGGCCCCTATGCTGCCGAGCATCATAACCTGTACGGGGCTGATATCCCTTACGCCCACGCGCCCCAGCTCTAGCCTCACGACGTCCAGAAAACGGCGATGCATCCGCTCAATCTGGCGGGGGAGTTCCTGCATCAGGTGCTCTGTTTTGCTTTCATTTTCCGTCATAAGGGCGGATTCTAAAGGCAAAGAAGATAAGGATTGGTAAACATGCGCCTCCTTATCCTCTTGTCACCCGCGATGAGTGTGGCACAATGACCGAGTCGTCTTCCTTGCCTCCTTTTCCTTGGAGTTTTCATGTCTTCACGCGCTCTTCGCTTTTTTATCCTGCTTGCCGTCTTGCCGCTCTGCGCTTGCAGCATGGTAGAGGAAAAAGATATCAGTTCCTCTGGCGCAGGCATGGCCAAGTTGGGCGGGATGATGCGCGAGAAGGGGGAGGTCGGCGCGGCCATCGACTTTTATCGTCGCGCTTTAGCACAAGACCCCAAGAATTTAACGGCGATTAAGGGGCTTGCAGGCGTTTTAGAGCAATGGGGTGATAAGGCGGCGGCGGCGCAAACGTACCGCGATGGCGTGGTGGCGCATCCTGACGATGGTGAGCTTCGCCGCAGTTATGGGCGGTTGTTGTTGACACTTGATGATCCGGCGGCGGCCAAGCGCCAGTATGACGCGGCTTTGGATGAGGATAGTGACGACCTTAAGGCGCGTAGCGGCCTTGGCGTGGCGCTGGATCATTTGGGCGAACATAAAAAGGCGCAAGTGCAATACGAAAAAGTTTTGGGTAAGGACCCGCGCAATCTCGCGACGCTCAACAATCTGGCGTATTCTTATATTCTGACGCATCGCTATGACCTTGCGATCAAGACGTTGGAGCCTGCCCTCAACAATCCGTCGGCTACGGCGGCGTTGCGGCAAAATCTGGCGCTGGCCTATGGCCTTGCGGGGATGGAGGCGGACGCGCTGCGCGTCGCCAAGATGGACTTGCCGCCTGAAAAGGTCGCAGCGAACATGGATTATTATCGGCGCGAACGTGCCGAGATAGCCGTGACCACCGCGCCCTATGCCGAGGTGGGAACCTATGCCACCGAAGGCATGGCGGTGGCGCAGGCGCAAAAGCTGCGTGAGCAATATGGAAAGGCGGGTGGCCTTAAGCCCGTCGTATTGCCGCAAGTCGCCTCTCCGGGGGGCACGCCGCGCTTTGCCGTGCGGATGATGGGATGCGCACGCGCAAGCGATGTCAGCCGCCTGTGCCAAACCCTCTCCGCCGCTGGCCTTCCCTGCGTCGCACGGGGCAAGGGGGAGTAGGGGGGGGGGTTATAAAACTTCTACGCCAGACTCTGTAACATGAATTTGCATACACGTTTTTACATCAATGCCTGTCTTGAGCCATACGAGGTCATGTCCTTCATTGGCTACTTTCTCGACAATCGCAATTGCGCCAACGACATCTGCGCCAGCTTTTCTGACAGCCTCAATAAGGGCGACCATTGTTCCTCCCGTGCTAAGCGTATCATCAATGAGAAGAACTTTGTCTCCACGATTAATACCATTAAGGTAAAGGGATCCAGAAAAGTACTCACTTTTTATGTCAACCTCAATTTGTCCATCAATCTTGTATTGATACCACCGCGCCACGCAAAGGGGCAGATTGACGGCGAGAGAGACAGCGGTAGCAATCGGAGCGCCCTTGTCTTCTTCAGTTAGAACCTTATTAGCTCCAAATGTCCCAAATGTTAGAGCTTCATCAACGGCGGCTCTAAGTGTTTCTGGGCGAAGGGCGGGTATTTGGTCGCAAAGCTCGTTGACGGTTGTCAAATGTTTGCCCGACCGTACAACATAGGCGTTTTCGTACACCTCTCGGAGAATATCGATAGATGTTCTGTGAGGTACTTCGATAAGACGTGTGTTTTTCTGGTTGTTCATTATTATCCCCTTCTTCTTCTCGTATATTTTCTAAGGTGCCCAATGGCATAATTATAAAAAGATGTTTTCTTCTGTTGTCATCCCCGCGAAAGCGGGGATCCAGCTGCGCCGCGTCTGCGGCGCGGATGAGTCATAAGCCTCGCGGACGCTCGGCGCTGGATTCCCGCTTTCGCGGGAATGACGCAAAAGGATAAAGCTTGTTTATATACCGTGTTTCCTTTCTCATTAATAACTATTCATCTGCAGCATTTTTCCACATCACCTCGAATTGATCTCTATAGGAACGAGCTAACAGGGGCGATTGTATCATTAAAATTCTTGGAGGATTGAGACTGTTGAAATCGATAAGGGCAAACTTATCGCCAAAAACATAAAACGGTGTGGCAACCGTTTTCAGTTCGTTCAAATAGCGATAGGTAAGATAAGTTGCGTCTGGAATATGATTTCTATCTACCTCTGCGGCGAGACATCTGATTTCGAGGTTCTTCAATTTTTTGAGTCGCGCAACATGAACGGAATGATAGTCTTTTAAATGTTTTTTAAAGAGGTTGTTGTCTAAATCGCATATGCAAATTGGCTTTGTTCCATCATGTGAACTGGAGTCTAAAGCGGCTTCATAGACCTGATCCATGAAAGATTTAAAATCTTCAAACCCCTCTAACACAGTTACACTATCGGATCTTCTTTTCACCCCTTCATCAGCCGTAAACTCTACCCCATGTTCCATGACGGCCCTCATGATATCCGCAATGGTTCCTTCGCGGGGTTGAACATCGCCGTTCTCAATCTTGCGGATGGCTTGGGGGGTGAGGCCCGTTTCCTCGGCCAGCGCGTCTTGGCTCATATCCAAAAGGGCTCTGGCGGCTCTGATCTGGCGTCCTGTAATCATAGCGTGGAAACCTTCTAACGTCTGTGGAGCGATAAGGGGCGGGCGAAAAGTCGTGGCCGTTGCCTTATGCTTCGTGTTTCATTTTTCTAGCGCAGAAATTAACGCCTTGTTAAGCTCTGTGCCGTAACTTTCTAAAAACAACACTACCACCTTCAAGAAAGTAATGCAACAGAACTTTTTAGTTGCTGAAAACAATCTTTTCGTGTAGTGTACAAAAATCGATGGAGGGGCGCGATGGAACCCTAAAACGACGAAATCAAAAGGAAGTGTTGACAACAGCCTGTTTTACAATAACTTTTTTCAAAAGGAGAGCCTTATGACCAAACCAACGACCAATAAACGTCCTGAAGCCGACACAACATCACGCGAACATATGGTGAAGGTTGCCGAAACGCTTAAAGTCTCTTGTTCTACCGATATGCCTCAATTTTCCGATAAAACCATTTCTCCTCAAGTCGAACGCATCAATGAACGTGAACTGACTTCTATTTATGCCCTTCTTGCCTATGTCGCCTATAACCAGAATGTCCGCCAAGAAACAGTCCAGATGATCGTCGAGGCCGAGTTCGGAGTCGATCATGTTGCCAAGCTCCGCCGCAATGATTATATGCGCGCTATTGAATTCCTCGTTGACATGAAGATGGACGAGATTATTAATTAAGAGGATAAAGAATTTTTGTGATTCGTTTCTTTAAAGGAAAATCGATATGATGCCTTCTCCTCCTGTCTATCGTTGCTATGATTGCCAAGGTGCAGAATGTTTATTCTCTAGGGCAAAGGAGGCTATAGAAAAGAAAGATTTATCCGCCATGGAGTGTTTGGCCTCTCATCTTTTATGGGCGGTCGTTGAAAGGCAAAAGGGCGCGAGAGTTTATTTGAAAGATATTGTTGGGGCTCTTTATGACGTTGGTGGGGATAGGGCGGTTCGTCCTCTTTTGGAAAAGGCGTCAGAGCTTAAAGTGAGGGTTTCCGCTCCGTTTCCAACTTATTAGTCGTCTTTTCAGGCGCATCACGCTTCTATCTTTTTCCTTGTAAAGGGGCGCTGCCGCTGCCGTGAACGGTGTTCATGCGGGCAATTTGCTTATCGATATAGGAATTGATCATTCCGACGCGGTTTTCGCGTACCAGCGAGCGAACGGGATCGCCGTTGTTGTTTTCTTCGGTCATGACATAGCGCAAAAACGGCCCCGTCGCGTTGAGCGTCTGGTGCATCCCCGCCGTCAGACCTTGCGCCAGCATATAGTTGGCGGCATTGCCCATGCCTTGTTCAGCTAGATGCATCAACCCCATGAGACTTTCTTCGATGGATCCCGCGTGGATGGTGGTAATCACCAAATGGCCCGTTGTGGCAGCGCGTAGGATTTGCTCAGCTGCGCGGGGGGATCGCACCTCACCGACCAACAAGAAGCGTGGCGTCCAACGTAAAGCGCGTTTAAGCGGCGAGGCCCAGTCTTCGTCTTTGTTGACCTGAACCTGATAGCAATAGCCATACTCGCCCACGGGGCCGTCAAGGGCGTATTCGACGGGATCCTCGATGGTGATCCCAACGCCGCCAAAGTTTTGTAGAAAATCGTTGAGAAGGGCAAAGGCCGTCGTTGTTTTACCGTTGCCTGTCGCGCCAGAGATAACAATCAGGCCATCCCGTTGCCCAAGGCGGCGTAGATGCGTGCAGATGTGGCTGGCAAAATTAAGGTCTTCTAGCTTGGGCACGCGCGCGCTGATGCGGCGCAGAACGACCCAATCCTGTCCATTGGCAAGGCGCTGATACGAGAGGCGAAAGCGCATGCCGTCATATTCAAAGGCCGAGTCAGGGTTATCAATCTGGCCGCGCAATTGGTTGGCAAGAAGCTCAATTTCTCCCTTATAAATATCGGGAAGGTTGCGCGTCCAATTGTTGGTGTAATCGCGGGCGGCGCAACGATAACGCGCAGGCGCGGGATGATCGATGCGGATATAAAGATCCATAAAGGACAGATCACAAAGTTTGTCGCTGGCGGGTGGGGCGTTTGAGGCAAACATGAGGTACGGCTCCTTTAACGGCTATCGGCGAATGGGGGGAAGCGGCGGAAGAGGCGCATGAGGCGCATTAGGCTCTCCCATTTGTGAATGCGGAACGCCTTGTCCTAAGGGTAGGGGTTGATTGGCAAGACGCGCAGCGATGCGATCAATATAGGTGGACATCATGCCGATTTTGTTCTCGCGGATGAGCGAGCGGATGGGATCGCCGGGCGCATTCTCTTCGGTAAAGAGATAGCGAACAAAGGGGCCGTCCTCTTTCATGGTTTGGTGCAAAAGCGCCGTTAAACAACCTGCCAGAATGTCGGCTGCGCCGCTGCCCATGGATTGTTCAGCCATGAACAAAAGGCCTGTTAAAGCCTCTTCGGGCATGCCGCCGTGTAAGGTGGTGATGACGGTGTGCCCCGTCGTTGCCGCATGAAGAAGTTGCTCAGCCGCTTGAGGTGTGCGGATTTCGCCGACAAAGATATAACGCGGCCCCCAACGTAAGGCGCGTTTAAGCGTTGGGGCCCACTCATCGTCACCCTTCACCTCAATTTGAAAACACTGCGCCAAATCGCCGTGACGGCCTTTAAGAATATATTCGACGGGATCCTCAATGGTGATTGCCGTCCCACCATAAGATTTCATAAAATTGATTAAAAGACCCGCCGCCGTCGTGGTTTTGCCGTGACCGGCTGAGCCGGACACAATAATAAGCCCCTCGCGTTTTCCTAAAGAAGTCAGGTGGCCACAAATATGGGGGGCAAAGCCAAGCTTATTGATATCTGGCAGTTCAGAATTAATCTGCCGTGCGCAAGCCCATAGGGTTCCATCAGCCATGACCTGTTTGGAAAGACGACAACGCATCCCTTCATAGGTCAATGTTGTGTCGGAAACATTTTGCATTTCGGCACGGATCATGACGCCAAATTGTTCAACGGCGGGGACGAACTCGGTCGGGACAAGTTGATTATAGGTGCTGTTGCCGCGCTCACGGGCGCGATACATAGGCGCCTCTGATCCATCAAGGCGGACATAAAGATCGATAAAGGGTAGGTCGTTGATTCGGGGCGACATAGGAAACCTACAGGGGTTCTTTTGGGGTAACGCGCCAAGAAAGGTGCGATTCGGTGGGGAAGGCCACTATTTCTTGCGCTTCTTCCGTTAAAATCGACTTAAGAGGTTCCATCGGCGCTGAAAGCTTCTCAAGCTTTAGCGAAGCCGCATTAACGGGAAGGCCATAAAAGGCGGGTCCGTTGAGGCTGAGGAAATTCTCAAGACGATCCAACGCGCCTGCGTTTTCAAAAACTTCAGCATAAAGCGCGAGCGCGTTGGGGGCTGAGAAGATGCCGCCCAAGCCATGAGAAGATTCTTTGGCCATGCGCGGATGGGGTGCGGAATCGGTTCCGGCAAAGAACATGGAAGCGCCCGATGTGGCGGCCATCACAACGGCTTGACGATCCTCTTCCCGTTTGGCAACAGGCAGGCAGAAATGGTGAGGATTGAGGCCGCTTTCAAACAGGGCGTTACGGTTGATCCTCATATGATGCGCGGTGATTGTGGCGGCCAGTTTGCCCGCGCTGCCTTGTGCTTCGCTGACGATATAGTTGGCGGCATAGCGCGTGGTGATATGCTCCATCACGATTTTAAGAGCAGGGAAATTGCGGCGCAGGGGAATAAGGACGCGATCGATAAACACGGCCTCACGATCAAAAAAATCAACGGCAGGATCGGCCACTTCGCCATGAATAAGAAGGGGCATGCCAATCTTTTGCAGACGGTCAAGGATGGACGAGATGGCCTGCATATCCGTCACGCCTTGATCGGAGTTGGTTGTCGCTCCAGCGGGATAAAGCTTGGCCGCGAAAAGAACGCCCTCGTTATAGCCGCGCTCTAGGTCATCAGGATTGGTGGTATCCGTCAGATAGGCCGTCATTAGCGGCGTAAAGGTCATATGGGGGGGGAGAGCCTCACGTATCCGCTCACGATAGGCTGCTGCGGCTGCCGTGGTTGTGATGGCTGGCTTTAAGTTGGGCATGACGACGGCGCGGGCAAAATGCTGCGCTGTGTAGGGCAAAACGGCCTTTAGCATCGCGCCATCGCGCAAATGCAGGTGCCAGTCGTCGGGCTTGGGGATCGTAAGAGTCTGGAGAGGGGGCATGGGCAAGGACTTTCAGGAGAGATTCGTTAGGAGTATAAACTAAAAATAAACAGAAAAAAGAGATTGGTTAAAAAGGGAAGAGGCAGCTATAAATAGGGTGTAACATCTTTTAACATCAACAGAGTTTTTGCCTCATGTCCCTTATCCAGCCCCGCACGCCGTCCGGCACGCTTGAACTTTTGCCCCGTGATCAAAT
Source organism: Micavibrio sp. (assembly GCA_020718105.1). Lineage (GTDB taxonomy): Bacteria > Pseudomonadota > Alphaproteobacteria > UBA9219 > UBA9219 > UBA8914. The sequence goes on along the minus strand of DYDA01000018.1, from coordinate 15,944 downwards.
GGTTTTCCAGCATATGTTGGACGTGATCCGGCGCGGGTATGAGCGGTTTGGCTTTGTGCAGGTTGAAACGCCTGTGTTTGAGTTGAAGGATATTATCCTGACTAAATCGGGCGGCGAGACGGAAAAGCAGGTTTACTTTGTGCAATCGACGGGCGCGATTCAGCAAGGGCACGCGCCGGACATGGCCTTGCGCTTTGATTTGACGGTTCCGCTTGCGCGTTATGTCGCGCAGCATGAGCGCGAATTGGCTTTTCCTTTCCGCCGCTATCAGATTCAGCGTTCCTATCGCGGCGAGCGTCCTCAAAAAGGGCGTATGCGTGAGTTTTATCAGGCCGACATTGACGTGATTGGCAAGGATAAGCTGGATCCTGCTTATGATGCTGAGCTTCCCGCCATCATCGTGCAGATTTTTACCGAGCTTGGCATCGGCGATTTCACCATTCACTTTAGCAATCGCAAAATCCTTTTGGGGTTGCTGGAAGCGTGGGGCGTCAGCGATGGCGAGGCGCAAAAACTGGCGCTGCGCGAGATTGATAAGCTGGACAAGATCGGCGAGGATAAAGTTCGCGCCGCGATGGTTGCTCTTGGCGTGGCCGATGGGGTAGCGGGCAAGCTGTTGCAGCTTGTGGCGCTGAAGGGCAGTAAAGAGGCTATGCTGGCGGCGCTGAGGGAATTGAAGGTTGATAACGCTTTATTCCAAGAAGGGCTGGCCGAAATCACCACGATGGTGACAGCGCTTCGCGCTCTTGGCGTGCCGGAGGCGCGCACGCGCATCAACCTCGCGATTGCAAGAGGCCTCGACTATTACACGGGCACGGTTTACGAAACGCTGATTGACGCTCACCCCGAAATTGGCAGTGTATGCTCAGGTGGACGTTATGAAAATCTGGCGGGGCTTTACACAAAATCTAAATTGCCAGGCGTGGGGTTGTCCATCGGCGCGACACGTCTTTATGAGCAATTGGCTTCGCTGAATCTGTTGCCGCCGGTGCCTCACACGACGCAGGCGCTTATCACACAACTTGAACCGGCTCTTGCGGCGGACTATCTGGCCTTGGGCGCAGAGCTTCGCGGTGCGGGCTTTTCGGTTGAAAATTATCTTGAACCGGCCAAGCTTGATAAGCAGCTTAAATACGCGGATAAGGCAGGTATGCCGCTTGCCATTCTGTTCGGCGCGACCGAGGCGGCGGCGGGAACGGTTTTGGTGAAAGTGCTGGCCAAGAAAGAACAGCATGAAGTCCGGCGCGCTGATCTGGCTGCAACGCTTCGTACGTTGTTGACTGTTTGATTTTTTAACGATGCAGGTTTTTGGAGTATGACGTCGTCTCGCTCGAAGCATAAAGGTAAACTCTCTCATGCTTCCAAGAAGCGAGGGGGACGTTCGCCAACGTATAGACCTTATAAAATGCGCGTGCCGCAAGTTATCTGGCTTGTGCCGTTAGCGCTTTTATTGGGGTTCGGCGGTGTGGTTGGTTTTTTTGTCGGTGAAGAAGTTCGCACGTCAAAAATGCAGGCCGAGCATTTATCATCGTTGGCCCCCGCGCTCACCTATGAAGTGAAAGAAGGCGCGGCTGAGGACTTTTTGGCGCCTCATGCGGGGCCTTACAACCAGCGTCTTGGCTATAGCTATCTGCCCTTTTTTATGAAGACTCTGGAAAGCTATGATTATCACATCACGGCGCAGGCGCGAACGTCCACCCTTTATCACGATCTGGTCAAAAAAGGGTTTTATCCGATTTACAGGCCTAAAATTGACGCTGGGTTAATGCTGCGGGATCGCGCCGATAGCGTTTTGTATAAGGCCAATTATCCTTCGCACATTTTTCCCGATTTCAAAAGCATTCCCAAGCTTCTGATCGATACGCTCCTTTTTATTGAAGATCGCGATTTGTTGAAGGTTGATAAAGTGGCCACGCGTAACCCCGCCATTCAATGGGATCGTTTCTTTTATGCCGCGTTGGGGCAGGGGCTTAAACTGTTTGCGCCGAATATCAATTTAGGCGGCGGCAGCACGCTGGCCACACAGATTGAGAAGTTCCGTTTTTCTCCAGGCGGGCAAACGGCAGGCATTACGGATAAGCTGCGGCAAATCGCTTCGGCCAGCTTGCGCCTTTATTTGGATGGCGCGGATACGCGCGGCGCGCGTGAGCGCATTGTGTTAGAGTATTTAAACAGCACGCCGCTTAGTGCGCGCCCCAACTTTGGTGAAATTAACAGCATCGGTGATGGCCTGTGGGCTTGGTTTGGCCGCGCGTTGCCGGAAATGACGACAGCGCTTGGCTTGCCGGAAACGGATGAGGATTCCTTGCGGCTTAAGGCGACAGCGTACCGTGAGGCTTTAGGGCTTATTCTTTCACAGCGTCGCCCTACATACTATTTGCTGACGGATCGGACGGCGCTGGATGATCTTACGGATCAAACACTGGAAAATCTGACGAAGGCGGGCGTGATTTCCGTGGCGCTGCGCGATGCGACGCGGGCGGCTTCTTTCCGTTTTTTGCCAGAGCCGCCCCCTTCGCCTTCTATGGCTTTTCTGGATCAAAAGGCGACGAACGCTCTGCGCTCTCATCTTTTAAAAATGCTGGGGCTTCGCAATTTGTATGAGCTGGATCGTCTGGATTTGACGGCCAGCAGCACGCTGGATCAAGAAGCGCAAAAAGGCGTGACTGCGTTTTTGAAAAAAATGGGCGACCCTGAACACGTCAAGGCGATTGGCATGTATGGCTTTCGCCTTCTTGATACCGCCAATGATCTGACCAAAATCAATTGGAGCGTTTTGCTGTATGAGCGCGGTGCCGATGGCAATAAACTGCGCGTTCAGGCCGATAATATCGATGCGCCTTTGGATATGAATGAAGGCGGTAAACTGGATTTAGGCTCAACGGCCAAATTGCGCACGCTGATCACCTATCTTGAAATCGTTGGGGAGCTTTATCGCCGTTATGCAGGCTTATCGGTTGAGGATCTCAAAGACCTGACAGAGGAAGCCCCCGACGTTTTGACTTCGTGGGCGACGGTGTGGCTTTCCTCGCACCCCGATGCATCGCTCGATGAAATGCTGCAAGCCGCGATGGATCGCAAGTATTCCGGCAACGCTGGCGAGACGTTCTTCACGGGCGGCGGCGCGATGACATTCGTGAATTTTGATAAAGCGGAAGATTATCGCATTATGGATTTGCGTGAGGCGATGCGCGATTCCGTGAATCTTGTGTTTATCCGTTTGATGCGCGACATCGTGAATTATACCATCGCGCAAGGTCAGCAAACGAAGCAGGAACTTCTGAGCGATCCTGACCATCCTGCACGCAAAGACTATCTTGAGCGTTATGCGGATAAAGAAGGCATGACATTTCTGAACAAATATCTTGCCGATTACGCCAAGCTGAACGCGGACGAGATGATCGATAAAGCGACCAAGCGCGCGCATAAGGGCGCGACTTCGCGGGCTATCCTTTTTCGCTCACTGTTGCCTAAGGCTTCTTATGACGCGTTTGTGGCGCACATGAAACAGGCTGTGCCCGTGCCTTTGGATGCAGAGCGCTTACGCAAACTTTATGATTCCTATCCAGTGGATCGTTATAACCTTGCGGATCGCGGCTATATCACGGGCATCAACCCGTTAGAGCTTTGGCTTGTGGCCTATAAGTTGGCGAACCCCACCGCTTCGCGTAGCGCCATTATGGCGGTGAGTAAACCTATTCGCCTTGAAAGTTATGCGTGGCTTTTCCATCCTAAGAAAAAGGGAGCGCAGGACACGCGCATTCGTATTTTATTAGAGTTGGACGCTTTCGCCCGCATTCAACAACGCTGGGCGCGTTTGGGTTATCCTTTCGATAAACTTGTGCCTAGCTTTGCGACATCGATCGGCAGCTCGGCGGATAGGCCGGGCGCGTTGGCGGAGTTGGCGGGCATCTTGCTGAACGATGGGTTGCGCAAGCCGTTGCAGCGTTTTGAAACGCTGCAATTTGCGACGGGCACGCCGTTTGAAACCGTTTTAAAACCTGCGGGGAATAAAATTGAGCGTGTGCTTGATCCTGCCATTGCTCGCGTGGCTCGCGCCGCGATGATAGAGGTGGTTGAAAACGGCACGGCGCGGCGGCTGCGTGGCGCTTATGTTGATGAGGATGGCAAGCCGTTGATGATCGGTGGCAAGACAGGGACGGGCGATCATCGCTATGATGAATATGGCGCGGGGCATCGGTTGATTTCCTCACGCGTCGTGAACAGAACGGGCACGATTGTCTTTTTCATCGGTGATAAATATTTTGGGACGGTGACCGCGCATGTGGCGGGGGAGGAGGCTGGCAACTATAAGTTCACCAGCGCTCTTTCGGCGCAGATGCTTAAATCTCTTGCGCCCGTGTTGCAGCCCATCATTGCCGCGCCTAAACCCAAAGAGCAGCCAGAGCCTGCTCCATCCCTCACGCCAGAGACTCCTGCCGTTGTCACGCCGCCGCCTGCTTTGGAAAAGCCAAAGCCCGTGAATCCCCCCAAGCCTAAAGCAGCGCCCAAACCTGCCTATGTTCCGCCGGAATCGAACCAAGACCTGATGATGGATATTTTGCCGCAATAGACAAAGCATTGTTTTCTGCCGTATGCTTTCTTGATGATTCGATGGTTTATCTTTTTCTTTGTTTTTGGGGTGGTGCTGGGGACTCCCGTTTTTGCGGCTGGCCCTCAAAGTCTTGGCCAATTCGGTTATTGGTCAGCTTATCAGCTGACGGAAGGCAACGCTTCCATTTGCTATATGATCATCACGGCCAAGCCGCCTGTTAAAAAGGGCGAGAAGAAAGCCAAACGTGGCGATATTGTTTTGATGATTACGCAGCGTCCTTCTGAAGGCGCACTGGATGTTGTGAGTTATGCCGCAGGCGCAAGGTTCAAACCCGCCAGCGATGTGTCGGTTCAAATCGGCGTCAAAAAGTTCGATCTGTTTACCCAAGACGACACGGCGTGGTCGCGTGATAGCGCAACGGATCATGCCCTTGCTGCCGCGCTGCGGACGGGACAAACCGCGACGCTAACGGGCACGCTGGCTTCCGGTGCAGCGCTGGCCGATCATGTCAATTTGAAAGGCGCAGGGGATGCGTATTATGCCATCGGCAAGGCGTGCGGGCTTGAGGTGACCAAACCCAAAACGGCGGTTCAAAAACCGGCTCAAACGCCCCCGAAAGAGGTCAAAAAGAGCACGAAAACGACCCCTAAAACGGTCAAAAAAACGCCATAACGCAACTTTTGATAAAGTCTCTGAAGATCGTGGGCTTATGGTTTCACGCTTGACGTGGTTTGTGTTTTTGTATATACAATTTAAATGAAGTTCACTTGGGGCGAGAATAAAAATCTTCGCAATATCCGTGAACGTGGAATTTCTTTTGAGCGTGCCAAGCTCTTTGATTTTGATGCTGCCTTGGTTGAAGAGGACGAGCGGAAAGATTATCCGGAAAGGCGTTTTGTGGCTTATTGGCGCATCGATGGACGTCTTCATGTTCTATGTTTTACGCCGATTGAGGGCGGGCTTCGTGTTATCAGTTTACGCAAGGCCAATCGAAGGGAGGTTTGCTATTATGAAGAAGAAACAGAATCCATTGACGGATAAGGCTGGCGAAGTCAGAGAATTGACGCGTGCCGATTTTGGGCGAGCTCGCCCGATGCGCGAAGTTTTGCCCAAGCTTGCGGCGGATTATCGCAAAAGTGGGGGAAGGCCAGCAGGGTCAACAAAAACGCCGGTGAGTATTCGGCTTGATGATGACGTCTTGGCTTTTTTCAAATCTAAAGGCGCGGGTTGGCAAACGCGCATTGGGCGTGTTCTTAAGGCTTTCGTCGAAGCGGCGCATTAAAAATAGAAAATCCATGAACACCGATAACATCCTTGGCCATGCGGCGCGGTTTGAGCCTGCCGAAACCCTGATTGACGGCAAACGCAACCTTGTCGGCCTGACGATGGATGAGTTGAAGGTCGAGATGGCCGCGCTGGGCCTAGAGGCTTTTCGCGCCAAGCAACTGTGGACGGCGCTATACTGCCACGGCGCACGCGACGTGATGGACATCACCACGCTGGCCAAGCCAGCGCGGGAAAAGATCGCCGCGCATTTTGCTGTGGGGCGGCCAACCGTTAGCGCCGCGCCCGTGTCGGTGGATGGCTCGCGCAAGTGGCTTCTTGCGATGCCCGACGGGCATGAGGTTGAGGCCGTCTATATTCCCGAAGAAGATCGCGGCGCGCTCTGCGTTTCCTGTCAAGTCGGTTGCACGAACAAATGCAGCTTTTGCCACACGGGAACGATGCGCCTTGTGCGCAATCTGGATGCGTCCGAGATTCTTATGCAGGTGATGCTGGCAAGGGATGTTTTGAACGAATGGAAAATCCCCGACCTTGAAAAGCGTATGCTGTCCAACATTGTGTTGATGGGCATGGGCGAGCCTTTGTTCAACTATGCGAACGTCGCCAAGGCGCTGAAGATCATTATGGACGAAGGCGGCCTTGCGATTGGCAAGCGCCGGATCACGCTGTCCACCTCTGGCGTTGTGCCGATGATCCGCCGCTGTGGCGAGGAGCTGGGCGTCAATCTGGCGATCAGTTTGCACGCCGTGACGGATGAGGTGCGCGATGTGCTTATTCCGCTGAATAAGAAATACCCGATTGCCGACCTTATCCAAGCGTGCCGCGATTATCCGGCGGCGACGAACGCGCGGCGCATTACGTTTGAATATGTGATGCTCAAGGGTGTGAACGACAGTCCCGCTGATGCGCGGGCGCTGGTGAAGCTTTTGGAAGGCATTCCGGCCAAGATCAACCTGCTGCCCTATAACCCATGGCCCGGCAGCCCGTATGAATGTTCGGACGACGCGACAATTCAAAAGTTTGGCGATATCGTCAACCGCGCAGGTTATGCCAGCCCCATCCGCACCCCCCGTGGCCGCGACATCATGGCCGCCTGTGGCCAGCTGAAATCCGCGAGCGTGAAGGCGCGGGCGGGTCAAGAGCGGGACGAATAATACTTGATACGTATCGCATATCATGCTAGGATAAGTCGTTCATGATTAAATCGTTCGCCTGCAAGGAAACTGAAAAGATTTGGTGCGGCGTGTCGTCGCGAAAGTTTCCGCGCGAGATACAGAACCGCGCTCTTAGAAAACTCCGGCAGCTAGATGCCGCGCAAACCATGGATGATTTGCGCCTTCCGCCTAGCAATCACTTAGAGTTTCTTCGAGGGGATCGAAGGGGGCAAATGAGCCTACGCATTAACAATCAATGGCGGCTGTGTTTTGTTTGGGATCGTGACGAAGCCATACAAGTTGCCATTATCGACTATCATTAGGGGGGGGGCTATGGTGCAACTACACAACCCACATCCGGGCGAGATTTTGAAGGAAGATTTCCTGACTGAAATCGGGATCAGTCAGAATAAATTGGGATTGTCGATTGGCGTGCCGCCGAACCGCATTCATGCGATTGTGAAGGGCGAGCGCGATATTACGGCGGATACGGATTTGCGCCTATGCAAGTTCTTTGGCCTTTCTGATGGTTATTTTCTGCGGTTACAGAACGCTTATGACACCTTAGAAGCAAAGCGTAAAATTGCGATGGATGTTGCGAAGATCAAGGTTTTTAGGCGGCCTGCAGAAATAAGAACCAATCCGCGAGCGTAAAGGCGCGGGAGGGGAGGGAGCGGGACGAATAGGCATAAAGTGCCGCTTGTTCCCCCGTTCGGTTCGGAGACGTCCTGCAAAACCTTTATCTTCAATGCTGCCCCGCGTGGCACAATTCTTGCGTGTGTTTTTCTGTAACAAACAGGAGATAAGCCATGACAAGTGTTGCAAGCGCAGGCGGTTTAGGGTTGAGCCTCAATCCAATCGGCGGGCGTAAGATAGCGTCCACACGCGATGAAATCTTTGCCGCACAAGAAGCCAAGCAAGCGCAAAAAGCCGAAGAAAGTCAGCAAACAAAAACCGAGTTTTTGACATTTGCCAAGATGTCTCCGGCTGAGCGCCTTCGCGCCGCGTATTTGAAAGATCATAATCTGACCGAGGAATCCTTGGCGAAGCTTTCCAAGGAAGAACGCGCAAAGATCGAGGCGGAAATCAAGCAGCTGATCAAAACAAAACTTGGCCTTGATCAAAGCAAAACGGGTCAGGTTGCTGACGTGACGGCTTAACAGCCTGTCGTTTTAGGGGAGGGCTTTTGTCCTTTTATCAGCGTTTGCCGGACGGGTTAAAACCACAAAACGGGAATCCACTATTATACCAGCGAACGCATGAAACTACCCATTTCCGTCATTGCGAGCGACCGCAGGGAGCGTGGCAATCCATCACCTGCTCTTTCCATCAATAACCTTGCTTGCCAATTCAGGAGATGGATCGCCACGTCGTCCCCCGCATCAAGTGCGGGGGCCTCCTCGCGATGACGGTTTATTTTTGTATGAGTCGGATCATTTGTTCGCTGGTATGCAACAGGTCTTTTTCAAGGAGCCGCCGTTCCTTCCCCCTTCACGAAAAAGTATTGGTCCGTGGGAAGCCGTTGGGGGGCAGGTGTCCAACGCCCGCTCTGTTGCCAAGCCATAGGCGGAGGTCAAGTTCGGTGCGCGTGCGCTCGCCCGAGGCCCATGTCAGACCCTCGGCAAGGTTGAAGGTTTTAATGTCCGAGAGTTCGCCCTCTTTATATTTCTGGATCACAACGCCTTTGCCGCGCCCAAGCTCTGATAGTTGATCAAGCGGGAAGACGAGCAATTTGCGGTTTGTGCCGATCACGGCGACATGATCGCCATCGACAGGCGCGAAATTGCTGGCTTTCGCTTTGTCCCCAAGATTGAGGACTTGGCGTCCGTTTTTGGTAAAAGCCAAAACATCCGAAGCGCGTACAATAAAGCCGTAGCCTGTGGTGCTGGCGACGATGTATTTCGCGGCTTCTTCGTATTTGATCATGCCGATAATCTCATCTTCTTGCGCCAAATCGATCATCAGGCGCACCGGCTCGCCAAAGCCGCGCCCGCTGGGCAGCTTACCCGCAGAGAGCGTGTAAAAGCGGCCGTTCGTTGCGAACAGAAGAATCTTGTCCGTCGTTTCCGCCTCGAAGATAAAGCGTTCCGCATCGCCTTCCTTGTATTTGATCGCATCGCGCGCAAGCTCATGCCCGCGCATCGTGCGCACCCACCCTTTGTCCGAGAGAATAACGGTGATCGCCTCACGCACCACCGGTTCTTCAAAAACCACATTGGCCAACGCTGGCGCATCGGCCAGCTGCGTTCGGCGTGCGCCCAGCTTCGTGTTCTTGCCAAACGTTTTTTTCAACGCCACCAGCTCATCATCAATATGCTGCCAGCGTAACGCTTCGTCCTTTAGCAGTTTTTTCAAATCAGCCTGCTTGCCGGACAGCTCCTTTTGCTCGCCCTTGATTTCCATCTCTTCCAATTTACGCAAGGAGCGCAAACGCATGTTCAAGATAGCTTCGGCTTGAGCCTCGGTCAGGGCAAAGGCTTTGATGAGGGCGGGCTTAGGCTCATCCTCGGTGCGGATAATCTTGATGACTTTATCAAGGTTGAGATACGCGATGAGATACCCCGCAAGCATTTCTAAGCGTTCTTCGATTTTGGCGAGGCGGAAGCGTGAGCGGCGGATCAGCACGTCTTGCCGATGGTCAAGGTAGCAACGCATCGCGGCGCGAAGGTCCATCACCTGCGGCACGCCGTCCTTGTCCAGCATGTTGAGGTTCAGCGGGATTTTGACTTCTAAATCCGTCTGGCGGAAAAGATTTTCCATCAAAATCGCGGGATCGACGTTGCGGCTTTTGGGAACCAGAACAAGGCGGATATCGTCGGCGGACTCGTCGCGAATATCATCAAGGAGAGGCAGCTTGCGGTTTGTCAAAAGCTCCGCCACTTTTTCAATCAAGCGCGATTTTTGCACCTGATAGGGAATCTCGGTGACGATAATTTGCCATGCGCCGCCCTTGATTTCCTCCTTTTCCCAACGAGCGCGAAGACGAAACCCACCGCGTCCCGTTCGATAGGATTCAACGATGGATGCGTGAGGCTCGATCATAATGCCGCCCGTCGGAAAGTCGGGGCCGCTTACGAAATCCACCAGCTTATCGATGCCAGCGTTCGGCGTCTTGATCAGATAGCGCATGGCGTCGCACAGCTCAGCCACATTGTGCGGCGGGATGGATGTGGCCATGCCGACGGCAATGCCTGCCGCGCCGTTCGCCAAAAGGTTGGGGAAAGCGGCGGGCAGGACGACAGGCTCGCGCCCGCTACCGTCATAGGTTTCGCGAAAATCCACCGCGTCTTCGTCAATGCCGTCCATAAGCAGGCGGGCGACTTCGGTGAGGCGCGCTTCGGTATAGCGCATCGCGGCGGCGTTATCGCCGTCGATGTTGCCGAAATTGCCTTGCCCTTCGATCAGGGGATAGCGCTGGTTGAAATCCTGCGCGAGGCGAACAAGCGCATCGTAAACGGAGCTATCGCCATGCGGGTGATACTTACCGATGACATCGCCGACGACGCGCGCGCATTTCTTGGGCGGCAAATTGGGGGCGAGCTTTAGCTCCGTCATCGCGAACAAAAGGCGGCGATGAACGGGCTTCATGCCGTCCCGCGCATCGGGAAGCGAACGCGCCATAATCGTGGACAGGGCATAGGACAAATAGCGCCCTGACAGAGCCTCGGACAGCTTGGTGTCCAAAATGGGCATCGGTGGCAGATCGCTGCCTTTGGTCTTGGTGATTGTGCGGGACATGGTGATCGTTAAACTTTCTGATATTTGATTGAGCACCAAGGCTGCGGGTTAATCACAGGAGAATACATATAAAAGTCCGTCATTGCGAGGAGGCCTTTAGGCCGACGCGGCAATCCAGTTGCGCGGCGTCCGCCGCGCAAGAGAATCTTCTGCCGCGCAGACGCGCGGCAGCTGGATTGCTTCCCCCCGCTTATGCGGGGGTCGCAATGACGGCTGTTTAGTGTGTTCTTTTCTGCACTTAAACCGCCGCCTAATCTGCCCCGCAATCTATGCACCTTTACTGATTCACGCAACCGCAACGGCTCGCTCAAAGCGGTTTTTATAATAGGCCGCAAGGCGCTGGCGGGCTTGGGGGAGGGTTCCATCTTCGGGCACAAGGCGGCGGTTTTGCGGATGGGCAAAGACGTGGCGGGATAGGAAGTGTCCCGTAAGGTCAAGGCCTTGCAGGATGTCGCTTTCATCCCATCTTAGGTTTCCACATAGGAAGGAGGGCAAGGGAAGCAGCTTGCCATGGTACGGCGCGGCGGCTGATTGCGTGACGGCGCGGCCTGTGCGCGGGCTGATAAAAGCAAGGCCGTCTTTGGCTCCTGTTAAGGCGCAGCACGATAGATCCATGCCATAGCCTAGCGCCTCTAAAACGCCCATCTCCCATCGGATATAAGAGGGAGCCCACAGGCTTCTATCGGGCAGAGAAAACAGCGCGATCAAGCTATCAAACAGGCGCGGCATCGGTTGGCGTTCGGGCAGACTGGCTTCAATGATCGTGGTCGCGCTGGCAAGGAGGGCAAGGATTTCGGGATCGCTCAGCCACGGCGCGGCAAAGGCGGTCAAAGGCTCCAGCGTAAAAGTGCCAAGATGATCCGTTAGCCGTGCGTTCCATCGCGCTTCAACATGGTTGCCTGCCTGAAGCAGGCTTTGGCGGCGGCGGCTTTGCCCACCTTGCACCAGCCCTGCATGGCAGCCGTGAGCCGCCGTGAGAAGCGTCACGATCATGGCCGTTTCGCCATGCGGCCGCGCCGAGAGCACGATACCTTCGTCTTTCCATTCCATGGGGAGGGAGTCTAGCAGACTGGCCCAAGGGATCAAGATGGGTGTTGGGGGTTGACAGCGCCGCCCTTATCGACCCATTTTGCCCTTATGCCAACCCTTCTTCCGTTTCGCGGGGTCATGCCCCAAATCGCCGAAAGCGCCTTTCTGGCGCCTTCCGTTGTCGTGATTGGTGATGTCGTGATCGGCGCAGACGCGTCCGTTTGGCCTATGTGCGTTTTACGCGGCGATGTCGCACCCATCCGTATTGGAGCCAAGACGAACCTTCAGGATGGCACGATTGTGCATGTCACCGAAGGCGGGCAGGGCACGATCATCGGGGACGGCGTGACCATCGGCCACTGTGTTTTGCTCCATGATTGTACGGTTGAGGACGGCGCGTTTATCGGCATGAGGGCGACGATGATGGATGGCTCACGGGTTGAGCGTGGCGGGATGCTGGCGGCGGGGGCTTTGCTCACGCCCCATAAGGTCGTGAAGAGCGGGCAGATATGGGCAGGCTCTCCGGCCAAGTACTGGCGCGCTATCAATGACGAAGAACGCGCCGCGTTCACCTTCCGCGCACAGGAATACGTGACGTTGGCACGGGCGTATAAAGCTGATCTGTAATAAAATGATTTAAACAAATGGGATGCCTGCCCCCCCTTTTTTTCGCCCGCCGCCCTTGCGGCGGGACGAGGGGGCATGACGGTGGTTTTTGTGGCCTTATTTACCTTTAGCGTCATCCCCGCGTAGGCGGGGATCCCATTTTCTTTTTTTTCTTATTGACCAAGGCATTATTTTGTCTCATCCTGTCCATGCAAAGTAGGAGTTTCCTATCTTTGTGGGGTGTCAGAACCCTTCCGTTAGCGGTTAGCCATGTAAAACCTGTCCGAAAACAGGCTTGTTTTCAAAACAGTTTTAAATGGTGTGTAGCATTGGCTCTTGAGCCAATGTTGCATGGCGTTGCCGATACAAACGCTGCCTCCGGTCCTTTATGGCTGGGAGGCAGTGGCGTATGTCCAAGCCTCGCGGCCAAAGGCCTCTGCAATCGTCTAACGGCGGTTTCTGAACTCCCAGCCACCAGCGGAAATTCGTTCGCTGGCCTTTGGGGGAAGTGAGCTTTGTTTTTCATCCATCAAAAAAAACGAGGTCGTCTGTCGGGTAAAACAGGGCGGCGGGTTGTTCTTCTTTTGGGGTTGGGGATTGGCTTGCTTGTTGGATTAGGAATCGGGATGCACGTTTCCCTTGCTTTAGCTACAAGTCATCCTTGCGGCCTTCCTCTCTCTCATCCCAATGGTCAACAATTCGATGCTTCGCTGCCAAAGGATTGCGATGCGTATCTCAAATCTTTTGACGATTTACGACCACACCCAACAGATGAAAGGAATCCGCTATGAATAAAATCTTTGTTTTCTTGCTTGCTCTTGTCGGCCTATGTGCCGCTGGTTCTGTCGAAGCCTCATCTTATAGACGTTCGTCCGATGATGTTTATGTCAATGGATATTCTCGTCAAGATGGAACCTACGTTCAACCGCACTATCGTTCAGCGCCAGATGGCGATTCATCTAATAATTATGGGCGCTGAGACTAAACACCTTTTCGTCATGCCCGCGTTTTCTTGCCCGTAGCAAAAGCGGCGGTGGCGTGGGCATGACGGAATCTTTATGGCATACCCCTCGTGAATGAAGGCGTGACACTCAAATCGCCCTTCCCCTTGCGGGCTTGACGCCGAAGGGCGTCGAGGCCGCAAGGGGAGGGTGATTGAGTGTGGTTGCCTTTGCCAACGCTTGAGCCGTTTTGGGTATAAACGGGCTTTGGTTAAACGATTGTCCTCCTAAAGTACCCGTGTCTTCACATAGCTTCCGGGGGCGTCTTCGGTTGCGTTCGGGTTGGCAGCGGGATCGCGTGGAGCTATTTTCTCGCCAGCGTAGTGCGAGAGCCATTTGATCCACTCCGGCCACCATGAACCTTCGTTCTTGGTTGCGCCCTTAAACCATTCATCAGGATCGGCGGGGCACTTGGCTGCATCGTTCGTCCAATAGCCGTATTTTTTTTTGGCGGGAGGATTGACGACGCCTGCGATATGGCCGCTGCCCGATAGGCAGAACGTCACGGGGCCGCTATAAGTCTGCGTGGCGACATAGGTTGAGCGCCACGGCGTGATGTGATCCTCATTGGTGGAGAGGCAGAAGCTTGGCACTTTTATCTTGGTCAGATCAATCGGCACGTCCTTCATGGACAGGCGGTTTGGCTGGATCAAGTTGTTTTCAAGATACATATTGCGCAGGTAATAGCTGTGCATCGCTTGGGGCAGATTGGTGCTGTCCGAATTCCATGATAACAAATCAAACGGGAAGGGATCATTGCCCATCAGGTAATTGTTGATGACAAACGACCAGATCAAATCGTTGGCGCGAAGCATCGAAAAGGTTGTGCCCATAACGCCTGCCGACAGATAGCCTTGGCCTTCCATCATGGATTCCAGCAAGCTGATTTGGTCTTCGTCGATGAACACGCCTAAATCGCCAGGCTCGGCAAAATCGATCAGCGTGACAAGATAGGTGGCTGAGGCAATGGTGGGCATGCCTTCAGGCTTGGCGCTTCCCGCGTTTTCCAGCCATGCCAGCGCGCTGGCGACCAGCGTGCCGCCGATGCAATAGCCAAGGATGTTGAGCTCTTTTTCGCTTGTGGCCTTGGCGATTTCCACGGCGGCAGCGATGGGGCCTTGCATCATATAATCGTCAAAGCCCATTTTGGCATGACGCGTATCGGGGTTGACCCACGAGATGCAAAATACCGTGTGGCCTTGTTCCACCAGATAGCGGATAAAGGAATTCTCGGCCTTTAAGTCAAGGATATAGAATTTATTGATCCATGGCGGCACGATCAAAAATGGCGTTTTGTGGACGCTTTCCGTCAGCGGCGCGTATTGGATCAGCTGGATAAGATCGTTTTGATAAACAACTTTGCCTTTTGTCGTGGCGATATTCTCACCAAAATGAAAGACCGAGCTATCGCTCATTGAGATCATCAACTTGCCGTGGCCGCGCTCCATGTCTTTGAGAAGATTGTCCAGCCCACGGATCAGGTTTTCACCATGCGTTTGAAGTGTCGTGCGCAGCACTTCGGGGTTCGTCATCCAGAAGTTGGAAGGCGCCATCGCATCGAGCATCTGGTTGGTATAAAACTTGACTTTATGCGCGATTTTGGGATCAAGGCCGTGGCTATCCTCCACCAAACTTTGCGCCAAGCGCGAGGTCAAAAGATAGGATTGTTTGATGAAGTTAAAGAGCCAGCTTTCTTCCCATGTTGGGTCTTTAAAGCGCTTGTCGGAGGGATCGCAAGTGATAACGGGCTCAGCCTTTTGAGCTGAAGACGCCGCCGCCACGGTGCGTTTGAGCAGCGTGACATAATCCTGCCAAAAGGCGATTTGCGTTTCCACAAAGCGGTGAGGATCGGCCAGCGTTTTTTGCGTGAAGTCGGTAAAGGCTTTGCTTATATGCGCGGGGTCAGAGGCGGGCATCTTGCCCATCGTCGCCTTGTTGCGTTCGATAAAGGCGGCAATCAGTTTTTGGCTTCGCGTCGCGATGCTCATAATTTTGGCGGCCATCACGCCGAAATCGGGCGCTTGCATTGCGGGCGGGGGGGTATCGTTTTTCTTGTTGGTCATGCTGTTACCGTGGCTTCTTTTTCTTTGGTATGAAGAGAGGAAGACTGCTATGCTTAAGGCCGAAGAGAACGGCGGCGGGGGATATCTCATACCATGAAACGCGATTCAAAATCAGCAGCAATTTTAACCAAAAGCGCTTTTTTCTTTCTTGTCTTTTTTCTGGCCTCGTGCGCCGATGTGCGCGGGCCGCAATGGCTGACGGGTGAGCCGGATGAGTCGGTTCTAAACGCGTCGCGTGTTGTCGGTGCGCCATCGGGGGCAAGCGACCAAAGCTGGCCGAACCTTGCCGATGTGCCTGACAAAAAACCGAAATTCTCTAAGTCGTCGGCGCGGGATGCGGAAAGGCAGACCCTTACTTCAGATAATTTAAAGGCCCAAGCCGAAATGGAACGTATCCGAAACATTGAGCTTGATGATCAACCCGATCTCACGCCAACCCCACTTGACGGGGAACCTTGATGCATAAAGACGCCTATACACCTTCCACTTCAAGAGTTGGGGTTGATTTATCCGC
>DYDA01000017.1:33900-46010 GCA_020718105.1 Micavibrio sp. | reverse complement strand
TTATATCATATGCTTACACAATTTCCAGCCACACAATTTTGTCCATTATGCCCGAATGCCCGTCTTTTTTGTTTTCGAAGCACCCGCATGCAGGGCAATTTTTTGTGCCATCGTAAAAACCTCGTTTCCACGATTTATATCATATGCTTACACAATTTCCAGCCACACAATTTTGTCCATTATGCCAAATAATTCCATCCTCATATCATGTCGCCATGCTTGTATCCCACAGGCTACAGTTTATCAAGCTTTGGTTTTGGCCGGTTTCTTCGCTGCGGGTTTCTTTTTGGCGGCGGGCTTGGCCTTGGGGGCGGGCTTGGCCTTGGGGGCAGGTTTGGCTGCTGCCGTTTTCACTGCCGCCTTCTTGACCTTGGGCTTGGGTTTGCCCTTGTCCTTGGTTGTGGCCTTTGCCTTTGGCGCGGCTTTGGCTTTCGGGGCTTTTGCTGCTTTGGCTTTGCCGCCAGCGCCGCCCTTGGCGATTTTGGCTTCGATGATTTCCAAAGCTTGCTCAAACGTCAGGTTCTCTGGATCATAGGCCTTGGTCACGGTGGCCATCACCTTCGCCCACTTGACATAAGGGCCATAGCGTCCGGCGTTCAGTGTGACGGGTTTCTTATCCGTTGGATGTTCGCCCAGCAATTTGGCGGAAGACGCGCCGCCTTTGCGTCCCTTATCTGGCTCGGCCAAAAGGACAACGGCGCGGTTCAGACCAATGGTCAAAACGTCATCGCCATCGGCTATGTTTTTGTAACGCGAACCCATCTTGATATAAGCGCCATAGCGGCCAAGGCCCGCCGTGATCATCTCGCCCGTTTCGGGATGCTTGCCAATTTCGCGTGGCAGAGCCAGAAGCTGCAAGGCCGTCTCTAGCGTGATCAGGTTGGGATCCACGCCCGTCGGCAAGGAAACGCGCTTGGGTTTGGCCTTCACTTCCTTTTTCTTCTTCGCGGGCTTTTTGCCTTTGGCTGCTTTTTCTTCGGGCGCAGCGGGCGCGGCCTCTGGCAAATCCAACTGAACATACGCGCCATAAGGCCCCACGCGAGCAGAGATGGGCATCTTGGTTGCAGGATCAAGACCCAGCTCACGCGGCGCCATGTTCTGCGCGGCGTCTTCGCTGGCGCTGCCACTGACGGCCAGCGGCCTTGTGTTTTTGCACGTGGGATAGTTTGAGCAGCCGATAAACGCGCCGTATTTGCCAAGTTTAAGACCCATGCGACCAGAGCCGCATACGGTACAGACTCGCGGATCGCTGCCATCCTCGCGCAAGGGGAAGAAGTGAGGGCCTAGCGCTTCATCCAGCGCATCGATCACGTCCGATATTTTAAGGTCCTTCGTGCCATCAATGGCCGTTGCGAAATCCGTCCAAAAGCCGCGCATGACTTTCTTCCACGCCAGCTTGCTTTCCGCGACTTCGTCCAGCTTTTCTTCAAGGTCGGCGGTGAAGTCGTATTCAACATAGGTTTTGAAGTATTGCTCAAGGAAGGCGATGACGATGCGGCCACGATCCTCTGGCACAAAGCGCTTTTTATCCAGCACGACGTAATTACGATCCTGCAAAACCTGCATGATACTGGCATAGGTAGAAGGGCGTCCAATGCCCAGTTCCTCAAGCCGTTTGACAAGGCTTGCCTCGCCATAGCGGGGAGGCGGCTGCGTGAAGTGCTGCTCTGGCTTGATCTCTTTTTTATCAAGCGGCTCGTTTTGATTGACGGGCGGCAGGCGGCGGTTGTCGTCATCCTCATCGGCGGAGTCATCGTCGCGGCTGTCCTGATACACCTTAAACCAGCCATCAAAAACGACGGTGGAACCTGTGGCGCGGAAGGTCGCTTTGTTGCCGTTATCTGTAATATCAACGGCGACTTGATCCAACACGGCGCTGGCCATCTGGCACGCCATCGTGCGCTGCCAAATCAAGGTATAAAGGCGCAGTCCATCGGCATCCAAATACTTGGCGACTTGTTGCGGACGGCGTTTTAAATCCGTGGGGCGGATGGCTTCGTGCGCCTCTTGCGCGTTCTTGGCCGTGGATTTGTACATACGCGGAGAGCTGGCCACAAAATCCTTGCCATAGTCCTGTGCGATCACATCCCGCGCCGCCATCACGGCTTCTGTTGAAATTGAAACACCATCGGTACGCATATAGGTAATCAAACCCACCGTCTCGCCGCCGATATCAACGCCCTCATAAAGGGCTTGGGCGATCCGCATCGTGCGCGTCGCGCCAAGGCCCAGCTTGCGGCTGGCCTCTTGCTGCAAGGTTGATGTCGTAAAGGGCGGGTAGGGGTTGCGCTTGGATTGCTTTTTCTCAACCGCGCCGACATGGTAGGAAAGCTTGCTGAGGATCGCGAGCGTCGCGGTAGCCTCGGCTTCATTGCCAATGGCGAATTTATCCAGTTTTTTGCCGTCCAAATGCGTCAAATTCGCGCTTAAAACACCCCCTTTTTGTGTCAAAAACGACCCTAAAAGCGTCCAAAATTCTTGCGGTTTGAAGGCTTCAATCTCGGACTCGCGCTCGCAAATCAGGCGCAAAGCAACCGACTGCACGCGCCCCGCCGACTTGGATCCCGGCAGTTTGCGCCACAAAACGGGCGAGAGGGAAAAGCCAACAAGATAGTCCAAAGCGCGCCTAGCGCGATAGGCATCGACAAGATTGTGATCAATCTCGCGGGGATGCGCGATGGCGTCCAACACCGTCTGCTTGGTAATTTCGTTAAAGGTGATGCGGTGGACGGGCGTGCCGTTGATCAGGTTCTTTTCTTTAAGGATTTCCTGAACATGCCATGCAATCGCTTCCCCTTCGCGATCAGGATCGGAGGCGAGATAGATGGCGTCGGCGCCTTTGGCCAGCTTGGCAATTTCGGCCACGGGGCGTTCAGCTCTATCGC
The DNA here is from genome assembly GCA_020718105.1 of Micavibrio sp. Taxonomy (GTDB): domain Bacteria; phylum Pseudomonadota; class Alphaproteobacteria; order UBA9219; family UBA9219; genus UBA8914. Next base: position 43,125 of record DYDA01000017.1, on the reverse strand, counting down.
CAAGTTCCCAATCCATCGCGAAGTCTTCATCAGGGCGGACAGAGCCATCTTTGGGCGGTAAATCGCGGATATGGCCGAACGAGGCCACAACGACATAGTCACTGCCTAGGTATTTATTGATGGTTTTCGCCTTAGCGGGCGATTCGACGATAACGACTTTATGCGACACGAGGGATCCTTTTCTGTCAGTTATCCTATCAAGCGAATGAAATTGTTTACGCAGGAAGAAAACAAACGGGATTCCCGCTTACGCGGGAATGACGGGTTTATTTTTAATATCAATCCATAAGCGTCATCCCCGCGAAAGCGGGGATCCCGTTTACTTGTTTTTCTTAACGCGTTCATTCATCGGTTTTATAGTCTTATCCTATCAACGCCACTTGGTGTCCGGGCTGGCGATCCAGCCTTCCGGCCAGCTCCAATTCAAGCAGGACGGTAAGGACCAAGGGCAGTGACAATTGACATTGCCGGACGAGTTCGTCAACAGAAACCGGTGAAGGGCTTAGATTCTCTAGGATTTTTTCCCTTGCGTGGTCAAGCTGCTGATCGTCCACAACGGCTTGAGCGGGTGTAAAGGGGAGGGCTTGCGTCTCAGCAAACAGGCGCAAAGGCCTGTTCAGAGACTCTAAAACATCCGTCATGCTTTCGGTGAGGGTTGCGCCTTGGCGCAGCAAATCGTTCGTTCCGGCTGAGCGTGGATCAAGCGGCGATCCCGGAACCGCGAACACTTCCCGTCCTTGCTCCAGCGCCATGCGGGCGGTGATGAGAGAGCCGGATTGCCGTGCGGCTTCGATCACGATAACGCCAAGGCTTAGCCCTGCGATGATGCGGTTGCGCTTGGGAAACAGGTTGGCGCGAGGCTCACAGTGCGCGGGCTGTTCGGACACGACGCAGCCTTGCTCTATGATACGTTCATAAAGGATGCGGTTTTCCTCGGGATAAACGATATCCACGCCTCCCGCCACAACGGCGATGGTTCCCGTGGCAAGAGCATGGTTGTGCGCGGTTGTGTCGATGCCCCGCGCAAGGCCAGAAGTGATAACATAGCCCTGCGCGGCCAGATCGCTGGCTAGACGCTCGGCCATTTTGCGGCCATTGATGGAGGCGTTGCGCGCGCCGACGATGGCCAGCTGTTTTTTATGCAAGATCGTCGGATCGCCAAAAACCGTTAAAACGGGCGGCGCGTCTTCTATCGCGGCCAGCCGTTCAGGATAATCAGGTTCGCACGCGCAAAGAAGGTGCCCGCCGCTTTTTTCTATAAAGGTGATTTCCGTTTCAATATCTTTAAGCGGAGGAGGGATGAGAGGGCGTCCGCGCCCCCCTTTTTGAGCCAAAGCGGGCAAAGCCTCCAGCGCTTGCCGAGCCGAGCCATAGCGGGCGAGCAGTTGATAAAAAGTGATGGGGCCGACGTTTTCCGTGCGGATAAGGCGCAGCCAGTCTAAGCGTTCGCAAGCGGAAAGGGTTGTTCTTTTCATAAGGCAAAACCCAATGCTTGAACTGTTTTAAGGATAGGATCCGTTTGTAACTGGTGCCCCCACACGGATTCGAACCGCGGACCTACTGATTACAAATCAGTTGCTCTACCAGCTGAGCTATAGGGGCTTTGGGTTTGACGTCGTTTCGCGCCACGGCGACTTTCATACATCACCTTTTTGATCTTGTCATCACCCCTTTATACCCTTGTCATCACTTTCAAGAGGCCTTATGAATTAACCATGCGTTTGCGATTTTTCTTTTGCCTCTCCCTGATTCTGCTGCTGTCGGCTTGTGATGGCGGCGGAGGGGGGCGGGGCATGCCTGCTCGTTATGAGCTTCCGGCGGGGCCAGGGGGTCGGCTTTGCTCCTTTCAGTGCCGTGAGGCGCAAACGCACTGCCATGACTCGTGTGGGTTAATGGAGCGTGGCTGCACGAATGCGATGCAGGCGCAAGCGATTAAGGACTATGAGGCTTATACGGTTGAACAGTTTAAGACCAAGCAGCCTGTAGAGCTTCGAGCGCGTGACTTTGAGCGGCCAGAGCGTTGCGTCGCAGAGGATTGCCGTCAGCAGTGTCAGGCGGTCTATAACGCGTGTTTTGAGCAATGTGGGGGCAGGGTTGTAAAACCTTCCGCTTGCCACTTTTTTTGTTATTAAGAAGGGAACAACCTTATGACTACGCCTTTGCTTCGTCACCGTCTGCGCCAAACGAAAATTGTCGCGACCTTGGGGCCTGCCACGTCTTCTAAGGAAATGATCCGCGCTTTGTATGAGGCGGGGGCCGATGTTTTCCGATTGAACTTTAGCCATGGCACAGCGGCAGATCATAAGGCGCGTATGGACGCGATCCGCGAGGTTGAGGCCGAGGTTGGCCGCCCCATCGCGGTTCTGGCCGATTTGCAAGGCCCCAAGCATCGCCTTGGGGTTTTTAAGGACGGCTCTATCGCCATTAAGGCGGGGCAGAGCTTGCGGCTGGATTTGGATGCAACAGCAGGCGATGAAACGCGCGTGCAGATGCCGCATCCAGAGATTTTCACGGCGCTAAAAGCGGGCAGCATTCTTTTGCTGGATGATGGTAAGGTGCGCTTGCGCGTGACGGAAGCGAACAAGGAATATGCCCAGACCGTGGTTGAGGTGGGCGATAAGCTTTCCGATCGCAAAGGTGTCAATGTGCCTGACTCGGTTATTCCGTCCTCGGTTTTGACGGAAAAGGATCGTCGCGATTTAGAAGTCGCTTTGGATTTAGGGGCGGACTGGATCGCGCTTTCCTTTGTGCAAAGGCCGGAAGACGTGATGGAGGCGCGGCAGTTAATCGGTAACCGCGCCGCCATTTTGGCTAAGTTGGAAAAGCCTATGGCTATTCAAAGTTTGATTCCGATTTTAGAACGGGCCGATGGCGTGATGGTGGCTCGTGGCGATTTGGGCGTTGAAATGCCGCCTGAAGATGTGCCTCGCACGCAAAAGCGCATCATTCGTGAAGCGCGTAAGTTCGGCAAGCCTGTGATCGTCGCCACGCAAATGTTGGAGTCCATGATCACCGCGCCGACGCCAACACGCGCAGAAGCGTCCGATGTGGCCACAGCCGTTTATGATGGCGCGGATGCTGTGATGTTGTCGGCGGAAACGGCCAGCGGTCAATACCCTCTTGAAGCGGTCAGGATTATGGATCGGATCATTCAACATACGCAGGCCGATGCGATGGAGCAGGACGGCTTGTTGATGGGGAAGGTTGGTTTGCTTAGTACTGGCGCGGATGCGATTACGGCGGCGGCTCGGCAAGTGGCGGAGACAATTGGTGCTGTTGCGATTGTTACTTATACAACGTCGGGATCGACAACGCTACGCGCTGCGCGTGAGCGGCCTAGTGTGCCGATTTTGGGGCTGACCTCGCAATTGGAAACGGCGCGGCGGCTGGTTCTTTCCTATGGCGTTCACGCCGCGCATACGCCTGAGGCTAAGGGTTTAACCGAGGTTATCAGTACGGCGGTTAAAATCGTGCGTGGTGACGGCCTTGCCAAGCTGTATGATCGCGTGGTGATTACGGCTGGTGTTCCCTTTGGCACGTCCGGCACAACCAACGTGCTTCGCATTGCTATGATCGATGAAGCGGGGCAAGGATAAGCCAAGCGCCGTAAGCGATTATCCCCATCGCCTTACGGGGCCGACATCGATGTGGACAAAGTCGGATTTGGGATAAAAGCCAACGCCGCCGCGCCCCATAAATAAAGCGGTCGTTTGAAGACGACGCAAGGAAACGCCTTCCATGCGAACATCGGTGGCCAGACCCTTCATGTGATAGCTTTGCCGCGCTACGCCATCGGATTGGCCGCGCAGTGTGGCGTTGGTCTGGGGCGAGCGATAGCCAGAGATAATTTCAATGGACGAGTCGGTGCGTAATTTGCTTTGCAGGTCATGGAGCAAATCAATCAGATTGGCCGAAATCGGGTAAACATCGCCAGTGCGAAAATCGCGCAAAATGTGATAAATCTTGGCCATGGCTGAGCGATCGAAAGCGCCATTCTTCCAGTACGTCACGCGCAACTTTTCATCCGTGTGAAGGTTGCGAAAAGTCAACTCCTTCATTTTGGAAGAGGATAAGGATAAGGGCGCACGCGCTAGCGCCAAGGATGGGTTGACCAACAAGCAGGCTGAGGCCATGGCTCCAAGCTGAAGAAAGCGACGGCGATTTTGATCTGGTGACGCTGTCATGCGAAGATTATTGTTTCCACTGTTAAACAAAAACCGAGAATTCGTAGCCCCATTCATGCGAAAAAACAAGTCCTTTGAATTAAAAACCATGGTTTTTGTTTATTAACAGCTCGTTAGGCAAGGAATTTGATGACGAAAGAGGGTGCCCCAGATTCCCGCGTCAACCGATGATTGCCACCCCTTGATCTTTTTTGATTATAGCTGTTGGTATTAAATATGAGTTTGTTTGTTAAGTGCTTTCTGTTATAATTGTCTGCAGTGAAAGGAGCTCTTGATGTCTGATCAACCTGATAATCTCGTTCTTGAATTGCTTCGCGCCATTCGTGCCGAGCAAGCGGAGATGCGTGCCGAGCAAGTGGAGATGCGTGCCGAGCAAGCGGAGATGCGTGCCGAGCAAGCGGAGATGCGTGCCGAGCAAGCGGAGATGCGTGCCGAGCAAGCGGAGATGAGCGCTAAACTTGGCTCTATGGCTCAAAGCATGGTGTCTATGCGTAAGGACATTGGAAGACTTGATGATGCCGTTCAAGGTCTTCGCGCTGATGTGCGGATGATCGCCATTGCCGTTGATGAGCATACCAATAGGCTGGACAAAATTGAAGCGCACTATAATCCGCTTTAATTTTTTTGCCTTACGCCACAAACGATTTCCCCTCTTTTTTATCCCGTCTTTTCGTTAAGAGAGCGTAGGCGTTTTTTACGTCTTTTCTTTCCAAGAAAGGGGCTGTAGGTTTGTAAAACGATGTCATTCGTATAAGGACTCTCCTCTCCATGCCTCTTTCTTTATGCCCCCCTGATTTTCTGGCTTTGGCGCATCAATTGGCTGATTCCAGTGGCGATGTGATTCGCGGCTTTTATCGCACACCTTTTGTCATTGAGGGAAAGGCCGATCTCTCCCCCGTTACTGTTGCGGATCGTAAGGCTGAGCAAGCGCTGCATGTCATGCTGGCGCAAGAGCGCCCCAACGATGGCATCATCGGTGAGGAGTTCGGGGTTGAGCGTGAAAACGCCGAGTATGTTTGGGTTGTTGATCCCATTGATGGGACTCGCGCTTTTGTCTCTGGTAAGCCGTTGTTCGGGACTTTGATTGCCTTGCTGCATGAAGGCGTGCCGATTTTGGGCGTGATCGATCAGCCTATCCTTAAGGAACGCTGGATCGGTGCGGTAGGCCATGAAACGACGTTGAATGGGCAGCGTTGCTGCTCTCGTTCTTGCGCTAGTCTTTTTGATGCGGTGGTGTGCATGGGGCCTCAAGCCTTTCCGTTCGGTAATGCCGTATCACTGGACGCTTATCGCCGCGTGGCAAAAAAGGCCAAGACGACGACGGTGGGCGGCGACTGTTATTCTTATGGCCTTGTCGCTTCCGGTTATATCGATGTGTGTATTGAGCATAATTTAAGCCTGTACGATTTTGCCGCGTTGGTTCCCGTGGTGGAAGGGGCAGGGGGACGCATGACCGACTGGCAAGGGCAAAAACTTACCCGCGAGTCCAAGGGTCAGATTTTAGCCGCTGGCGATAGCCGCATGATCGATGAAACGGTCACGTTGCTTGAAGGCGTTTTATGATCCGATTGGCGTCGTTTTTGGGGCTTATCGGTCTTGTGATCGCCACGGCTGTGATCGCTTGGTCGGGTTATGACCAAGTCCTACAAGCGTTGCAGCAGGCCGGATGGGGAATCGTTTGGACAAGCCTTTTCCATATCGTGCCGATGATGGCTTGCGTCCTTGGCTGGCAGGCCTTGTTGCCCGGACGCATTAAAGCAGGAAAACTGTTTTTCTTTTATGTCCTGTGGATCCGTGCCTCTATCAACAACCTGATGCCTGTCGCTCGCATAGGGGGGGAGATCGTCTCGGTGCGCGTGATGATAAAGCATGGCATGCGCAAATCGCCCGCCATTGCCTCTACGGTGGTTGAGATCACAACATCGGTCATCGCGCAATTCGTTTTTGTCCTGCTGGGTGTTGGGCTGTTTTTGATGCGCGTGGCGGATCAAAGCGTGACGGCGCAATTGCTGTGGGGACTTGTGATTACCACGCCTGTTCTTGGGGCGCTGCTTTATGTGCAAAAAATCGGCTTTTTTGGCCTGTTTGAGAAACTTTTTAGGGCTCTTTTTCGTGATCAATGGGCGCGTTTTGCGGGCAGCGCTGCGCGGTTGGATCACGCGGTTCGCACGATGTATCGGCGGCGCGGCAAAGCTTTTTATTGCTTTGTGATGCAGCTTGTTTCATGGGCGCTATGCAGCGTTGAGATTTGGCTGGCGTTGTTTTATCTGGGGCATCCTCTTTCGTTGTTAGAGTGCATGATGATCGAGGCGCTTATTCAAGCGACAGGCAGCGCGGCCTTTATCGTGCCCGGTGCTTTGGGCGTACAGGAGGCGGGATTCCTTTTGTTTGGCTCGATGTTGGGGTTGACTCCAGAGATTGCCGCTGCCCTAGCCGTGATCCGCCGCTGCCGCGATCTTATTCTCTATGTTCCGGGTCTTATCGTTTGGCAGGTGCAAGAGGGTAGGTGGCTGCTGGGGAAGAAAAATTAATATAAGCTTTTGTTAACTATCATCTTGTTACGCTATCAAATCGATTTGGTTTTGTGATACAATGCTGATTCTTAAGTCATAGGAATGAATACAATGAAACCATGGTTCAACGCTAGAAAAGCCGCTCAAGTGGCCGCCTTTTTTGCTCAAAAGGCGGGGGGGAGAATCAATGTTCTCAAGTTGACCAAGCTCGTTTACTTGGCCGACAGAAACCATATGAAAGCGTACGATTATCCAATCATCGGCGATGAGTTTGTTTCAATGCCTCATGGCCCTGTTAATTCAATGACATTGAATTATATTGACGGCTGTGTGTCTGAAAATAGTGGATGGGATGAATTTATAACGGATCGTGATAGGCACTGTGTTGGATTGACAAATGTAAACACTACTGTTGATGATTTGGATGAGTTGAGCGAATCTGAAATTACCACGCTACAAGCCGTGTGGGGCGAATTTGGTCATATGGGGCAGTTCGAAATACGAGATTGGACGCATCAAAATTGTCCCGAATGGGAAGATCCTGATGGATCATCAAATCCTATTCCTTACGAACGCGTTTTTAAATACCTTGGCAAAACGAATGTTGAATACTTGGGGGATCGGATCAGAGAGGAAAGACGTGTGCGTGAAGCTTTTGTGGAATAGAGATGAGTTACTTTCCGCAGAAAAAAGGAACCTTATTGGTTCCTAGTGGTAGCAAGAATCATTTGTACGTTATTGTGACGGATTCATGTGCTGAGAATAGGCAATTGCTCGTTAATGTTTCGACAATCTACCCTGAAACGTATTACGATAACACTTGTGTTATCGAGGCGGGTGAGCATCCTTTTATCAAGCATTCGAGCTATATTGTTTATCGTCAGGCAAGAATTGATAGAACTGAGCATTTAATCAAGTGCGTCAATGGATGGGTGTTTAGGCCAAGTCAGCCGGTGAGTGATGATCTTTTAGAAAGAATTTCTAAAGGCTTTTTGTCTTCCCACCATGTTTCGCGGTTGATCAAAAATTATTTTAGGCAAGTTTCCTAATTTTTCCTCCTCCTTGTCTTTTGGCGGCAAGAGTGGTTAACTCTCTTTCTCATTCAAAAATATCTCAACAGGGAGTCCTTTTCTCATGTCCACCATTCTTCAAATTCACGGTCGTGAAATTCTTGACAGTCGCGGTAACCCCACGGTTGAAGTTGATGTGACATTGGAGTCCGGCGCTTTTGGTCGCGCTGCCGTTCCTTCGGGCGCTTCAACAGGTGCGCATGAAGCGGTTGAGCTTCGCGATGGTGATGCCGAGCGTTATTTGGGCAAGGGCACCATGCGTGCGGTTGAGCATGTGAACAGTGAGATTGCGGACGCCATAATCGGCTATGACGCCGTGGATCAAATTGGCCTTGATGGCGTTTTGATTGAGTTGGATGGCACGCCTAACAAATCGCGTCTTGGCGCCAATGCTATTTTGGGCGTGAGCATGGCGGCGGCGCGGGCAGCGGCGATGGAAAGTCAACTTCCTTTTTATCGTTATATCGGCGGGACGGCAGCTTCCTTGCTGCCTGTGCCACAGATGAACATTATGAATGGCGGCGCTCATGCCGATAATCCCATCGATATTCAAGAATTTATGATTATGCCTGTCGGGGGTGAGAGCGTTACCGATGCCATCCGTATGGGGGCTGAAGTTTTTCACAGCCTTAAAAAGCTTTTGAAGGATGCTGGCCTCAACACGAACATTGGCGATGAAGGTGGCTTTGCGCCTAACCTGCGTTCGGCTGATGAGGCGCTTACCTATATCATGCGTGCCATTGAAAAGGCGGGTTATGCGCCGGGTGAGGATATCATGATCGCTCTTGATGCGGCGTCGAGCGAGTTCTTTAAAGATGGCCATTATGCTTTGACGGGTGAGCGCAAGACTCTGACCGCGGAGCAAATGGTTCGTTACTATGCCGAGCTTTGCGATAATTTCCCCATCATCTCCATCGAAGACGGCATGGCCGAAGATGATTTTGAAGGCTGGGAGCTGATGACCGAAGAACTGGGCGAGCGTATCCAGATTGTTGGCGACGACGTATTTGTGACGAATCCTGTTCGCATTGCGGAAGGTATCGAGCGCGGCATTGCGAACGCCGTGTTGATCAAGGTCAACCAAATTGGCACGCTTACAGAAACGCTGGAAGCTGTCGAAATGGCGCACAAGGCGGGCTATCGTTGCGTCATGTCGCATCGCTCTGGCGAGACGGAGGATTCCACAATTGCGGATTTGGCCGTGGCTACGAATTGCGGACAGATTAAGACTGGTTCGCTCTCGCGCTCAGATCGTTTGGCCAAGTACAACCAGTTGATGCGGATCGAAGAGCAGCTTGGCAAGATCGCCCGCTTTGCCGGAACGTCCGTCTTGATGGGGTAGGCTATAATGAAGCGTGTTTTTAAATTAAACGGGATCCCCGCTTTCGCGGGGATGACGCTAAAGGAAAATGTAGCTTCAAAAGATTCCGTCATGCCCGCGCCCTCGTCCCGCCGCTC
>DYDA01000017.1:0-33890 GCA_020718105.1 Micavibrio sp. | reverse complement strand
CGAAAGGGTAAAGCGGGCATCCCGTTTTTTTTATTTCTTCTTCCGTTGTTCCCGCTTCAATTAATTTTCAACAATCTTTTGATAAGCGCCTAATGGTCAAGCGCCGGAAAAAATATAAGTGGGTGGGGCAGCTTTTCTGGTCGCTGATCGGAGCCTCTTTGGTGGGGTATTTCCTTTATCATACGGTGCAGGGGGATCGGGGATGGTTTGCCATGCTCCGTGTGCAAAATGAAATTAAAATCGGTGAGGCGAACCTTGCTCGTTTGCAAAAAGAGCGTGAGGAGCTAGAACATCGCACGCTGTTGTTACGGGATAAAAGCATGGATCCCGATTTGCTGGATGAAAAAGCGCGCGAGCTTTTGAATTATTCCAAGCCCAACGAAATCATCGTTTTGACCCCAAAGGATAAATCACCGGATTCGCCAAAGGCACCCTGATCTTTTGCTGCATTGCACACTCAGGGGTTTGCTTTTTTGGGTAAGACTGGCTAATCCCTTGTCTGTGCATAAGTTATAGTTTTGGAGCTTTAATGAGCCATAGGAAACAAGACATGAAATCTTCCGCTCGTCTTAAGACTGTCGAGTCACAAATCTCTACCGCACCCGCTTTGGATCTTGTTCGCGCTTGGCGCGAAATGCTGCTTATACGCCGGTTTGAAGAAAAAGCCGCGCAGCTGTACGGCATGGGTCTGATTGGCGGCTTTTGTCACTTGTATATCGGTGAGGAAGCCGTGACGACGGGCGTGCTGTCGGCCATGCGTCCAGAGGATTCCTGCATCACCTCCTACCGCGATCACGGGCAAATGCTGATGATGGGCATGGACCCCAAGGGCGTGATGGCTGAGTTGACGGGGCGCATCGGCGGTTATTCCAAAGGCAAGGGCGGCTCGATGCATATGTTCAGCGTCGAGAAACATTTTTACGGCGGCCACGGCATTGTGGGCGCTCAGGTTCCCATCGGAACGGGGCTTGCGTTTGCCCATCGTTATAAAAAAGACGGCGGCGTGTGCGTGACCTTTATGGGCGACGGCGCGACCAACCAAGGGCAGGTGTACGAAAGCTTTAACATGGCGGCTTTGTGGAAGCTGCCCATCGTGTACGTCATCGAAAACAACCAGTACGCCATGGGAACATCCAGAAAGCGTCACGCGGCGGGCGATCAAAGCCAGCGCGGTGAGGCCTATGGCATTCATGGTCATAAGGTTGATGGTCAGAATGTCTCGCAGGTTCATGCGGCGGCGCTTGAGGCACTTGAACATGCCCGCTCTGGCAAAGGCCCCGTCTTGCTAGAGATGGACACTTATCGTTATCGTGGCCACGGCATGTCCGATCCTGCCAAATACCGCCCGAAAGAAGAGGTCGAAGATTGGAAGGATAACCGCGATCCTATCGACACGCTTCGCGCAAGGCTTTTGAAAGACAAGCTGGCGTCCGAGGACGATTTGAAGAGCATCGAGAAAGAGATCAAAAAGATCGTGACCGATGCCGCTGCGTACGCACAGGAAAGTCCCGAGCCCGACCCGTCCGAACTTTGGACAGACGTTTTGGCTGACGCATAAATTAAGGGGAAAAGGAATAACGATATGACTATTGAAATTCTGATGCCTGCCCTGTCGCCAACGATGACCGAAGGGACTCTGGCGCGTTGGGTCAAGAATGAAGGTGATGAAGTCCGCAGCGGCGACGTGATTGCGGAAATCGAAACCGATAAGGCAACGATGGAAGTTGAAGCCGCTGACGAAGGCGTGATCGGCAAGATTTTAGTTCCCGCCGGATCGCAAGGCGTGGCGGTGAATACGCCCATCGCGCTTTTGCTGGAAGAGGGCGAGGACAGCGCCGCGCTGGATCAGCATGAGAGTAAGGCTGCGCCCATGGCTTCTGCTGCTGCTGACTCTGCATCCGCTCCCGCCGCTGTTGCTTCGGCTGCGCCCGCCTTTGCGCCTGTGGCCGACGATAAGACTTATGCTCATTACAAAACGCTGACGGTGCGCGAAGCCTTGCGCGAGGCGATGGGCGAGGAAATGCGTCGCGATGAAAACATCGTTTTGCTGGGCGAGGAAGTGGCCGAGTACAACGGCGCTTACAAAGTCTCGCAAGGCTTGTGGGATGAGTTTGGCGACAAGCGCGTGATCGATACGCCGATCACCGAGATGGGCTTTGCGGGGCTTGGCGTTGGCGCGGCCTTTGGCGGCCTGACGCCGATTGTCGAGTTTATGACGATGAACTTTGCGATGCAGGCGATTGACCAGATTGTCAACTCTGCCGCTAAGACGCGCTATATGTCGGGCGGTCAAATGGGCTGCCCCATTGTGTTTCGCGGCCCCAATGGGGCGGCGGCACGCGTGGCGGCGCAGCACTCGCAGTGCTATGCCAGCTGGTACGCGCATATTCCGGGGCTTAAAGTCATCGCGCCCTATGACAGCGCGGATGCCAAGGGTCTTTTGAAAAGTGCCATTCGTGATCCTAATCCCGTCATTTGCCTTGAGCATGAAATGCTCTATGGACAGAGCTTTGAGCTTCCCGATGATGAGGATTTTACAGCTCCCATCGGCAAGGCTCGCGTGATGCGCGAAGGCAGTGACGTGACCATCGTGGCGTTTTCGCGCATGGTGGGCCATGCTTTAGAAGCGGCAGAGGCTTTGGCCGCCGAAGGAATCTCGGCAGAAGTCATCAACATGCGCTCGTTGCGCCCCTTGGATACGGATTCCATCGTGCAAAGCGTGATGAAGACGAACCGTCTTGTTGCCGTTGAGGAAAGCTGGCCGTTTGCTGGCATTGGCGCAGAAATCGCGGCGCAGATGATGGAACACGCGTTTGACTATCTGGATGCGCCGATGGTGCGCGTGCATGGCGCGGATGTGCCGATGCCCTATGCCGCCAATTTGGAAAAGCTGGCGCTGCCTCAACCTTCGGACATCGTCGAAGCCGTTCGCACAGTCTGCTATAGAAAGGCGGCTTAATGTGAAGTTCCCTCCCCCTTGCGGGGAGGGTTAGGGAGGGGGGCGTGACGCTAAGCTAAAGGCTATCCGGTCAGGATTAAACCCCGATCATGAGTGGCCTAGTCGCTCTCCCCCCCACCTAGCCTCCCCCGCAAGGGGGGAGGGAATAAAGAAGGCTCTCTTCAAAAAGGAGAGGAACAATATGCCACCAGCCTTTGGCGGGATAGGTATTTAAGGAGACTATAGATTATGGGATTACCTGCAAAAGACCGCATCATTGCAAGCCCTCTTGCCAAACGCATTGCCGAGCAAAAGGGCGTTGACCTGCGGCTGATCACCGGATCGGGGCCGAATGGCCGCATTGTTCGCGCCGACGTGGAAAGCGCGGGCGTGGGCCGTTTGTCTCTTGTGGCCGTGCCCATCACGGGTGATGCGCCTTATGACGCGATCCCCAACAGCGGGATGCGCAAAACGATTGCCAAGCGCCTTTCTGAATCTAAGCAAACTGTTCCGCATTTCTACCTGTCGGTTGATTGTGAGATTGACGATCTGCTGGCGCTTCGCGCAGCGGCGAATGAAACGGGCGGCAGTAAGATTTCCGTCAACGATTGCGTGATCCGCGCCGTGGCGCTGGCTTTGAAAAAAGTGCCCGATGCCAACGCCAGCTGGACGAATGACGCCATCTTGCGCTATCGCCGCGCCGATATTTCTGTGGCCGTGGCCACGCCGTCGGGTCTTATCACCCCGATCATTAAGGGTGCGGAAGGTAAGCCGTTGGCTGCACTTTCGGCGGAGATGAAAGACCTTGCCGCGCGTGCCAAGGACGGTAAGCTTCGCCCTGATGAGTATCAAGGCGGCGGCTTTACGATCTCCAACCTTGGTATGTTTGGCGTGCGCGATTTTGCCGCGATCATCAATCCGCCACAGGCCTGCATTCTGGCCGTCGGTGCGGGTGAGCAACGGCCCGTTGTGAAAAATGGCCAGTTGGCTGTTGCCACCGTGATGACCTGCACGCTGTCTGTTGATCATCGCGCGGTCGATGGTGCGGTGGGCGCTCAGTTCCTCGCGGCCTTCAAAACGCTGATCGAAAAACCCTATGGGTTGGTGGTGTAAAATAAAGAACGTCCCTCTCCCCTTGCGGGAGAGGAAGCAAAATCTTAGGCTTGCGTAAAGCAAGTCTTAGATTTTGCAGGTGAGGGGTCAAATGCGATATAACGTAAAAGCAACCCCTCCCCGAAATTGCTTGCGCAATTTCGACCCTCCCGCAAGGGGAGGGTGGTTTTAGAAAGAGGAAACCCATGCTTCGCCTTATTCTTCCCGACACGCGTTATCTGGCATCGTACGTTGCGGCGATGCGGGAGGGTTTTGAGTTTGGCATGTGCCCCATACTGCCTGAAGATGAGATCAAAAAAATCGAAGCCGATCCTTTCGATCACTTTGAGGGCTATAATCGGCATGGTGGTATGTTTACGCCCACAGACGGCATTCCGCGACCAAGCGTGCAGCACAACTTTTACTGGCTTGTGGATGAGAAAGACTTCATCGGCGCAATTTCTGTGCGGTACGAGATGAACGATTTTCTTGAAGTTCATGCGGGGCACATCGGCTATGGCATTCGGCCATCCATGCGCCGCCAAGGTCATGCGAAAAAGATTATAGCGTTGGGTCTTAAGAAACTAAAGGAACGCGGCGTGACCCGCGTGCTCATCACAGCCAATGAAGAGAATCTTGGCTCATGGAAAGCGATTGAAGCCAATGGCGGCGTTTTGGAAAGCAAAATCGATTGTATCTTTGACAAGGGCGGCCTATCGCGTCGCTACTGGATCACCTTGAAGGACTAACGCATGGATCACACCGTAGAAAAACGCCTGCAAGCTATCGAAGAGCGCAATGCGCGGGTTGAGTTTGACAAGGCGTGGGAGGTCAGTTGGACGCGGCGTTTCGCCATTCTCGTCGTGACGTATGTTGTGGTGGCGCTTGTGCTGACACGCATTCATCCCGAAGGCGCATGGATCGACGCGATCATCCCGTGCTTTGGCTATATTCTCTCAACACTCTCTTTGCCACCGATCAAGGCGTTTTGGATTAAAAGGAAAACAAAGGAAACCCAATGACAACATCGGACATCATTATTATCGGCGGCGGGCCCGGTGGCTACGTCACGGCCATTCGCGCCAGTCAACTGGGCATGAAGGTCACGCTGGTTGAGGCCAACCATTTGGGCGGCATTTGCCTCAACTGGGGCTGCATCCCGACGAAGGCCTTGCTGCGTAGTGCTGAGATTGTCACGAACATCAAACACGCTGCCGATTATGGGATTCAGGTCAAGGACTTCAGCTTCGATCTTAAGAAAATGGTTGAGCGTTCTCGTGGCGTGTCGGCGCAATTGTCGGCGGGCGTCAAACACCTCCTTAAAAAGAACAAGGTTGAGGTCATCGATGGCTTTGGCAAGCTGTTGGGCAAGGGCAGGGTGGAAGTCACCAAGGACGGCAAGCGCGTCGCCGAATTGACCGCCAAGCATATCGTGATCGCGACGGGCGCAAGGCCTCGCGTTCTGCCAGGATTGGAGCCCGACGGCAAGCTGATTTGGACATCGCGAGAGGCGATGGTTCCCGATGTGCTGCCCAAATCGCTGCTGGTCATCGGCTCTGGTGCGATTGGGATTGAGTTCGCCAGTTTCTATAACGCGCTAGGCGTGGCCGTCACTGTTGTCGAGGTGATGGATCGCGTCATGCCCGTGGAGGACGAAGAAATCTCTGCCTTCGCGCATAAGGCTTTGGAAAAGCGCGGCCTGAAAATCATCACAAAGGCCGTTGTCAAAAAGTTGGACAAGGCCAAGGATAGCGTGACCGCCTCTATCGAAAAGGATGGCAAGGCGACGACGCAAACTTTTGATCGCGTGATCATGGCGGTTGGCATCGTGGCGAACATCGAGAATATCGGTCTTGAAAATACAAAGGCTGTGATCGAAAAAGGCCATATCAAAATCAATGAATGGAGCGCGACGGATGAGGCTGGCCTTTACGCCATCGGCGATGTGACCGCGCCGCCTTGGCTCGCGCATAAAGCCAGCCATGAGGGCGTGATCTGCGTTGAGAAAATTATGGGCGTGAAGGATGTTCACCCTCTTGACCTTGGCAACATTCCGGGCTGCACCTATTGCACGCCGCAGGTCGCCAGCGTTGGGATGAGCGAGGCGAAGGCCAAGGCCGCCGGTTATGACGTTCGCGTGGGGCGCTTTAACTTCATGGGCAATGGCAAGGCGATTGCGATGGGCGAGCCAGAAGGCATGGTCAAGACCGTGTTCGATGCCAAGACGGGCGCTCTTCTTGGTGCGCATATGGTTGGCGCAGAAGTGACCGAGATGATCCAAGGCTTCACCCTTGGACGCGCCCTTGAAACCACAGAGGCCGAGCTGATGCACACGGTCTTCCCGCATCCCACCATTTCAGAATCCATGCACGAAGCGGTGCTGGACGCCTATGGCCGCGTGGTGCATATGTAGGGAACACGTCAGGGCATAAAAAAGGGGGCTGTGCGCCCCCTTTTTTATCGTCGTTTTCTTCTGTTAGCGGCGATCCCCTGTCAGGCTGAGCAGGAATTGGAACGCGTTGATGAAGTTGATGTAAAGGCTCAACGCGCCCATAACGGCAAGCTTGTTGTTCGCTTCATCACCCCAACTGGCGTTATAGGTTTGCTTGATCTTTTGCGTGTCATAGGCGGTGAGACCCGTGAAAATGGCAACGCCCGCGACTGATACAATCCATTGCATCATGCTTGATCCCATAAACAGGTTGACCAGCATGGCAATGAACAGCCCCATCACGCCCATCATCAAGAATGAACCAAAGTTGGTCAGGTCTTTCTTGGTCGTATAGCCCCACAGGGCCATGCCGCTAAAGGTTGCGCCTGTGATAAAGAAAGCTCTTGCGACACTCGCGCCCGTAAAGACCATAAAAATGGCCGCCATGGAGATTCCCATCGTGGCGCAAAAAAGCCAAAACAGCGTTTGGGCTCGCGCTGCGCTGATCGTTTCCATCTTGAAGTTCAGATAAAAAACGAAGCCAAGCGGCGCGAACATCGCCACCCATTTTAACGGTGAACCAAAGATAATCTGAGCCAGCGCCGTGTTGGCAACGACAAAGGCGAGAAGCCCCGTCAGGGCAAGACCACCCCCCATATAGTTAAAAACGCGAACCATGTGCGCACGCAGCCCTTGATCAAACGTCATGGCGCGTGATGGCGCAGAAGCGGTAGGATTACGGAAGAACGGATCGACCATGGTGATCAGCCTTTCAAAAAAGTTAGTGATAGTATGAATATGGGCGTCTTTTCTTTTTTTTCAAGAGAAATCGAAAGGAATAAGGCCAATCAATAGGTTGCAAAAGAAATAAGGACTCTTTGCCTTTTTGGTGGCGCATTTTTGCCCATTTTGTATGATGATTAGGCGCGGCCTTGCCGTTTTTAAAACAGGATGCTTGCTATGAAGATGTTCGCTCGTTTTTTTCTGATCGCTTTGATGGTGATGGCTCCGTCTTTGGGGCAGGCCACGCCTTACCGTGAGCCGCAGCCGCCTGTGCGAACGGGTTTTACGCCTATCGTTGCTGAAATCGGGCAGCAGTTGCAGGCGCTTGTAACGGGGGATCCTAATGCCGTTGATATCGAGCCAGAGGAAACTTTTGGCACGCGGGCCCTTGGCCTTGTCCTGAATACGTTGAAGTTGATCGGAAACGAAGGCGGCACGTTTTTTGATAATTTCGCCGCGTTGCCGCAATTCGCCACTTGGCTTGCCCAACAAGTAAACGATCCGGTTCTGCAAGCGCGGTGGATCGATACGGGTGCTCTTTTGTTATTGGTGATTGGCGGTTCTTTTGCGGCGGGCTGGTTAGCCGATCTGTTCTTTGTGTCTTTACGGCGCAAGATTTATCATGCGACTTTTAAATCGCCATGGACGCGCTTTGGCGCGATTATGGGCTGGCTGGGGATTTCCCTTATTCCCGTTCTTCTTTTCATCGCTGTTGCGCTTTTCTTGATCGATGCGCAAGAGCCCGCCAAGTTGGCGCGTTATATTGTGATGACGGTTGTTTATGCGCTGGCTTTGTTGCGGTTGGTGCGTGTTTTGATTCGGTTTTTCTTTGCGCCGCGAGCGCCATCCTTACGCTTTTTGCCCATTACGACAGAGGTGGCCTTCACGGTTCAAAGTTGGGTGACATGGCTGGCCTCGATCATGGTGACGGGGTTCTTTACGGCTGAGATTGCCAAGACGGTCAAGGTTCCGGCTGCGGCGATTTCCGGCTTTACGAACCTTGTGGCTCTTATCATCGTTGGCATGACGGTCGCGGTGATTGTGCAAAAAAGAGCCGCCATTTCCGTGTTTATCCGTGGCGATCTATCGGCTTCACAGGCGCACACCACGTTAATGGGCGGCATGCGCCTGTGGCTGGCGCGGACGTGGCATGTTTTGGCCATCTTTTATCTGGCGGTGGGCTACATCGTCACGATGCTGGGCGCTGGCGGTGGGTTTACCCTTCTGCAAAAGGGCACGATTGGAACGCTTTTGGCCATGCTTGCGATGCGGCTTTCTTTTTATTGGATTGCAAAGCTGACTCATCGAAAGACCAACGCCGCCGTTAACGCAGGCCTTTATCGGCCTGTTTTGCGGGTGCTGTTCAAGATTGTGACGTGGGCGTTTGGCTTGGCGGCTATTGCGGCATCATGGGGAGGCGATGTGCCTGCTCTTGTTTCTAGTCCGTGGGGGCAGCGTGTTTTGGGCTCTCTTTTTTCAATCACGGCGACTTTGTTGATCGTTGTTTTTATTTATGAGCTTTTGCATCGGGCTATTGAACGCAAACTGAACAAGCGCGATGCGCAAGGTCGCATTGTTCAAGCCAACGCGCGGGCAAGAACCATTTTGCCGATGGTGCAAAAGGCCGCCATGATTATCTTGGGTGTTATTATCACTCTTGTGATTTTATCCGAGATGGGCATCAACATCGCCCCGCTTTTGGCTGGTGCCGGTGTTTTGGGCGTTGCCGTTGGCTTTGGTTCTCAAACGCTGGTCAAGGATTTTCTGACAGGCCTTTCAATTATCCTTGAAGATAATCTGGCCGTTGGCGATTGGGTGACGATTGGTGGCCACAGAGGCGTTGTGGAAAATCTTTCCATTCGCACGGTGCGTTTGCGCGATGTTAATGGCTCGCTTCATATCATGCCCTTTAGCGCCATTTCAGTTATCACGAATGAATCAAAGCTGTTCTCTTATGCCATGATGGATGTCGGCGTTTCCTATGACAGCGATTTGGATAATGTTATGGACATTATACGGAAAACGGGCGATGCGATGCAGGCCACCCCTGCTTTCCAAAAAATTATTCTTGAGCCGATTGAAGTGATGGGGGTTGAGGCTCTTGGCGATTCCTCCGTTGTCATTCGCAGTCGTATTAAGACAAAAGCAGGTCAGCACGCCATCATACGCCGCTCATTCTTGCTGAATATCAAGAAGGCCTTTGATGCCGAGAAGATTGAGATTCCGTTCCCGACGGTCAAGCATGTGAGCGCGGAATAGCAGCCTATGCCTTGTGCGCGCCTTGGGCGAGGGCGGCGGTGAAAGCAAGCGTGCTGGCGGCCAGCCCTTCGCGAGGCGCTTCTTCGCTACCAAGGTTTTGCGCGATGTGATCCATAATAACGCTTGCGACAATAACGCCATCGCTGGCCTTGGCCATTTCATGCGCTTGTTCAGGGGTTTTAACGCCAAAGCCAATCGCAATGGGAAGGTCTGTTTTTAACCGCACTTGGCTAACATAGCGTGTGAGGGCGTTTGCGTTGCCGCTGGCGGCCCCCGTAATGCCCGTGATTGACACGCAGTAAAGAAAGCCTTTCGCGCCTTTTAAAACGGTCGGCAAACGCTGTTCGTTCGTTGTCGGCGTGATAAGTCTTATCACAAACATATCACGCGCATCGGCTGGCACGCGAAACTCTTCATCCTCTTCGGGAGGGAGATCAGGAATGATAAAGGCGTCAACGCCCGCTTTTTTAGCATCATCCAAAAAGCGCATAATGCCATAGCTGTAAATCGGGTTGTAATAGCCCATCAAAACGATGGGCGTTTCATTATCCGTTGTACGGAAAGCGCGCACTATCTCTAAAATTTTCGGAACGGTGATCCCCGCTTTAAAGGCTTGCAGGTTGGCGTTTTGAATGGCGGGGCCATCGGCCATCGGATCGCTGAACGGCATGCCAATCTCGATGATATCCGCGCCCGCTTGTGGCAGCCCAGCAAGGAGAGCCGAGGAAAGCTCTAAGGTCGGGTAGCCCGCTGTGATAAAGGGGATAAAGGCTTTTTGGCCATCGGCTTTAAGCTTAGCAAAACGCGCATCGAGGCGGTTGATGGGGGTATTCATCAGATTATAACTCCAAGGCGGTCGGCAATGGTGAAGATGTCTTTGTCGCCGCGTCCCGATAGATTGACAACCATCAAATGGTCTTTGGGAAGCTGAGGCGCGAGCTTGGCGACATAGGCCAGCGCATGCGAAGGCTCTAGCGCGGGAATAATGCCCTCTAACTTGCAGCAAAGCTGGAACGCTTCAATGGCTTCATCGTCAGTGATTGAGACATAGGACACGCGACCATTATCGTGCAGCCATGCATGCTCTGGCCCCACGCCTGGATAGTCGAGGCCTGCCGAGATTGAATGCGCCTCTTGAATCTGACCATCTTCGTTTTGCAGGAAATAGCTGCGCATGCCGTGAAGGATTCCGGCGCGCCCGCCCGTAAGCGCGGCAGCGTGCATGCCCGTTGCGATCCCATGGCCAGCGGCTTCAACCGCATGAATGGCGATACTTGGCTCATCAAGAAACTCGTGGAACAAGCCCATCGCGTTGGATCCGCCGCCCACGCATGCCACCAAAGAATCCGGCAGACGGCCTTCGGCTTCCATGATTTGCTGGCGCGTTTCACGCCCGATGATGGATTGGAAATCGCGCACCATAGCAGGGTAGGGGTGGGGGCCGCCGACTGTGCCTATGATGTAATAGGTATCGTCAACGTGGCTGACCCAATCTTGAAGCGCGGCGTTCATCGCGTCTTTAAGCGAGCGCGAGCCGGTCTTGACGGCGCGAACCTCTGCCCCCAAAAGGCGCATACGAAAAACGTTGGGGCGCTGACGCTCGATGTCCAGCTCGCCCATAAAAACGACGCAAGGCAAGTTGAAGAGAGCGGCCACGGTAGCGGTGGCGACGCCATGCTGCCCCGCGCCTGTTTCAGCGATGATGCGGGTTTTGCCCATCCGCTTGGCCAACAAAATCTGCCCCATGCAGTGGTTGATCTTGTGCGCGCCTGTGTGGTTCAGCTCTTCGCGTTTCAGATAAATCTTGGCTCCGCCGAATTGTTCCGTAAGGCGCGGCGCATAATAAAGGGGCGAGGGACGCCCTACATAATGCTTCAGATAGTAGTCCAGCTCGGCTTGAAAGGCAGGATCGTTTTTTGTGGCGTTATAGGCTTTCTCAACCTCTAGGATCAAAGGCATCAAAGTTTCGGCCACAAACCGCCCGCCATAGGGGCCAAAATGCCCCTGCTCGTCAGGCACGCAGCATAGGCTTTCTGTGTTGGATAAGGTGTTTTTCATGCGGCGAAGACTAGACAAAAAGAACAGAGAAAGAAAGGGTTAATCAATCAAGGGCATGACCCCTGTCAAATTCTCATTGAACAGGGGGATCAAGGGCAGGGATACGAACTTGGGTTAACACGCGCACGAAAATCACCCTCCCCTTGCGGGAGGGTCGAAAACACGAAGTGTTTTCGGGGAGGGGTCGTTTTTCATCGTGTTTTGACCCCTCCCCAAGATTTTTTCTCCCTACGGGATAAAAAATCTTGTGCCCTCCCGCAAGGGGAGGGCGATTTATTAACTCGGATTCCTAGCCGTGGGGATCAAGGGCGAAAGGAAGCGTTGCACAGGGCTAAAGGTCTCGCTTATAGTGGCGACTATCAGCCTTTCATTTCCGTTGGATAGGCCAAGGAAGTGACCCTGATCTGTAACCCTTGTTTATGAGAGCCGTTCTATGTCAACCGTTAATGAAGTCCGCGCTACTTTTATCGATTATTTTGCCAAGTTAGGTCATACGCCCGTTGCCTCTAGTTCTTTGGTTCCTTTGAACGATCCGACGTTGTTGTTTACCAATGCCGGTATGGTTCAGTTCAAGAATGTTTTTACCGGTCTTGAAACGCGCCCTTATAAACGCGCTTGCTCTTCTCAAAAATGCGTGCGTGTCGGGGGCAAGCATAACGATCTGGACAATGTGGGCTATACGGCGCGCCACCATACGTTTTTCGAAATGTTGGGCAATTTTTCTTTCGGTGATTATTTTAAGGAGTTCGCGATCACCCACGCGTGGGATTTGCTGACCCATGTGTATGGGTTGGATCCTGCGCGTCTGCTCGTTACCGTCTATCATGACGATGACGAGGCTTATGACTTGTGGCGCAAAGTTGCTGGTCTTGACGATAGCAAGATTATTCGCATCGCAACGGATGACAATTTTTGGCGCATGGCGGATACGGGGCCATGCGGGCCGTCGTCTGAAATCTTTTATGATCATGGCGATCACATTTTGGGCGGCCCTCCGGGAACGAAAGATGCCGATGGGGATCGGTTCGTTGAAATCTGGAATCTTGTTTTCATGCAGTTTGATCAACGTTCGCCCACCGAGCTTTTGCCCTTGCCGAAGCCCTCCATTGATACGGGAACGGGGCTTGAGCGTTTAGGGGCTGTTTTGCAAGGCAAGTCCGATAATTATGACACGGATTTGATCCGTGGCTTAATTTTAGCCTCGGCTCATGCCAGTGGCATAGAGCCTGATGGCGACTATCGGTTCTCTCATCGCGTTATCGCGGATCATTTGCGGTCATCCGCTTTCTTGATCTCTGATGGCGTGATGCCGTCCAACGAAGGGCGCGGCTACGCCTTGCGTCGCATTATGCGCCGCGCGATGCGTCACGCGCATATTTTGGGCTGCAAAGACCCGATGATGCACCGTTTGGTTCCCGCCTTGGTCGATTTAATGGGGCATCATTTTACCGAATTGGTCAAACATCAAGCCTTGATTGCTGAAACGCTCATGCTTGAAGAAATGCGATTCAAGAAAACGCTTGATCGCGGCCTCAAGCTTTTGGAAGAGGAAACCCAGAACTTAAGCGCAGACCAAGCCCTTCCGGGAGCGGTGGCGTTCAAGCTGTACGATACTTTTGGTTTCCCCTTGGACATGACTCAGTCGGCCTTGATGGAAAAGAAGATGACGGTCGATGTCGCGGGCTTTGATGCCGCGATGGCTGAACAAAAGCGTAAAGCCCGTGAATCATGGGTGGGGTCGGGCGATCAGGCGACGGAAACCATTTGGTTTGCGTTGCGTGAAAAGCATGGACCCACAGAGTTCTTGGGGTATGACGCTGAAACAGCCGAGGGCTGCGTCATCGCCATGCTGGATCAAGAGGGCAACGCCATTCCTTCGGCAAAGGCGGGGGATAAGGTTGCGCTTTTGTTTAATCAAACGACGTTCTATGGCGAGTCAGGGGGGCAAGTAGGCGATACGGGGACGCTGACGAACCCGACAACGCACATGACCGTTACGGATACCCAAAAAAAATTAGGCGCTTTGCATGTTCATAAGGGAACCGTGGATAAGGGCACGATTTCTGTCGGTGATGTTTTTGTGTTGGCCGTCGATCATGAACGTCGTTTGGCTCTAAGAGCCAGCCATTCTTGCACCCATTTGTTGCACGCGGCTTTGCGGGCGCAACTGGGCGATCATGTGGCTCAAAAGGGATCGATGGTGTCCCCTGATCGTGTGCGTTTTGATATCAATCATGCGCGTGGCTTGACGGCGGAAGAAATCGAAGCGGTTGAAGATGAAGTCAACAAGCAAATCCGCGCCAACTTGCCTGTGAAAACGCGCTTGATGGGACAGGCGGAAGCCGTAGACCTAGGCGCTATGGCCTTATTCGGTGAAAAATACGGGGATGAGGTGCGTGTCGTTTTTATGGGCGATGAGGCTCAAGGCGCGGCTCCCTACTCGTTCGAATTATGCGGCGGCTTGCACGTTAAGCGCACAGGCGACATTGGCGCTTTTAAACTTATCAGTGAAAGCGCTTTGGCTGCGAATGTCCGCCGCCTTGAAGCTGTGACGGGGCAGGGCGTTTTAAAGGAACTGCGCGGCAAGGACAAAGTCTTGCGCGAAGCTTGTGCCGTTTTATCTGTTAAGCCCGAAGATTTGGCGGATCGCCTGAACAGCGTCATGGCGGATAAACGCAAGGCTGAACGCGAGGTGGCCGATATGCGTCATCAAATCGCGCTAGGCGGTGGCGGGTCTAAGGCCTTAGAGAGCTCTGATATTCATGGTGTTCCCTTTATGGCGAAGATTATAGAAAACGTGCCGCCCAAGGCGATGCGTTCTTTGCTGGACGATTTTAAAAAGAAAATGGGATCGGGCATTATCGCGCTGGCGGGAGTCAATGACGGCGCCGCTGTGCTGTTGGTTGGCGTGACAAAGGATTTGACAGATAGATTTGATGCTGTGGCCTTGGTCAATGCGGGTGTTCCTTCGGTAGGGGGGGCAAGTGGCGGTGGCCGTCCCGATATGGCTCAAGCTGGCGGCCCTAACGCTGCGGGAGCCAAAGCCGCTCTTGAAGCCATCGAAAAGGCGGTCACTCAGGTGGCTCAAGCTTTGTGAGAAGCAAGAAAATGCCCTCTTTTTGACCCCTCTTTTCGCCCCCTTTTTCGCCCCCTTTTTTGCCCCAGAAAAAACCCAATAGAATCAACGAATCTTTGGTTTTTTATCAATTCTCAGCCCCAAGAGCGTGGAATAGTGCCTCTTGGTCGCCTTCCGCTCAAAGTTAATGCCGTAACCCATTGAAATATAAGAAAAATGACTCGGTTTTGGGCAGTACCTAACTCATTGATTTATAAAGTTTTTGTAAGCGTCGCCCGATTTTGGATCGCCAAAAGCAAAAATGCGTGACGATTGGGAGGCGGGGGCTTGGGACTTGGGGCTAGGGAGACTCTCCCTCCCGCCGTCCGCACGCAGGCCTTGGCCAAGGCCAAGGCCTGCGTGCGGAATCCAATTTGTTTTCTTTTTTGAAAGAAACCAAAAAGGAAAGCGGATTCCGGATTCCATTTTCTTTCGTCCCAAGGGGCGCCGAAGAGAAAATGTCTCCGGAATGACGGCTCTTTTTAGGCGCATAGAGTTTATCATTTTATTTGACATCGGCTTTAAGACGAAAAAGGCAAGAAAGGGTAGGGATGTTTCGTCGTGTGATGACGGGGCGGAAACTAACGTGTTGTAAACAATAGCAAAATTATACAATCCTTTATTGTTAAGAATAAAGGCTTATATATAGATGTATATGTTATTATATTCCTATATATTATGTTTTTAAAGGCCTAAACATATTGATTTTTATAAAATAAAGGTCTTGTAAAGGCTTTGAAAAGCCGCCATACACCCTTGGCAATATCCTACAGGGTAGGAGGACATCGTTGCACGCTCTCTTCAATAAGGGAGGGTCGGCGGGGTGTTCTTTATTTTGTTTTTGTTTTGAGAGCGCTCCCCATAAAGGCGATGCGCTCGTTCGATAAAGAAAGAGGATCCTATGGCGCAGAGCACTCCTGTCGTTTCCGCAAAAACCCAAAGCGGCGGCATTCGCATTCGCAAAAGCTTCGGGCGCATTCCCGAAGTGGCCGAGATGCCGAACCTTATTGAGGTTCAGCGCCGCTCTTATGAGTATTTCTTGCAGATGGATATTCCGCCTGCAAAGCGTGACCGCGTTGGCCTGCAAGAGGTCTTGCGCTCGGCTTTCCCGATCCGCGATTTTGCGGAACGCGCCGTTCTTGATTTTGTTTCCTATGAGCTGGAGCAGCCCAAGTATGACGTTGAGGAATGCCAACAACGTGGCATGACGTTCGCTGCTCCACTGAAGGTGACTTTGCGCCTGACGGTTTTTGATGTTGATGAGACAACAGGCGTTAAGTCCATCCGTGACATTAAAGAGCAAGACGTTTACATGGGCGACATGCCGCTTATGACCGCCAACGGCACGTTCGTTGTGAACGGAACCGAGCGCGTGATCGTCAGCCAGATGCATCGCAGTCCCGGTGTGTTCTTTGATCATGATAAAGGTAAGACGCATGCGTCCGGCAAGTATTTGTTCGCTGCGCGTGTCATTCCCTATCGTGGGTCGTGGTTGGATTTTGAGTTTGATGCCAAAGATATGGTCTATGTCCGTATCGATCGTCGTCGCAAGCTGCCCGTCACGACTCTTCTTTATGCCTTGTATGGCGAGGAAACGGAAAAGCTGCGCGTTAAGCGCGAGAAGGCCGGTAAGGCTCTTGAGTTGCATGAGATTCAAGGTATGGGCAAGGAAGAGATTCTAAGCTCTTTTTATGATCTTGTGACCTATAAGAAGGCCAAGAATGGCTGGGTAACGGCTTTTAATGCGGATCGTGTAAAGGGGCAAAAGCTCGCTTCTAAAATCGTTGATGCCAAGAACGGCAAAACGGTTGCGGAAGAGGGTGCCAAGATGACCCCTCGCTTGATCACCAAGCTGGTTGAGGCTGGGCTTAAGGAAGTTTTGGTGCAGGCCGAGAATCTGCTTGGTTCTTATCTTGCCACCGATATGATCGATGAAAAGACAGGCGTTGTTCTGTTTGAGGCGGGCAATGAGCTGACCGCCGAAATTCTTGAGCAAATCGAAGAAACAGGCGTCAAGGAAATCCAGTTGCTGGGCATCGATCACGTCAATGTCGGCCCCTATATTCGCAACACGATGGCGGCGGATAAGAATGTCTCACGCGAAGATGCGTTGATCGATATTTATCGCGTCATGCGTCCGGGTGAGCCGCCTACCGTTGAATCGGCGGAAGCGCTTTTCCAAGGGTTGTTCTTTAATTTAGAGCGTTATGATCTCTCGCCTGTTGGCCGCGTGAAAATGAACTCGCGCCTTGGGTTCAAAACGGATGATCAGGTGCGCGTTTTGCGCAAGGAAGATATCCTGAAAATCGTTCGCATCATGTGCGATTTAAAGGATGGTCGTGGCGAGATTGACGATATTGATCACCTTGGCAACCGCCGTGTTCGCTCGGTTGGCGAACTCATGGAAAACCAGTATCGCCTTGGCTTGCTTCGCATGGAGCGTGCGATCCGTGAGCGTATGAGCAGCATCGAGATCGACACGGTTATGCCGCATGACCTGATCAATGCGAAGCCCGCCGCCGCCGCTGTGCGTGAATTCTTTGGCTCATCGCAGCTCTCGCAGTTTATGGATCAAACGAACCCGCTGTCCGAAATCACGCATAAACGCCGTGTTTCGGCCTTGGGGCCTGGTGGTTTGACACGCGAACGTGCTGGCTTTGAAGTCCGTGACGTGCACCCCACGCACTATGGCCGTATCTGCCCGATTGAAACGCCGGAAGGTCCGAATATCGGTCTGATCAACTCGCTGGCCACGTACGCTCGCGTCAACCAATATGGCTTTATCGAAAGCCCCTATCGTCGCGTGAAAAACGCTAAGGTCACGGCTGAAGTGATTTATCTTTCTGCGATGGAAGAGGGGCAATACACAATCGCTCAGGCCAATTCAGAGCTTGATAAGAACGGCAAGTTCGTTTTGGAATCGATTGTTGCGCGTAAAAACGGCGAAAACATCGTCGCGCTTGCCGAGGAAATCGATTTCATCGACGTTTCGCCCAAGCAAATCGTGTCTGTTGCCGCTGCGCTTATCCCGTTCCTTGAAAACGATGACGCCAACCGCGCTCTTATGGGCTCGAACATGCAACGTCAGGCCGTTCCCTTGCTGCGCAACGATGCGCCGCTGGTTGGTACGGGCATGGAAGGCGTTGTGGCGCGTGACTCTGGCGTGGCCGTCGTGGCTCGCCGCTCTGGTATCGTGGATCAGGTTGATGCGACGCGTATCGTCGTTCGCGCCACCGAGAATCCCGATCCTACCGCGCCAACGGTTGATATTTACAACATGCTGAAGTTCCAACGCTCGAACCAAAGCACCTGCATCACGCAGCGTCCGATCATCAAGGTTGGCGATCAGGTTCAGGCGGGTCAGATCATCGCCGATGGTCCTTCGACGCAGTATGGCGAGTTGGCCTTGGGCCGTAACGTGCTGGTCGCGTTTATGCCTTGGAACGGTTACAACTTCGAAGATTCGATTTTGATTTCCGAACGTATTGTTAGTGAAGACGTGTTCACCTCCATCCACATCGAAGAGTTCGAAGTGATGGCGCGTGATACCAAGCTGGGTCAGGAAGAAATCACACGCGATATTCCGAACGTTGGTGAAGAGGCGCTTAAGGCTCTTGACGAAGCGGGCATCGTTTATGTCGGCGCGGAAGTTAATCCGGGTGACATTCTTGTCGGTAAAGTGACGCCCAAGGGTGAAAGCCCCATGACGCCGGAAGAAAAACTTCTTCGCGCCATCTTTGGCGAAAAGGCTGCCGACGTGCGCGACACGTCGCTGCGTCTTCCCCCCGGTGTGACGGGAACCATCGTTGAGGTGCGCGTTTTCTCTCGTCGTGGCGTGGAAAAAGATCAACGCGCCATTGCGATTGAGCGCAGCGAGATTGAACGCCTTGCCAAGGATCGCGATGACGAACGTCTGATCATCGAACGCGGCTATTTCGAGCGTTTGCGCCATCATCTGGTTGGCCAAAAGGCTTCGGCGGGCCCCAAGAATTTCCCGACGGGCAAAGCCATCACGGAAGAAATGCTGGGCGAGTTCACCAAGGGTCAATGGCGTCAGATTAGCGTTAAGGACGACAAGGCGATGGAGAAGGTTGAAGCCATCGGCAAGGTCTTTGATGAGCAGTTGAACGCTTTGAAGAAACGTTTTGAAGACAAGGTCGGCAAGCTGCAACGCGGCGATGAATTGCCTCCCGGTGTTATGAAGCTCGTCAAGGTGTTTGTGGCCGTGAAGCGCAAGCTTCAACCGGGTGATAAGATGGCCGGTCGTCACGGGAACAAGGGTGTCGTCTCGCGTATCCTGCCTGTCGAAGACATGCCCTATCTGCCCGATGGTCGCCCCGTTGACATCGTCCTCAATCCTTTGGGCGTGCCTTCGCGTATGAACGTCGGTCAGATTCTGGAAACGCATCTGGGGTGGGCTTCGGCCAACCTTGGCCGTCAAATTGGTCAAGCGCTGGATGCCTATCAGCTTCAAATCGAGCAAGAGAAAAAGGCGTCGCTGGGCGATGTTCGCACCAAGCTTAAGGCCGTTTATGGCGATGACCTTTACAAGGCCGAGATTGCTGGGCTTTCCGATGAAGACACCGCTGGCCTTGCCAACAATCTGCGCGTCGGTGTTCCATTCGCTACGCCTGTCTTTGACGGCGCGCGCGAGGCGGACATCGAACGCATGCTAGAGATGGCGGGTCTTGCCACATCGGGTCAGGAAACGCTGATCGATGGACGTACAGGCGAAGCCTTCGACCGCAAGGTGACGGTTGGGTATATCTATATGCTCAAGCTGCACCATTTGGTTGATGACAAGATCCATGCGCGTTCCATTGGGCCTTACAGCCTTGTGACGCAACAGCCCTTGGGCGGTAAGGCGCAGTTCGGCGGCCAACGCTTCGGTGAAATGGAAGTCTGGGCTCTGGAAGCTTACGGCGCGGCCTATACGTTGCAGGAAATGTTGACGGTCAAGTCGGATGACGTGATGGGGCGTGCGAAGGTCTATGAGGCCATCGTGCGCGGTGACGACAACTTTGAATCCGGCATTCCTGAATCCTTTAACGTGCTGGTCAAGGAGCTTCGTTCCTTGGGTCTGAACGTCGATCTGGATCAAAAGAAACTGCTGGAGTTGGCACAGGCTGAAGCCGATGCGGATGCCGCAGAAGCAGAAAGATTGGGAGACTAATCGCAATGCCAGTGACAAAGAGAATGAGTTCTGATGTGAGCCAACTGCCAGAAGGCCAATACATGGTCTTAGTGCAAGTGCGCCATTCTTCTGCGTGGGGGAAAGCTGCTCGTGAACTTGAACAATTTGGGGGCGGCGTTGATGCGACGAATAATATTTCGCGTATCGCGGCTGTCAGGAGGTGCGATAGACAGGATGTTCTTGCCATAGCTACCCAAGATTCTGTATGGCGCATTCTTCCAATCGATGAGAATGATCCTACAATGATGGATAGAATTGTAACTCATCTAGTACGCGGCAATACCCTACCTTCGAAATTGAATATCGCGTAAGCGAAGCGTCTTATCGGGAGCGACAAATGAACGATCTTATGAATATCTTTAATCAGCAAGCCGCGCCGGCCACGTTTGACCAGATGCGTATTTCGATTGCCTCGCCCGAGCGTATCCGCTCGTGGTCTTTCGGTGAGATCAAGAAGCCGGAGACGATCAACTATCGCACGTTCAAACCTGAACGCGATGGTTTGTTCTGCGCGCGCATCTTTGGCCCGATCAAGGATTACGAATGCCTCTGCGGCAAGTACAAGCGCATGAAGTATCGCGGCGTTATCTGCGAAAAATGCGGCGTTGAAGTCACGCTTCAAAAAGTGCGGCGTGAACGCATGGGGCATATTGAGCTGGCCAGCCCCGTCGCGCACATCTGGTTCATGAAGTCGCTGCCTTCGCGCATCGGCCTTCTTTTAGACATGACGCTCAAAGAAATTGAGCGCGTTCTGTATTTCGAAAACTACATCGTGACCGAACCCGGTTTGACTCCGCTTAAGCCGCGTCAACTTTTGTCCGAGGAAGACTATCTGACCGCACAAGACGAGTATGGTGAGGACGCTTTCACCGCCATGATCGGCGCGGAAGCGGTCAAGCACATGCTGTGTGGCATCGATTTGCATGAAGAGAAAGTCGCCCTTCGCACCGCGATGGGGGAGACAAGTTCAGACGCCAAGCGCAAGAAGATTGTCAAGCGTTTGAAGTGCATCGAGTCCTTTATCGATTCTGGTGCGCGTCCTGAATGGATGATTTTGGATGTTGTGCCAGTCATTCCGCCAGAGCTTCGTCCTCTCGTTCCTTTGGACGGTGGCCGTTTCGCGACATCGGATCTGAACGATTTGTATCGCCGCGTGATTAACCGCAATAACCGCTTGAAACGTCTGATCGAACTTCGCGCTCCTGACATTATCGTGCGTAACGAAAAGCGCATGTTGCAAGAGTCCGTTGATGCGTTGTTTGACAATGGCCGTCGTGGCCGCGTCATTACGGGCGCGAACAAGCGTCCCTTGAAGTCGCTGTCCGACATGCTTAAGGGCAAGCAAGGCCGCTTCCGTCAAAACCTTTTGGGTAAGCGCGTTGATTATTCGGGTCGTTCCGTTATCGTCGTTGGGCCTGAGCTGAAATTGCACCAGTGCGGTCTTCCTAAGAAGATGGCGCTGGAGCTGTTCAAGCCGTTTATCTATGCCAAGCTAGAGCTTTATGGCATGGCCTCTACCATCAAGGCCGCCAAGCGCCTTGTTGAAAAGGAACGTCCTGAGGTTTGGGACATCCTTGAGGAAGTTATCCGCGAGCATCCCGTGTTCCTCAACCGCGCTCCAACGCTGCATAGGCTTGGCATTCAAGCGTTTGAGCCAACCCTTATCGAGGGTAAGGCGATCCAGCTTCATCCGCTCGTTTGTACGGCCTTTAACGCCGACTTCGACGGTGACCAGATGGCTGTTCACGTTCCGCTTTCGCTGGAAGCCCAGTTGGAAGCCCGCGTGCTTATGATGTCCACCAACAACATCCTTTCACCTGCGAACGGCAAGCCGATCATTGTGCCCTCGCAAGATATCGTTTTGGGTATTTACTACATCACGATGGAGCGTAAGGGCGAGAAGGGCGAGGGCATGGCCTTTGCCACGATGGGCGAAATTGAACAAGCGATCAATGCCAAGGTCATCACGCTGCACACCGCGATTAAGGCTCGTTATCATGGCGTCAATGCCAAGGGTGAGCCAGAGATCACGCGCGTTGAAACGACGGCGGGTCGCATGATGATGTCCGAGATTCTGCCGCGTCATCCCAATCTGCCTTTCAGCATCATCAATCGTCTTTTGACCAAGAAGGATTTGACGAACGTCATTGACGCCGTCTATCGCCATTGCGGTCAGAAGGAGACTGTCATTTTTGCCGATCGCCTGATGGGGCTTGGCTATCGCAACGCTTGCAGCGCTGGTATTTCCTTTGGTAAGGACGATTTGGTTATCCCTGCTGCTAAGCCTAAGCTGATCAAAAAGGCGCAAGATCAAGTCAATGAATATGAGCAACAGTATCAAGACGGTTTGATCACACGCGGCGAAAAGTACAACAAGGTCGTTGACGTTTGGTCGTCTTGCACCGAGCGTGTGGCCGAAGAAATGATGAAGGGCATCTCTGACACAGGGCATGGCCACATCAATTCGGTTTACATGATGGCTCATTCCGGTGCTCGCGGTTCTGCTGCGCAGATCAAGCAGCTGGCTGGTATGCGCGGGCTGATGGCCAAACCTTCGGGCGAGATTATCGAAACGCCGATTATCTCGAACTTTAAGGAAGGCCTTTCGGTTCTGGAATACTTTAACTCTACTCACGGTGCGCGTAAGGGTCTGGCCGATACGGCTTTGAAAACCGCAAACTCTGGTTACCTAACACGTCGCTTGGTCGATGTCGCTCAAGACGCGATCATCACGCAAGACGATTGCGGCACGACGGGCGGCTTGACGGTCAAGACCGTGATCGAAGGCGGCGAAGTGATTGCGCCTCTTTCCGAACTGGTCTTGGGTCGCACGACAGCGGAAGACGTGATTGATCCTGAAACCAACCGCATCATTGCCCCCAATGGCACGCTTATTGATGAGCCGTTGATGGAGCAAATTGATAAGGCTGGCATTGACACGATGCTGATCCGTTCGGTTCTGACGTGTAAGTCTGAAACAGGTATTTGCGCGAAGTGCTATGGCCGTGATCTGGCACGAGGCACAATCGTGAACATCGGCGAGGCCGTTGGCGTCATCGCCGCGCAATCCATCGGTGAGCCTGGAACGCAGCTAACCATGCGTACCTTCCACATCGGCGGCGCGGCTCAACGTGGTGCGGAAATCAGCTCAGTCGAAGCTTCTTTCGAAGCAAAGATGGCTCTGCACAACGCAACGCTTGTGACCAACAGTGAGGGCTTGCAAATCGTGATGAGCCGCAATTGTGAGCTTGTTTTGATTGATGAGCATGGCCGCGAAAAGGCGCGCCATCGGGTGCCTTATGGTACTAAACTTTTGGCCAAGGAAAACAGCAAGGTTGCCAAGGGGCAGAAGATTGCCGAATGGGATCCGTACACGCTGCCGATCATCACCGAGAAGGAAGGTATCGTCAACTATGTCGATTTGATCGAAGGGTTGTCGGTGCGCGAAGTGATGGACGAGGCGACGGGTATCGCGTCTAAGAAGGTCATCGATTTCCGTCAGCAAACACGCGGCGCGGACTTGCGTCCTCGCATTATGTTGCAAGACGCGAAGGGTGAGCCGATCAAGCTATCCAGCGGCGTGGATGCGCGTTACTTCCTGCCTGTTGATGCTATCTTGAACGCGCCCAATGGCTCAAAGGTCAAGGCGGGCGAGATTCTGGCGCGTATTCCACGCGAAGGATCGAAAACGCGTGACATCACGGGCGGTCTGCCGCGCGTGGCTGAACTGTTCGAAGCCCGTATGCCTAAGGACTTTGCGATTATCTCGGATGTTGAGGGTCGCGTTGAGTTCGGCAAGGATTATAAGACCAAGCGCCGCATCATCATTCGTCCAACCGACGAAACGATGGAGCCACGCGAATACATGATCCCCAAGGGCAAGCATCTTGCGGTTCAAGAAGGTGATTTGATCGGTCGCGGTGATCTGCTTATCGATGGCAACCCTGTTCCTCATGACATTCTGGCCGTGATGGGCGTAGAGGCTTTGGCCGCCTACATCATCAACGAGATTCAGGAAGTCTATCGTTTGCAGGGCGTGAAGATCAACGACAAGCATATCGAAGTGATCGTGCGTCAAATGCTGCAAAAGGTTGAAATCACCGAGCCGGGCGACACCACCTTCTTGCAAGGCGAGCAGGTTGATCGCATGGAGTTCCTTGAGGTCAACAACAAGGCCGTTTTGGAAACCCTGCGTCCTGCTCAAGGCCGCGCGGTGCTGCAAGGCATCACGAAGGCCAGCTTGCAAACGCGTTCGTTCATCTCTGCCGCTTCGTTCCAAGAAACGACGCGCGTGCTGACCGAGGCTGCCATCGGCGGCAAGGTCGATACGCTCGAAGGGTTGAAGGAAAACGTGATCGTGGGCCGTTTGGTTCCCGTCGGAACCGGCTCGGTCGTCAATCGCTTGCGTCGCATTGCGGCTGCTCGCGATTTGGAAGGCGATCGCATGGATGCCCAGCGCGCAGCGATGCGTCTGGCCGATCACGATGCGGCTGTCGTTGCCGAACAAGACGTGACGGAGGCGTAACGCGCTTTTTATGAGGATGCAAAAAAAGGCGAGCCGTAAGGCTCGCCTTTTTTGTTGGTTGGATAGAAGGGTGGTTTAAGCCATCGGTGGATCAGAAAAACGAAGGCCAACGCCAAGGCGGTTCCAGCTGTTGATTCCACTGATGGCAAGGGTCAAGAGAACGATTTCTTTTTCTGAGAAATTCTTTTTGACTGCCTCATAAATATCGTCCGGTGCGCCTTGCGTAGCGACGTTGGTTAGAGACTCTGTCCACGCCAACACAGCGCGTTCTTTTTCCGAGAAGATTTCGGCATCCTTCCAGACAGCGATTAAATCAATTTTGGCTGAATCAATCCCCATTTTGCGAGCGGCCATAAGATGATGCTTAACGCAAAAGGTGCAACCATTAATCTGCGAAGATCTTAGCTTAATAAGCTCTAAAAGAGCTTTATCCATGCCGGATTCATCGACGGCTTTGACGACCGCCATCATGGCTCCCAGCGCTTCGGGCGCAAGCTTGCAAAAAACATCAAAATCAATGCGGGCATGGGGGGAGGGCATGGAAGGATTCCTTTCAAAGAAAAAAGTGGCTTATTTTTTTGCATCCAGACGACAAAAAAGTTAAGCTTCTTTGATTAAAATGACATTAATGAGATTTTATGATGACCGATCGCTCGCAGCGCCATCCAGAAAAACAAAAGAATCCGGACAGCTTTGGCCCGCCCAAGCCCGATTGGCTGCGCGTGCGTGCGCCTGCCGGTTTCAATTATGCCAAAACGCTAGAGCTTGTGCAGGGACAAAAGCTCACCACCGTGTGTCAAGAGGCGGCTTGCCCCAATATCGGCGAGTGCTGGAAGCGCAAACATGCGGCCTTTATGATTATGGGTGACATTTGCACGCGGGCGTGTGCGTTTTGCAATGTGGCCACGGGCAAGCCAAAGCGCCTTGATAAGGGCGAGCCGGAAAGACTGGCCAAGGCTGCCGCGCAGATGGGTCTAAAGTATGTTATTGTCACGTCGGTGGATCGCGATGATCTGCCTGATGGTGGCGTGGCTCATTTTTCGGATGTGATCGCGGCGTTGCGCCGCGCTGTTCCTGATTGCGTGATTGAGGTACTGACTCCCGATTTCAAGAATAAGGAGGGCGGGGCGCAGACCCTTGCCGCTGCTCACCCTGACGTGTTCAATCACAACCTTGAAACCGTCCCACGTTTGTATCCCTCTATCCGGATGGGGGCGCGGTATTTTACCTCGCTTCGATTGTTGCAGCAGGTCAAAGAAATCGATCCTTCCATCTTCACCAAGTCGGGCTTGATGGTTGGCCTTGGTGAGACAAAGGAGGAAATAGGGCAGGTGATGGACGATCTTCGCGCAGCGAGCGTGGATTTTCTAACCATCGGTCAGTATTTACAGCCAACGCCAAAACATGCGCCGCTGGATCGCTATGTCACGCCGGACGAGTTCGCCGCCTATGCCAAGATGGCGAAGGCCAAGGGCTTTTCGCTGGTGTCCAGCTCTCCTCTTACGCGCTCATCCTATTTCGCGGATGAAGATTTTAAGAAGCTGAAGGCGGCTCGCGATGAACAGTGACGCGATTAAGCTTGACCCTTCGTGGTTGGCCGCGATTGGCAGCGAGTTCGACCAGCCCTATATGCAAAAACTGAAGCAGTTTTTGCTGGAAGAAAAAACATTGCGGCATAGTGTCTATCCTCACGGCGACCATATCTTTAACGCGCTCAACGCCACGCCGTTTGATCGTGTGCGCGTTGTCATCATCGGCCAAGACCCCTATCATGGCGAGGGGCAGGCGCATGGGCTTTGCTTTTCGGTGCAAAGTGGCGTGGCGTTGCCACCCAGCCTTATCAACATCTATAAGGAAATCGCGGCGGAGTATGGCTGCGCGATTCTCAAAAGCGGCGACCTGACACGGTGGGCCAAGCAAGGCGTCTTGCTGCTTAATGCAACGCTTACGGTGCGGGCGGGGCAGGCGGGCTCTCACCAAAACAAAGGGTGGGAGGCGTTCACTGACGCTGCCATTCGCGCCGTGAACGACCGGCGCGAGTCTGTCGTGTTTTTGTTATGGGGCGCTTATGCCCAAAAGAAGGGCGCGTTTATTGACCGCACGCGCCACGCTGTTTTGACCGCGCCGCATCCTTCGCCTCTTTCCGCGCATAGGGGGTTTTTAGGCTGTGGCCACTTCCGCGCCGTCAACGACTATCTTATTCAGCATGGCCAAAAGCCGATTGATTGGGTGGGGGAGTGAGGCGCAGTCGCGCCCAAAAGAAATGGAGCGGGTGAAGGGAATCGAACCCTCATAGCCAGCTTGGAAGGCTGGTGCTTTACCACTAAGCTACACCCGCTCATGGGTGGTTGATCTGTATCACGCGTCCTTTACGGCGGCAAGCCGCCGTGGGTGAAGGGAATGATCAAAAACAGGCAGAACGCGCCTGTTTTTGCCCCTTCGGGCGCCCCCGCTTCGCGGGTTGCGTCCAAAATGCTTTCGCATTTTGTCGAACCCTCATAGCCAGCTTGGAAGGCTGGTGCTTTACCACTAAGCTACACCCGCTCATGGGTGGTTGATCTGTATCACGCGTCCTTTACGGCGGCAAGCCGCCGTGGGTGAAGGGAATGATCAAAAACAGGCGGAACGCGCCTGTTTTTGCCCCTTCGGGCTCCCCCGCTTCGCGGGATGCGTCCAAAATGCTTTCGCATTTTGTCGACCCTCATAGCCAGCTTGGAAGGCTGGTGCTTTACCACTAAGCGTTCGCCCGCTCATGGGTGGTCATCCTCTATCACGAGCCTTTTATTACAGCAAGATAGAAGTGTAAGAAAGGGATAAAATCCTCTTTCTTTTTCTGTACAAATGGGGTAAAAAGCACCGTTCCCAACAAATTGATAAGCTTAGTCCGACGCGATCCGCCGGACGGGCGATTGTGGGTTCAAGAAGAGTTCTTAACGATTAAACGAAGCTTTAGGAGTGTAGCTCAATTGGTAGAGCGTCGGTCTCCAAAACCGAAGGCTGCGGGTTCGATCCCCTCCACTCCTGCCACTTCGTAGAGCTAAGAGCTTACAAAAAATAAGGAGCCTGATCATGGCAAAGTTAGTTGAGTTTTTCCACGAGACCAAGCGCGAGATAGGCAAGGTGACTTGGCCGACGCAAAAAGAAATTGTCATGACAACCGTACTGATTATCGGCATGGCTTTGGTCGCGGGGTTGTTTTTCTTTTTTGTCGATAACATCCTTGGTTTCACCATTAGCAAGATTTTGGGCATGAGAGCCTGATCATAAGGAGCATTTACGATGGCACTTCGTTGGTACGTCATTCACGTTTATTCAGGCTTTGAAAAAAAGGTCGCGCAGACCATTCGCGAAACGGCGATTAAAAAAGGCCTTGAAGATTTTTTCTCGGAAATCCTTGTGCCCACCGAAGAGGTGATTGAGGTTCGTCGCGGCAAAAAAGTTGGAGCCGAGCGTAAATTCCTTCCTGGGTATGTCCTGATCAAAATGGATCTGACGGACGAGAGTTGGCATCTGGTCAAGAATACGGCCAAGGTCACGGGCTTTTTGGGCGGCGGCGGCAAGCCTTCGCCTATTTCGGAAAAGGAAGCCCAGCGCATTCTTAACCAAGTCCAAGAAGGCTTTGAGCATCCCAAACCCTCTATCTCCTTTGTGGTGGGAGAGCAAGTGCGCGTGGCCGAAGGGCCGTTTGCCTCATTTAACGGCGTTGTTGAGGATGTGGATGAGGGCAAATCACGCCTGAAGGTCGCCGTATCGATCTTTGGTCGTGCCACGCCGGTTGAGCTGGAATTCACGCAAGTGGAGAAGATTTAAGCGTTTACTTTCGCGGTTTTGCGCTCTATAAAACCGCTTAAGCAAAAGGTGTGGGAGGTTCTCCCCGAAAAGTTCCCTTGGGGAGCCGGACCACGCCGCCGCTGTTCTTGAACGGCGGAAAAGGGGGATGAAAATCCTTCAAAGAGAATGGTTGTCAGATGACTGCGGCGGAGACGCCGTGGCTGTTTGGCGTTTTGAAACGTTGGAGTTTAGTCGGTTTTTGAAGAGCCGTTTATCCTTTAGCGTCATCCCCGCGAAAGCGGGAATCCAGCGCCGCGTGTCTACGCGGCATAAGACTCTTTTGCGCGGCAGACGCCGCGCAGCTGGATCCCCGCTTTCGCGGGGATGACAATAAGGGATGGTGTGGTTTTCAACTATCGACGAAGACTGCAATCAACATCCGGTCTCTATGGATCGGAAGGAGAGAGTAAAATGGCAAAGGAAATTGTCGGCTATATCAAGCTGCAAGTACCGGCTGGGGCGGCGAACCCGTCCCCACCAATTGGCCCTGCTTTGGGTCAACGCGGTCTTAACATTATGGACTTTTGTAAGCAGTTCAACGCCAAGACGCAAGGCATGGAAAAGGGTATGCCCATTCCTGTCGTGATCTCGGCCTTTTCGGATCGCACGTTTACGTTTATCACCAAAAAGCCCCCCAATACCTATTGGATCAAAAAGGCGATTAAGCTTGAGCATGGTTCCAAGACCCCCGGAACGGCGATTGTTGGCAAGATCACGATGACGCAATTGCGTGAAATTGCGAAAGAGAAAATCGTCGATATGAACGCGAACGATGTGGAAGCGGCGGCTAAAATGCTGGTCGGTTCGGCTCGTTCGATGGGCCTTTTGGTAGTGGAGGAATAAGCCATGAAACAAGGAAAAAAACTCCGCAAGGTTCTCCCCGCTGTTGATCGCAAGAAGCTCTATGCTCTTGAAGATGGCGTGAAGCTTGTCAAAAAGAACGCGGGCGACTTGTCGCGCAAGTTCACCGAGACGCTGGATATTGCCATCAATCTGGGCATTGATACAAAGCAATCGGATCAGTCTGTGCGTGGTATGGTGCAGTTGCCCCATGGTACGGGTAAAAGCGTGCGCGTTGCCGTGTTTGCCAAGGGCGAAAAAGCGGATGCTGCTTTGGCGGCTGGCGCGGATGTCGTTGGCGCTGATGATTTGGCCGAAAAGATCATGGGCGGTTTCTCTGCCTTTGATCGCGTCATTGCAACCCCTGACATGATGGGCGTTGTTGGCAAGTTGGGTAAGGTTCTGGGGCCTCGTGGCCTTATGCCTAACCCAAAACTTGGCACCGTGACCCCGAACGTTGTGGATGCGATTAAGTCGGCCAAGGCTGGCTCGATCGAATTTCGCGCCGAAAAGGGCGGCATTATTCATGCTGGTATCGGTAAGATAAACTTTACTGAAGAGCAGTTGATCGATAATGCCCGCGCCTTTATCAGCGCGATTGCTAAGGCTCGTCCCGCTGGTGTGAAGGGCACTTATATCAACCGCGTAGCGTTGTCTTCAACCATGGGCCCTGGCCTGAAGGTTGATCTTTCAACGATAAGCGGCGAGCAGGCCTAACCTCCTGATCGTTTGAAAATTGGAAAAGCCTCGCTGATCGTAAGGGTTGGCGGGGCTTTTTTATCTGTGCGGTCCGTCCGTTTTTAAGGTGATGTGCTAGAGATGAAAAGGAGAGGCGTGGTGGTTCCCCTTTTTTGAAGGGTGGTAAGCCCCTTCTTATTTCATTATCGCCTAGGACTGGGAAAGGGGTTATACTCTGCTCGTCTGTTTTTCCCTTTATTTGATTCGCCCCCATGACCGAAGCCGAAGTTATTGAAATCTGCCGTGAGGCCATTCTTGTGATGCTCAAGATCGTTGGGCCTGTGCTTCTCGTCGGTCTTGTCGTTGGTATTATTATTTCTCTTATTCAAACGATCACGCAGATTCAAGAAGCGACGTTGTCCTTTATCCCTAAGATGGTTTTAATGTTTGCCGTGACCATTTGGCTTTTGCCTTTTATGATGGCAACGCTGGGGGGCTTTACCAGAACGCTCACCGATCGCATTGTTCAAATCGGGCTGAGTGGGTGATAGCGCCCGATGAATATCAATCTTGAATCTCAACTCTCTGGCCAAGTCTTTCCCTTTATGTTGGTTTTTACGCGCCTTGGCGCGGGGTTGATGATGTTTCCAGGACTTGGCGAGGCCTTTGTTTCGCCGCGCATTCGCATGATGTTTGCCTTGGTTCTTACTTTTCTTCTTTATCCTGTGCTCACGCCGTTGATGCCCGCTATTCCCAAACAGCCTGCCGATCTTGTGCATTTAATCGCGATGGAGGCGCTTGTCGGAATCTTTTTTGGAACCATCATGCGTCTTATGATGGATATTATTGAAACGGCGGGTTCTTTGATCGCGATGGATATTGGCCTGTCCAATGCTATGATCCTCAATCCTTCGCTTGCGGCGCAAAGCGCTTTAACATCCGTCTTTTTGAGTACGGCGGCCATTGCGCTTTTGTTTATTTCTGGCCTTGATGAGCTTCTTTTTCGCGCTCTTATGGATACTTATAAGGTTTTTCCCGTTGGGCAGACACTGCCGTTTGCCGATCTTGTCCAAGCCTTTATTCAAACGACCAGTAAAAGTTTTCTCATAGGCGTTCAGTTGGCGTCCCCCTTTATTGTTATGGGGCTTCTTCTTTATGCGACCATGGGGATTATGCAGCGCCTCATGACGCAAGTTCAACTTTTCCTTGTTTTGATTCCCGTTCAAATATGGGGAGGTTTTTTTGTTTTAAGTTTGTGCCTTAGTATGATTCTTGGCGTGTGGCTTAGTGTTTTTGATGACACGGCCTCGGCCTTGTTCATTCGATAGCCACAAAGGGGCGCGTTTATGGCTGAAGATACAGAGCAAGATCAGAAAACCGAAGACGCCACCAGTAAACGGTTGAGCGAAGCGCGGGACGAAGGCAACTTGCCGGTTAGCCGAGAGATGTCTTCATGGTTTATGACAATCGGAATCTTGCTGGTTATCGCTTGGCTGGGACCCGCTTTCAGCAAAGATTTATTGCTGGCGCTGCGCCCCTTTGTTGAAAAGCCACAGCAAATATCACTGGAAGACGGCGGCCTTCAAAACGCGCTGATGGGGATTGTTTCTACGA
Organism: Micavibrio sp.; assembly: GCA_020718105.1. Lineage (GTDB taxonomy): Bacteria > Pseudomonadota > Alphaproteobacteria > UBA9219 > UBA9219 > UBA8914. Next base: position 2,532 of record DYDA01000017.1, on the reverse strand, counting down.
CGGGTTTCAGCCTCACCTTGCTTTTTGGTGTTTTGGTGGTGATGGCTGTTTTGGGAACAATGATCCAGACCGGCTTTTACGCTGGCACTGGAAAAATGAAATTCGATCTAGCCAAGCTTATGCCCAGTCGTGGGCTTTCTCAGCTTTTTTCCATGAACTCGGTTTCCGAACTTGTGAAAAGCTTTTTCAAACTTGTTGTTTTGGGGTATGTCGCCTATCGCGTTCTAACGCCTGTTTTCCAAAAGCTTCCCAGCATTGTTGAGATTAATTTGTTAAGCAGCATGGTTTTTTTTCATGACAATCTGATCCACCTTATTACCCTTTTGTTGCTTGTTATTACCGTTATCGCTGTGGCCGATATTCTTTATGTTCGCCATCGTTATTTCAAAGGCCTTCGCATGAGCAAACAAGAGGTCAAGGATGAAAACAAGCAGATGGAGGGCGACCCGATGATCAAGGGGCGCTTGCGCCAAATCCGCCTTGAGAAATCTCGCCGCCGTATGATGGCCGAGGTGCCAACCGCCAGCGTTGTTCTGACAAACCCGACTCATTATGCCGTGGCGCTTCGCTATGAGGGACTCAAGATGGCGGCCCCTGTTGTTGTGGCCAAGGGCGTGGATCAAATCGCGGCTCGTATTCGTGCCACGGCTGAAGAACATGGCGTGCCTTTGGTCAGCAATCCGCCTTTAACCCGCGCCCTTTATGAGGCTGTGGATTTGGATGAGCCGATCCAGCCCGAACATTACCGCGCCGTGGCGGAAGTCATTTCGTACGTGTATAAGCTTAAGAACAGCAAACGATAAAAGAAGGTTTTTATGATGTCCGTTTTGCCTTTTATTCTGGCCTCTTCCTCGCCGCGCCGTTTGGCTCTTTTGGCGGATATTGGTATCGCGCCTGATCGTGTTCTTCCGGCAGAGATTGATGAGACGCCGCGTCGGGGCGAGAGGCCTGCCGCTCTTGCGGTGCGGCTTGCTTATGAAAAGGGCGCGGTGATCGCGGCGCAAAATCCGCAAGCGTTGGTGCTTGCTGCGGATACTGTCGTCGCGGTTGGCTTGCGTCTTTTGCCAAAAGCCGAGGGGCCAGAGGACGTGCGCCGCTTCTTGCGCTTGATGCAAGGCCGCCGTCACCGCGTTTATACGGCTGTGGCGTTGTTTCGTCCTGAAGCTAAGCCCTTTGAGCGTTTGAGCATGAGCGCTGTGACCTTTAAGCGCCTAACGGAGCAGGAAATTGAAGCTTACTCTCAAACGGGTGAAGGCCTTGGCAAGGCGGGCGGCTATGCGATCCAAGGCCGCGCCGCGTGTTTGATCCGTGCGATGCAGGGCTCTTATTCCGGCATTGTGGGTTTGCCTTTGTTTGATGTCGCGCAAATGCTGAAAAGCGCGGGAGCTATGGCATGAGCAACCTCGTTATCACTTGTGATCGAAAGGGCGATGTGATCCGCGCCGCTGTGTGGCAGGGTAGGGCGCTGGTTGATTTGTATGTGGGGCGTATTGCCGTGCCTGATCTTTCTGGCGCGATGGTGCGGGGTAAAGTCGTGCGCACGCTTGTGGGACAAAAGACCGCGTGGGTTGAGGCGGGGCTTGCGGAAAAGATTTTCGTGCAAAGTAAAAAAGCATTGAAGACGGGCGAGGTTTTGACCTTGCGCATCCAAACAACGATGGACGAGGGCAAGGCGTGGGTTGGCGAGATGGTTGAGAACCTTCCTGATGCGCCTGCGGCTCTTGGCCTTATCGAACCACCACCATCGCCGTGGCAACGCGCCTTGATGAACATTCAAAAAGGCGACAAAGCGAGCCTGCTCTTTGGCGCGAAAGAGGATTTTGACTTGTATCAAAAGAGCGGTGCGGAGTTTTCCGTGTTATACGAAGGAAAGGGGCCTGTTCACGCGCAACTGGATGAGATTATCAGCGGGCTGCAATCGCCCAACGTGCCTTTGCCTAGCGGCGCGAGTTTGATTATTCAACCTACGGCGGCGCTGGTTGCCATCGATGTGAACGGCGGCGCATCAAGCAACCCAACAGCCACGAACCTTATCGCGGTTCGTGAAGCGGCGCGGCAAATCCGCCTGAGAAACCTAAGCGGCATTATCGTGATCGATTGCCTGAAGATGGCGGCGCGCGCTGATGTCTCAAAAGTCGTAAATGCGTTTGAGCGCGTCGTGGCTGACGATCCCGCTGGCCTAGCCTGTTTCGGCCTTAACAAACTAGGTCTTTTAGAGGCTACGCGCACGCGGCGCGGCCCGCCATTGGTGGCTGTCATCGGCGCATAAAAACGCTACCGCTATCGTCTTAGTTATACCAACCGCCCGCTGAACCCCACCCCTATCGTCATTGCGAGCGAGCGCATGCGAGCGCGGCAATCCATCTCCCACACTTTCCACAAAAGCCCCTATTCGCCACTTCAGGTGATGGATCGCCACGCTCCGCCTTCGGCTCCGCTCGCGATGACGGATTCTATTTGAGAGTCGTTTTATTGGGCGGTTGATATTATACCAACCGCCCGCTGAACCCCACCCCTATCGTCATTGCGAGC
>DYDA01000034.1 GCA_020718105.1 Micavibrio sp. | reverse complement strand
AAAACACTTCGTGTTTTCGACCCTCCCGCAAGGGGAGGGTGATTGGACCATTCTTCGCATTTCTTTTACCCCTTCCAAGGCATACCCAAAATCTGCGCCAGCTTTTCATAGCCGCCGCCCAGATTGTCGCTTTCATCCTTGCCTTGGCGCAAAAAGGTTTCGATAGGTTCATAAAAATTGATGGCCTCATCAACCTCGCGGTTGGTTCCTTTGCGATACGCGCCAAGGCGGATCATCTCGGCCATGTTTTCATAGGCCGCCAGATGCCGCCGCGCCGTATTGACCAACGTGTTTTCCGAATCATTGTTACAGGCGGGCATGGTGCGCGAGACGCTGCGCAAGATGTTGATAGCGGGATAACGCCCACGCTCGGCAATCGAGCGCTCCAAAACAATATGGCCGTCCAAAATACCACGCGTTGCGTCGGCAATCGGTTCATTATGATCGTCGCCATCCACAAGCACCGTGAACAAGCCCGTGATGGATCCCGCGCCCTTACCGCTTTCCCCAGGCCCTGCCCGCTCCAGCAATTTCGGCAATTCCGCAAAGGTCGTTGGAGGATAACCCTTGGTGGTCGGAGGCTCTCCCGCCGCAAGGCCGATTTCACGCTGCGCCATAGCAAAGCGCGTCACGCTGTCCATCAAGCAAAGGACATTCTTGCCCAAGTCGCGGAAATACTCAGCCATCGCAAGCGTCATAAACGCCGCTTGACGGCGCATGAGGGGCGCTTCATCGGACGTTGCCACAACAACGACGCTTCGCGCCAAACCTTCGGGGCCAAGGTCGTCATGGATAAACTCTTGCACCTCGCGGCCACGTTCGCCGATCAGGCCAATCACGGAAACATCAGCCGACGTATAGCGCGATACCATGGACATCAGGATCGATTTACCAACGCCCGATCCCGCAAAAATACCCATACGCTGACCGCTGCAACAGGTTAGAAACGTGTTAAGCGCCCTCACCCCAAGATCCAGCTTTCCCCCAACTCTTTTCCTTTTGTGAGCAGGTGGCGGCATGCTGCGGATGGGTTGATGACGATCCCCCATCGGCAACGGCGGTCCCCCGTCAATCGGCTCACCCAGCGCATTAATCACGCGCCCCAACCATGCAGGCGTGGGGGAAATGGTGGGCTGCGCTTCGGCAACCTCTGCCTTGCAGCCAAGGCCAATCCCGTCCAGCGTGTTAAAAGGAAGGAGCAAAGCACGATCATCACGAAAGCCAACAACCTCGCACAAAACGCGCCGCCCGCCTCGCGCCACGATGGCGCAGCGACCGCCCAACGACAGATGGCGTTCAACGCCCGCGACCTCAATCAGCAGCCCTTGCACAGCCGTGACCCTCCCGAAAATACGGAAGTCAGGCAATGCCTCAATATCGGCAACAAGACGACTGGATTCATGGATCATAAAAGACAGGCTTTCTTAGAAAAGACGGCAAGCAAGGTTAGCCATGAAAGAGCCTGAACGCAAGGTTACCGTCCTTTGGTGCGCTCTACCGAGATGATGACGCTGCTGGCGCGAAGCGCGGCAATAACACTGAGCAAGTGGTTTGTGTCCACAACCTCGACATCAATCAGAATATCGAAAAAATCCATGGACCTGTTGGTGATTTTTAGATTGAGAATGTTCGCGTTGCCCTTACCGATAATGGTGGTAAGCGTCCCCAAGGAGTTAGGCCTGTTTGTCACGACGATAGAAAGGCGCCCGACCATGCCCGAATCTTTGCCATGCCCCTCGCCCCAATCCACATCAATCCAGCGCTCTGGCATATCGCGAAATGAGTCCAACGTGTCGCAATCCGTCGTATGGATGGTAACACCGCGCCCTGTTGAAACAATCCCGACAATAGAATCGCCAGGCAGAGGATGGCAACACCGCGCAAAATGAACCGCCATGCCCGGAATAAGCCCCTTAAGCGTCAAGGGCGAGGAAGAGGCAGCCTGCGCCGCCGCACGCGTCTTCATTTTCTGCGCGGCAAGCTCGATTTCCGGCAGGGTTTTTTCTGGCTGTTTCGTTCGATGATCGGGGAAAGCCGCCGTAAAAACATCGCGTGACGATTGCAATGATGCGCCAACATTGGCAAATAAATCATCAAGGGTCGCCGCTTGGAAACTCTTTACAACGGACTCAAAGGGCTTTTCACCAAAATCGACGCCCTCCTGCTTGCAAATCTTTTCCAAAATGGCTTTGCCCAACGCCACATATTCCGTGCGTTGCTGAAGACGGACGAAACGGCGGATTCGCGCCCGCGCTTTGCCCGTGACCACAAAACGCTCCCACGCAGGCGATGGATTGCCGTTTTTTTGCGTGATAATATCAACCTGATCGCCGTTATGAAGCTCCGTTCGCAAAGGAACCATGCGGCCATTGACCTTAGAGCCAACACAACAATCGCCAATACCACTATGCACCGCATAGGCAAAATCAACAGGCGTCGCGCCACGCGGCAACGCAATCAATGTTCCCTTAGGCGTAAAACAAAAGACCTGATCTTGGAAAAGCTCTAGCTTTGTATGCTCTAAAAACTCTTCTGGTTTCTGGGCATGTTCCACAATGTCCAAAAGCTCGCGCAACCAACGATATTGCGAGCCGTCCTGAGTCAACTCCCCCTGCTTATAGGCCCAATGCGCGGCCACGCCCAACTCAGCCACCTCATGCATTTCATACGTTCTGATCTGAACTTCGATGCGATGATTTTCGGGGCCAATGATGGTGGTGTGAATGCTTTGGTATTTATTGGGCTTAGGCGTTGAAATGTAGTCTTTGAACCGCCCCGGAATGCCGGAATAGTGATTGTGAATAAGGCCAAGCGCCTGATAGCAACTCTCGACCGTCGGAACCAGAATACGAAAAGCCATAATGTCCGAAAGCTGCTCGAACCCCATATCCTTGCGATTCATTTTTCGCCAGATGGAATAAGGCTTCTTCTCACGCCCCTCAACAGTCGCCGCAACACCGCCTTCGGCCAAAACACGCTGCAATATGGCACGAATATCTTTGGCAAGATTGCCACCCTCTTCGCGCAAATAGGCCAAACGCGCCACAATACTATCGCGCGCATCGGCGTGAAGTTCGGCAAAGGCAAGGTCTTGCAGTTCATCCTGCATTTTCTCAATGCCGATGCGCTCGGCCAAAGGCGCGTAGATATCAAGCGTCTCACGTGCGATGCGCTGACGCTTGCCCTCATCCTTGAAAAAATGAAGCGTGCGCATGTTGTGCAAACGATCCGCCAGCTTAACCAGCAGCACGCGGATATCTTCGGACATGGCCAAAACAAGCTTACGAAAATTTTCGGCCTGTTTGGCTTGATCGCTTTGAAGCTCAATGCGCGAAAGCTTGGTCACGCCATCAACAAGCCTTGCAACATCGCGACCAAAATGCTTTTCGATATCAGGCAGCGTCACCAGCGTATCTTCAACCGTATCGTGAAGAAGCGCCGTAGCAATCGTCGTCGCATCCATCTTCATTTCAGTGAGGATGCCAGCGACTTCCAACGGGTGTGAAAAATAAGGATCGCCAGAAGCGCGCGTTTGCGAACCATGCGCCTGCATGGAAAAAACATAAGCGCGATTAAGCAAGTCTTCATCAGCGTTTGGATCATACGAGCGTACGCGCTCCACCAATTCATACTGGCGAAGCATTTGAATTGGCTTGCGGAAAATCTCTTCAGAATTCTGAGAAGGGGCGGTAGGAGAGATAAAGGCATCAGGCGAAGGGGGATTCTTTTGAGAAGGGCTCATGTCCGCGCCCCTTGTCCTTTTGCCAAAAGAAAGAGCCTTATCCAGCCGTCAGCCATTGTTCTGCTCTTTCCTAAACCCAATCAGTCCTTTATGTCAGCATCTTCAAACGTGCCCATACCGCCAAGATCGGCGTCATCGGTTTCATCCTCAAGATCGGCATCCATATCCAAATCATCATCATCCGAATCATCGGCATCCATCGCCGCGCCGATCCAGTTTTGCTGTTCGCTGTTCATCAATTCGGTGACTTCTTCTTCGGGACGATCCGGCTCGATGCGCTTTTGCAAGCCTTTCACAAGCGATTCGTGCAAGCTTTCTAAGTCAAGCTTTTGCTCAGCGACTTCGCGCAAAGCCACAACAGGATTTTTATCGCGGTCACGCTCAACATGAAGCTCAGCCCCCGATGAAAGCGCACGGGCGCGATGCGAGGCGAGCATCACAAGCTCAAAACGGTTGGGAACCAAAAGAACACAATCTTCAACGGTAACGCGTGCCATAGGGCCTATCCTCATAAAAAACAAAAAACGGCGCAGAAAAGATGCCTTCCCAACAGGGAAGAAAATGTGTTCCTCATGGAGAAGAAGGATCAATCTCTAACGCGAAGGGACATATTAGACGCCTCTTATCCTTAATGTAAAGCGTTACGAAGGCTTAATGATAAAAAAGCGATTTATTTTTTAATAGCCGTGTTGCGCAACAGTTTTTTTTATCGTAAGAATACAGCGGAAGGCCAACAAGCGCCCCACCCTACAGGTTACCTCTTTTAGGTATTTTTAGAGTGGATACGCGCAAGAAACAGTAGGCATACGTAGAATTTTTCGTTATAGTTAACAGTACGTCTCATATCCAAGGAAGGTCACTATGATTTTTTATAAAGAAGAACGCATGGCAATGTTTATTGACGGAGCCAACCTCTATGCCGCTTCACGCGGTTTAGGATTCGATATCGATTATAAGCGCCTTTTAGAGCTTTTTGCCGGACGAGCCCGCCTTGTCCGCGCCTTTTACTACACGGCGCTTGTCGAAAATGAAGAATACTCCCCCATTCGCCCCCTCGTTGATTGGCTGGATTATAATGGCTATGCCATGGTCACCAAGCCAACCAAGGAATTTACGGACGCCTTTGGCCGTCGTAAAATCAAGGGCAATATGGATATCGAACTGGCCATTGATGTCATGGAAATGTGCGACAACGTCGATCATATCATGATTTTCTCTGGCGATGGGGATTTCCGCCGCTTGGTTGAGGCCGTTCAACGTCGCGGCAAGCGCGTCAGCGTCGTCAGCACGATGCGTTCATCCCCCCCCATGGTGGCGGATGAGCTTCGTCGCCAAGCTGACAACTTCATCGAGTTGCAGGATTTGATGCCACATGTTGCACGCGCCCGCGATCCCAACGCGCCCCCAATTCAGGTCACGCCACCACAGGCACAACCTACGTTGGATGATGTCGCGGATACGATGGCCGATGTTGACGACTCCCTTAAACAGGAAGTTGCTTGACTGGATCCCAATACGCCATAAAAAACAGGCGGCCCTTTTAGGGGGCCGCCTTTTTTTATACACTCACCGTTTTGCACAGAGACCGTTTAAAAAGATCACCGCGCCTTAAGCGCCTGCAAAATCCCTTGAAGAAGTTGAAGCGGCGTGGGAGGACATCCCGCAATGACCGCATCGACAGGAACGACGTTCGAAACAGCGCCACAACTAGCATAAGACACGCCAAACTCACCGCCACAAGCGGCGCAATCGCCCATAGCAATAACCATTTTAGGGTCAGGCGTCGCGTCATACGTGCGTTTAAGAGCCGCTTGCATATGCCTAGAAACGGGGCCTGTAACAAGCAGCAAATCCGCATGTCTTGGTGAGGCGACAAAGTGGATACCAAAACGCTCAATGTCATAAAAACCATTATTGACCGCGTGCATCTCAAGCTCACACCCGTTGCAAGAGCCAACGTCCACCATGCGAACGGCCATGCTTTTGCCGAAGAGCCGCGCAATTTCTTCGCGGCAAGCCGCGCCCGCTTGTTCGAGGGTCGCATCACGGGGCGGCAGTTTTTCTGTTAAACAACCCGTTTTGAAACTTTTGAAAAGAACGTGAAACATGGAAAGGTCTTCCGATAAGCTAAGAGTTAAAGCGCGACGTTTTTGTACGATTTCTTATCACACATCATGCCCTGAGTAGGAACCGTTGACGGATTTGTTGCACAAAGGAAAATCGGGAACGATAACACCACCGATCAAAGCCTCAAGCGCTGGCCAGTTAAGCCAGCTGGCATCGCGTGGGAAATAACGCGCCACGGTTCCGTTTTTATCCAAGTGGACATAGGCGATTGTTTCTCCGCGCCACCCCTCGACAAGGCCAAGCCCACAGCAAGCGGTCTGAGGCGGCTGGAAGGGCGCGTTTATCTTGCCTGCTGGCAAGGTGGAGAGGAAGTGATCCAGCAAATCGAGAGAAACAAAAAGTTCATCGGCACGCACGCGCACGCGGCAAGCTGTGTCGCCATCTTTACAGGTCGGCACAGTGACCGTAACGCCTTGGTACGGCGCATAAGCCGCATCGCGACGCATATCCCAGCCTTCATGGCTGGCACGAGCCACGTAACCCAAAGCACCAATGGTTCTGGCAACATGGGGCGATAGAATGCCTGTCGTGCGAAAACGATCTTGCAGCGAGGGGTATTCGCACAGCATAGGAATAAGCTCATTCAGCTCTTTGCGTAACTGCACGATAGCTTTTTGTAACAAGGCAACATGCTCTGGCGAAATGTCACGCGTCACGCCGCCCACCGTCACAACATCCATCATAAAGCGATGGCCGAAAACGGTTGCGCTGTCACGCTGCCACAGCTCACGCAGGCGGCCAAATTGCACAAGGGCAAAGGCAAAGCCAACGTCGTTACAACATGCGCCAATATCGCCCATATGATTGGCGATGCGCTCTCTTTCAGAAAGAATGGCGCGGATCGCAAGCGCACGATCAGGAACCGTAAGACCCACAGCGTTTTCACACGCCTGACAAGCGGCCCATGAATGGGTGACAGTGCTATCCCCCGAAACACGCGCAGCAAGACGTAGAAGACCTTGCACATCGCGGCCTTCCGCGCACTTTTCTATGCCTTTGTGGACATAGCCCAGATGCTGTTCCAAGTTGAGGATATCCTCGCCCATCGCTGAAAAGCGGAAATGCCCCGGCTCGATAATACCGGCATGGACAGGGCCAACAGGAATCTCATAAAGCCCTTCGCCTTCAGCCGGAATGAAGGTGTATTCGCAATCCGGCGGCGTGTCGCGTTGCGGCGTTCCGGCCAGCGGAAACTCTTTGCGAAGGGGAAATTGATCCTCGCTCCACGCCAAATGGCGCAGCCACCGACGCTGATCGGGGTGATCGGCAAAACGAATGCCGAACATATCTTGAAGCGTGCGCTCTGGACGATTGGCCGCTGGAAAAAACGGCGTTTGAGAAGGAAGCGCGCCGCCCGTTTCTTGAACACTGGTGCAAAGCAAGACATGCCCATCACGAGCAGCAAAAACGGCCTTGACCAAAACATCCGGCGAGGCATGTTCCCCCCACACGGCCGCCCAACGCACATAATTTTCCGCCATAACGGCAGCCGCTTTAGCCCAAAAACGGGAGTCAACGGATAAAACGCGGGCAGCGCCCTTGACGGTGGACATTTCTGTTGTTGGAACGCCAGCTTCATTAAGTAAGGCTGGAATAGAATCCACAACGGGAGATTCAAGTTGCCCTTGATGCACTGATTTGGTCATAGCACGCCCTGTCCAACGATCATGATAGTTGCTTGATTAAGCCATTGAGCCAAGACCGTCGGAATAGCAAGACCGAGCCACAGCACCAAGGCCAGATGAATGAATACAGGCCACATATTAACAGGAACTTTGCGCTGATCTTCTGGCGGCTCGCCAAAGACCATCGGCTGAATGTTCCTAAACAATCCGGCAAAAGCGACAGCCAAGCCGACAAGAAGCGGCAAGACAAGCCATGGATAGCTTTTGATCGTGGCGGTAAAAAGCAGGAATTCGCTGGTAAAAACACCAAAAGGCGGAAAGCCAGCAATGGCGCAGGTTCCCAGCAAAAGGCTCCATCCCACAGCAGGGTTTGAGCGAATAAGGCCGCGTATTTTGCTAATCACCTGCGTTCCCGCGATTTGCGAAGCCTGCCCTACGGTCACGAAAATGGCAGACTTGGTAAGAGAGTGCACGATCATATGCAAAAGCGCGCCAAACGTAGCCAAAGGACCGCCGATGCCAAAGGCAAAGGTCATCAGCCCCATATGTTCGATGGAGGAATAGCTAAACATGCGTTTGATGTCATATTGCCGATGAAGCAAAATGCCTGCGACAGAGAAAGAAAGCAGGCCAAAGCCCATCATCAAATTGCCCGCAAGATGGTTGCCAAGAGCGGGATCGGCCAGCATCTTAAAGCGCACCAACGCATACAAAGCGACATTCAAAAGAAGGCCAGAGAGAATGGCCGACATAGGAGTCGGCCCCTCGGAATGCGCATCAGGAAGCCAGTTGTGCAAGGGAACCAAGCCCACCTTTGTTCCATAACCAACAAGAAGGAAAACAAAGGCCAACGCCATCACGCCTTTGTCCATATTCGCCGCATGAAGCTGCAACACCGTCCAAAGAAGGCCATCTTCATGTCCCGGAATAACCTTAGCCGACGCGAAATAAACAAGGATTGTGCCGAACAAAGCTTGCGAAATACCAACACCGCAAATGATGAAGTATTTCCAACCTGCCTCAATCGATTCATGGGTGCGGTAAAGGCTCACCAAAAGAACGGTTGTCAACGTCGCGGCCTCGATAGCCACCCAAAGAATGCCAAGGTTATTGGTTGATAGCGCGGCCAGCATCGTGAAAAGAAAGCCTTGGAACATCGAATGATACAGTCTCATCCTCTTATCGCCAACGCGCCCGATGTCCCGCTCATGACTCATGTAAGGGCCAGAGAAAATAGACGTGGTCAGCCCAACAAAAGCATTGAGCAAGATAAGATAAACATTAAAGGCATCGATGTAAAAAAGCTTGCCATCAGACAAGATGGGGCCATTAGAGAAAACATCCAAAGCCAACATACCGGCGGCAATAAACGCCCCCACGCAGAAAACTATGTTCACGTGCTTGGCCGATTTCCAATGACCGATTAAGCCAAGGAGCAGCGCACCGGCAAAGGGAAAAAAAAGTGTGGCATAAAGAGCAATCATTTATCGACCTCGTTTAAACGATTTAGGCGATCTGTATCAAGGCTGCCGATTTCAGTGCGAATGTGGAAAAAGAAAACACCGAAGAGGATAACGGCCACCAACACATCAAAGGCAATCCCCAGTTCAACAACCATCGGCATCCCGAACGTGGACACAACAGCGGCGAAGAAAAGGCCGTTTTCCATCGACATAAAGCCGATGACCTGCGAGACAGCCTTGCGCCTTGAGATAATCATCAACATGCCAATCAACACAACGGCCAAAGAAATGGCAATCGTGTTGCGCGTGGACAGAAGCGACAGCTCGGTAATAGGCAGTGAGACATAGTAGCTGAACAAAACAAGGCCGCCACCAAAAAGCATAACCAAGGAAGGCTTGACAAGAACCTCAACCTCGCGATGAATATCCAACTGAACGACCAACCTGCGCAGCAGTATCGGGATAAAAATAACCTTAAGGCCAAGCGTCAACGCTGCCGAAATCAGGAGATCGTATTTTCCCGATATAAAAGCGATGGCGAGCGTCGCGAAAAACAACAGCAAGCCTTGCAAGGCAAAGGTGTTGATCAAACTATCAACGCGCACCTGCGCCAACAGAAGAAAGGAAGAAAGCAAGATCAGCGCCGACAACGTAAGCGTGACCTGTTCCGGCATAGAGAGGGAGGCTATAAGCATGTTATCGAACCTCTAGAATAATGTGGCTCATCATCCCCAGCAGGGAAAGAATGAAGGCCATGCCAAGATATTGGGGAGCACGGAACAAACGCATCTTTGCTTGTGATGTTTCCGACACCGCCAGTAAAACGCCCAGAACCAGCAACTTGCCAAGAACGGACACCGTCGCCAATGCAATGGCCTGCGGCTCTAGCGTCAAGGAGATACCCCACGGAACAATCAGATTGACGATTAAAATCGAATAGAGCGTGAGCTTGAGCATAGCGGCCCACTCCATCAGAAGAAGGTGGCGTCCGCTGTATTCAAGGATCATAGCCTCATGAATCATTGTCAGCTCAAGATGCGTGGCAGGGTTATCGATAGGAATGCGCCCCGTTTCCGCTACAGCAACCAAAAGAAGCGCCATAAAGGAAAAGATCAGCGATGGCGCCAAGGTGAAATGAGCCTGCGAGAGATAGGCCACCGCCGAAGACAGATTGGTGCTGGATACCGTCATCGCCAACGTAAAAAACGTCATCAAAAGAGCAGGCTCAGCAAGAGAAGAGAGTGTCACTTCACGCGAAGATCCCATGCCGCCAAAAGACGTGCCGACATCCATGCCCGCAAGGGCGAGGAAAAAGCGCGTTAAAGCAAAAATACCGACCAACACAATAACGTCCGCCAAAGCCGCTGTTGGCAATTGTGTTGAGACGATAGGCAGAACAGACGCCGCCACAACGGTTGCCCCGAAAACAATATAAGGCGCAGCCCTAAAAATAGGTGAAGCCACATCCGCCAGCACAACTTGCTTTTTGGATAGACGCCACAAATCCCGATAGGGTTGCCACGGCGCAGGCCCCTGCCTGTTTTGCAACTTACATTTTATCCATTTGACCCAACCGGCCAAAAAGGGAGCAAAAAGAACAACGCAAAGCGTTTGAACAAGCGCAAAGAGCCAGCCCGTCATACGATCACCCACAGCAAAAAGAGTAAGGTAAAGAAGGAATAACAGAGGTAAATCCGGAGATCGCCCCCTTGAATGCGCGCCGTACGTTCGGCGACTTTATGGATAATCTTACCAATAGGCGCATAGACGTACATCCAAACCCAATCACTGACATGAAGGAAATAGTGAGGTCCCTTCCCTATACGCGCCGGTTCTACTTTTTCTGAAACGTGCCATGCAAAGGAGAAGATTTTGCGAATGGGCATAGCAAAAGAGGTGGCCGTATATTGCATGCGAGCGTTTAAAGGCCCGAACCCACAATCCCACGCTGGCGCAATGCGAATGCTGTTGTCGCGTGTCGGTGGATGAAGGAAGAAGTACACAACAACCCAGCTGACCAAAAGGCCGATCAGAACGGGCAACGCGCCATAGGAGGCTGTCTGTGTGTTAATCGGCGTCAACCACAACCAGCTCTCGCCGTTGACTCCTGCGAACCCTGCGCCCAGTAGTTTTTGCGGGATGACGTTGAGCACGTTCGCCGTCCATGTCGGAAAGATACCAAAAACCAAGCAGCTGATGGCCAAAACGATTTGAGAAAATTGCATACCGCGAGGCACTTCATGGGCTTCCTCAATTTTCTCGGTGCGTGGCAGCCCCAGAAAAACAACCCCATAAACCTTCACAAAGCAAGCAATCGCCAAAGCGCCCGTAAGCGCCAACATGGCAGAGGTAATGGGAAGCGCTGTGCCTAGGATACCGTTTTTCAAAACCGTGCCTTGCAAAGCGGCTTGATAAATCAGCCACTCAGAAACAAACCCATTAAAGGGCGGCAACGCGCAAATACTGACGCAACCGATCAAAAAGCACGCGGCCGTGACGGGCATCTTTTTGATAAGGCCCCCCATATGTTCCATATTGTGCTGGCCGCTTTGTTCCAAAACAGCGCCCGCCCCCAAAAAGAGCAGGCTCTTAAACAAGGCATGGTTGAGGCAATGATAAAGAGCGGCCACCAAAGCAATCGCAGCAACTTCCTTGTGATCCGTGGCCGCGAAAATCATGGAAAGCCCAAGGCCGATATAAATGATCCCGATGTTTTCAACGCTATGATAGGCCAGCAAGCGCTTAAGATCGTGCTGCATAAGCGCATACAAAACGCCCATAAGAGCAGAAATCGCGCCAACCAGAAGCACCAAAACGCCCCACTGCCACTGAACGCCGCCCAGAAGGTCATAAACAAAGCGGATAAACCCATAAACCGCAACCTTAAGCATAACACCCGACATCAAGGCCGAGATATGCGAAGGCGCTACGGGGTGAGCCTGTGGCAACCAAACATGCAAGGGAACAATACCCGCCTTAAGGCCAAAGCCGATAAAGGCAAGGGCAAAAGCGATCGTGGCCCACGTGGGGCTGAGGTGCGCCTTTGCCATAGAGACAAAGCTAAACCCATCGCCAAAGGCCGCCAAAACACCGTAAGCGAGAAGGATAAACGCGCCGCCAACAACAGCCATAAGAAGATAGATAAAGGCAGCGCTGCGATTTTCCGCCCTGTCATGCTGATACGCCACAAGGAAATAGCTTGCGACCGACATCAATTCCCATGCGATCATAAAGGAAAAAGCATCCGCCGCCAGCAAAACAAGGTACATGCCCGCGACAAAAAGACCCGTAAAAAAGGTCAGTGTGCTAACGGCATGCGCGCCATCGTCAGCATGACGACTGATATAGGAAGGCCCATAACAAGACGCGACAAAGGTGACAAAGCCGACAATAAAAAGAAAGAAGGCCGCAAGAGCATCAATATGCAAACAAACATGCAGCCAAGGCAGCCCTACCGGAAGAATGGTTTGCTCAACCTGATTGCCCAGCAAGGCCATGCCACCGGCACTGACCGCGACAAGGCCGGAGAGACCAAGCAAAAAGAACGACACATTGATCATGAAACGAGGCTTTTTCACGAAAACGAGCGCCGCAACCGAAGACAGGAGGGTTAAAAACACCGCCAGCTGAGCCATTGTCAAAGACATGAAGGGATCCATCGTTATGAAGTACGAGCAAGTTGGTTTATACAGGCAAAGGCCTTATTGCATGCGTTAAAAAGACCTCGCGACGATGCCCACCTTAAACGTAGGCACACAGCGCTGCCGTGGCATAGAATGAATAAAAATAGAAGTCAATTTGAAAATTGAAAATTCAGGAGAGATTAAGCCTCTTGCATAACCTTTAGAACCCATGTCATCCCCGCGCCCTCGTCCCGCCGCTTTTGCGGCGGGCGAAAAGAGGGGGCGGGCATCCAGGAGGTTCAACACCTAAGTTTATCGCCCAGCCCCCTAGATCCCCGCCTTGCCCTTTCGCCCGCCGCAAAAGCGGCGGGACGAGGGCGCGGGAATGACAGAGAATGGGTTATGCAAGATATCTATTATAGGACTTCGAACTCATATTAACAAATCACCCTCCCCTTGCGGGGAGGGTGATTTTAATGCCATCGCTTGAACTGGTTTAGGCTATCTACCCCTTATTTCGTACATTCGTGGATTGTAACATAGTGCACAGTATGGTTGGCAATGCATGTCGCATTACCATCGGCATATGTTCCGTCAGTCGATTTAAACTCCCATATTTTCGTTGCATGAAAACCGGAAGGACAGGTGCAAGTCCCCGTTACAGGATTAGGATAGCGGCAAGCAGCATCGTTGCAGTTCGCCCCCAATGTATAGAGCCCCCCCACCACAGAACCTTCGGTTGCAAAGGCCGCCCATGCTGTGCCGTTACAAAATTCCATCTTTTTGACGCTGCTATTATATCGCTGCGTGCCCTCTTTTGCTGCCGAACAAGCCGCCGCATCATTGGCAAGCTTCACGCTGCCCGCTACACCCATACCAACAGAAGTAATCGATAAAAGACGAGATCCTGAACCAACAGGCGTATTCCAAATTCCGAATGACCCATCTGATTCATGTGTTATCACGTTTCCATTTCCAGCCGCATTGCCACCAAGAACTATGATTCCATAATTTGATGAATTTTGAACATGAAGTTTCGCCGCAGGCGATGCCGTTCCAATGCCGACATTGCCACTATCATCAACCACAAGGCCTGTTCTGCATTTAATCGTGTTCATGCCATCCCATGTTAGAACCTTATTACCCCCAACAGGTGCACAGAGAGTACTTGTGGCATCCTGCCAAGGCGGCAACATTTGAATCTGGGATGATGCAACGGAAGCATAAGCCGCGCCT